>CABUNR010000050.1:0-1857 GCA_902492995.1 uncultured Bacillota bacterium | reverse complement strand
AATAATAAATAATACAGCTAAAATAGGTATGTATACAGATACAACAGATTCGTCTAAAGGCGCATGTGTTTATGAAATAGCACCTGTAACAGAATAATTAAAAAATTATCATAATGCATGATAATTTTTTTATAAATTTTAGTTATATGAATAATTTTTCATATAAAAAAATTTGCCCTTGTAATTTTTTAAAATAAATATTATAATTATATTAGGTAAATATAATTTACTAGAGATGGAGGTATAATATGAATGGTATATTTTTCTCCATTTTACTAGTTTTAATTGGACTTTTTTTTGGAATAATTGTTATGATTATTTTTAACTATATTAAAAATGCAAAAGCTGAATCAAAAGCAGAAAAAATGATAGAAAATGCAAAAAAAGAAGCAGATAAAGCTAAAAGAGATAGTATAATAGAAGCAAAAGAAGAAGCACATCAAATAAAGATTGAAACAGATAATTATGTAAAAGAAAAAAAATCAGAAATAAAAGAATCAGAAGAGAGACTTTTAGCTCGTGAAAATAGTATTGATAGAAGAGATCAAACTATGCAAAATCGTGAGCAATTACTAGATGAAAAAGAAAATAATTTAATAAATAGACAAAAAGAAATTCAAAATGAGCAAGTAAAAGTGGAAGAAATCAAAAAACAACAGATAGAAGAACTTGAAAAAATAGCTGGTTTATCTAAAGTAGAAGCAAAAGATATGGTTCTAAAAAAAGTAGAAGAAATGATGAATTTAGAAATCGCAAGCTACATAAAAGAAAGAGAATCAGAAGCAAAATTAGAAGTAGATAAAAAATCAAAAGCAATGCTTGTATCATGTATGCAAAAATATGCAAGTGATGTAGCAAATGAACAAACAGTAACAGTAGTAGAATTACCTAATGATGAAATGAAAGGAAGAATCATAGGTAGAGAAGGAAGAAATATAAGAACAATAGAAGCTGTAACAGGAGTTGATTTAATAATAGATGATACTCCAGAAGCAATTGTTTTATCATCATTTGATCCTTTAAGAAGAGAAATTGCAAGAGTAACATTAGAAACATTAATAAAAGATGGAAGAATTCATCCAACAAGAATAGAAGAATTATATGATAAAGTAAGTAAAGAAATGAACATTAAAATAATGGAATATGGAGAATCAGCCTTATTTGAACTAGGACTTACAAAAATGGATCCAGAATTAGTAGAATTAGTTGGTAAGTTACATTTTAGAACAAGTTTTGGACAAAATGCTTTAATGCATTCAATAGAAGTAGCACATATCTCAGGGTTAATAGCTGCAGAACTTGGGGAAAACATAACACTAGCTAAAAGAGCAGGATTACTTCATGATATAGGAAAATCTATAGACCATGAAGTAGAAGGAAGTCATGTAACAATAGGAAGCGAAATTGCTAAAAAATATAAAGAAAATGAAGTAGTTATAAATGCAATAGAATCACATCATGGTGATACTGAAGCAACAAGTATAATATCAGTAATAGTTGCTATAGCAGATGCCTTATCAGCATCAAGACCAGGCGCAAGAAGTGATTCACTAGAAAATTATGTAAAGAGACTACAAGACTTAGAAAAAATTGCTAAAGAAACACCAGGAGTTGAAAAATCATATGCAGTTCAAGCAGGACGTGAAGTTAGAGTTATCGTAAAACCAGAAGAAATAGATGACCTAGGAAGTTATAAAGTAGCACGTGATATAAAAACAAAAATAGAAAATGAACTACAATATCCTGGTACAATAAAAGTAACAGTAATAAGAGAAACAAGAGCAATAGAAGAAGCAAAATAAGATTATAATACCTTTAAAGTTCACACTAAATAAAAAGAACCAAAATGTGGTAAAA
>CABUNR010000049.1:0-2153 GCA_902492995.1 uncultured Bacillota bacterium | reverse complement strand
GCTCCAGAAGCAAAAATCGTCGCACCAAAGCGATGTTAATGATTAAATCAATCAGAAATGATTGATTTTTTTGTCGTTTAAGAAAGGTGTTGATGATATTATGATAAAAATAATCAAACAAGAAATTAAAATAAGTCATGAACTTAAAAGCAAAGTTGAATGGGCTTGTAGGCTTAATAATAATAAACCAATTTTTATTAATGGCAGTTTATTAAAACTAGAACCTACCAATATAGGCTATTTAGAGCCTCATAGAGCAATTATTAATAATAAGACATATCTTTTATTTAACGGACACGAATTTGCTTACTACAGAGATTTAAATACCAAAATTAAACTATCTGATTTAAAAGATTTCATTAAAAAACTAAAATAATGACAAAATCTGTGCTATAATGGTTATAGAAAATATTAAACCTATTGGGTGAAGTAGTATTTATAGCCTAAATATTGCTTCACCTTTTTTTGTTAAGGAGGATTAAAATGTGTGAAGAAGAAATAAAGAATGCTGGTATTTACATTAGGGTTAGTACCGACGATCAAGCTCGTGCTGGATTTAGTTTGCCAGAGCAAAAAGAAAAACTACTTAGTTTATGTGAATTTAAAGGATATAATGTTTTTAAGGTTTATGAAGATGCTGGAATAAGTGCAAAAGATATGGAACATAGACCAAAATTCCAAGAAATGCTTAATGATGTTAAAACAGGTAAAATAAATTATATAGTTGCTTATAAGTTAGATAGAGTCACTCGTTCCGTTCGTGATTTGGAAGAACTAATTAATATCCTAGAAAAATATAATTGTTATCTTGTATGTGATAGAGATGATGTTAACACTAGTACTGCTAATGGAAGATTCTTTGTAAGAATGTTAACGGTTCTTTCACAACTAGAAATAGAAATCGTATCAGAAAGAACAAAGTTTGGACTTAATGGTGCTATAAAATCAGGCCATTTACCTGGTGTTGTTCCACTTGGATATAAAAAAGATGGTAGTAAAAAAACTATCATAGATGAAACAACTAGACATATTATTGAAAGAATATTTAATCTTTATTTAGAGGGAAATAGTTATCAACAAATATCTAATATTTTTAATAAAGAAAAAGTGTTAAACAAATCTTGGCATGATACTGATATAGAAAAGATTATAAATAATAGAATCTACATGGGCGACTATGAACAATACAAAAGAATAGCTAAAAAAATTGGTCGTGATACTGTTATTTATATGAATGTTGTAGAACCTATAATTACTCGTGCTATGTGGGAAGAATGCCAAACACAAAAACTAGCCAATCAAAGGACCTATACAAGAACTAGAACTTATCTATTCTTTCAAAAATTAGTATGTCCTAAATGTGGAAGAATAATGAAGTGTAAAGGTTCAGGTGGTAAAAAGAAAAAATATATTTATTATAATTGTGAGTTTTGTCATTTCAATTTAAGAGAAGATTATGTTGAAGAATATATGATAAAAGCAATATATGAGTTTTTAGAGTTTGAACAAATGTGTAATAGCTTCTTTTTACCAATATTAGCAGATAAAAAAGATAAGAATACTGACCTTAATTTAGATAAAGAAATTGAGGGATACATTAAACAAAAAGAAAGAATTAAAAAAGCATACCTAACTGGTATAGTTGAACTCAAAGATTTTGAAGAGGATCTAAAAAAGATAAATGAAAAATTAGAAATATTAAATAATAAAAAACAAGAGTTAAATGAATTAGATGTTCATACTTTTACAATAGAAAAAGTTATGGCTCGTAGAGACATAGAAAAAATATCTATTGATAATGGTTATAAAGAAAAAGAGTTTTATAAATTTGAATGGGATATAAAAACAAAAGAAGAAAAACAACAATTTATTTCAAAATATATAGATAATATTGTGATTGATAAGACTGATACAGGTAGTTTAGATATTAAGCAAATAAACTTTAGAAGTAGTTTTATTGATAAAGCAGTTAAATTAACGCAAGTTGGTGCTTATGATTATAAATTACCATTTGAAGTTAATCATAAACAAGAAATGGTATTAGTATCTTCTCCAATGAAAAGAAAGCAAGTAAATAAATATTTGGGTTATTTAAGAGAATATTTTGAAATTGAATATCGTGAAGATAAAGGAGATAGAACTGAAAATGGTAT
>CABUNR010000048.1:0-2666 GCA_902492995.1 uncultured Bacillota bacterium | reverse complement strand
AAGTTGCCAATAATTTTTTTTTTGTTTAATTTAGTATTGTATTAATACTTTTTTTTTTGTTATAATATATTAGGTGATAATATGGAATATAAAATTACGACAAGAAGTGAAATGGAAACAATTGAAATTGCTCAAAATTTTGAATCAGAAAAGTTCCCCAACATGATTATTTGTTTAGATGGAGAACTTGGAAGTGGAAAAACAGTTTTTACTAAGGGTATTGCTAATGCTTTAGGTATAAGAGAAAGTATAACTTCTCCAACTTTTTCTATTATTAAAGAATATGATGGTGAACTTCCTTTATATCATATGGATGTTTATAAATTAGATGGTAATACAGATGGTGTTGGAATTGAAGAATATTTTACAAAAGGTGGCGTTGTTGTCATTGAATGGTCTGATACTATTAAAGATATACTACCAGAAGAGAGACTACATATTAAATTTAAGGTTATTGATGAAAATAAGAGAGTACTTGTTTTAACTCCTTATGGTAAAAAATACGAGGAATTATGTGAGGCTGTTCTATGATTTCTCTTTTTTTAGATACTTGTAGTCTAATAATAAAAATAGGTTTATTAAATGAAAAAAATTTAATTGATTATGTTGAATTTGAAAATGATAATAAATTATCTGAAAAGTTGTTACCTGTTATGAAAAATATGTTAGATAAAAATGGTTATAAAGTTAATGATTTAAATAGAATATATATATCTGTTGGTCCTGGATCATTTACCGGAATAAGAATTGGAGTTACTGTTGCTAAAGTAATTGCATGGTCTTTAAATATTGACATTATTCCTATTTCTTCTCTTGAAGTTATGGCATCATATGATACAGATAAAAAATATGTTTGTTCTTTTATTGATGCTAGAAGAGGATATGTTTATGCTGGTATATACAATAATGATTTATCTAATTATGTTTCTGATAAATATATAAAATTTGATACATTAGAAAATGATATTAAAAATATTAAAGATGACATCTTGTTTGTTAGTGAATCAAATAATTTTGTTTCATGTAATAAACCAAAAATTGATATTTTAAAAATAGTTAATAAACATGTTAATGATTTTCCAACTAATCCTCATAAAGTAAACCCAATTTATTTAAAGTTAACTGAAGCCGAGGAAAAACTTAATGATAGAAATAACTAATGATTTAGATAAAATAAAAGAAATTTTTTATAAAATATTTAACTTTGAAATTAAAACAACTATTTATTCAAAAATAGCAATTTATAAAAAAGATGATAATATAATTGGATTTTGTATTTTTGATTTAATTTATGATCGATGTGAGATTGAATATATTGCTGTTGATTTAGAATATAGAAATCAAAAGATTGCAAGTGAACTTATTGATTATGTAATTTTTGAATGTAAAAAAAATAATTGTTGTAATATAAGTTTAGAAGTTAACATTAATAATGTTAGTGCAATTAAATTATATGAAAAATTTAATTTTAAAATAGAGGCATTGCGAAAAAATTATTTTAATAATGATGATGCTTATTTAATGGTAAGGGTGGTATAAAATGAAAGATACATATATTTTAGCAATTGAATCAAGTTGTGATGAAACAAGCGTTGCAGTTATAAAAAATGGATGCAAAATAATTTCTAATATTGTTTTGTCACAAATGGATACACATTCTAATTATGGTGGGGTTGTTCCTGAAATTGCAAGTAGAATGCATATTGAAAATATTACTATTGTTTTGGAACAAGCACTTAATGATGCAAATCTTAGTATGGAAGATATTGATGCAATTGCTGTTACATATGGACCAGGTTTAGTTGGATCATTACTTATAGGTTTACAGGCTGCAAAAACCTTATCATATATTTATAATAAGCCACTTGTTCCAGTTCATCATATTGCCGGGCATATTTATGCAAATAATTTAGAAAAATCAATGAAATTTCCTTTAATTGCTTTAGTTATTAGTGGGGGACATACTGAACTTGTTTATATGAAAGAGGATTATAATTTTGAAGTTATTGGTTCAACTTTAGATGATGCTGTTGGTGAAGCATATGATAAGGTTGCTAGAGTCATTAATTTACCATATCCAGGTGGACCAAAAGTTGATAGATTAGCTCATATTGGTAAGGATACATATAATCTTCCGATACCACTTGATGATGATTCATATAATTTTAGTTTTAGTGGTATTAAAAGTGCAGTAATTAACTTAAAACATAATGAGGAACAAAAAGGAAATGATATAAATGTACAAGATTTAGCAACTTCTTTTCAAAATAGAGTTATTGAAATTTTAACTAAAAAAACAATGAGAGCTTTAAGAAAATATGATGTAAAAAATTTAATTATTGCTGGTGGTGTATCTGCTAATAAGGGTATAAGAGATAAATTTAGTGAATTGTGTTTAAAAGAAGGCATAAATTTAACAATACCTAAATTAGAGTATTGCACAGATAATGCGGCTATGATTGGTGCTGCTGGTTATTATGCATACAAATTAGGAAGAAGAGCATCACTTGATTTAAATGTTAAAGCAACTGATAAATTAAATTAAAAAAGAGGTTCTTTGTCAAATAGTGTTGGTGGACAATAAATTTGATAAATGAATTGTGAATATGGAGGATGATGAAAAATCATCCTTTTATAATGCCTTTAATTAAGAAAATACGAGATAT
>CABUNR010000047.1:0-4215 GCA_902492995.1 uncultured Bacillota bacterium | reverse complement strand
AAATTACAATTTGGTGATTTTTTATAGAGAAAAATAAATTATTATAATTATGAAAAATACGAATAAAGACAGCTTTTTGCTGTCTTTTAATTATAACTTTCTATATATAAAGCTTTTGCGATATAAGGAGTTATTTCTTTAAATTTATACCAACCTGAACTTTTGCTATCATTTTTTCCACCATTTGGATTAGAAATATATACCATGTCATTATCATCAGTTGCCAGTAAAACCATATAATGTGATGCAGTAGTCCAACGATTATCGTGTGGCTGATTCCATAAACAAATTAAAATAGGTCTATTAGTTTTTAAATGCTCTTGTAACTTTTCTTTAGATAAATGAACATTATCATAATAAAAATCCGTATTTTTAATATTAAATGTATTAGATAACTCTTTTGAAAGTGTGTCATAATCTAACACAGGATAATATTTTTGCCTAAGAT
Source organism: uncultured Bacillota bacterium (assembly GCA_902492995.1). Lineage (GTDB taxonomy): Bacteria > Bacillota_I > Bacilli_A > RF39 > UBA660 > OMSK01. Next base: position 3,767 of record CABUNR010000047.1, on the reverse strand, counting down.
CTTCAGGAGTATATTTTTGGTCATATCCACTCAAAATAATTGCAAGTGCAGTAATACCACAACCATTTTCAGCCATAGTTCCACCCCAATATTGATTATTACTCCAAGAAGCATCACTATTTTGTTTATACTCAATATATGTCTTTTTATGATTTTCAATAGTTGTAAATGTAGTAAAATAACCATTTTTATTTTTTACTTTTTCTTGTCCTATGCCAGAATAATTTTTATTTACATCTTGTTTGATTGTTTTATATTCTGAAGTGTTAGTTACTTTAGAAATAAATCTATTCAAATTATAAGATATATCGTTAAATGGAGTGTTCCTAAAAAATAGATATATTCCTAAAATTATTATTAAAAGTATTATTATTCTTTTTTTCTTCATTTGATTTCCTCCTCTTTCTTGTAACCTGTTTATATTATAAAACCGAACGAAGAAATAAGTTTTAAGAAATGATTAAATAAATCTTAACATTTCCTTACATTTGAAGAGAGTTATAGAAAATATTAAAAAAATATGGTAAAATACAAGAAATAGAAAAGAGGAAAAAATGAATATTTTAGTATTAGATGATGAAAGAGAAATTGCAGATTTAGTGGAAGTTTATTTAAAAAATGAGAATTACAATGTTTTTAAATTTTACGATGCAAAAGAAGCAATAAATTGTATAGAAAGTCAAAAATTAGACTTTGCTATTTTAGATGTAATGATAAAAGATGTTGATGGATTTAAAATATGTAAAATGATAAGAGATAAAGGACTCAACTTTCCAGTAATAATGCTAACTGCCAAAATTGAAGATAAAGATAAAATACAAGGCTTAACTTTGGGAGCAGATGACTATATTACAAAACCATTTAACCCATTGGAATTAATTGCAAGAGTAAAATCTGCATATAGAAGATATACAAAATACAATGAAAAAAGCGAAGAAAATATTATTTATATAAATGGATTAGAAATAGATCAAGATAAGCATATTTGCAGGTTATATGAAACGCAAATTGAATTAACACCTATGGAATTTGATATATTATTATATTTAGCACAAAAAAGAGGAAATGTAGTAAGTTCTGAAGAACTATTTGAAAAAGTATGGAAAGAAAAATATTTAGAAAATAATAATACGGTAATGGTGCATATTAGAAGAATAAGAGAAAAGTTAAAAGAAAATACAAAAAATCCTAAATTTATAAAAACAGTATGGGGAGTTGGATATAAAATTGAAAAATGAGGAATTTATAAAATTAAAAAATAGTATAGCAAGAAAATCTGTCATAAAAATATTATTATATAGTTTAGGTGCGATTATATTATTTTCAGTATTAATAGATGGAGTGTATAATGATGAACTAGCAGACAGTTTGGCAAGTGTAAATAGAGATATATACTATTGGTGCATAGCAAATAAGATAATCTTACTTGGAATTACATATTTAGTAATATTTGCAATTATATCTTTTTTTGTTATCAGAAATACAAGTAATAATATGGTAGAAATAATAAAAGCTATGGATCAGATAATAAAAGAACCAGAGAAGGAAGTAAAGTTATCAAATGATTTAATACTATTAGAAAGCAAATTGAACAATATAAGAGTTGATTTGGTGTCAAATCAAAATAAGGCAAAAGAAGCATTGCAAAAAAAGAATGACTTAATAATGTATATGGCACATGATTTAAAAACACCACTCACATCAATTATAGGATATTTAACTTTGCTTACTGATGAAAAAGAAATACCTGAAAATTTGCAAAAGAAATATATGGATATAGCATTAAAAAAATCTTTAAGATTAGAAGAACTTACAAATCAATTTTTTGATATTACAAGATATAATTTACAATCAATGCCTATTACTAAACAAAATATAGATTTGGTATTTTTGTTAGAACAGCTTGTAGAAGAATCTTATCCAATGTTACAAGAAAAAAAGTTAGAATGTATTTTAAATAAGCCGAAAGCTATTCAATTTATGGGAGATGGAGATAAGTTAGCAAGAGCATTTGGAAATTTATTAAAGAATGCTATTAATTATAGTTATCTAAATACAACTATAAAAATAGATATAAAAGAATATGAAGATAAAATAGAAATTGTATTTAAAAATAAAGGAGATAAAATTCCAGAATACAAATTGGAAAAAATATTTGATAAATTCTATAGAGCAGATGAATCAAGAACATCTAGCACAGGGGGAGCAGGATTAGGACTTGCAATTACAAAGCAAATTATTGAACTACATAATGGAAAAATTTATGCTAAAAATGACAATGAATTTATTGAGTTTTATATAGAATTAAGTAAATGAGGTAAAAATGAAAAAGAAAAAATTTATTATTTTAATAATAATAATATGTGCAGGTTTGATAATATGGTATTTTAATACATTTACAATTAAAACTAATTATGAAATAATAGAAAGTGAAAAAATAGTAGATGAAATAACCATAATTCAAATATCAGATTTGCATGGAAGTTCATTTGGAAGAAATAACAAAGAACTTATTAAAAAAATAGAAAAAGAAAAACCTGATATTATTTGTGTAACAGGAGATATGTATACAGCAAAAGATGAAAAAGGCAAACAAATAGCTTTAAAGCTACTCAAAGAACTAGCAAAATCATATAAAGTATATTTTGTAAATGGAGAACATGATTGTGATGAAAAATTCATACAAAATTTAAAAGATAACGAAGTAAATGTTCTAGATTATAAAAAAGAAACAATAGCCATAAAAAATACAAAAATAAATTTATATGGTATAACAAATCAGTACTATTCAGCAACTTTTGATTTGAAAAATGCTTTTGAAATTAATAAAGAAGAGTACAACATTTTATTAGCACATATTTCAAACTTTGAAGAATTTGAACAATTTGGAATTGATTTATCATTATGTGGAGATACACATGGAGGACAAGTTAGACTTCCATTTTTAGGTGCAATAATAAATAGAGGAATATGGTTTCCAGAAATAGTACAAAAAGGATTAAATGTAGAAACAAATTATATTAAAGGATTATATAGTATAAATAATTCTTATTTATATGTATCAAGTGGACTTGGAAATTATCCAATCAGTATAAGGCTATTTAATAGACCAGAGATTGCAGTTATAAAATTAAGATGATTAACAAACATCCTATATTGTATTCTACATCTATGGTAAAGACAAAATTTATAAAATATACTATCCTTATTGTAGGAGGTAATTATTATGGATCAAGTAAAAATAGGAAAATTTATTGCACAATGTAGAAATGAAAAAAATATAACACAAGAAGAACTAGGAGAAAAATTAGGTGTAACTAATAAAACAATTTCAAGAGGGGAAAATGGGCATTATCTACCAGATATTGAAATGATGCAATTATTAAGTAAAGAATTTAGTATTAGTATAAATGAACTAATTTCAGGAGAAAAGATAAATGATTTAGATTATAAAGAAAAAGCAGAAGAAAATTTAATTGTTGCATTAGAGAATAGTACATTTACTCTAAAGGAAAAAATAGAGTTTCATAAAAAGAAATGGTTAAAAGAGCATATATTCGATATTGTTCTATGTATAATTGCTTGGCTAGTAGTTATCGTTGCATTAAAATTACAAAATGCAGAACGTTATTTAATAGGAACTATATCTGGAATATTAGCAGTTTTTTTCTATGTAGTAAGATATAATCAAATGATGATATATGTTGAAGATAGAGTATATAAGAAAATTGAAAAATAAGTATAGTTGATAACTATAAATTACAATT
>CABUNR010000046.1:0-4614 GCA_902492995.1 uncultured Bacillota bacterium | reverse complement strand
AACAATTACATTGTATCAAACTTATGTCTTTTTATTAAATAAAAATAGTGTAGTGGTTTACACTCACCAACACTATTTATAATACAACCTTAAAAAGATGATTTAATTCATCTTTTTTTATTAAATAATAAAATCAAGTATATTACAATAGCATATTATATAAATTAGGGGGGTTTTATGAATAAAGAAAATATATATATTGGAAATATTTTAATATGTGAAAAATATATGGATAGATATTCTATAAAATTAGAAGGTCCTAAATTTAAAATATATAAAGAAAATGCCATTTTAATAAAAGTAAAAGAACATTATATTGATATAGATGATATAAAAAATAATATAGATTTAATAAAAAATAAAGGATATAAAACATATTATACACACGTAGGGGATAAATTTGTTGATCCAGAATCTTTATATAGATATACATATTCAAATGAAAGATTAAGTATAAAAAAATTAAAAAAGAAATAAATATTGTAGAAATTATTGTTTTAAATATTATTATAATATATAATAATAATAGAAAGTGGGAGAAATATGGAAGAAATATTATTAATAACAGAAGAAAAAATGCAAAATTCAATAAGTAGTATGGATAAAAGATTATTAAATATAAGAGCAGGAAGAGCTAATCCAGCAATATTAGATTCAGTATATATAAACTATTATGGAGCAGATACTCCACTTAAAGGACTTGCAACAATTTCTGTACCAGAAGCAAGACAATTACAAATAAAACCATATGATAAAAGTACATTAGGTTTAATAGAAAAAGCAATATTTGAATCAAATATAGGATTAACACCAAATAATAATGGAGAAATTATTATACTAAATATTCCAGCACTTACAGAAGATACTAGAAAAGAATATGTAAAACAAGCAAAAACAATAGGAGAAGAATGCAAAGTAGCATTAAGAAATATTAGACAAGATGCTAATAGCGATATAAAAAAATCCGAACTTACTGAGGATCAAATAAAAGAAGGTCAAGAAGAAGTTCAAGAACTAATAAATAAATATAATAAAATAGTTGATGAAAAAATAAAAGTTAAAGAAAATGAACTAATGACCGTATAAAATCTAGAATATCTAGATTTTTGTTTATTTTTTTAAAAAATTTTGTTATAATAGTAAACATTATTAGGGGGAATAATATGAATAAAGAAAAAATAATATTAAATAAACAGAATATAAAGAAAAAACTACTGATATTTATAGAAAAAAATATAAAAATAGGTGATAATTACAAAACAAATATAAAAGAATTAGAAAAATTAAAAAAATTTTTTGATGATATTAATTATACACCTGATACTGAAATATATTTAGAAATAATAAAAAACGATGAAATAAAAAATTTATTAATAGAAATTGTTAAAAAAAATAAAATGATAATTGAACAAGGAGAAGTTAATTTAATTTTTGATAACGAAATATTAATGTCATTAATAGAAACTTTTTATCTAGAAAATTATAATGAATATAATATAGAACAAGTTTATATACAAACCCAAAATGATATAAAAAAATATAGAAACGATTCTATAAAAAATTATTTAGAAGAAATTGATAAAAAAGTTCTTACAAAAGAACAAGAACAAGAATTAGCAAGAAAAATAAAAAATAATGACAGTGATGCAAGAAAAATATTTATAGAAAGAAATTTAAAATTAGTAGTTAGTATAGCCAAAAATTATGTTGGAAAAGGATTGGAATTTATGGATTTAATCCAAGAAGGAAGTATTGGACTTATAAAAGCGGTAGAAAAATTTGATCCAAATAAAGGATATAAATTTTCAACATATGCTACATGGTGGATAAGGCAATCAATTAAAAGAGCAATTTCAAATAAATCAAGAAATATAAGAATACCAATTTATATGCATGATAAAGTAAAAAAATATATAAAGGTAAAAGAAAGATTAGAAGAAGAACTAAATAGAAAACCAACAATAGAAGAATTACAAGAAGAAATACATGAAACAAAAGAAACCATAGAAAAATTAGAGAAACTAAAAAAAGATACTGTTAGTTTAAATAAACCTGTAAGTGAAGAAAATGAAAATGAAATAGGTGATTATGTAAAAGATGAAAGAAATAACCTTGAAGAAGAATTTTTTTCAAATAACCTATATAGTGAAATAATGGATTTATTTAAAAAATGTAATTTAAATGATATGGAAAAAGATATTATCATGTTAAGAAAAGGTATAGGAATAAAAAAACCAATAACATTAGAAGAATTAGGAAAAAAATATAATGTATCAAGAGAAAGAATAAGACAAATAGAAATGAAAGTATTAGTAAAATTAAGAGATTCAAAATATATAAAAGAATTTGCTTTTTATATGGATGATCCTAATCAAGCTCTAAAAAATATAGATACGCTTAGAAAACAAAAATATAAAAAATAGAATAAAATGTATTTTATAATAAATAATTTAAAAAGTATCAATTGATACTTTTTATTTAACACAAATTATGATAAAATTATTTAAGGTGATTTAAATGGAACAAAAAACTAGAACAGAACTAAGAAAAAGTATAATGACTATATTATATCAAATAAATATGTATAAAAAAAATAAAATGAAATATGATGTAGATTCAATAATAAAAGAAGTAGAAGAAGTAGATAATGAATTTGTAAAAGAAATAGTTTATGGTGTAATTACACATGAAAAAGAGATAGATACACTTGCAAATAAATATCTAGAAGGATGGAAAATTGATAGACTTGGAAACACAGATAAAGCAATATTAGAAATGTCTATATATGAGTTAATATATACTGAAACACCAGATATAGTATGCATAAATGAAGCAATAGAACTTGCTAAATTATATAGTGATGATAGTGTTAGAAAAATGATAAATGGGGTACTTGATAAGATACTTCATGAGGATAAATAATGAATGAGAAATATTTAACAATAACTGCTTTAACAAGATATTTGAAATATAAATTTGAACAAGATCCTAATTTAATAAAAGTATTTATAAAAGGAGAAATATCAAATTTTAAAGCACATACAACGGGACATTACTATTTTTCACTAAAAGATGATAACAGCAAAATAAATGCAATAATGTTTAGAACAAATGTATCAAAATTAAATTTTATACCTAAAGAAGGTATGAAAGTTTTGGTAACAGGAAGTATTAGAATATATGAAATGGCTGGAAATTATCAAATATATGTAGAAGATATGATAGAAGATGGAGTTGGAAATTTATATATAGCTTTTGAAAAATTAAAAAAGAAATTAAGTAGTGAAGGATTATTTGACCCAAAATATAAAAAAGAACTTCCAAAAATACCAAACAAAATTGGAATAGTAACGGCAAGTACTGGAGCTGCAATTAGAGATATATTATCAACTATTAAAAGAAGGTATCCACTATGTGAAACATACTTATTTCCATGCTTAGTACAAGGAGAAAATGCACCGCGAGATATAGTAGAAAAGATAAAACAGGCTGATAACTATAACATGGATGTTTTAATAGTAGGTAGAGGTGGAGGATCATTTGAGGATTTAAACTGTTTTAATGATGAAGAAGTAGCACGTACAATATTTAATGCTAAAACGCCGATAATAAGTGCTGTTGGACATGAAATAGATTTTACTATTGCTGATTATGTAGCAGACTTTAGAGCCCCAACACCAACGGGAGCAGCAGAAATAGCTGTACCAAATATTGTAGATTTAAAACATAATATAATGCAATATAAAATAAGACTAAATGAAGCAATAAATAAAAAAGTAAATTATTTAAAATTATATTTAGATAGTGTTAAAAACTCCTTTGTAATAAAAAATCCAAATATAATGTTTGAAAACAAAAAACAAACAATAGATTTATTAAATGAAAATTTAAATAGGATAATTAATTTAAAAATTGAAAAAGAAAAAACTAGATTGTTTCAATTAAAAAATAATTATATATTAAATAATCCAGAAAATTTATACAAAGAAAAAAGAATAAAATTAAATAATTTAATTGATAAACTAAATTTAGTTAATCCATTAAATGTTTTAAAAAGAGGCTATACATTAACCTATATAAATGATAAAGTAATTGAAAATACAAAAAAAATAAAGAAAAATGATATAATTAGAACAAAATTTATGGATGGATATATTATAAGTAAAGTAGAAGAAATAGGTGAATAAGATGAAATTTGAAGAAAAAATAAAAGAACTTGAAAAAACTATAAACGAACTTGAAAATGGAGAAATAGACCTAGAAGAATCAATTAATAAATATACAAGTGCAATGAAACTTGTTAAAGAATGTGATGATGAATTAAATAATATTGAAAAACAAGTTTCAAAAATAGTTCTTGAAAATAATAAAGAAGAAGATTTTGAAATAGAAAATTAATTAAAAAATAATTTTTTGATTAATTTTTAGTATAAAAGGTAGTTTACAAAAACTACTTTTTTTGATATAATTAATATAATAGAAAAGAGGTAAAAGCATGATAACAAATAGTAAATTCGGGGGGGGGTATTTTAAATAATACCAATAAAAAAGGATTCACATTAATAGAGCTTTTAGCAGTAATAGTAATACTAGCTATAATAGCTTTAATCGCAA
>CABUNR010000045.1:0-5473 GCA_902492995.1 uncultured Bacillota bacterium | reverse complement strand
ATTAAAAAAGTAGATCACATTCTATTTTTGTGTCTACTTTTATTTTATCAGTTCAAGCTAAGTAATTTAGCTTTTTTTATATAAAAACTTTTATGGATATGATATAATTTATTAAAGGGATGACTTATATGAAAAAAAATACATAGTCTTTCTATTTAGTTCTTACAATAATTTAATTAAATGTTCTTTGGTAAATTCAGTAAAAAAACTATTTTAGAATAAGAATAATTATTTAAATCATTATTTTTTTCTTGAATAATTTTTAATTTATATTCTTTATTACGTATGATAAAAATGACTTCTTTCAAAAGAAATATTATAAATTATTGTTAGTGAATAAAAAAAAGGATTAACAAAGTTGGCTGAAAATGTTGAAAAAATAGATGTTTTAGTATATAATGTTCTCAAGTTTATTTTAATTAAACATTATGTTGAAAAGAAAAAAATTTGTTAAAAAATCAAAATATAAAAGCAGAAAAATTATAGATTACTTAAATTAAGAAAATATAAATGACAAAATATCAATTATGTATATTTAATTGAATAGTACAATGCAGAAGTGTTTAGAAATATTTGTTGCTAGTTGTAATAAAAAATAAAGTTGAATTTGATGATTATAAGAAATATATTATAAAGAAAATTGATGAAGGAATTTCAAATTATATAAATTTGTGGAATAAGCATTACTTAATTTAAAAAAGTACGTTTTTGAAGTATTAAATAAATTTATAAAAAAACTAATTTAAAAGATGTTAAGCATAAAAAAAATAATTGTTTATAGTGATATGAAATAACGAAGTAAAATAATTTATTCTTCGATCAACATAAAAAGATGGTTATTAAGTATTTGATGAAAACATGAATATAATATATAATCAAAAATTCATTTAAGGAGTGAGAAATTTGAAAAAAATTAATGCTGTAGTTGTAACGTATAATAGAAAAAATTTACTATTAGAATGTATAGAAGCAATTCTAAATCAGTCTTATAAAATTAATAGATTAATATTAATTGATAATAATTCTACAGACGGAACTGAAGAATTTTTAAAAGAAAAAAATATTTTAAGTAATAAAAATGTTTTATATGTAAAATTAAATAAAAATATAGGAGGAGCAGGGGGCTTTTACGAAGGAATAAAAAAAGCAATTGAAATAGGATCAGACTTTGTTTGGATAATGGATGACGATACAATTCCAGTTAAAGATTCATTAGAAAAATTAATAAATGCAATAAAAATAGTTAATAATGAATTTTCTTTTTTTGCAAGTACTGTGTATGGTGCAAATGGTGAATTTATGAATGTACCAAATATTAATACAGACAATTCAGAAAATGGTTACCCAAATTGGTATGAATTTTTAGAAAATGGAATTGTAAAGATTAAAGAAGCAACTTTTGTTTCATTATTAATAAATTCTAATGCAATAAAGAAAGTTGGTTTACCAGTTAAAGATTATTTTATATGGGGTGATGATACGGAATATACTTTAAGGTTAAATAAGTATTATGGGCCAGCGTATTTTATTGGAAATAGTAAGGTTATTCATAAAAGGAATATTTCAAAAAATTTATCAATTTATGAGGAAGTTAATCCAAATAGAATAAATTTCTATTATTATATGATTAGAAACAACTTAATTAATGAAAGAACATATTTTGGAATATTTTATGCATTAAAAACGTTTATTAAATGGCAATTAATATCTATTAAATTATTATTTAAAATAGAGTGCAAAAAGCGTTTAAAAAAATTTTTTATAATACATAAAGCATTACTTGTGTTTATGTTTAAATTGTATAATGTAACAAATTTTAAAAAAAGATTTAATTTATAAAGATGGTAGATGAATTAGTAATGTAGAAATAAATTTTTTTAAAATATTTGAATGTATAATAACCATAATTATTGTTTTAGATATGACATAACAACATTATGTAAGTGAGATTATTGTAATGGAGCTCTTTTGGTAATGAAGGCAATAAAATAATCAGCTTCTTTGAAAATTAGTTTAAATTAAATTTGATATTATTCTTTAACTTATAAAAGATAATTTTAATTAGTTTATCAATACAATGGCCTAAATTAATGCAATATATTTTAACTTGAAATCTTTTCTTGCACTAATAATTATGAAATTTTTAGTATTTAATTGAACATTATTTACTACAAGAATAAGATAATAATGAAGTAAAGACGAACCTCAGCTACTCATTTTAGTAGATTTATGTATTAAAGGTTTCAGATAGGTCCATGCCAGTAAATGTTAAAACTTGATTTAAATTGCTAAAGTGGTTAACGTTACTAATTTCAGAACTGATAATAATAACAATTATATCAGCAATACTTAGAATTAAAATAATAGCATTGTCTTTTTTTTTATTAAATTACTAGCTTATCTTTCAATGTCGTTGATTTGAATTCAAAAAGTTTAATTGATTCAATATTCATTTTATTTGGAAGTTTAAAACAAGATTTTTAACACAAACGAAGTTAAAAAAAATTGTTTGTTATAGTTTAAGTTTAAACCAACCAATAAGCAATTAAAGATAAAATTGCTGTTGTAAGCTTCAAAAGAGTTGTCAAATTTACAGTAAACCAAATATATAATTAACAATTATCTTAAGTATATTATATATAAAAATTGATAGAAATTTAAAGGAAGGAATTTGATAATATATGAAATATGATTATTTAATAGTAGGCTCTGGATTATTTGGAGCAACATTTGCAAATCTTGCAAAAAAAGAAGGTAAAAAGGTTCTTGTCATAGAGAAAAGACCTAACATTGCAGGAAATATATATACCGAAGAAATTGATGGGATACAAGTACATAAATATGGAGCTCATATATTTCATACCGATTATAAAGATGTATGGGAATATGTTAATTCATTTGTAGAATTTAATAGATATACTAATTCTCCTATTGCGAGAATAGGTGATGAAGTATATAATATGCCATTCAATATGAATACTTTTTCAAAAATATGGAATGATGTATTTACACCGGAAGATGCTATTTGTCGTATAGAAGAAGAAAGAAAAGAAATTGATGGAAAATTACCATCTAACCTAGAAGAACAAGCTATTAGTTTAGTAGGAAGAACCATTTATGAAAAATTAATTAAAGGATATACTGAAAAACAATGGAATAGGGCTTGTACAGAATTACCGGCATTTATAATTAAGAGATTACCAGTAAGATTAACTTATGATAATAATTATTTTAATGATAAATATCAGGGAATACCAATAGGTGGTTATACTAAATTAGTAGAAAAAATGTTTGAAGGTATTGAAGTAAAATTAAATACCAACTATTTTGATAGTATAGATTATTATAAAGCTATAGCAGATAAAATTGTGTATACAGGACCAATAGATGAATATTTCAATTATTCATTAGGAAAATTAGAATGGAGAAGTTTAAAATTTGATACTAAAATTTTAGATATAACAAATTATCAAGGAAATGCTGTTGTAAACTATACAGGACATGAAGTTGATTATACAAGAGTAATAGAGCATAAACATTTTGAGTTTGATACAACAAGTCCTAAAACCGTTGTTACATATGAATATCCAGCTGATTATGTAGAAGGTATGGAAAAGTACTATACCGTTAATGATGAGAAAAATAATAGTTTAGCAGAACGATATAGGGATTTATCTAAAAATGAAAAAAATGTTATATTTGGTGGAAGATTAGCTGAATATAAATATTATGATATGGATGATGTTATAAAATCAGCATTTGAAATTTATAAAAGAGTAAAATAAAAAAGAAAGGTGTTGTTAATAGTGGGCAAAAAAAGTATAGCTAAAAATTATGCATTTAATCTTGCTTACCAAATATTAGCAATTATAATACCATTAATTACAACTCCATACTTATCAAGAGTATTGGGACCAGAAAATATTGGAATATATAGTTATACATTATCTATAACAACCTATTTTATACTTTTTGGATCCCTTGGTGTTTCATTGTATGGACAAAGAGAAATTGCTTTTTTTCAAGGTGATATAAAGAAAAGGAGTAAATCATTTTATGAAATATTAATAATGAAATGTATTACAATATTTATTTCGCTATTTATATTTTATATGGTATTTTGTTTAAAAGGTGAATATTATATTTATTATAAAATTTTAATTTTGGAAATAATCGCTAATATGATTGATATAAGTTGGTATTTTCAGGGTTTAGAGGAATTTAAAAAAACTGTAACTAGAAATATAATAGTTAAATTAATAAGCGTTGTTTGTATTTTTTTATTTATTAAAGATAAATCTGATTTAAATTTATATTTTCTCATTTATGTTTTATCAACATTTTTTGGAAATTTTTCATTATGGCTATATTTACCAAAATATGTGATAAAGATAAAATTTAAAGAATTAAATATAAAAAAACACATAAAGCCAACTATAATGTTATTTATTCCTCAAATAGCAACACAAATATATACAGTTCTAGATAAAACAATGATTGGCACAATTATAGCAGATAAGTCTGAAGTTGGTTTTTATGAACAAGCTCAAAAAATAGTTAAAATGCTTATGACACTTGCAACATCTTTGGGAACAGTAATGATGCCGAGAATTGCTGCAACATATGCTAAAGGTGAAATGGAAAAAGTTAGAAAATATATGAATAAATCGTTTGCATTTATAATGATGTTGGCTTTTCCTTTAATGTTTGGAATAATAAGTGTCTCTTATCATTTTGTTCCAGTATTTTATGGAGTAGGTTATGATAAGGTAACTATTTTGCTTTGTGTAATAAGTCCAATTATTGTTTTAATAGGATTAAGTAATGTTACTGGTACTCAATATTTATTACCAACAAAACAACAAAGTAAATATACAATTTCTGTTATAGTTGGTGCAATAGTTAATTTTTTCTTTAATTTAGTACTAATTAAATTTTTAGCGTCAATAGGTGCATCAATTGCAACAGTTATTGCTGAATTTACTGTAACATTAACCCAATTTATTCTCATAAGAAAAGAAATAAAAATTTTGGAAGTAATTAAAATAACATATAAATATGTCATAGCATCAATAATAATGTTTATTTGTAGTTTAATTGTTGGATATTTGATTTCTAATAATATATTATCTATTTTTGTACAAGTAGGAATTTCAGTAATTGCTTATTTTGTAATGTTAATTATTTTAAAAGATAAAATGGTATTTGAGTGGATGGAAATTTTAAAAAAACAAATTGGTAAAAAGAAAAATTAATGTTTATAAAAGGAGAAAAATAAATAAAATGATTGTATCAAGAATAGATTTTGGTGATTTATTTTTAGCCATATTGCTAAGTAAAAAAATTAACTATTGATATTAATGTTGCGTATAGTAAATATTCTAATCATTCATAAATTTAAACAAAGCTCTTATATAAAAACTTTTATGGATATGATATAATTTATTAAAGGGATGACTTATATGAAAAAAAA
>CABUNR010000044.1:0-6420 GCA_902492995.1 uncultured Bacillota bacterium | reverse complement strand
ATTAAAAAAGTAGATCACATTCTATTTTTGTGTCTACTTTTATTTTATCAGTTCATTATTTAAGGCTCTTCTGTTATTTTTTTATACAAATCAAATTTATCTGTAGTTCCTTTTTTTTCTAATTTAATATTAGTTATATTATTTTCTTTTAATATAGCTATATCAGAACTACTATCAATAATATTACCATTATTATCAATATTTAATGTTTGAGTTCCACTAGCTGGTTCTACGCCAGTTCCATTTCCTGTATAAAACCAATTAGTTAAAATAATCTTATCATTATCAATAATATAATTACCAATAGTACCAGAATGAACATCATTTATAGTATCATAAGTAAACGTACCATCATTATATAAATTTAATGTTAATGTTATTTTATAATTATTTGTTTCATATGCTTTATTTTTTAAATTAGAATATACTACTTCATATTTAAAAGCAACATCTTTAAAACTTTTACTTTCTTTAATGTTTTCTTTTACTTCTTGATTTTTATTAGTATCACAAGTTTGGTTATCATTAGTATTTATAAATTTATCATATACAATAAATCCTGCTAAAACTATAGTTAACAATATAAATATTAATGTAACAAAAAAATATCTTTTTTCTCCATTTTATTCTCCTCCTATATTCATTATAGCATATTTATTATTATTATTTTACACACTATTAACGCTAAAAAATTTTTAAAAATCATAGACACAAAATATTGTTCGTGATAAAATATTTATAGAGGTGTAATATGGAAAGAATAATATTTCATATAGACGTTAATAATGCTTTTTTATCTTGGAGCGCTATAGATTTATTAAATAAAGGATATAAGTATGATATTAGAGGTAGTTATGCTGTAATAGGTGGAGATGAATCAAGAAGAAGTGGAATTGTTTTAGCCAAAAGCATGAGTGCTAAAAAACTAGGTATTGTAACAGGTGAAACATTATATAGTGCAAGAAAGAAATGCAAAGTTCTTAGAACATATTATCCTAATTATATTTTTTACCAAGAAATGTCTAAAAAATTATTTAATTTAATAAGTAGATATACAAACGATATAGAAGTAGCTTCAATAGATGAATGCTATATGGATTATACCAAAATAAAACATATATATGGTGATGAAGTAGGATTCGCATACAAGTTAAAAAAAGAAATATATGATAATTTAGGTTTTACTGTAAATATAGGAATTGCAAATAATAAACTATGTGCTAAAATGGCAAGTGATTTTACTAAACCATATAAAGTACATACATTATATGATTATGAAGTAAAAATAAAAATGTATCCCTTAAAAGTAGGAGAATTATTTGGAATAGGGAAAAAAACAGCACCAAAACTAGAAAGTATTGGAATACATACTATAGAAGATTTAGCAAATGCAAATCCTCTAGAACTTTCAAAATACTTTAAAAATCAAGCTATCAAAATGATAAATAGTGCAAAGGGTATAAATGATGATCCAGTAAAAAGTATAAAAGATGAAAGAAAATGTATAAGTAATGAAACAACTTTAGAAAAAGATTATACTGATAAAAATGAAATAATTTTAATATTAAAAGAAATAAGTAATAATTTAGCAAGAAAACTTAGAAATGAAAATAAATATTGTAATGTAGTAGAAGTACATTTAAAAGATAATATGTTTAAAACAATATCACATCAAAAAAAATTAAATAATGCTACTAATTTAACAAATGAAATATTTGATGCTACCAAAATATTATTAGATGAAATGTATCATAATGAACCAATTAGATTGATAGGAATAAGACTTGATAAATTAACAAATAAAAGTAATCATCAAGTATCGTTATTTGAAGAAATAAAAGTAAGGGATAAGGATATAGAACTTGAAAAAGTAATAGATTCATTACAAGATAAATTCGGATATAAAATAATAGGGAGTGCTAATAAAACAAATAAAAACATAAAAAAGAAATACTAAATTGTATTTCTCTTTAATGTATATGGTGGTTTATTGTCTAAAGAAGTACTAGTTATATCTATACTTTTATAAGTACCAGGATTTATTGAAACTTCAAATAAAGCATCATCTAACATAGCATTTAATGTATTTTTAATACCACTAGCTCCAATTCCTTTTAAATGAGCTTCATGAGCTATTTTTTCTATAGCATCATCAGATATATTTAATTCAACATCCTTAAGTTTAGCTAAATTTTTAAGTTCATTCAAATAATTATTTCTAGAATATTTAATAATATTTATAATATCATCTACAGTTAATTTTTCAATATTAATTAAATCAACTCTTCTTATTAAATCAACTAAAATACCTTGCTTTTTCAAATCATCAGAAGTTATTTCAGAAAACTTTTTTTCTGATTTATCAATGTTATTATTAAAACCTATACTAGTTTCATTTTTTATAATATCAGAAAAAGCTCCAACAAGTACTATAGTTAAATTATTAGTACTAAAATTAATAAAATGTTCTCTAACATCAGTTCCAACATTAATTCTAAAAGTTGTTCCTTCCATTAAAGAAAGTAGGGAATTTAAAAATCTTTTTCCAGATACATCATCATCATTTGTTTTAACCTTTTTATCAATTTCATCAATAACAAGTATACCTTTTTGGGCAAGCGCTAAATTATTACCTGCATTATTATATAATTTAATAAGCATATCTGATACAGAAGAACCTTGATATCCAGCAACAGAATATTGCTCGCTATCTTCTATTGTAATAGGTAAATTAACCTTTTCTGCAATACTTCTAAAAATTTCTGTTTTACCACATCCACTAGGTCCAATAACAAGTAAATTAGTTTTATTTCTATAATTTTCAATATTTATATTTTTATCAATGGTAATAATAGCTTTTTTTATAGCTCTATCTTGACCAATGACAGATCCACTAACATAATCATAAACTTCTTTAACATTTAAATCAATATTTACTTCTTCATTAGATATTTCATATTTATCAGAAAAATTAGTTATGACACTATCTTTTTCATTAAATGTATTATGTTCACAAATTGCTACAATATTTTTTTCATCATCATCAGGATTAATTTTATATGTAGTTGTTTTGTCATCTGTTTTATCATATTCTTGCATATAATCATAATCTGTTATATCATCTCTATATTCTATCATAGCATCACTTAATGATTCTCCAGCATATATTTCTGTTAATTCTTTAATAGAAATGACAAAACCAAGACCTATATCTTCCTCACTTTGTGTTCCTTCATATAAGTTGTTTACGTTTTCTTCTATGTCATTTACTTTAAAAGTAAAATTATCAAGAGGTAAGCATTTAACAACATTAAGAGGCGTTAAAGTAGTCACATTATCCTTTGTATAATTATGTAGTTCAAAAATGATTCCAACATGTGTATATTTATCCATAAGATCACCTCGATTAGTTTTATATTCTAACACATAATATAAATAAATTCAATTCTTTATTTATAATAAAATATATTTTATAATACTAAAGAGTGTGATAATATGTTAAAAGATATAGATAATGTAGAAAAGCTGTATGATTATATTAGAAAAAATATTAAATATGGATTTAAAGCTAAAGATTTTAATATATATTGTAGATATGAAATGAATAATGATATGTTATATGAATATTTGTTATTTAACAATTATTGTCTTCAAAAGCCAAGTGAACTTATAAAAAGCAAGTATGGTATTTGCTATGATCAAGTTGAGTTAATGAGGTATTGGATGATTAAACATAATTATGAAGTTTTTACCTTTTATACTCCATATCATAATCATGCATTTTTAATTTATAAAGAAAATAACAATTATAATATAATAGAAACATCAATAAAAGAATATAATGGTATACATAAATTTAATAGTTTAGAAGAAGCATTAGAAAATTATAAAAATTTTCAATTAAAAAATACAAAAATAAAAGATATAAAATTTTATAAATATGATAAAGCAAAATATGGATGTGATATTTGTACATTTATATATAATATAACAAAAGATAAAAAATTAATAAAAAAAATAAAATTAAAATATGGAAAAAGACCTAAAAAAAATGATATAATTTTATAGGAAAGTAGGATATTATGAATAAAGAAATAATAAAAAATATAAGCAATGATTTAAATATAAAAGAAGAACAAGTAAAAAAAACATTAGAACTATTAATGGAAGGAAATACAATACCTTTTATAGCACGTTATAGAAAAGAAGTAACAGGAGCACTTGATGAAGAAAAAATAAAAAGTATTAATGATGTATATGAATATCAAGTAAACTTATTAGCACGTAAGGAAGATGTTATAAGATTAATAGATGAAAAAGGCTTAATGACAGATGAGTTAAAATTAAAAATCATGAATGCCTCTAAATTAGTAGAAGTAGAAGATTTATATAGACCATATAAAGAAAAGAAAAAAACAAAAGCAACAGATGCAATTAATAATGGCCTTGAACCTCTTGCAAAAATGATTATGTCATTTAAAATAAAAGATTTAGATGTAACTGTTTCTAAATATTTAAATGATAAAGTAAAAACAAAAGAAGAAGCATTACAAGGAGCATCTTATATTATAGCTGAATGGATAAGCGATAATGCCTATTATAGAAAATGGATAAGAAATCATACATATAGGAATGGATTAATTGTATGCAAAGAAAAAAAAGAACATAATGATACAAATAAAGTATATGAAATGTATTATGATTATAGTGAATCAGTAAAAGATATAAAACCACATAGAGTTCTTGCAATAAATAGAGCTGAAAAAGAAAAAGTAATTACTGTTAGTATTAATATAGAAAAAGAAGAAATATTTAAATTTTTAGAAAGTAAAACAATTAAAGATGAAAAATCGGTAGTAACAAATATGGTAAAAGAAGCAATAAAAGATAGTTATAAAAGATTAATAGAACCATCCATAGAAAGAGAAATAAGAAGTGAATTAAAAGAAAAAGCTGAAAAGAAGGCTATAGAAAATTTTGGAAAAAATTTAGAAAGTTTACTTTTACAACCACCTATGAAAGAAAAAATAGTTTTAGCTTTTGATCCAGGATTTGTTAATGGATGCAAAATAGCCGTTGTAGATAAAACAGGAAAATATTTAGATTCGACTGTAATAAAACCATTTATAAAAAATATTGATTCATCTAAATTAAAAGCATGTAAAGAAGAAATTGTAAAATTAATAAAAAAATACAATGTTGATATTATAGCTATAGGTAATGGTACTGCTTCTCGTGAAAGCGAAAAATTTGTAAGTGAATTAATTAAAGAATACAATTTAAATACAAAATATGTAATTGTATCAGAAGCAGGAGCATCAATATATAGTGCATCTAAAATTGCTATTGAAGAATTTCCAAATTTAGAAGTAGAAAAAAGAAGTGCTGTAAGTATAGGAAGAAGATTACAAGATCCACTATCTGAACTTGTTAAAATACCACCAGATGGTATAGGAGTAGGACTTTATCAACATGATGTATCAAGCAAGGATCTAAAAGAAAATTTAGACTTTGTTGTTACAAAAGCAGTTAATAGTGTTGGTGTAAATATTAATACAGCCAGTCCATCTCTTTTAAAATATATATCAGGTATAACAAGTAAAAATATAGAAAAAATAATTAATTATAGAGAAGTTAAAGGAAGAATAAATTCAAGAGAAGAAATCAAAAAACAAAAATTATTAAGTGATAAAGTATATGAACAAGCAATAGGATTCTTAAGAATAACAGAAGGAAATAATATTTTAGATGAAACAAGTATTCACCCAGAAAGTTATAATATTACATTAAAATTACTAAAATTACTAAATTTAAATATAGATGATATAGGTAGTATAAAAATAAAAGAAACATTAGAAAAATTAAATATAGAAAAGTATGCAACTGAACTTAATACAGATATATATACACTAGAAGATATAGTAAAATCTTTAATTACACCAAACAGAGATCCAAGAGATTCTATGCCACAACCAATTTTAAAAAGTGATGTTTTAAATATAGATGATTTAAGTGTTGGAATGAAACTTCAAGGAACAGTTAGAAATGTGGTCGATTTTGGAGCATTTATAGATATAGGACTTCATAATGATGGGTTAGTACATATATCAAAAATAACAGATAAATATATAAAACATCCAAGTGAAGTATTAAGTGTAGGAGATATAGTAGACTGTTACGTTGATAGCATTAATAAGGAAAAAGAAAAAGTAAGCTTAAGATTAACAGAAAACTAATATATAAATAAAAAAATTTAAAATTGTATATTTTTAAATTTTTGTATAGTTATATAAGTATAAAATAAACATTATTATAACAGATAAAAAAAATCTGTTATTTTTAATTGTAAAAAAAGAAAAAAGTGTGATTTGTAATAATGTTTTGAGTATGATATTATGCCCTTAAAGGACGTGAAATATG
>CABUNR010000043.1:0-6632 GCA_902492995.1 uncultured Bacillota bacterium | reverse complement strand
TTTATCAAGGGTCTTCCTTTTTGTATACTTCTTCCCCAAACCATTTTACACTATCATAACGAACAAATATTTGACAAAAACATTTTTTAGTGTTAGAATACCTATCTATAAAAAGGAGGACTTTATGGAAAAAAGTGTAGAAGTAAAATTAAATGAATTATATAGAGAATCAAAGATAGAAAAATATGCTGATAAAATTGCTTATTTAAGTGAATCTAAAAATAAATTAAATAATTTAAAAGCTGAAATATTAGTAATTAAAGGCTTAATAGTAGAAGAAAAGGAAAATAAAACAAGAAGAAAAAAAATGGCTAAAATATTTAAATGTGGTACAGAAAATGTTGCTGCAAGTTTAGATGATTTAATTGAATTAAAAGGAAATACAAAATATTATGCCAATGATTTTACATATAGTGCCGTTATGGATGATAATTGGTTAAAAAATATAAAAGTAATATGGGGAAATGCAAATCTTTGTGGTTTAGATGATATAAATAAATTAAAATCATTAGAATATATTACTGGACAAATATACTATAAAAATAAAATATGTACATATGAGTCATTAAAAGAATTAATTAATAGACCAAAACAAAAGATAAAAAGATAAAGGGTGATTTATTTGAAAAATTCTATTTATATTGTTTCAAGCTATACAAATACAGTTCCAGGAAGATTAATTACAGCAAGAGCATCACTAAAATTTTGGAATAGATATCCTGGAGATACATATTCACATGTATCATTATCAAAAGATGATAAACTAAATAACATGGTATCATTTGCAAGAAAGGAAATTAATAATCCATTTGACGCAGGATTAGTTAAAGAAGATATTCGAAAAGGCTTATTTATAGCAAATAAAGAAAAAAGCAAAATAGCAGTTATGAAACTAGATATAGAAAGTGATAAATATAATAAATTATGTAACATAATAGATTATTATTGGAAAAACAAAGATAAATTAAATTATAATTACCTGGGACTTATGAAAATGCTTTTTGTAGGAAGTGGAACAACAAGAGAAAATCACTATTTTTGTAGTCAGTGGATTGCACAAGTATTAAAAGAAAGTGGGATAGATATTTTTAAAGAAAAAAATACATACGATATAAGACCATTTGATTTTTATGCAACATTAAAAGACAATATTATTTATGAAGGATTAACAATTGATTATCCAAAATATAACGATGAAAAGAATAAAACAAAGGTAAGATAAAAGGGGGAAGTTATTATGCCTGGTCCAAAGACACATGAAATATCATATAAACATCTTAAAGATAGACTAGATAAAAATACATTAAATGAATTTCCAAATTATGATGAATATAGTATATTTGCTCAAGGACATGATTTTTTAATATACTATGATTATTACAAAATATGGAATCAAAGAAAACTAGATATAAATGTCCATAATTCTATTTTACTTCAAGAATGGAGTTTTCAAGAATTTATATATAACTATTTAGATGCAGCAAGAGGTAGTGGAGCAATAGAAAATGAACAAGTAAGATTATTTATAGGACCAGGCTATATAATGCATCATATATTAGATTCATATACACATCCACAAATAATATATTATGCAGGCGATCATGAAAGAGATCCAAATAATAAAACCTGGCAACATGGAATAATAGAAAACTTAATTGATGTATATATGATAGAACAATTTGAAAAAAAGAATCCAAAAAAATATAAAGTATATAGAGATTTTAAAATAAATAAAAATGATATAGATGAAAAAATTATTACAACGTTAAACGAAAGTTTAGAAAAAACATATGCCATGAGTAGAGGTGGAGAAGTATTCAAAAAAGCAATACCTCAAGTAGAATCATACATGAAACACTTTAAATATGATAGAACAGGTATAAAAAGAATCATCTTTGATTATTTTGATTCAAAATTAGTAGGCACAAGCTCATTTTCATATCATAGAGATTCAAAAGAAGTTTTAAAATATTTAAACTTAGAAAAAGATGAATGGTTAAATCCTATGGATTGTAATATTAAATCAAATAAATCATTTTTAGAATTATATGATGATGCATTAAATAAAGGATCAGAAATAATTAATAAATTAGAAAAATTATGTCAAAAAAGTACCTTCAATAAAGATGATGTATATGACATAATTCCTAATGTAGCATCAACACATGGATTAGAATGTGGACAAAGATGCAAAATAAAAAATAAAAAAATATGGTAAAAATTCAAAAGTTTTTGAATTTTTTTTTAAATTAATATGATATAATCTATAATAGGGAGTGATAGTGTGGGCAGTTTCTTATTTCAAATAGCAAGTATACTCTATATAGTTTTAATAATGATAATATATTTTGGAAAAAAGAGATTAAAGACATTAGAAAATAAAATATATATATCATTAGTTATAGTAAGTTTTATAACACTTTTGCTTGATGTAAGTAGTGTTTATTTTGGCTTATTTATGCCAGAAAAAAATTTTTCTAATTATTTATGTAAATTATATTTAGTTGGAATAGTAGGCTGGGTTATAGATTTTACATACTATATTTATGTTATATCATCAAAGAAGAGCAAAAATGATCCTAATTATTTTAAAAAAATACTATATTATACAATATTTATTTTTATTTTATGTTCGCTTATAATCTTTATTTTACCATTAAATATATATAGTAATGGCAAAATAATGTATACATATGGGCCAAGTGCTACTATGAGTTATTTAATATCAGCAATTGGTCTTATTATATGGATTTGTTGTATTATTTTTAATTCAAAACAAATAAAAGACAAAAAATATTATCCAGTATATGCTTTTGTTATATGTGCAACATGTGCAATTCTAATTCAAAAAATTTTTCCAGAAGTTTTATTAGTAAGTTCTGCAGCTTCATTTATTACCGTATTAACGTATTTTACAATAGAAAATCCCGACTTAAAAATGATAGAAGAATTAAATTTAGCACGTGATAGAGCCGATAAAGCCAATAATGCTAAATCAGAATTTTTATCTAATATGAGTCATGAAATTAGAACACCTCTAAATGCTATAGTAGGATTTAGTGAAGCTTTAGAAGAAGAAAATATTCCACCAAGTGCTAAAGATGAAGTAAAAGATATAATAAGTGCGTCACAAAGCTTACTTGAAATAGTAAATGGAATATTAGATATAAGTAAGATAGAAGCAAATAAAATAGAAATAGTAAATATTGAATATGATTTTAATCAAGTTTTAAAGGATTTGGTTGCCTTATCAAAAGCAAGGATGGGTGATAAACCTATTGAATTTAGAACTAATTTTGATAAAGCAATACCATCTGTTTTATATGGAGATCAAACAAGAGTAAAACAAATAATTATAAATTTGCTTACAAATGCTATTAAATATACAAAAAAAGGATATATAGAATTTAAAGTATCATGTGTAATTAAAGATGATATATGTAGACTTATAATATCAGTAGAAGATACAGGTATTGGAATAAAAAAAGAAAATATAGATAAATTATTTAAAAAATTTGAAAGATTTGATCTAGAACAAAATATTACTATTGAAGGAACAGGGCTTGGTATGGCAATTACAAAAAGATTATTAGACTTAATGGGAGGAAAAATTGTTGTACAAAGTATATATGGTGAAGGTTCTAGATTTACAGTTGCAATTGATCAAAGAATAATAAAAAAGGAAAAAATAGAAACAAAAGAAGAAATAACAGAAGATAAAATTGATGTATCAGGTAAAAAAGTTTTAATAGTTGATGACAATAATTTAAATATTAAAGTAGCAACTAGATTACTAAAACAATATAATTTGAATATAGATTCTGCAACTAGTGGAAGAGAATGTATTAATAAAATTATTTTAGGAGAAAATTTTGATTTAATATTAATGGATGATATGATGCCAGGAAAAAGTGGTGTAGAAACATTTAATGAATTAAAACAAATGGATAATTTTAATATACCAACAATTATATTAACAGCAAATGCAATATCTGGTATGAGAGAAAAATATATAGATAATGATCACTTTAATGATTATTTATCAAAACCAATCGATAGACAAGAACTTGATAGAGTAATAAGAAAATTCTTGGTAAAATAAAAATAATATGATATAATTATGTTAGGTGATAATATGAAAGATGTAAATTTATTAACAAGTAATGGTGTAGATGTAGAAAAAAGTTTAGAGTTATTTGGAGATATGGAAACATATGATGAAACCTTAGAAGAGTTTTTAAATGGTGTAAATCAAAAATTAAGTGATATAAAAAGATATAAAGAAGCTTCTGATATGACTAATTATGCAATATTAGTTCATTCACTTAAAAGTGATGCAAGATATTTAGGATTTACTAAACTTGCTGAAATTTCATATAATCATGAAATGGCAAGTAAAGCAAATAATATAAATTATGTATATGAATATTATGATTCATTAATGATAGAAGCAAATAGAATAATAAAATTAGTTAGTGAATATTTAGGAAAAGCTGCAAATGTAAGTATTAATGTAGAACAAAAAAATACTAATATAGATAAAGCAATATTAGTAGTAGATGATTCAGATATGATAAGAAATTTTATTTCAAGAATATTTAATGATACATTTGAAATTATAATGGCTCATGATGGAAAAGAAGCAATTGATGTTGTTACAAATGGTGATAGTAAAATAAAAGGAATATTATTAGACCTTAATATGCCTA
This sequence comes from uncultured Bacillota bacterium, assembly GCA_902492995.1. GTDB lineage: Bacteria > Bacillota_I > Bacilli_A > RF39 > UBA660 > OMSK01. The sequence continues at coordinate 1,923 of CABUNR010000043.1, read as the reverse complement.
ATGTTGATGGTTTTGAAGTATTAGATTACTTTAAACAAAATAGTTTATTTAATAAATATCCTGTATCTATTATAACAGGAGCTGATGACAAAGATTCAATCGATAGAGCTTTTACATATCCAATAATTGATATGTTACAAAAACCATTTAATGAAAGAGATGTAAAAAGAGTAGTAGAAAAAACAGTAATGTTTAGTAAATAGTAGATTTATCTACTATTTTTTAATTATCTCTTTACAAAATAAATAGAATATTGTACTATTTATATAGTGTAAAAATATAGTAGAAGGAAGTGTAATATGATAGCAAATAGGAAATTCGGGGGGGAGGGTATTTTAAATAATACCAATAAAAATAAAGGATTTACATTAATAGAGCTTTTAGCAGTAATAGTAATACTTGCTATAATTGCCCTAATCGCAACACCAATTATCTTAAATATGATAAATAGTGCAAATAAAAGTGCAGCTGTAGATAGTACATATGGATATATAGATGCAATTGAAAAAAATAATGCATTAGCATATGTAAATGAAAAATATTCATTAATTGAAACAGGTGATGTAGATTCAATTAATGATACTTTAAAAATAAAAGGGACTTTACCAATTAGTGGACAAGTTATTATAAACAAAGGTAGAGTAATTGAACTTGAAGATTTTTGTATAAATGGTTATATAGTAGACTATGATGGATCAAAAGCTAACGTATCAAGTAGCTGTAAAAATGGAATAGATTTTCATGGAAATTTAAGTGCCAAGCTAACTGATTCAAAATCACAAACATTGACTAATAAAACAATAGTTATATTTAATGATTCATTGAAATATGCAAAAACATCAGAAAGCGGTTATTTTTATATTAATAATATTTCTTCTGGAGATTATGAAATTTATATTTTAGATAAAACTATAAGTGAAGTAAAGAAAATGAGCAAGGATGAAATAAAACAAAATTCTATATCAAATGGAACATTGGTTACTAAAAACAAAAAAATTACTTTAGAGAATATTAATGTTAATAATGTAAAATTAAGTACAGGTAATAAATTATTAAAAAATGAAGTTTGGAATTTTGATTATGTAGGTTCTGAGGATGAATTTAACATATTAGAAAGTGGAAATTATAAACTTGAAACTTGGGGTGCTCAAGGTGGCTCAAGTGGTGGAATTGGTGGATATGGTGCATATTCCGTTGGAACTATTAAGCTAAATAAGAATGATAATATTTATATAAATGTTGGTGGAGAAGGAAAAGCACATCCTGATCAAGGAACAAACGAGTCATATTGGTTTGTTGCCCAAGGTGGATACAATGGTGGAGGAGCTGCCGCTGCTGCTTGTGGTCAAGGCGGAGGCGGGGGAGCAACACATATTGCAACTACATCAGGATTATTATCAACATTATCAGAAAAAAAGGATTCTATTTTAATTGTTTCTAGTGGAGGCGGAGGCGCTATGCATTGGAAATATTTAAATAAAGATGGAACATCTGGTGGAGGAGCAACAACCATAGCAAATAGTTATCAAATTTGGACAAATGGGAAATTTGGACAAGGTGGTTCTGGAAGAGGTGACAGATGCGGAGGCGGAGGCGGAGGCTCTGGATTCATCGGTGGAGATGGAGGCGGAGGCACAAGCAATGGTGGCGGTGGTTCATCATATATAGCTAATCCAAATCTTACCAATAAAGCAATGTACTGTTACAAATGTGATGAATCAAATGAATTATCTACTAAAACAATAAGTACAGAAAATGTGTCTGAATCTCCAATAAGCAATTATGCAAAAAAAGGAAATGGCTATGCTAAGATAACATATTTAGGTAATTAAATATTAAATAATTTAGAACACATATTGTGTTCTTTTGATGAAGTAAAGTAAATGTTGGAAAATTTTAAGAGAAAATACAAGTTATATAATT
>CABUNR010000042.1:0-7069 GCA_902492995.1 uncultured Bacillota bacterium | reverse complement strand
CTATGGAAACTGGAACAACAAAAAATATAGAAACAAAAGTAGATGTTGATTTATCTAAAGCAGGAAGTATAGAATATAGTATAGTAAAGTAAAATATTTGATTATTATCTTAAAAATAAGTAGAATTTTCTACTTATTTTTTTTAAATCATATTTAAAGATAAAATTAATAAAATTATATAGGTGATAGTATGAACATTCATAAATTTAGGAGTTATTTATTAGAAGACAATTTTTCGATGAATGTTTTAAAAAATAAAGTAGAAATTATGAATTATATAGAAATATCTCATTTTGATAATAATAAAATAAAGATAAAATATGATGATGGAGAAATTACTATAAAAGGAGACAATTTAATAATATCGAAATTAATGAATGATTCTATTTTAATAAGTGGTGATATTTTTAATATAGAACTAAGGTGATATCTTGAAAAATAACTTTATAAATAAATTTAAAAGTAAAATTAAATTAAATATAAAAGGAAAAAATATAGATAGATTTATTAGAAGAATAATAAAAAATAAAATAGAAATAATTAACCTAAAAAAAGTAAATGATAATGAAATAAATATAATAATATATAAAAAAGATTTAGACAAAATAGAAGAGATAAAAACAATATATGAAATAGAACTTAAAAGAAAATATGGAATAATCAAAATAGAAGAAAATTTAAAAATAAATAAATATTTAATAATTTTTTTAATAATGGGATTAATTATAATATATATCCTTTCAAATGTAATATCTAGTGTAGAAGTAATACATAGTGATTCTAATTTTAGAAAATTTATAAAAGAAGAGTTAAAAAAATATGATATAGATAAATATAAAATAAAAAAAACTTATAAAGAAAAAGAAAAGATAAAAGAAGCTTTGCTTAATAAATATAAAGATAAAATAGAATGGTTAGAAATAGAAGAATATGGAACTAAATATAGAATAAGAGTGGAAGAGAGAAAAATAAATAAAGATAAAAGTGATAATTTAAAAAAACATGTAATAGCTAAAAAAAATGGAATAATTATAAGTGTTGATGCAGAAAGTGGTGAAGTAATAAAGCATAAAAATGATTATGTAAAAAAAGGCGATGTTATAATAAGTGGTAATATATCGTTGAATGATAAAATAATAAATCAAACAAATGCTTTAGGAACAGTTTATGCAGAAGTATGGTATACAACAAAAATTAAATTTCCATATCATTATAAGAAAATAACAAAAACAGAAAATAAAAAGACAATATTTACAATAAAATTTTTAAATAAATATTATGATTTGTTTAATTTTAAGAAATATAAAACTAAACAAATAAAAAATAATTATATAATAAAAAATAGTATGATTCCAATTAGTTTGATAAAACAAGAACAATTTGAAACAATAGAAATAGATAAAAAATACAATAAAAAAGAAGCACTTAATGAAGCAATAAAACTAGGGGAAAAAGAATTGTTAAAAAAATTAGATAAAAATTCAAAAGTATTAAATAAAAGAATATTAGATAAAAAAGAAAATGAAAATGATATAGAATTGAAAATATTTTTCGCTGTAAAGGAAAATATAACAGATTATAAAATGGTAGAGGAAGTAGAATTAAAGGAAAGTTAAAACTTTCTTTTAATATAAAAAAATGATATAATTATAAAGAGGTAATTATATGAAAGAAGCAAAATTATATAAAATAGTTAGACCAGTTTTAAATGTACTTGTAAAAATAGCATTTAGACCTAAAATAATTAATAAAGAATATATAAAAAAGTCTGGAAGATTAATAATTGCAGGAACACATACTGATTATTATGATCCAACCCTTTTAATCTCTTCAACTAAAAGATGTATTCATTTTATGGCAAAAAAAGAATTATTTGAAGGCAAAACAGGATTCTTTTTTAGACATATGGGATTAATACCAGTTGATCGTAGTATTAAAGATAAAAGCGTATTAATTAATGCTAAAAAGTATTTAGAAGATGAAAAAGTAGTTGGAATATTTCCAGAAGGAACATTTTCAACTGAACATAAGTTATTGCCATTTAAAATTGGAACAATAAAACTTGCTCATGATACAAATACACCAATTGTACCATTTGTAATTAAAGGAAGATTTTTTAAAAAAGGCTTAAAATTAATTTATGGAGAACCCTTTTATGTAGTATCAGATGATTTAGAATATGAAAATAAAAAATTTCATGATTTAATAGAAAAAATGATAAAGGAGAACTAATATGGGAATTTTAGATTTATTATCTATAGGTAAAATAAAAGAACCTTGGGATAAATATTATACTAAAGAAGAATTAAATTTTAAAATACCTAATAAAACAATGTATGAATTTGTTTTAGAAAGCAAAAATAAATATCCAAATAATAGAGCAATACAATATTTTAATAAAAAAATAACATATAAGAAATTAATTGATAAAATAGATAAAATGGCAAGAACATTTACCTATTATGATATAAAAAAAGGTGATATAGTAACAATTTGTATGCCAAATACGCCAGAAGTATTAATATCTTTATATGCCTTAAATAAAATAGGTGCTGTAGCACATATGTTACATCCATTATCAGCTGAAGAAGAAATAAAAGATGCTGTTAATAAAACAAAATCAAAAATATTATTAATAATAGATATGAATTATACTAAAATTAAAAATATTATAGATGATACAGATATTTTTAAAGTTGTATTTATAAAAGCAAGTGATTCTATGGATATAGTAACACATATAGGATATAATTTAACAAAAAAGAAATATCTTAAATATCCCAAAACAGAAAAATATATTTCATGGAAAAGATTTTATAAAAAGTATAAAAAACAAAAAAATATTGAAATACCTGAATTAGATAAGGAAAGTGCAGCTGTTATATTAAATAGTGGTGGAACAAGCGGTAAGCCAAAATATGTTGTAATACCTAATAAAGCTTTTAATGCATCGGCTATCCAAGAAAAAATTGCTTTAAAAAAATTAGTCCCAGGTGATTCCACAATAGCAATTATGCCAAATTTTCATGGATTTGGATTAAGTGTTTGTATGCATACACCTTTATCATTTGGATTTTATACAATTTTGATACCACAATTTGATTCAAGAAAATTTGATGTTATGCTAAATAAATATAAACCTTCTACTATACTTGGTGTTCCAACTCTTTATGAAGCATTAATTAAAAGCAATAATGTAAAAAATCTTGATTTATCATATATGAAATATGTGGTAAGTGGAGGAGATACAATAAATAAAAATCTTGAAGAAAAAATAAATAAATATTTAAAGCAACATAATTGTGATACTAAAATAACACAGGGGTATGGTTTAACAGAAGGACTTGCAGCTGTATCACTTTGTTTTGATGATAAAAATAAAAGTGGCAGTATTGGAATACCTTTGCCAACTAATCATATTAAAATAATAGATCCTGCTACTAGAAAAAGAGTTAAACCAAATGTCATAGGAGAAATTTGTATTAGCGGTCCTACCATTATGAAAGGATACTTTTTAGAAGAAGCAGAAACAAATGATGCTTTACAAGTTCATAGTGATTCAAGAGTATGGCTTCATACAGGTGATATGGGACACATGGATAGTGATGGCTTTTTGTATTACGATCAAAGGATAAAGAGACTTATAATTACATCTGGTTATAATGTTTATCCTTCTCATATTGAAGAAGTTATAGAAAAACATCCTGATGTTTTACAATGTACTGTAGTTTCTATGCCACATCCTTATAAAGTAAATGTTCCTAAAGCTTTTATAGTTTTAAGGGAAGGCAAAACGGCAAGTATTATAAAAAAATTAGAAATAAAAGATTATTGTAAAAAAAATTTAGCGCATTATATGTGCCCTTATAAAATTGTTTTTAGAAAATCACTTCCTAAAACAAAATTAGGTAAAATAGATTTTAAAACACTCCAGGATGATGATGGAGATGATGATATTGTTTAATTTATATAAAATTGGTAGATTTATATTAGGACCAATATTTAAACTTTATTATAATCCTAAAATAATAAATAAAGAATATATAAAAGGTAATGGTCCTATTATAATAGCTGGTAATCATAAACATTTATATGATCAGTGTTTAACTATAGTAGCAACTAAAAGAGTAATACATTATATGGCTAAAAAAGAATATTTTGATTCAAAATGGGCGTGGTTTTTTAAAGCAACGGGATGTATTAGTGTAGATAGAAGTAAAAAGGATAATGAAGCTGTTACAAAGGCAATAGATGTTTTAAATAATGATGGGGCAATAGGAATATTTCCAGAGGGAACAAGAAATAAAACTGATAAATTTTTATTACCATTTAAATTTGGTGCTGTATCAATGGCTAAAAAAACGAATTCCTATATTGTTCCTTTTGGAATAACTGGTGATTATAAATTTAGAAGTAAAAATTTAACTATTAGATATGGAAAGCCATTTAAAGTAGATAATATGAGTTTAGAAGAAGCTAATAATAAGTTAGAAAAAGAAGTAGAAAGATTAATGCTTGAAAATTTAAAATAGGTGATTTATGAAAAGTGTTTATATTCATATTCCCTTTTGCTCTAATATTTGTTCTTATTGTGATTTTACAAAAATTTATTATAATAAAAAATATATAAATAAGTATTTAGATTCTTTAGAAAAAGAAATAAATAAATATTATAATAATGAAATAGTAAAAACCATATATATAGGTGGTGGAACTCCTACTAGTTTAGATATAGATGAATTAAATAAATTGTTTAAAATAATTAAAGTATTTAAATTAGATGAAAATGTTGAATTTACTATAGAATGTAATATAGAAAATTTAACAATAGAAAAACTAGATTTATTTAAAAAAAATAATGTAAATAGAATAAGTATTGGTATTCAAACATTTAATTTTAAATATTTGAAATTATTAAATAGAAATCATAATTTAAAAGATGTAAAAAAAATAATTAATTATGCTAAAAAAATAAATTTTACTAATATTAATATAGATTTAATGTATGGATTTAATGGACAAACTATAAAGGAATTAGATGAAGATTTAAATTTATTTTTAAGTTTAAATATAAATCATATATCAACATATTCTTTAATGATAGAACCACATACAAAACTTTATATAGAAAATTATAAAAATATAGATGAAGAAATGGATTATCAAATGTATGAATATATTTGCAAAAAATTAAAGGAAAATGATTTCATTCATTATGAAGTTAGTAATTTTGCCAAAAAAGGTTATGAATCTCTTCATAATTTAACATATTGGAATAATTTAGAATATTATGGTTTTGGACTTGGAGCTAGTGGTTTTATTAATAAGGTAAGATATACAAATACATCTAATATGAATCAATATCTACTTGGAAATTACATAAAAGAAAAAGAAGTAATTACTAAAAAGTTAGATATGGAATATGAAATGATTTTAGGCCTTAGAAAATTAAAAGGTGTTAACATATTAGATTTTACTAAAAAATTTAATATAGATTTAGTGAAATATTTTAATATAGAAAAATTAATAGAAGAAAATAAACTTATAATTAAAGATAATTATATATATATAAATCCTAAATATATTTATATAGAAAATGAATTTTTAATAAGTTTTATAGGAGAATAGTATGGAAAAAAAAGAAGTATTTAATAAAGAATATACATATATCAAAAATAAAAAATATGTAGACAATTTAAAAATAATGGTAGATTTAATTCCTGATTACTTTTTTCATGTACCAGCTGCATCAACAGGAAAATATCATCCAGCATTTACGCTTAAAGATGGTGGGCTTGTTAGGCATACTAAATTTGCTGTTAGAATAGCTTATGAATTATATCAAGATGAATCTATTACAGGAATATTTAACGAAAGTGAAAAGGATTTAATGATATTTGCATTAGTTTTACATGATTCACTTAAATCAGGTCTTGTAAAAGAAGAATATACAAGGGTAGATCATCCTTTATTAGCAAGTAATTATATAAAAGAAAATAAAGATAAATTAACACTTACAGATAATGAAATAAAATTTGTTTGTAATGTTATTGAATCACATATGGGACCTTGGAATAAAGATTTTAAAGGAAATGAAGTTCTTCCAAAACCAATAAATAAATATCAAAAATTTGTACATATGTGTGATTTTTTAGCAAGTCGTAAATTTTTAGATACAAAATTTGATAATAATGAAATTGTTAATTAATAAAAATTTAGTGTTTTAAACTAATAAGGAGAATAATAATGAGAGGTAAATTAATTGTTGTTGAAGGAACTGATTGTTCTGGTAAGGAAACACAAACAAAAGAATTGATAAAAAAATTAGAAGAAAATAATATAAAGGCTATTAGATATAGTTTTCCTATGTATGATACACCTACTGGTAAGATAGTGGGAGGACCATATTTAGGTAAAAAATATATTTGTGATGGATGGTTTAGCGAAGGGGCTACTCATGTTAACTATAAAGTAGCATCTCTTTTATATGCTGCTGATAGACTTTACAATATTGATAAAATAATTAATGATTTAGATAATGGTTATTATGTAATATTAGATAGATATGTATATTCAAATATGGCGCATCAAGGTGGTAAGGTTTATAGTTCTTCTGATAGATATAATATATATAAATGGTTAGAAGAATTAGAATTTAATTTGCTTAAATTACCAGTTCCTGATATAAAAATATTTTTGCATATGCCAGTAGAGTATTCAAAAATATTAAAGCAAAATAGATCAGAAATGCCTGATCAACATGAACAAGATGAAAATTATTTAAAAAATGCTGAACAAGCTTATTTAGAAATAGCTGAAATATATGATTTTAAAATATTTGAATGTGTTAAAGATGGTAAGATAAATTCTATTCAATCTATGAATGATGAGATTTATGATTATGTTTCTAGTATAATTAAATAATTCAGTTTACAAAAACTACTTTTTTTGATATCATTAATATGATAGAAAAGAGGTAAAAATATGATAACAAATAGTAAAAAAGGATTTACTTTAATAGAGCTTTTAGCAGTAATAGTAATACTAGCTATAATAGCTTTAATCGCAA
>CABUNR010000041.1:0-7430 GCA_902492995.1 uncultured Bacillota bacterium | reverse complement strand
TTTTACCACATTTTGGTTCTTTTTATTTAGTGTGAACTTTAAAGGTATTATAATCGTCTTTTTTTATTATTTATAAGCATATAATATATTAAAGAAAGGATTTATATAGTAAAAAAAAATCTAATTAATATTAGATTTTATTAAACACATACGTGTAATTTCAAAATGGCAGGGGTGGAGAGAATCGAACTCCCAACAGTGGTTTTGGAGACCATTATTATACCATTTAACTACACCCCTAAGGACAAATAAATTATATCATGAATTATTTTATAATTCAACATTTTATTTATTATTTTTAATATTTACTATATAGGGTGATACATGGGAATAATTAAATATACAAGTAAAGAAAGAGATTTACTTGCTAGAATTATGAGAGCTGAAGCAATTGGTGAAGGAAATCTTGGAATGCTGATGGTTGGAAATGTTGTTGTTAATAGGGCATTAGCTAATTGTCTTACATTTAAAAATATTGATAGTATTAGCGATGTAATCTTTCAACCAAATCAGTTTTCAGGAACAAATGGTTCTTTATTTTATGGTAATCCTACAACAGCAGAAAGAAATTTAGCTGATAGGATTATTAAAGGTGAATATTACTATCCTGCCACTAATGCTTTATGGTTTTATGCACCTAAAACTGGAGAAATATGTAAAAGGGTTTGGTATGATCAAGCACTATCAGGAAGATACAAAAGCCATTGCTTTTATATTCCAGATTCAGGTGTTTGCAAAGAGATACATTGATATCTTTTTTTTATAAAAAAATTATTAGCAATTTTATGCTAACAATTATATTTTTAATATTTGCCCTATACTAAGTACATTACTAGTTAAATTATTTTTTTGTTTTATTTGATCAACTGTTGTATTAAATCTTCTTGCTATACTATATAATGAATCTCCACTTCTTACTACATATGTTTGGTCAACTGTTTCTGATAATGGTATTTTTAATGTTTGACCAACATTAAGTAAATTACTATTTAATTTATTTAAAGACATTATATCATTAACTGAAACTCCATAACTTCTTGCTATACTATATAATGAATCACCTCTTTTTACAGTATAATTAACATATTCTATTTCTTCTTCTTCCTCTTCTATTTTAGAAAGTGGGATTTTTAGTGTATTTCCAACTGTTAAAATAGTACTATTTAAATTATTAAAATTCATTATTTGATTTGGTGTCACATTATAAGATTGAGCTATTCTATATAAGGTATCACCGCTTTTTATTGTATAAACAATATAATCTTCTGTATCAGTATCTGTTTCTTGATTTCTAATTTTAAGTGTCTGTCCTACTCTTAATGTATTTGATGTTAAATTATTTAATGCTTTTAAATCACTTACTGTCATACCATATCTATTTGCTATACTATATAAAGTATCACCATTTTTTACTATATATGTATTTGTAGATGGTTCTTCTACATCTTGTTCATTAACTACTAAAACTTGCCCTATTCTTAAAGAATTTGATGTTAAATTATTCAGTTTTTTTAAATCATTTACTGTTATATTATATTTTCTTGCTATACTCCATAAAGTATCACCACTTTTTACAATATATGTATTTGAGGTACCCTTATCATATGCTGTATTTGTATATTCAGCTAATGCTTTTACAACTGCTTCTGTAAGATTTTGCCAATTATTTTTTAATTGAGATACATCATCTCCTGTACTATCTAAAAATCCATACTCAACAATTACCGGTTCAGTAACACCTGTATTTCTATGAATAAAATAATAATCTTTTGACGTATCACTTGGTAATCTTCGTTGATATGCTTTTCTTGGATTTTGACCTGCTTCTTCTAAATTATCTAAAATTAAATTAGCAAGATTACTATTATTTCTAAGTGCATAAATTACTTCAGCACCATCTCCACCTGACTAGTTCACTCTCCATTACAACTGCATTTTACCCTTGATTTATAAGGGATTGCAGAGCTCACTTTTTTATCAAAAATAGCATAGGTGCGTTCAGTTTGTGTGAGTAAATTATTTTTTTATAGCTGATGCAGTTAGTGATGCAAACAATATTTGTAGATACATATTAGCTTCTTGTGGATTTAATTTATTCATTGAATCTAATGTTTTAATAGTATCTTGTAATGCTTTAAAAACTTTTTGATTACTGTTATTTCTTTGCTGTTCAGCATATTTATTTACTTCTCTAACAAATGTAGCATAATCATATATTGCATTATTATTCATGTTATCCCTCCTTTGCTACTTATAGATTATCATATATCAACATCTAAAAAGCGTCAAATTCAGGTCAAAAAAATGTCTTATTATTATCATAAATTTGTATAAACAAAAAATAAGCCCTAGCTAGATAAACTAGTTAGGGCTTAAACATTAATCTTTACTATATTGATTTTTACCTTTTCTACCATATGGATTACGAGCTAAATTCCTATTCTGATATTTAAATGAAACCACTGGTACAATATCATATTTAAAATATATAGTAATATTTCTATCCTTATCTATAACTATTTTATCTACTAATGTATCTATCAATTCTTTTTTAGGTTTATTTAAATCCAATAGTTTTTTAATTTTCTTAGTATAATCAGGTAAAACATCTACTCGTTTTTTAATTTTATATTTCTTAATTTTTTCATTATCAATTAAATCATTAATTTCTTTTAATTTAGTTTCAGATTCTTTAGCAAGTTCTTTATAAACTTCTGCAGATATTACTCCATCACATCTATCATCATATAAAGTGTTAATTCTTTTAGTTATCTTTTCTTTTTCAACTTCTAAATTTTTAATAGTTTTATCAATATTATTAGTTTCTTTATGAACACTTTTAACAACTTCATTATTAAGTTCTTTTAAATCTAATTCTTTAATTAATTTAGAAACTGAACTATTTATTTGTTCTAATACTTGTTCTTCTAAATAATTATATGGATAAAAATGTGAATAACATCTACCTCTAACTGGATCTCTAGAATATCTATTGCAATTAACTGACCAATAATCTAAATTTCTTCTATATAATACTGTTAATCTATTAGAACATTCTTTGCAAAATAACTTTCCTTCTAATAATCTTTTTTCTCTGCCAGTTTTTACTCCATAATTTCTAGTATTTCTTTTTCTTAAATTATTAACATATTCAAAAGTATCTTTATCAACTAATGCCTCATGAGTATTATTAACTACTATCCAAAACTTTTCATCAACTGCTATTTTCTTTTTAGATTTGTAACTTACTTTAGTTTGAGTATGTTGAACTAAATCACCTGTATAAACTCTATTAATTAATATCTTTTTTACTGTGGATATATTCCAATTATCTCTATCAATTAATCTTGATGAATAATTAGTCTTTTTATAACCACTAGGAGTAACTACATGGGCTTTATTAAGTCTATTAGCTATTTCTGTGGGTCCAATACCATCAGCTCTCCATTTAAATATTTTTTTAACAATTGGTGCTGTTTCTGGATTAGGTATTAAATGTCCTTTATCTTCTGGATCTCTCATATATCCATAGCATGGAAGACTACCTACAAACTTTCCACTTTTTCTTTTCTCGTTTAAGACATTTCTAATTTTAATTGAATTTTGTTTACTATAATAATCGTTACAAGCAATTATAAATGTTGATGAATCATTACTAGCTTGATTTTTAAAACTATCAAAAGATTCTAATATAGAAATAAATCTAATATTATTTTCAGGAAAGAATGTCTCAATATAATAGCCAGTCATAACATGATCACGACCAAGTCTTGATAAATCTTTTACTATTACACAATTTATCTTTTTATTGTTAATATCTTCCAACATTCTCTGAAATCCAGGTCTTTCAAAATCAGTTCCAGAAAATCCATCATCTACATATTCTTTAACTAAATTAAAATTATTACTTTTAACATAATTTCTTAATAATTCTTTTTGATTAATTACACTTTCACTATCAGATTCATATTTTTTGTCCTTATCTTCTTGAGATAATCTTATATAGATTCCAACATTGAAATCTAATCCATTTAAGTAAGTATTATTCATTCATTCCTCCAATCCTCTTACTTAATTGGGTATTAAGACAAATGAATGATAACATCATTAATTGATTTTTGCAAATCATTAATTATTATTTACTCCTTCTTCCTTAGTTATCTCTTCGATTAAGTACTTTAAAATAAGATCTTTAAATGAAATTTTATTCAAATAGGCTCCTTCCATAATTAAACCACCTATTTAAACTTATGTTTAAAATTAATTTTTTATCATACATATATCAACTTCCTTTCTTAATTAATTTATTTAAATTAATTTAATTAATACAGTTGTATTAATCATACTAAATTTATAATATTAATATTTTTTATATTTAATTTATTATATTATTTTAGATGTATACATCCATTGAATGTAAAAAATACATCCAATTATTTAGTACATTTCTTCTAAATTAATGGATGTATATTTACTTTTATTAATATAAATTTTTCTTTGGAATTTATGTTTATATTCCATGGTTATATAATTGTTATCTGATAACTCTTTTAATAGTTTCGTTATTCTTCTTGATCCTACACCTATTAAATTACCTAAATAAATATTATCCGCATAACAATATCCTTCTTTATATGTTAGTAATAATAATCTAGCATATAACATTTTACCACTATGTCCTATATTCATATCATCAGCTAGGAACATAGGTATCTTTAGATATTTATCAAAATTCATTTATTACTCTCCTTTCGTATTTGACTCTAACATTTTTAAATATCCCATTTCTAATAACTGAGTCATCATTTTAGAAATAGATACACCATAAAATTTAGACATTAATTTAATTCTATTAAATAAGTCTATTGGTAAATATAATTTAAATATTCTCATACATTTCCTCCTTCCTAAATAGGATGATTTCCTATTCAAATTTAGCAATAATTAAAAAAGCAGGATAAGATAATAGCACCACAAGCTAAAAAAATCCTTATAAATTAAGGACTTGTTGGGGTGCTATTCTTATTTCGTACTTACGAAATTCATCCTACTTCGTAGGTTGATATAAAGGATGCATTACTATTTAACTCTTTATATATAATATTTAAACAAATATAGTCATCATCCTATTTTAATTAAATTTATAATATTTATAGGATGATATAGCATGATCATCACCTCCTTTAAATAGCATAAAAAAAGGAAGACATTGTCCTCCTTGCATAGCTATTGCTACTTTACTATATTCTATCACTTGACTTTTATAAGTCAATAATATTATTTTATAAAATTTTTTATTTTTTAAGATTATTTTATATTTTTTCTTTAGCCAATAAATTGACTAGTTTATCATATTTTAACATCTACATATAACAAATCAAGTAATATGTAATTTATTTTGATGTAAAATAATTTATTTCAATATAAAATTATCACTACTTTACCATATAATAGCACTATAAAATATTAAGTCAATGACTAAATTTTACTTCTTTTTGCAATTTTTTGCTTTTTTTGGCTTTTTTTGGCTTTTTTTTTGCAAAAGTTTGCCTACATCAAAATACTAACACTATTTTACCTTATTTTAGCACTTGACCTTTATAAGTCAATGACTTTTTGATGCTTTTTTGTGCTTTTTTATGCAAAATTGTGCCGAGATGATATTAATGTTACTCACCTATATAAATAATTGTTGCATTAAGCCCTTTTTAAATTCAAGTAATTTAGAAAGTTTTATTACTTCTAAATCAATTATATTTTTAACTTTATTTATAATATCAACTATCTTAGTTTGAACATCTATAGATGGTACCTTCACAATTAAATTCATTAATTCTTTTTTTGATATATTTACTCTGGTAAATCCTTGTCCTAAATTAGAAATTAATTTTCTATAAGATGTACAATGTAGCATTATATTCAAATACTCATTATTAACTAATTTTAAATTGTTTATTCTATATCCAAAACAAAAACTATTTAAATATAAATTATCTATATCTTCATTTATAGTTGAGCATAGTGCAACTTCTTCTTTTGTTTCTGATGATGTATTAAAAAATAAATCATTTTTTTGTACTTTATTTTGATTTTCATTACTATCTATCTTAACAGTTGGTAATTTATCTACTTCTATTTTGTCTTTTAAAACACTCATGAAGCTTATAAACTTAGAATTCCCATTTTCAAAATCTTCTTTTGCCTTACCAGATAATCCAGAATATGTAGTGCCAATATCTTCTAAAGTAAACTCATTATATTCATTAATACAATCAATCAAATCATTAGAAAGTCCTTTTTTAAATAACTTAAGGTCTTCAATTTTCTTTGATTGTAATTCAATTTTTTTATCTAATAAAGATAGAAAATTGGATACCTTAGTTTGTTCATTTAAAGATGGGAAGCTAAATTCCAACTTACTTAATCCAACAATGGTTAAAGCCTTTTGCGTAGATCCAATTGCACTATCCAAAATTTTTCTTTTATTTTTTTCCAAGTTATATTCTATGTATTTTGAGTTTTCTTTTATATTCTTTAACCAAATTAAATTTCCGTCTTTAAAATAAAAGGGATTTTCATTTGTTACTCTGTATATATTTCCTAATGTTCCAACTCCAGTAATTAAAATATCGTTTTTTTCTGGAACACCATATTTTGTTTTAATTTCATTATATTTTTCTTTTGTTATATATAATAAATCTGATACATCTTTATTTGCTTTTAACTCAGTAATTTCTTTTCCTCTATAAAAAGGAATACCATCGTTTACATAGTCAGATAAATAAATTCTTTTACTTGAAGTAAGTTCTGAAATATCAGATAGTTTTTTACTTATATATTCATTATTAAAATCTCTAAATCTCATTTTTGGAACATTCATTATCTCACCACCAAACTAGTCCTTAAGTTTAATACTAAATGAATGTTCTATTTTCCTTTTATAATAAATATGAAAGGAGTAAATGATGAAATTGTTAAAGAAAAAAATACTTTATAAAGACTGGGTTTATGAATGGTTATTAGATAAGAAAAATTATATAAAAGAATCGACATATGCTAATTATTCAAATAATATATTTAATCATATAATTCCTAAACTTGGTGATTATTACTTAAAAGATATTAATCACAGAATTATTCAAAATTTTCTATTAGAATTATCTAAAAGTGGGAATAAAAATACTGAAAATGGTTTATCTGAAAAAACTATAAAAGATATTTCAATTATAGTAAAAGGTAGTATAAAAAAAGCAATAAATGAAGAATTAATGAATCACATTGAATTAACATTTAACTATCCCAAAAGTAATAAAGAAGATAAAATCTATATATTAACGAAAAAAGAGCAAAATAAAATAACAAATTATTGTATTAATGTTAAAGTCAATATAAAAATGTACAAAAAGTTGAAAATAAAAATGTACAAAAAA
>CABUNR010000040.1:0-7545 GCA_902492995.1 uncultured Bacillota bacterium | reverse complement strand
AGGAAGACAAAAGAAAAATATTTAATTCTAGAATATCATCAGCAGAGAAAAAAGGCCTAGAAAGAGGCATGAAAAAAGGTCTTGAAAGAGGAATGAAAAAAGGAATGAAAAAAGGAATTGAACAAGGAATTGAACAAGGAATTGAAAGAGGGATTGAACAAGGAATTGAACAAGGTGAAAATAATAAATCCATTGAAATAGCAAAAAATATGTTAAATAAAAATATGAATATAAATATTATTTCAGAAGTAACTGGTTTATCAAAAGAAGAAATAGAAAACTTAAAATAGTTTTTCTTTTTTTATTTTGTTCATTTACTTTAAAAATAACATGTGATAAAATTTTTATGGAGGGTTTTATATGATTATATATAAAAAAGGCATAGAAATAGATACTGAAGATAAAAATAATAATCATTTATATACATATGTTTTAAATAATAATTTAGTTTATAAAGTAGAAGTTAATTTTGATTTAAAAGAAATGGAAAGTTTTTTAGAAATAATAAAAGAATCTGGAGTAGAACAAGAAGGATTTGTAGAAAATATAGAATATGATAGAATAACAAATAAGCCAATTAGTGAAAGACCATATGACCATATAATAGATTTTTTATATAATCCTAATGATCTTATGGAAAGTAAAACATTACTTGGTAAAAATATTATAAAAAAAGTATATTTAAAATGGATTGAATATCCAAGTATCTATCATGAATTAAAAAAGATAGTAGAATTTAAATTCGGAAATTATATAGATAAAACAAAAGATATAAATTTAGACTATTATGTAGAAAATTTAAAAGATATAAATTTAGATAATGAATTTATAGATATGTTAGAATATAGAATAATAGGTACTTTAAGTAAAAATAAATTAGAAGAATTGAATGATTATCAAGATAATTTGTTTATAAGTATGAATAAACAAATAGAAATAGCAAATAAGTATTTAGAATATGGAAGAAAAAATTATAGATTAATAAATAAATTAAAATAGACTTGTAAAATAAAATAAAATATATTAAAATAGTATTGTTAGGAAATGTTGAAAAAGAGTAGTAATAATAAAGAATTATTTAGAAAAAAAGTGGCTCGTGAAAACTTTTAATTCAATATTATGAACTTGCTTTGGAGTTTCAAAGGATAATTCCTTTATAAATAAAAGAGCATAAGTCATTATGAAATAAGGTGGTACCACGGGAATCTCGTCCTTATAATTAATGGCTTTTTATATTAGGAGGGAAAATGGAAGATTTAATATTTAGTTTAGTAACATTTATTATTATTTATTTATTTTATGTAATATTTGTTATAAGTAGAAAAAGTAAATTAGAGAAAATGAAAAAAAATCCTGGAGTTTTATATTTGGTAAATAAATATAAAATAGATTTAGAAAAAGTAAATTTAAAAGTACTAGCACACTTAATTGCACTTACTAATGCATTTATATTATCAATTACTTTATTTATAGTAAGCTTTGTAGATAATTACTTTTTAAAAATATTAGTATGTTTTGTAGTAATAATACCATTTGAGTATATAATGTATATGATTATAGGAAAAATGTATAAGGAAAAGAGGAAATAAAATGAAAGAATATGATTTTAAAAAAATAGAAAAAAAATGGCAAAAATATTGGGAAGAAAATAAAACATTTGAAGTAAAAAATGAAGGCAAAAATCCTTATTATATATTAGTAGAATTTCCATATCCTAGTGGAGCAGGACTACATGTTGGACACGTTAGAAGTTATACAGCACAAGACGCTATTGCAAGAAAAATGCGTATGCAAGGATATAATGTGTTATATCCAATGGGATTTGATGCATTTGGTTCACCAGCTGAACAATATGCAATAAAAAATCATATCCATCCTAAAGATGCCGTAAAAGAAAATATTAAAAACTTTAAAGCTCAAATGAAATCACTTGGATTTTCATTTGATTGGTCAAGAGAATTTTCAACAACAGATCCAGAATATTATAAATGGACACAATGGCAATTTTTACAATTTTATAAACATAATATGGCATATAAAGATTATGTTAAAGTAAATTGGTGTCCAAAATGTAAAACAGTTTTATCAAATGAAGATGCTGCAGGTGGAGTATGTGAAAGATGTGGAACACAAGTAGAACAAAAAGAAAAATCACAATGGATGCTTAAGATGGCTTCTTATTCAGAAGATTTACTTAAAGGACTTGATGATACAAATTTTAAAGAAAGAGTTAAGTTAGGACAAATTAATTGGATAGGAAAAAGTACTGGAGTAGAACTAGATGTAGATATAAAAGGTGGAGGGAAATTTTCTATATTTACAACATGTATAGAAACAGTATATGGAATTACATTCTTTGTAATCGCACCTGATGGTAAATTAATTAAAGAATTAATGGATAGAGTAGAAAATAAAGATGAAGTAAATAAGTATATAGAAGAAACTAAGAAAAAATCAACAATGGATAGAACAGAACTTAATAAAGAAAAATCTGGATGCTTAATAAAGGGCATAAAAGCTATTAATCCAATTAATGGAGAAGAAGTACCAATTTATTTAGGTGATTTTGTACTTGGAGATTATGGTACAGGAGCTGTAATGGCAGTGCCAAGTCATGATGAGAGAGATTTCTTGTATGCTAAAGAACACAATATTCCTATGATTCAAGTAATAGATGGTATGGATACAACAGAACATGCATTTGAAAAAAAAGATTATTTAGGTAAAGGATGCAAATTAATTAATTCAGAAGAATTTACAGGACTTACAGTAGAAGAAGCAAAAGAAAAAATAACAGAAAAATTGGTAAATAAAAAAATAGCAAGACGTGTTAATAATTATAAAATGCGTGATTGGATATTCTCACGTCAAAGATTCTGGGGAGAGCCAATACCAATGATTGACTGTCCTAAATGTGGATGGGTTCCAATGAATGAAGAAGATTTACCATTATTACTTCCAGATGTAGCAGAATATGAACCTACTATAAATGGAGAAAGCCCACTTGCTAAAATAACAGACTGGGTAAATTGTAAATGTCCAAAATGTGGTGGAGATGCTAAACGTGAAACTGATACAATGCCACAATGGGCTGGATCTAGTTGGTATTTCCTAAGATTTATGGATGCTCATAATACCCACGAATTTGCTAGTATGGATGCTATGAAATATTGGAATCGTGTTGATTGGTATAATGGTGGAATGGAACATACAGCACGTCACTTATTATATGCAAGATTTTGGGTACAATTTTTATATAATATAGGATTAGTACCAAATAAAGAAATGATTTGGACTCGTGTATCACATGGTATGATTTTAGGCTCTAATGGGGAAAAAATGAGTAAAAGTAAAGGAAATGTTATAAATCCTGATGATATTGTAAATGAATATGGGGCAGATACTTTAAGAGTATATGAAATGTTTATAGGAGATTATCAAATGGATGCTTCTTGGAGTACAGACTCTTTAAGAGGATGTAGCAAATTCCTTGAAAGAATTATAAAACTTGGTGATAAATTAAATGGATCTTTAGAATATGGAAAAAGTACAGAAATATTAATGAATCAAACAATTAAAAAGGTTACTGAAGATTTAGAAAATATAAAATATAATACAGCAGTTTCAGCTTTAATGATTTTATTAAATGAACTTGAACGTCAAGATGAAATTTCTAATAAAGATTATAGAATATTATTATTATTGTTAAATCCAATTGCGCCTCATATAACAGAAGAGTTAAATGAAGAATATAAATTAGGAGAAGTAATTTGTAAATCAAGTTGGCCTATATATGATGCTAATAAACTTATAAATGATACATATGAGATGGTTGTACAAGTAAATGGCAAAGTAAGAGGTAAAATAACAGTAGATATTGATACATCAAAAGAAGAAATGGAAAATCTTGCAAAAAAAATAGATAATGTAAAGACATATCTTGAAGGAAAGGAAATAGTTAAAATTATTGTAGTACCTAAAAAATTAGTTAATATTGTTATAAAATAAATAGAAATTCTATTTATTTTTTTAATTTTATTGACTTTGTAATCTATATTTGATAATATAGTTCTTGCTTTTAAAAAGAAGGGGGATAACATGATAGATTTACAATATGAAATGGAACTTGAAAAATTAAATAAAGATATTAATGCTTGTTGCGATTTTTCTAAACTTAATACTAATGATAAAGAGGTCTTAAATAAATTAAATTTATTTAAATATAGAACACACTTAAAAAAAGTAATATTATTTCATAGTAAGTATGAAAGTATAGAATGCAATAGAGAAATAAATCATATTATAAAAGAATTTTACGAATTACTTTTAGTAAGAAGAGAAAAATATCCAAGATTTATATTTGATGAATTTGATGAAGAAAGATTTGCCTCATGTTTAAGTTATATAAAAGAAGGGCATTCACTTAGAGAAACAGAAGATTTTTATTTAGAAAAATATATAAAACAAAAAACTTTTTAAAAAGTTTTTTTTGTCGTAAACTAATTTATTTATAAACTACCTATTTAAATAAAAATATGTTATAATACTTATGGTGGTAATATGAGATTAAAACATGTAAAGAATGCTAAAGAACGTGTAGAAATGTCTAAATATTTAATTTTAGAACCATCTAAATTTAAGGGAAGATATAAAGAACTTTTTAAAAATAATAATCCTATATATATTGAAATAGGAATGGGGAAAGGAAATTTTATAATAAATAATGCAATAAAATATCCAAATATTAATTTTATTGGAATAGAAAAATATGATAGTGTAATAGTAAGAGCTATAGAAAAACTTGACAACTTAGAACTACCTAATTTAAAATTAATAAGATTAGATGCTAATAATATACTTGATATCTTTTTTAAAGAAATTGATTTAATTTATTTAAATTTTTCAGATCCTTGGCCTAAAGCAAGACATGAAAAAAGAAGACTTAGTAGTAGTAATTTTCTAAAAAAATATGATTTAATATTTAAAGATAAAAACAAAATAATAATGAAAACAGACAATAGAAAATTATTTGAATATTCTGTTATTTCATATACAGATTATGGATATAAAATTAAAAGTATTTCACTTGATTTAGAAAAAGATGAAAATATAGATAATATAGAAACAGAATATGAAACAAAATTTAAAAATATGGGATTTCCTATATATAAAATAGAAATAGAAAAATAGTTTACATTTTTATACACAATAAAATAAAAAATTATAAAAAAAACTTTTTTGTGTAAAAAATATTTGCTATAATCTTAGTAAGAGTGGTGATTTATGAAGAAAATAACTATTCTACTTTTTGGTTTATTGTTATTTACAGGTTGTACTGTTGTTAGAATAGATACAAAAAGTATTGATAATATTACAAGTGTTATATTATCTAAAGATAATACTCTTTATAATAGAGTTGGAAAAGGATATAAATATTATGTTCCAAGAGGTGTAACTTATATTGATACAAGTGATTTAAATGATAAGTTATATTCAAATGGTAATTATTATTATCTTTATATTGATGCTGTTAGTTATTTTTACAAAACAGAAGTTAATTATGAAGAAAATCCAAAAGCATATTATTCTAAATTAATTGATGGTAATAAAAAAGGGTATTTAGAAATAAATAAAATAGGTGATAAATATAAAATAGATTTCTTTTATAATTATTCTAAAATAGAAGCAATCGTAAAAAAAGATGATATTAAAAAAGTAGTATTAGATGCATCTTATATATTATCAACTGTAAAATTTAACGATAATATAATTGAACTTATGTTAAATGATGATTATTTTACTAATAAAGAAGAACAATATGATAAGTTTAGAGCAAAAGCAAAAATAGATAAGAATGTTTTAGGTACACAAAACTAAAAGAGGTGAAAATATGGGATTGTTAGAAAAAGTTAAAAATTTATTTACAGAAGAAGTAGAAGAGCCAATTGTTAGAAAAGAAGAACCAAAAAGAGAAATACAAAAACAAGAAAGAAAAGTAGAAATTGCTCCTGCAAGACGTGAGACAGCACTATTACTTGAAGAAGAAAAAGAAGAAGTAGTGTTACCTAAAAAAGAAGAAAAAAATTTGTATTTTTCTGATGAGGATTTTGAGGATTTAAAAAAGCCAAAAGTCTTAGAAGAAAAAAGAGAAAAAAGAGTTGATTTAAAAGAATTTTATCAAGGAAGAAAACAAGAAATAAAAAAAGAGGATAAAAAAGTATTTAAACCATCTCCAATAATATCACCAGTTTATGGGATTTTAGATAAAAACTATAAAAAAGATGATATAACAACAAAAGATATTGTTGTATCACATAAAAGTGATAAGGTAACTGTAGATGATATAAGAAATAAGGCATATGGCGTTTTAGAAGATGATTTAGAATCAAATTTAGTTGGGGATACAATAACAGTTTCTAATAATGAGGATCCTAGTATAGATATTTTTGAAGAGTTAGAAACAAGAGAAAATAAGAATAAAGATGTAGAAATAGAAAAAGATGATTTATCTAGCGAATTACAAAAACAAAAACAACAAATAGAAGAAATAAATGAAATAATTAAAAATACAGTAAGTCCTGATAAAGAAAAAGTAACATCAAGAAAAATAGATAATATTTTAGAGGAATTAGATGAAATAGAAGAAATGATTCCAAATAAAGAAGAAAAAAATAAAGAAAATGTAGATAAAGAAGAAATAGTGAATAAAGAAGAAATAAAAGAGAATAATAATGATGAAATGGAAGAAAGTGATTTATTTAATTTGATTGACTCTATGTATGAAAAGAGGGATGATGAATAATGGATGCACAAAGTTTTTTTGAAATCATATTATATTCTCTAGGAAGCGTTTTAATATTAGTATTGATTTTTCTATCAATTAGAGTTTTCTTTACATTAGAGAAAATAGATAAATTAATTGATGATCTTAATGAAAAATCAAAAAAAATAGATTGTTTGTTCGATTCTGTAGATAAAATAAATGATGTAATATCTGGAGTTAATGCTAAATTTGTTGGCATTGCTTATAATGTTTTATCTATATTTAAAAAGAAAATAAAAAGAAAAAAGGAAGGAAATGATATTGATGAGTAAAAATAAAGGATTAGGAAAATTATTTGCAGGTATGGCTATAGGAGCAGGACTTGGAATTTTATTTGCTCCTAAAAAAGGTAGTGAAACAAGACGTGAATTAAAACAAAAAATGGAAGATTTAATTAATAAAGCAAAGGATATTGATGCTTTAGAAGTAAAAGAAACAATTGAAGGTAAAATCGAAGAAATAAAAGCTGAATTAAAAGATTTAGATAAAGAAAAAGTTTTAAAAATTGCTAAAAAGAAGGCAAAAGATATTCAAAATAAAGCAGAAGATTTAGTAAATTATGCTGTTGAAAAAGGAACACCTGTTCTAGAAAGTGCTGCTGAAGCAGTAAGAGAAAAAGCTATTGATGTTACAAAAGATGTTTTAAAAAAATTAGAAGGAGAAAAATGATTATAATACCTTTAAAGTTCACACTAAATAAAAAGAACCAAAATGTGGTAAAA
>CABUNR010000039.1:0-8186 GCA_902492995.1 uncultured Bacillota bacterium | reverse complement strand
CTCTTATATTAACTCTTGATTTTATATCACGTACTTTATAGGTACCATCTTCTAACCCACTATTCGATTCTATTTCACTAATACCATTATTATATTCAAGAGCCTCTATATACCCATAAGCTGAATCTTTTGCCGCTTCTTTTCTAGCACCATTTATTATATTTGTTATAATTGGTGTTGCAATTAAAGCTATTACTGCAAGAATTACTATTATCGCAAGTAATTCAATAAGCGTAAATCCCTTATTTTTCTTAGTGCTTTCTAACTTAGCATTTTCTAAAAAATGTTTATTCAAAGTTTTACATTTAGATACCATGTTACACATCCTTACCATTATTCCATCATATATAACATGATACAATAAATTTATCATTTTGTGAACATAATGTCAAAAAAAGCAGTTTTTTTTCTGCTTTTATTTTTTGTTTAATTCATCCATATTTACTGTAAAATCACTAACAAGTTCATTAAATTTAAGAAGATTATTTGCCAATTCATTTTTATCAGAATTATATCTTATTTTTTCAACTTCTAACTTTCTTTTTTCTTCTTCAATTTCTTCTTTCATCTTTTTTAACTCATTTTTATTTTTTTGATATTCTTCTTTTTGAGATTGTTTTTCTAATTTAAGATTTTCAAGCTCTTTTTTCTTATATTCATCAAACTTCTTTTTTTCTTCATTTATCTTTTGTTGATATTTTTTTAATTCATCAATTTTATGTTCTATTTCTTCTTTTTTCAATGTTACTTTTTGATATACTTCATCTTTATATTTTTTAATTTTATCATAATTTTGTTGTTTTTTTATTAAAAACTCTTGTTGTTGTTTTTCTAGTTTTTCAAATTTAATATCCAATTCTTTTTTCATTTCTATATTTTTATTAAATATATCTTTAGCTTGCAATACATTATTATTAACCGTTTCAAAAATACTAGAAATATTTGAAACTTGCTCATTTTTTCCTTCAGAATTTTTATTTTTTTCTAAATTCTTAACATTTGTATTGTCTTTTTTAACCATTATTTATCCTCTGGTAATTGTTGAAATCCTGAATTAAATTGTGATACTAATTCTTTAAATCTAGCACAACTTTGAGATAAATTTTTACTTTCTAATTCTAATTTTTTCTCTTCTAATTCTTTTGTTTTAGCAAATTGTTCTTTTTGAGATTGTAATTCTTTTCTATCACTTTTAATTTTTTCTAATTCTATTTCTTTTTCTTTTTCAAATTGTTGTTTTTCTACATCTAATTTTTCTTTAGCTGTTTTTAGTTTTTCTTGTTCTATTTCTTTTTCTTTTTCAAATTGTTCTTTCGCATGTTCTAATTTTTGTTCTTCTATTTTTAATGATTCTTCTGCTAATTTTCTTTCAGCCTTAGCAGCTTCCATATCATTATTAAACTTTTCCTCTTCATTTTGAAGACGAATTTTTTGTGTTTTAACGAATTCTTTGCATTGTTTTTTTTCATTTTCAATACTTTCTTTTTGTATTTGCATATATTTAGCAAATTCTTCTCTTTCTTTTAAAAGCTTTTCTGCTTCTTCTTTTAATGTAGCTTCATTTAAATTGACACTTTTCTTTTGTTCAATTAAATTAGAAATAAAATTATTTGCACCATTTACATCATTATATAAACTATCAAACAATACATCAAAATTTGATAAAACATAACTATCATCTAATTCTTCTTTTTTACTATCTTCTTCTATCATTTTATCCATATCATCATCAGATAAACTTGATAATTCAAAAGGATTAAATTCTTCTTTCTTATCTTCTACAACTTCTTCTTTATTTTTTTTATTATCAACAATTGGATTAGATATATTATTAAAATCATCAATATTATCCATATCATCATCTAAATCTAATTCCTCTAAGTCTTCATCCTTTAAATCTGATAAAAGTTCTTCATCTTTTATATTCATTTCTTTATTTGATAATTCTAAATTCTTATCATTACTAGCTAACTTTATATTTTTTTCTTCAGGTAATTCTTTATCACTGCTAGTTAATTCTATATTCTTTTCTTCAGGTATTTCTATATCTTTTATGCTATTTTCTAAATCTTTACTTTCCATAATATTTTCTTCTTTTTCTATTGGTTTAATATCTTCAGCATTATTTACAAAATCATTAAAGCTTGGAGCTTCTACTACTTTTTTTTCTTCATTTTGTATAGAATTAGAAAATAAATCATTATCTATACTTGAAGTATCATTAGATACATTCGTTTCAATAGGCATACCATCTTTACTATCAAACTCTAATTTAGTAATTGGTTTAGAAGGTATAACTTCATCAGAATCATCAAATGGATCAATAAAATTATTATCATCAGAATTAGCAAAATAAGAATTATTTGAAACATAATTATCATCTGAATTACTATCTATAAAATCATCATAGAAAGAATTAGAATCTGTTACTTTTTCAGCATTATTATCATTTGTATCAACAAAAATATCTCCATAATTAGTTTGATTAGTGTTTTCCATCATAAAAACATCTCCTTTTTATTCTATTTAGTAGACTTGTCTACTATAATCATATTAAGTATATCATACTTTTTTTAAAATTTGACACTTTTTTTACATTTTTTATAAAAAAATGAATTTTACAATTCATTTTCCTTATTTTTCATTATTTTTTTTATTTTATTTCTTATTCTTTGAATAGTATTATCTACAGCCTTAACATCCTTGCCAACTATTTGTGCAATTTCCTTATAATCAAACCCATCAAGTTTTAATTGTAATACTTGTACCTCAATATCTGTTAATGATTTTTTTATATCGTCTAAAAATTCTTTACTTGATTCATTAGAAACAATTATTTTTTCTGGATTATTTTTACTATCACCTAAAAAAGCTTCTAAATTAGTATTATTATCTAAATCTATTTCAAATGAAATTGATTCATTCAACACTTTATGTTTTTGTCTATTCGCACAAATAACTGTACTAATAATTTTTCTTTCTATACATTTTTTTGCGTATGTATAAAAAAGTACATCTTTATTTTCTTGATAACTATTTATTGCTTTATTTAAAGCAAGCATCCCCTCTTGCATCAAATCATTTGTATCAAGGCCTGTATTCTTGCAATATTTTTTATACATAGAAGTTGCAATTTTAGTTATAAGGGGTTTATATTTTTCATATATTATTTCCATTGCCTCTTCATTATTTTCATTTATATAATTTAATATTTCATAGTCATTAAATTCTCTATAATTCACTTTACCATCTCTCTTTGTGATACTGCTTCATATATCATAATACCAGCTGCAACACTAGCATTTAAACTATTTGTTTTTCCATTCATTGGTATTGTAGCCATAAAATCACAATTTTGCTTTACTAAATTAGAAATTCCATTTCCCTCATTTCCAATAACAATTGCCATCTTACCTTTATAATCTATTTTTTTATAATTAGTTCCTTTCATATCTGTTCCAACAATCCAAAAGCCTTGTTTTTTTAAATTCTTTATTTCATTTACGATATTTGTAACTAAAGCTATTTTTACATCATTTACTGTTGCAGCACTTGTTTTTATCACAGTTGCATTAACACAAACACTTCTATCCTTAGGAATTATAATACCATCTACTCCTGCTGCTTCACAAGTACGTATAATTGCTCCTAAATTATGTGGATCTTCTAAATGATCTAATATTACCAAAAGTGGATCTTCTACTTTTAAAATATCTTCTAACTTGGTATATTTATAATCTTCTACATCTAATATTATACCTTGATGTAATCCATTGACTAACTTGTCCATTTCATATTTTTCTAAATATTTAACATTTATATTATTTTTTTTGATTAAATTAATTATTTCTTCTTCTTTAAAATTTTTATAAAGAAATATTTTTTTTATTTTTTCTCTTTTCTTTAATGTTTCTAATGCTACATTTTTACCATATATATACATACTATCACCTAACTATATCATATTTCCAATTTGATATTCCACCCATATCATATACGTTTTTATATCCCATTTCTATTAATTTATCAGCAGCCAATTTACTTCTTCTACCACTTGCACAATATACTATAATTTTAATTTCTTTATTCAAATTAATTTCATCTATTTTTTCAAGTGGTATATTAATACTGCTTTCAATGTGACCAGATTTATATTCTGCTTCACTTCTAACATCTATTATTTTAGTACTGCCTATTTCATTAAATGTTTCTTTTGTACTTATTGTTTTATAAGTTGTTTTATTTGAACACCCCACTACTAATAATAAACTAATTATTAACAAAATTTTTTTCATACTAATCCTCCAATATATAATTCATTATATCATCAATTCTATCATTTTTATTATTAATTGACAAATACCCTATTAACGTTTCAAATCCCGTTGCCTCTTTATATGTTTTAATATCAGTATTTTTCGGTGCTTTATGACTTTTATGATTACGACCTCTATATACTATAGATATCTCATCATCAGTTAATATTTGATCTAAAATTAACTTATTTAATATAATTGATTGATTTTTAGCACTTACATATTTTACTGCTTCTTTTTGAAGAGTATTTACATTACATATTCCTTTTTTTACCAAATATTCTCTTATATAAACTTCATATATTGCATCTCCTAAATAAGCAAGCGCAAGTACATTAAATTCTTTCATACTTCTCCTTAAATTTTATAATTTTTTTAATATCTAATCGTTCATCTTTCTATTTAAACTTTATCTAAATCATATTTTTTCAATTTTTTATTATATCTTCTTTATTCATAATTTTCTATTCTATCAAAAGTAATACCTTTAATATATCCTTCTTTTAAATCATTAATTATAATATTACACACTCTATCATAATCAACTTCTCCACCTCTTATTAAGCATCCTCTTTTTTTACCAATTGTATCAAATACTTCTATAAAATCTTCATCTAACTCTTTTACATTATACCTTTCAAATAATATATTTGGATAATATTTATATAATGTTTCAATTATATAACATACAACTTTTTCAATTGGTAACACTTCTTCTTTAATTGCTGTTAAACTTGCAAGATTATATGCTACTTTTTCTTCTTCAAATTTAGGCCATAATATTCCAGGAGTATCTAAAAGTTCTAAAGAATCATTAATTCTTATCCAACTTAAACTTTTTGTAACACCGGGTTTATTTCCAACAGTTGCAGCTTTTTTTCCAACTAATCTATTTATTAATGTTGATTTACCTACATTAGGAATTCCTGTTATAAGTATCCTTATTTTATTTTTAGTTATTCCTTTTTCTTTTAATTTATTTATCTTTTCTTCCATCAATTCATTTGTTGCTTTTAAAATAGTATTTATAGATTTTTTGTCATTTAAATCAACTAAAACAACCTTATAATTTTTACTTTCATAATAATTAATCCATTTTTTTGTTTCATTTAAATCACATAAATCACTCTTTGTCATAATAAGTAATCTTGGTTTATTAATGATAAAATTATCAATATCTACTATTTTAGATGAATATGGCATTCTAGCATCAATAACTTCATAAATTATATCTATTAAATTTAAATTTTCCTTTATAAGCCTTTTAGTTTTTGCCATATGACCTGGATACCAGTTTATATTAGTTTTATTTTCATTCATTTGGATCAACTCCTTTACTACAATTCATTTTTTAAGATTGAATAATATATTTGTGGGGTATATACTCCTGTTTTTTTATCCAATCTTCTTTCTCTTAATTCACCATCTTTTTTCATACCAGCTTTTTCCATTACTCTTCCACTCGCAGGATTATATCCAGCATGATGAGCTTCAACTAAATGAAAATCACAATCTATAAGTAAATATTCAATAACTCTTCTTAATGCTTCAGTTGCATATCCTTTGTTCCAATACTTCGACCAAATACAATAACCTATTTCTCCATAATTTTTTCTTTTATATAAATTACATACATCAATACCACCAATTAGTTCATGAGTATCTTTAGTTTCAATTAACCATTTATAGAAATCTTTTTTTTCATATTGTTCTATCCAACTATTAATTATTTTTGCTTGTTCATCAATTGTTTTGCAAGGACTCCAACTTAAATTTTCAGCCATAACTTCATCAGTTATATATCCATTATAAAATAATTCTTCAATATCATCTGATTCAAATCTTCTTAATATTAATCTTTCAGTCTCCAATGTTTTTGTACCAAGATCTATCATATATTTCACCTCACTCATAAAAATTTAACAGTCAATACCAAGTATCAATTACTATGCTATTTTTAATTTTTTTTAGTTATTTTTATCAAATTATGTAATAATCATACGCTTGTTTTTTTTATTTAATTGGAGTTTTCATGAATGGTTAGGCTAAATCAATATCAACCAGTTTATATTAGTTTTATTTTCATTCATTTGGATCAACTCCTTTATTAATTATTTTAATTTCAAATTTGGAAGTATATCTTCCAAATATTCATTACTATTTAATTTTATTTTTTTTGATGCACATTTATCTTCTTCACATTTATCTATCCACTCATCCCATAATTTTGAATACCAAGAAATAAATTCTTCATTGTTACCTCTTTTTTTACATCTGTTTAAATACTCTTCTTTTAATTCTCTTTTAGGATATACATACCAATATTCATATCCATTGTTTAATATAAAATCATTACATATTTCATCAGCCACTAAAATATAGTCATACTTGTCTTTTACTTCCTTTAGTACTTTAAAATAATTTTCTGGCCATTCTTCATTTAAAAATCTTGATGTACTTTTTAAAGACTCATCTTCTAAGTCATTACCAATATACTTATAAAGTGTTGATTCCATATCTATAACATTTTTATACTTTTTAGCAACTGTTGATTTACCAGTTGCAGTAAAAGCAAATACAAATATTCCCATATTCTCACCTCTTTTTTAACTGGTCTTGAATATCCGTTCTCACTATATCAATTCCTAACTAATTTTTACTTAAAAACATTATATTTTAACTATTTTTTATCTATTCTAGCATATTTTTATATAAAACATGCAAGATCTATTTTTACATTTTTCCTTATTTTATAAGACTTTGGAGTTGGTCTTGACTAAATTGTTCTCAACCAATTGATGTTTGTTTTATTTTCATTCATCCCTATCAACTCCTTTTAAGGTACCAATTCCAATATTAAATACTGTACCATTAATTAATTCATTTTTTATTATTTTTTGAAGACTTGTTTCTTCTGGTAATTCATTATAATTATTACATTCTTTAATATTAAATACAAAGTTTAATAAATCATAAGTACACTCTTCACCATCTAAAACATCAAATAAACTATAAAATTTATATATATTTGTATTTTTATCTATTAATTTATTTAACTGATTACTTAACAACCATGAATTACATTTAAAAACCATATTATTAATATGAAATACTTTCTTTAATTTTTCTTTTGACAATTCAATAGAATCTATTACTTTGTCTAAATCTAATTTATTACAACCAGGAATATGTATTTTTATAATTGATTCATCATTAATTGTTTCTAATAATTCATATTGTAATCTACCAACTTCAATTAGTTTAACTCTAACAAAATAATAAGCCCATAACATTTGTGATATTCTAACACTGCTATAATTTCTTATTTCTAAATCATTTACAAAGCACTCTTCTATTCTATTTTTATTAATACTAATTTGTTCTTGATCTAACTTATATTTTATAATATTTGCTTGACTTGTTTTATAACTTAATAAAATCATTAAATTAGTAACAAAAGGATCAATATGATTTGAAAATAGCTCATTCACTTCTTTATATTCCCAAAGTTCTTTAATTTTAGAAAAATCTTCATTATTTAAAAGATTATATATTTTATTAAATGAATCTAAAAATAATTCATTTGAATTAATACTACTTGCACATTTATAACATCTAACTCTATATTTATCATCTAAATCATAATATTCAAATGCATTATCTATATCATCCATTAAAATCATATAATCACCTCATTTTTTCTAGGAGGGTTAAAAGGTGTAATCACCTTATTAATTCCTATCACTTTTTATAATATAAATAGCCATTTTTTACTAATTTTTATCTATTTTAACATATTTTTATATAAAACATGCAAGATGTTAATTTTCACAAAGCCTTGTAAATAAAGGATTTCTTAAAGGGGTTAAA
>CABUNR010000038.1:0-8329 GCA_902492995.1 uncultured Bacillota bacterium | reverse complement strand
TTTATCAAGGGTCTTCCTTTTTGTATACTTCTTCCCCAAACCATTTTACACTATCAATAGGTAGTTTTATTTGACTTTTTTTAAAAAATATGTATAATAGTTAGTCAACAAAGGGGGGAATTTATTGTGAAGAATAGCAAATTTGAAAAATTATGTGAAACAGTTGATTATAATACTTATATGAAATTACAACAATTTTTGGGTTTATCTTCTAGCTTATCTTTTCTTGGGTTTAGTATAGCAAACAATTTAATACCTCAGTACCCTATAACTGATTCAATTGGTGTTGTTAATATTATTTTATTATCAACTTATATTAGATTATCAATACCAAGTGGAAAGCAAAATACAAAAGATATTAAACAAATTAAACAGTTATATAATGAGTTTTTAAATAATTATAATAATTTAAATAAAATTTTTGATTTAAATAATCCCGTAGAAATATATACAATGTTTAATTATTTGCTCTCTAAAGGTTATTTATCTAAAGATAAGGTTTTTGATTTTTCTGATGAGCAAACAAGAAATCTTAAAAATTTGCTTGGTGTAGAAGTTATTACAGGAAAAGGCGTTTGTAGACATGTATCTGGTATGCTTACTGATATTTTAAATGCATCTGGAATTAAATCGGAATCAATTGGAGTATATGCAAAGGAATATAATATGCATCTAAATATTATAGATGAACAAAAATATACAAAAGAAGAATTAATTAATTGGGCTAGGGAAAATACAAAAAAAGAACAAGATTATGAAAGATTTAAACAAATAATAGAAGAATTTTATAATGCTAATATCAAAAACATCGAGTTTTTACCATCGACTAATGATGCAACTGTACTAGAAAAAATATTTGGAAATCATGCTATATCTTTTGCTTTAAAAGATGAAAAAAGTTATTTTTTAGATCCAACTAGAGAGATGATTTATAGAATGGATAAATTTAAAAAAATATTATGTGATGAAAATGGTAATAATGTTTCAACTCGTTTAATTCCTTCTATACTATTGGGTAATTCAAAAACATACTTTGAAATGAGAAAAAAAATATTTAATCCAAGTATTTCTACTTTAGAAGAACAAGCGTTTATTGAAAAAACTTTAGATAAATGTAAAGATAATATGGATATATTTGAACAATTTTATGCTTATAATAGTGAATTATATGATGATATTTCAAATAAGGTATTAAATATTAGAAGATAATTTAAAAGGTAGAAACTAACTAGAAATAGTTAGTTTTTAATTTACAAAAAATTTTATTAAATTATATATTAAAACTAAAATTTATGTTAAAATATTATAAGGTAGGAGGGTATTATGGATGAAGTTCTTAATTCTTTAGAAATACCTAATAATATAGGCTTTTCGATAAATTTAGATACATTTGTCTCTTTTTTTGATGATATAAAAGATAGACATAACTTTATTAGAAAAATTACAAAAAAAGCAGATTTTATGTCTCAATTCTTTTCTGAAGATTTTCATAATTATGTTATTTCATTATCATTACAATCAGTAAATGGAAAAAAAGTTTTAAAATTAGATGAAAAAATTGGAATTACAAAAGAAGAAAAAGAAAAAATGGATAAATTATCTAATTTAGATAAAGAAATAGAAGAAAAAGAAAAAAGATTATTAATGATTGAAGATCAACTAAAAGATAGAGAAGAAAAAACAAAAAATACAGAATCTGAATTAAAAGAAATGATTGAAACTTATAAAAATAAGGTATTGGCCCTTCAAGTTGAAATGTTAAGAAATATTGAAGATGTAAAAAATGGATTACAAATTTCTTCTTTAAATGAAAAAAGAAAGGAGTTAAAATAATGGATAGAATGAGTAATAAAAAAATTT
Source organism: uncultured Bacillota bacterium (assembly GCA_902492995.1). Lineage (GTDB taxonomy): Bacteria > Bacillota_I > Bacilli_A > RF39 > UBA660 > OMSK01. Next base: position 6,469 of record CABUNR010000038.1, on the reverse strand, counting down.
ATACGTAAACAAAAGATGGTAAAAAAATGGAGTTCAACGTTATTTTAACTTTTAAAAATGAGATGAATGAAAAAAATTATGTTGTTTATACTGATAATTCAATTGATAATTATGGTAAGATGAGAATTTATGCATCAATTTATAATCCAGACACCTTAAAATTTATAGGTAACCCTGAAACAAAAGAAGAGTGGGATATTATATATAATTTACTTGATAGAACACTATTAAATTAAAGGAGAAAATATATGAGTTTATATGATAAATTATTAAATAATGAAGAATATTTAAATACTGTAAAAGAAATAGAAAAAATTAAATTTATAACAGATGGTAAATGGGACTGGGAACATGGATTAGGACATTATAAACGTGTATCTTCATATGTTAATAAAATTTTAATTGATTTAAATGCTGATTATAGAGTGATAGAATTAGGAATGACTGCTGCTCTTTTACATGATATTGGTTTATCTAAGGGTGATAAAGTTGATCATGCTATAGAAAGTAGTAAAATGTTTACTAAATTTCTTGATAAAAATGATATAACAGAAAGTGAAGAAGAAATTTTAAGACAAGCTATTATGGATCATTCAAAAGGAAATGATATTAGATCATTAGTAGGTTTAAGTTTAGTTTTAGCAGATAAATTAGATGTAACTTATGATAGAACTATAAATTCTAGTATTCAAGATACTATAAATAAAGAAATTCAAAAAATTAGAAGTGTAGATATAAATATTACAGATGATAATCTTATAGTTTATTATAAAACTATTGATAACTTTGATATTAATATTTTAAAAAATTGGCCTAAAGCAATTACTATTCCATATAAAGTTGCTAAATATTTAAATAAAAATTATATATTTATGATTAATGATGTTCAAACTGATATTTCTAGTTTTATAAATTAAGTATTTGATCTAAATGGTTAAATACTTTTTATGTAAATACAATAATAAAGTATTTGAATTTAAATGATTTTGATGTATAATAACAGTTGAATTGGAGGGTTTATAATGAGTAGTAAAATATTTATACAAGATACTACAACACTTGCACTTTTATATAGTTATGAAGCAACAAGAGGTAAAATATTATCTACTAATAAAATTAAAGTTTTTGATGCTATAGTAGATAATAATTTAGAAAATTTAAATAGTAAAGTTAATATGGTTTATCCACTAGATTATTCAAAATTAATTTATTTTAATTCTTTTGATGAAAATGGAAATGAATATTCTATATTAAAACCAGGTATTGACATTGAAAAAGTAAGAGATGATTATTTTTATAAAATTCCACGTAGTGTTATAAAGGCGTCACAACAAGAAAATGCTCTTAATGCTTTAGGGTTAAAAAAAGAAAATGGAAAAATAGTAAAATGTGAATATAGTATAAAGAATGCAGATATTTTTGTAAAAAATTTTATAAAAAAATTACAAAATGGTGAAATTGATATAGAAATATTTGAAAAAACAGAGGAAGCTGAATTATCAAATGATTTTATAATTGAACAATTAAAAGGGTATAAAGAATTATTGGACTCTGGAATATTAGATATGTTAGAAGAAGATGAACATGTAAAAAAGCTTATATAATATAAATTTAGAAATAAATTATATTAATTAGATTGGAGTTAATTTATGAATGATGAAAAAAATAGAAATTATAAATTAATAAAAAGATCTTTATATAAAAATAATCATATTAAAAAAAATGCATTATCTATAGAACAAATCATAAAATTAGATAGTGCAAAATGTGTAAAGGTTTCTAAAAATTTTTTTGCACTATTAATTGTTAAATATAGTTTATTAAAACAAACAAATATAGAAATTCAAAAATTATTGGAAGAATATATAGAACTACAGAAAATGCATGAAATAATAGATTATTCAACATCAAGATATATTTTAATGCGCTTAAATGATTTAAAAAGATTAATAAAAGAAATTAATATAAGTAATTATAGTCCTACAAATATATTAAGATCAGATATAAATGTAGAAGAATTTGATGAGGAAAAAATTAAATTAAAAAAAGAATATTTAAAAAAATTAAATATTTAAATTTAACAGTTTATTATATATTATAATAGGAGGTTTTATTAAATGATTAATGAACTTAATGGTGATTATAAAAATAAATTATTAAATAGGTTTGATGATTCTTTTAAAAATATAGTTGATAATTTAGTAGAAATAAATGTTAAATATTATAATTTTAACAATGAAATTTCAAATGGAACACTTATTTGTAATAGATTGATAGCTGATAAATTAATTAATATATTTAATGAATTGTTTGAAAATAAATATAAAATTGAAAAAATTAATCTGATAGATGATTATGATTTTAATGATATATTATCTATGGAAGATAATAATACATCTTGTTTTAACTATAGAAAAATAATTAATACAGATAAATTATCTTTACACTCATATGGACTTTATGGACTTGCTGTTGATATTAACCCTTTGTATAATCCATGCTGTTTAAAAAATGGTGTAATATTACCTTGGAATGGTGAAAAATATTATAATAGATTTAATAACTTTGAACATAAAATAGATACAAATGATTTATGTTATAAACTATTTATTAAAAATGGCTTTGAATGGGGAGGATTATGGTCTTTTCAGGATTACCATCATTTTCAATATAAAAAATAGTATATTAAATATATTATTTTTTATTATTAATCTTTATTGTTATTTTAAATTTTAGTATAATAATTACATATTTTATTTATCTTTAGTTTAAAATGTTATTATAAATAAAATATAAAAATTAAGAAGGAATAATAAAATGAATTTAGAATTACTTGAAAAGGAATATATTACAGAAATGCGTGAATTAGCTTCAAAAGATATAATTAAAGAATGTGAAAAGGAAATTGAAAAGAAAAAATAGAAAATTATTTAAGTATGAAAGGAGAACAAAAAATATTAAAAAAATAATTATTAATTTAATATAATAATTTAGGTGATTTTTATGAAAATAATGATAATAGAAGATAATGACTTTTTATATAAAAAAATAGCAGATGCTTTAAATCAAATTTTAGATGCCCCAACATTATATAGAGGTATTTCAAGAACCGGTTCAATGATTACACTATTTAATTTAAAAAAATGGATGGATCAAGTTGATTTAGTTATAACTTGTAATTACCTACCTTTTGATAGTGATTCATATAATATTAAACCATATGCTAAAGAAATAGTTAAAATAATAAAAGAAAGGATAGATGCAGATTTAAAGGTTTGTATTTATTCAAATGAAGATATAGAAAATTGTAATTATGATTATTTTATTAAATTAAACTCAGATACTTCAATATATAATTCAATACAAAGAGTAATAGATGATATGATGGGTAAAAATAAAAAGCTTTTTATGAGTAATTTAGGTCAAAATTCTAATTTATATGAAGAAGATTTAGAAAAATTTAAAGAAGAAAAGCAACGTCAAAAAATACTAAAATAAATTTTTTGAAAAATTTTATTTATGTGATATAATGTTTTATGAAAAAAAGGAGTAGTTTATATGAAAATAACTAGTGTTGATTTAACTATAAGTGCTGTAAGAAGAAGTCAATATCCAACGGATAATAAACCAGAATTTTTACTTGTAGGTAGATCTAATGTAGGAAAAAGTAGTTTTATAAATACACTTATAAATAGAAAAAATTATGCCAGAACATCTGCTAATCCGGGAAAAACGCAAACAATAAATTTTTATTTAGTAAATGAAAAATTTTATTTAGTAGATGCACCAGGATACGGATTTGCAAACTTAAATAAAAGTAAAAAAAGAAAATTTGGATTAATGATGGAAGATTATTTAACAAATAGAGTTAATTTAAAACAAGTATTTATGTTAATTGATTTTAGACATAAACCTAGTAGTGATGATATTATGATGTATAATTTTTTGAAGTATTATAAAATACCAGTTACTATAATAGCAACCAAATCTGATAAGATTGGAATAACTAAACATCAAACACAAAGAAATATGATTTTATCTAATTTAGAACTTGGAGTTGGAGATGACTTTATAGTTTTCTCTAATGTAAATAAAGAAGGTAAATCTGAAGTATATGAAAAAATAGAAAGAATTATATAGAATTAATTCTTTTTTTTCATACAATAAATTAGGTGATAAAATGAGAATATCAAATATCGATGATGATATTTTAATATATATTAATAATAATTCTGTAGATATTGATTTAGAAGATTTAGATTTGGTTAAAGAATATTTTAAAGATTTATTTATTAAAATAAAGGATAAAGTTAATATTAGTGGATTTTATTTTGTTAATGTTTATTCTGATAATAATTTTGGAATAGTTATAGAATTAGCAAAAGACGATATAGATTATTTTGATTATTACGATGAAGTTGATATGCATATTACTTTAATTGAAAATCCTTTTTTATTTGAAGTAGAAGATATATTTTTTAATGATAAAATTATAAATAATTCTATAGTAATATATTATAATAAAAAAATATATTTAAAAACTGAAAATATATTAGATGAAAAAATAAAGTCATATTTATATGAATTTGGAAATTTAATATATAGAGATACAAATACTATAATAAATAATGGTAAAAGAATAATACTAAATTAAATCTTTTAAAAAATTGTTTAATTTGATATAATACTTTAGAGGTGATTTTATGAAGAAGCCAGTCGTTGCATTAGTTGGAAGACCAAATGTAGGAAAAAGTACTATATTTAATAAAATAATTGGAAAAAAAATATCAATAATAGAAGATACTCCTGGAGTTACTAGAGATAGAATATATGGAAATGTAAATTATAAAAATTATAAATTTCACTTAATAGATACAGGAGGTATTGATTTAGAAGATACAAAATTTAATGAAGAAATAAAAATTCAAGCAACGCTTGCTATAGAAGAAGCAGACGTAATAATATTTGTTGTAGATGCTAAAGAAGGTATAACTAGTAATGACTTAGTTGTAAAAGAAATGCTTTTAAGACAAGATAAAAAAGTTATAGTTGCGATAAATAAAGTTGATAGTAAAGAATCAAAAGAACATTTATATGATTTTTATGAATTAGGATTTGATAATTATATAAATATAAGTGGTGAACAAAATATAGGTGTTGAAGATTTACTTGATTTAGTATGCTCTGATTTTAAAGAGATAGAAGAAGATGAATATGATTCAAATACTATAAAGTTTTCTGTCATAGGAAGACCAAATGTAGGAAAAAGTAGTTTAGTAAATGCAATATTAAATGAAGAGAGAGTAATTGTTTCAAATGTTGCAGGAACTACTAGAGATTCTGTTGATTTACCTTTTAAATATCATGATAAAGATTTTGTAGTAATAGATACAGCGGGAATGAGAAAAAGAGGAAAAATATATGAAAATATAGAAAAATACAGCTTACTTAGATCTATGAAAGCAATTGATAGATCTGATGTTTGTGTGATTGTTATAAATGCTGAAGAAGGAATTATAGAACATGATAAACATATTGCAGGTTATGCTGTAGAAGCAGGAAAAGCTGTCATTATTGTTGTAAATAAATGGGATACCATTGAAGATAAAGATGCATCTATGAAGAAATGGAAAGAATTAATAAGACTTGATTTTGCCTTTTTAGATTATGCTCCAATTGTATTTTTATCAGCCAAGACACACAAAAGAATTCATACTTTAATGCCAGAAATTCTTAAAGTATATGAAAATAGTAAAAGACAGGTCAAGACAAGTCTTTTAAATGATGTAATAGAAGAAGCATATCAACTCAATTTACCACCTTCTTATAAAGGAAAAAGACTTAAAATTTATTTTGTAAATCAAGCTAGTACAAAACCACCAAAATTTAATATTCAAGTTAATAATAAAGGACTTGTACATTTTTCTTATAAAAGATATTTAGAAAATAAATTAAGAGAAAACTTTGATTTTGAAGGAACACCAATTATACTACAATTTAAGAATAAGGGAGAACAAGAATTATAATTTGTTAAAAAACAAATTATTTTTTTTAATTTATATAATTTTGGTATTTTTGATTATTATTTATTATAAATTTTTAAAATTTGCTTATACAAATATTAAATTTTTAATATTTAAAACTTAAAAATATGTTAAAAGTGTCATTTGTAAATAAATTTATTTTATGTTTTAATGTATATGAAGGAGGTTTTATTATGAGTAAAATATTAAAAGGGGAAGAACTAAAAGAATTCATAGATGATTTAAATATTAAATATGATGAAGAAATATTCAGCATTATATTAGTATTAGATGATGAATGTAAGTATGTTATTAATGGAAGTAAAATTGTTCCTACTGAAAAAGAAATAATAGAAAAGTATATGTAAAAATATATTAATAATGAAATTAGCTTAGTGTAAAGAGTTTTGGGTATTTATAATGAATTCTTAAGACTCTTTTATTAT
>CABUNR010000037.1:0-8438 GCA_902492995.1 uncultured Bacillota bacterium | reverse complement strand
AAATCTAAATATAAGAAAATGTAGTTAAAAAATATCTTAACTACATTATACGAGGGTGATAATAATGAAAGTAGCAAGTAAAAAGGATATTGATAAAATTGCTCAAATTAGAATTAAACAACAAAAAGATGATTGGAAAGATGAATATAGTGATAAGTATAATTTGATAGAAATGACAAAATTATATTTAGAAAAACATTTAAATAAAGATTTTTACGCATTTATTGAGGAAAAAGATAATGATATAATTGCTATATGTTGTCTACAGATTATTGAATATTTACCTCAATGTAATGATAATGGTAAACAAGGATATGTATGTAATGTTTATACAAAAGATGAATTTAGAAATAGAGGATTACAAACCAAATTACTAAGAGAAGTTATAAAATTTGCTATTAAAAATAAATTATGTAAACTTAATTTATCAACTGATAACAAAAAGGCTATATCAATATATAAAAAATTAGGTTTTGAATTTGATACTTTAGCAATGAAGATAGAATTCTTAAAAGATGATTAAAATAATATTTTATCTATATAAGGATAAAAAGTAATTTAATAATTTGTTAAAAAGTATTGCTTGTGGCAACTAAACATTTATAATACAATTAGCTTGATGAAAGGAGAATATTTAGTATGTTAAAAGATAATTTAAAAATACTTAGAAAAAATAAAGGGCTTTCACAAGAAGAATTAAGTATTAAATTAAATGTTGTTAGACAAACAATTTCAAAATGGGAACAAGGATTATCTGTTCCTGATGCTGAGATGCTTATATCAATATCAAAATTTTTCAATACTCCAGTTAGTGATATATTAGGAGAGAATATTATAGAAAAAGAAAAGAATGATTTAAAAGTGATATCTGAAAAATTAGAAGTTATTAATGAACAATTAGCTATGAAGCAAAAACAAAAGAGAAAAATATTGGTTAATACATTAATAATTATTGATATATTTTTAATATCATTGTTTATTTTGTTAGCAATATTAGGTAGTCCATATCAATCATGGAATTATGGTAATTTTGAATGGTCTGTTATAGGAACATTATGGCATTCATTTGAATGGATATATTTTAAAATTGCTCCACTTATGATTATTATAGTTACTTCAATATTAGGAATAATAATTTTAAAAAAAAATAAATAGCTATAATTTAAATTTTATTTATGAAAGTTTTATAAAATAAAGAGATACTAAAAAATATAATACTTTTTTTGTATAATTATTTAAAGTAGGATGTGAAAGTATGGAAAAGTTATATCATGGAAGTTCTAAAGAAGAAATTAAAAGATTAGAACCAATGAAATCTACACATGGAACGTATGTGTATGCTACACCAGATAGGGAATTATCAATAATATTTTCTGGAAGATGTGGAGATGATTTAACATATACACTATATAAAGAAAATGAAAATGATCCATGGATAATTGTAGAAAGAATTCCAAAAGCATTTGATACAATGTTTTGTAATGAATCATCTATTTATACTGTAAATGATTCATTTTTTAAAAATATCCATACTGGCTTTTTTGGGGTTGTATCTGAAGTAGGTGTTGATGTTTTAAAAGAAGAAAAAATTTTAAATGTTTATAATTCGATAAAAGAGATGGAGAAAAAAGGTAAGGTTAAGTTATATATTTATCCTAATAGACCAGATAGAATACCTAATGATGATAGAGATTTAATAGAAAAAATAATAAATCAATGTCAAAGAAATAATGAAAATATAACAAAAAATAAATTTAAACGTTTATTATTTTTACATCCTAACATGATTTTATTAATTAATGAAAAATTGAGAGAATTAAACCTAGAAATATTTCAAAAAAATGATATTTTAAATTTACTTGATGAATATATTGTTATGCAAATGCTTGATTGCAATCGTGAACAATATATAAAATCTTCTGTTATTCAAATTTTAAATTATTATCCAGAATTAACAAGTGAAGTACAAAATAGAATTGATATTTTTGATAAAGAAAAAAATGAAAAAATTAATTTTATAATCAATAGTATTTCTAAAAATTTTAAAAATATACCACAGGATTTTGTAGAAGCAACAAGAAAGTATTATTTGAATGATGATAGAAGTTTTATTAAAATATGTTCTGAGTTAAATATACAATTAAAAAAATTAAATGCGATGGAGGAATTGGTAAATAAAAATATAAATCAAGAAATTTTAGATAATAGTATATTATTAATAGGACCTATGGGTACAGGTAAATCTACTATAGCTAATAAATTAAGTGAAAGTTTATCATTGCCTAGAATTTCTTTAGATAATAAAGAACAATTAAAGGAATTATATAAACAAAAAGAAAGCTTTGAAAATTTTAAAGAATTTGAATTTTTCTTAACTTGTTCAACTTTAACAAATTTGGATAAACCATGTATAGTTGATTTTGGTGCTGGACATTCGGTATATGAGAGTCCATTAATGTTTTATGAGTTTAAAAAATTAATGAACAAGTTTTCAAATATAATATATATGATTCCAAGTAAAAATAAAGAAGAATCAATTCAAATATTAAATGATAGAGTAATGAAAAGAAATCCAAATGAACTAGTTCAATCATTAAATAATAACAGACATTTTGTTGAAATACCATGTAATGAAGAGTTAGCAACGTTAACTGAATATACAAAAGGAAAAGATATTCAAACGATTACTGATGAAATAATAAATTATGTATATGAAAAATCAAATGATTTAACTACAACACGTCATATAGTGTAGATTAAAAAAATATTAAATATTAAATATTAATAAAGAAAACAAGATCTAATCTTTTTAATAAGCAGATTTAAATTTCCAGTGATGAAAAAATTAGATAGAATATATAAGAAAATTTGAAAATACAATTCTTGATTAATATGATGGTAAGAAATTTAAATAAATTGCTCTTAAAAAGGAGCTTTTTTATTTAAAAAGATTGTTATTTTAAGCTAAATTTAAGATATTTTTGTAATATATTTTTAGTGGCTATTTTTTAGATCATTGAAAAATTAAAAACGAGTATCATAAAAATATATTATTTTTTTATCTTTTTTGTTATAATTAAAGTAAGAATTAATGGAATGGAAAAAATGCCTATTTTAAAAATGAAATAATATTATATGTATATGAAATTTTAATATATAAGTGAAAAAAATAGATATGTATCAAAAAAGAAAAATTATACAAGAAAAGAAAAATAATGATAGTCAAAAAAGTTTTTCAAAGGTTTCCATTTCGTGGTATATACCGACTTTAATTAACTTTCCTAGAAAGCCTTATTTTACAAGGGTTTATATTTGGCTGCTTTTTACATTTTTATATAAAAAATTAATAAAAATTATGTAAGAGTGATTTATGGAAAACTAATATTTTAGACAAAGGAGATGATAACAATGGCAAAAGATTTAATAATTAGAAGTAGCACTGAAGAATTTATAACATTCAAACTTCAAGAAAAAGACAAAGGCATACAAGTAAGATATGAAAATGAAACTTTATGGATGACTCAAAAAGCTATGGCGGAATTATTTAATGTAGAACAACCGGCAATAGCAAAGCATTTAATTAATATATATAATTAAAAGGAGTTAGATAAAGTTACAGTTATAACAAAAAAGGTGGTAAATGAATTTATTGAGAATATATATGTATCAGAAAATAAAACAATAAAAATAGATTTTAAATATCAAGATCCATATAATGATGCTATAAGGTATCTAAAAAGCAAGAAAGTGTGATCTAATGTTATAGAAAAAATTTTCTTATAAAGGAAGTGATTTTTATGACAAGTTATGAAGAAGAAAAAAAGTTACCAAAAAGCAATATCAATTGGTTGGTTTGTATTTATGACGACCATCACTTAAACCCTTATAAAATAGGAGTTTTTAAGAATTGAGATCTTACAATTTTCAATAAAAAAAGAAGAAAAATAAAGGAGAATAAGTTAAAATATACTCATTTTTGATAGAAATTAGAGTACTGGCTTGTAATATGCCGACACATTTTATATTAATAAAAAGAGGTGTAAATATGGATAATACAAAAACTTTAGAAACAGAAAGATTAATACTTAGAAAATTCAATATTGAAGATGCAGAAGGAATGTTTAATAATTGGGCAACTGATTCAGAAACAAATAAATTCTTATCATGGCCACTTCATAGTAATGTAGATGAAACAAAATCAGTTATTAGCAAGTGGATATCAAATTATGAAAGTGGTTCATATAACTGGATTGTTGAAACAAAAGACACACATGAAGTAATTGGAAGTATTTGTGAAGAAGGTAAAAGTGTTAAACATAAAACAATTTCTTTAGGGTATTGTTATGGTTCTAAATATTGGAATAAGGGTTATGCATCAGAAGTATTAAGAAGAGTAATTGAATATCTACTAACTGAACAAGACTTTTATTTAGTTGAAGCAAATCATAGATCTTCAAATCCAGCAAGCGGTAGAGTTATGGAAAAAGCTGGTATGAAATATGATGGAATATTAAGAGAAAGAAGAATAAATCCTGATGGAACACGTGCTGATATGATTTATTATTCCATAACTAAAAATGAATTATAAATAAAGGAGCTGATAGGGATGAATGAAAATAAAACTAATATAAATTGGTTGGTGTTTATTTAGTCTAGCCATTCGTGAAACTCCTATAAAATAAAGGTAAAATGAATATTTAGTAATTACATATTTTAATAAATAATTACTAAAAAATATTAAAAATAGATAAAAAATAGCAAAAATAGTAAAGTATTTGATACTTGGTGTTTACAGTCTAACTTTTAATAAAAAGAGGTGAAATTATGAAAGATTATTTTAAAGATGATGAATATTGGAAAGAACATATTAATAAAAATCTAGAAGAAAATTTATGGATTAATGATTATAAGGATTATTTAAATGGTGGTCTTTGTCTAGATTTGGGTTGTGGAATAGGTCAATTTTCTAAATGGTTTATGGAAAATGGTTATGAAGTTATTTCATCTGATATTTCTAAAATTGCTTTAGAAAAAGTTAAAGAATTTAATAGTAATGTAGTTAATGTAGATATGAGAGAAAAACTACCATTTGAAGATAATAAGTTTGATGTAGTTTTTGCTAATTTATCTATTCATTATTTTTCTGATTCTGACACTAAAAGTTTAATGAATGAAATTAAAAGAATATTAAAAAAAGATGGTTTATTTATAGGTAGTGTTAATGGTATTCAGGGATTAGAAAAAATAAAAGAAACAGCACAAGAATTAGATTATCATTACTATTATAATAAAGATAAATATATAAGATTATTTGATGTAGAAGATGTAAACAAATATTTAAATATATTTGATATAATAAAAATAGATGAAAGAGAAACTGTAAGATTTGATCATAAGAAAAATTATATAGTTTTTATAGCAAAAAAGTAGGTGAAAAAGTATGAATTATGAAGAAAAAAACTTACAAAAAACGAACATTAACTGGTTGATTACGATTTATAGTAACATTTGGAGAAAACCTTTATTTATAGGACTTTGCGAAGATTAGTATCTTGCATGTTTTTGAAAAATATACTAACAATAGATGGAAAATAATCAAAAATAGCAATAATACATTAAAAATAATATATGAATTAAGGTATTGATTACGACACAGTAACTTTTAGAAAGGAATGATAAAAAGAAAGAAAGATTTTTAGATAATGTACTTGATGGGTTTTATAAAGATGGATATGTAGAGGATGATAGATTAACAAGTGATAAAATGCATTATATAGAGTTTATTACAACAACACATTATATTGATAAATATTTAAAACAAGGAGATAGAATATTAGAAGTTGGTGCTGGAACAGGTGCTTATTCTTTATATTATGCTAATAAAGGATATCGAGTTGATGCTTTAGAATTAGTCCAAGCTAATGTTGATGTAATGAAAAGTAAAATAAATGATAGTATGAATATTAAAGCTATTCAAGGAAATGCATTAGATTTATCAATGTATGAAGATAATACATTTGATGTTACATTAGTATTAGGGCCTCTTTATCATTTATTTAAAAAAGAGGAAGAAGAACAAGCAATTAAAGAAGCTATAAGAGTTACAAAACCAAATGGAAAAATTTTAATCGCATTTATATTATTTGATTTAACTATGCTAACATGGGGATTTCAAGGTAAAAATATTTATGAAAACTATGGCGATAATAAACAAGTATTACCTGATTTTAAACCAAATAACTCAGAAAATTTAATATTTAATATGAGATATTTTAGTGAAGTAAAAGAATTGTTGAATAAATTTGATGTAAAGAAATTATGTTATGTAGCTACTGATGGTGTTGGTAGAGTAATGAGAGAAGATATAGATAATATGAATGATGAAGAATATAAGATGTTTGTGAATTATCATTTATCTATATGTGAAAGAGAAGATTTAATAGGTTATAGTAGGCACATTTTATCAATAATTGAAAAGTAGCCATATGACCTGGATACTATAGACTAATATTTGATTACGATTGATAGTAACTACAAAAATGACTTAAAAATTGACGGAAATATACTAAATTTCGTCTTTTTTATGCTATAATTGAATAGAAATGGAGTGATTCCTATGGATAATAAAACGAACATCAACTGGTATAAACCGACTTATGGAAAACTCCCTATGAAGTCTTATAAATAAAGTCTTTTAGTCTTATTCCTTTTTACATTTTATAACTGGAAAATGATAGTTATTTTAAATAAAATAGAGGTAATAACGACTTATGGAAAACTTTTATATGAAGCAATAAATAAGGAGGTAGTAATGAAGAAAATTGTAGATAGATATACTAATAATATTTTTGAAAATATTAAACATATGGATGAATATGGAAATGAATATTGGTATGCTAGAGAACTTTCAAAAGTTTTAGAATATAAAGACTGAAGAAACTTCTTAAAGGTTTTAAATAAAGCAAAAGATGCTTGTAAAAATTCTGGGTTTAATATAGATGAACAACTTGTTGAGGTCAACAGGTTGTCAAAAAGAAATAATAATGCCATTGCTAATATACAAGATTATAAACTTTCAAGATATATATGTTATTTAATAGTACAAAATGCAGATCCAAGCAAAGAAGTTGTTGCTTTAGGACAAACCTATTTTGCCATACAAACAAGAAAACAAGAAATAACAGAGCAAGAATATGATTCATTATCAGATGACGAAAAAAGATTTTATCAAAGAAAATTAACGAGACAAGGTAATTATACTTTGCAAAGAGTTGCTTCTGCAGCAGGTGTTAAAAATATGGCTGAGTTTCATAATGCAGGGTATAAAGGTTTATATAATGGTGAAACCGCTGATGATATATTTAAAAGGAAAAAATTACGATATAGAGAAGATATTTTAGATAATATGAATGAAGATGAATTAGTTGCTAATTTATATAGATAATCGAGGTGATATAAATGTATAGTAAAGAATTTTGTGGTATCTATAATGAATATGGATGGGATTATTTTAGTTTAACAATGGGGGATGCTATATTAAAATATTTAAATAAAAACAATATTAAGATAAAACAACATTTAGATTTGGGATGTGGTGTTGGTACTTTATGTGATTATTTTTTTAAAAACGGAATAAAAACAACTGGATTAGATATTTCTCCTGATATGATAAATATATGTAAAAATAGAAATGAGAATATAGACTTTTTTGTAGAAGATATGACCCAATATATTTCAAATGAAAAATATGATTTGATTACTATAACTTGTGATGCTATAAATCATATTTTAGAAGAAAAGAAATTTGATAGGATTATTTCTAATGTTTCTAAAATGCTAAATACATCAGGATATTTAATTTTTGATATAATTGATAAGGATAAATTAATTTTAAATAGTAATATCATCAGTAATAGGAGCGAAGATATTAAAGTTCATTATTATATTACAAATAAGGGAGGATTAATTAATACTAATATAAAAGTAATACAAAATAATGAAAAGATATATGAATGTGACGTATTAGAAAAATTATATACTATAGAATTTATTAAAAAAATATTGTTAAAATATAATTTAGAAATACTAAAATCAGAAAATAGTATTTTAAATGAAAAACAAAGAATCGAAGATAAAATATATTTTATTTGCAAAAGGAAGTGATAAAATGAACGAAAACAAAACAAATATCAACTGGTTGGTTTGTATTTATGACGACTATTACTTAAACCCTTATAAAATGGGGCTTTTAAGAAATGAAATCTTGCAAGATTTAATAAAAAAGTAAGAAAAATAATAAAAAGTAAGTTAAAATATACTTGTTTTCGAGAGAAATTAGGGTGCTGGCTTGTAATATGCCGACACATTTTATATTAATAAAAAGAGACAACTATATATAAGTCAAGTCTAAAATGATAAATTTTATAAAAAAGTTTGAA
>CABUNR010000036.1:0-8525 GCA_902492995.1 uncultured Bacillota bacterium | reverse complement strand
TAGACTTATTGCTTTTTTACTATATAAAAAGTCTCACATCAATTGTAACACTACATAAATGTGTTTTTTTCATATTTAGGTTTATAGTTTTTTTTATAAATAAATGTTATAATTAGTTAGGTGATAGTATGGGAAAAATACATATAATGGATGAATTGTTATCTAATAAAATTGCTGCAGGAGAAGTAGTAGAAAGGTGCATGAACGTAGTAAAAGAATTAGTAGAAAATAGTATAGATGCTAAAAGTACAGAGATAAAAATAGAAGTAGAAGAAGCCGGGACAAAACTAATTAAAGTAACAGATAATGGTATTGGAATGGATAAAGAAGATGCTATATTATGCTTTGCACTTCATGCAACAAGTAAAATAAAAAATATAGATGATTTATTTAACATAGAAACACTTGGATTTAGAGGTGAAGCATTAGCGTCTATTGCAAGTGTAAGTGAGGTAAATTTAAAAACGAGCAATGGTATTATTGGAACAGAAGTAAAAGTTGTAGGTGGAAAAATTGAAGAGGTTTTAGAATCAGATTTGAGAAAAGGAACAACTGTAGAAGTAAGAAATTTATTTTTTAATACCCCAGCACGTCTTAAACACTTGAAAAGTTATTATACAGAACTTGCAAGTATAACAGATTATGTAAATAAAATATCATTAACACATCCAGAAATAAAAATAACTTTAATATCTGATTCAAATATACTTTTAAATACGGATGGTTCTAACAACTTACTTAAAAACATAAAATGTATATATGGAGTAGATATTGCAAAAAGAATGGTAGAAATAGAAGGAGAAAATCTTGACTACAAAATATCAGGTTATATTTCTCTGCCAGAAGTACATAGATCAAATAAAAATGGGATGATAACACTTGTAAATAATAGAGTGGTAAGAAATATAGAGT
This sequence comes from uncultured Bacillota bacterium, assembly GCA_902492995.1. Lineage (GTDB taxonomy): Bacteria > Bacillota_I > Bacilli_A > RF39 > UBA660 > OMSK01. Next base: position 7,613 of record CABUNR010000036.1, on the reverse strand, counting down.
TAAATAGAACAATAAATGATTCATACCATTCATATAAACCAGATAACAGATATCCTATTATCGTACTTAAAATAGAAGTAGATCCAGCTCTTGTTGATGTCAATATTCATCCTACCAAAATGGATGTAAAGTTTTCTAACTTTGATTCATTAACTGAACTTGTAAAAAATTCAATAATAAATAAAATTAAAAATATAAATTTAATTCCAAATATAGAAGCAAAAGAAAAAGAACGTAAAAAAATTGAAACATTCACACTTAATTTTGATATAAAAGAAGATGAAACAAAATATGAAAAAGTAAATGAAACATCTGAAACAGTAAACAAAGAAATTGATGATATAAATATAAAAGAAGATAATTTATTTATAAATGAAGATTTGATAATAAGTGAGAATAAAAAAAATGAAATTAATGAACTAGAAAATGAAAAAATGCCTATAATGTATCCAGTTGGAGAAGTACATGGAACATATATTATTTGTCAAAGTGATACAGGTATGTATATAATAGATCAACATGCCGCAAAAGAAAGAATAAATTATGAAATAGTATTAGATAGATTATCTAATCCAAGTAATGATAAAATGGATATGCTAGTTCCACTAACATTTGAATTTACAAATGCTGAATACATTATATTAAAAGAAAATATAGAATTATTAAGAGATATGAATTTTGATATAGAACCATTTGGTATAAATTCAATTATAGTAAAATCCCACCCAACTTGGATAGGTGGAGAATACGAACCAGATGAATTAAATGGAATGATTAAAATGATTATAGATATGGTAATAGAAAAAGAGAAAAATTTTGATATAGGAAGATTTAGAAATCATGTAGCAGCAACAACAGCATGTAAAATGAGTATAAAAGCAAATGAAGAGATAACAAAAGAAGAAATGGAAAAACTAATAGAAGATTTAAGAAAATGTAAAAATCCATTCAATTGTCCTCATGGTAGACCAACAACAATTTACTATAGTAAAGAAGAATTAGAAAAGTTATTTAAAAGAAGTGGCTTTTAAGTGTAAAATTTGTGATAATTTATGATATTTTATAACAGATATTGACATAAAATAAAAAAAAATATAAACTTATCATAAGGAGGAGAAATTATGTTTTGTGGAGAATGTGGAACAAAAAATGAAAAAGGTGCAGCTTTTTGTGAAAAATGTGGTTCTAAACTAGAAGTAGAAGAAATAAAAGAAGTAGCGCAAAAAAAACCAATGGATAAAAAAACAAAATTAATTATTAGTGTTATAGCTATAGTTGCAGTTATATTTGTTGGTATTTATATGTATTTAGGTAGTTTATTTAAACCTGAAAAAATAGCTTTAAAATATTTTAAAGCATATGCATCTAATGATGCAAAAACACTATATAATACAATGAATTTAGAGGAAAGTAAATTTGTAAGTAAAAAGCTTTTAGAAGAAAGCATTAAAAATAATGAAAAAATTAAATTGGCAAATTATAGTGTTAAAAAAGATGAAACTAAAGATGATTCTTTAAGTACAAGTGTAGTAATTACATATGTTGAAGAAGGATCATCTAAAGAAAAAACTAAATTAGTAAAATTAACAAAAAATAAAAATAAAAAATGGTTATTTTTTGAAAATTGGACTGTAGATAGTAGTGAATTAGTATCAAAAGATTATACTATTTCAGTACCAAAAAATACAAATGTTAAAATAAATGATATTGAATTAAATGATAAATACAAAGAAGAATCATACTCATCATATTACGATTCATATAAGATTCCAAGTATATTAAAAGGAAAATATAATTTAACAGTTGAATACAAATCTGGAGTTAAATTATCTGGTGAATTGAAAGTAAATGGAAATTATGGTACTTATAGAACTAGTAATTTAAAATTAGATGAAAAAACTAATGAAAAATTAGAAAAAGAAATTAAAGAAAAATTAGAATTATTATATAAATCAGCATTAGAAGATAAAAGCTTCGATGATATAAAAGATTCATTTACAGAAGAAGTTAGAAGTAATGTAGAAACAAGCTATAATTATATAAAAGATTATACAAAATCAGATTATTCTAAATTAAAAGAAATGACAGTTGATGATGTTGAAATTACATCTGTATCACCAAATGAAGAAAAAATTAGTTTAGTTGTAAAAATGAAATATAGTTATAAGTTAGAATATAAATATAGTGATGAAACAAAAGAATATATTGGAAAAAATAAAATAGATATATTATATGTAGATTATACAATAAGTGAAAAAGATTATGTTATGTCAAATATATCAAGTATATTAACATACTTTAGTAGATATTAGGAGGAAATAAAATGGCAAAATTTTGTACAAAATGTGGAAGTGAAATGGTAGATGGAAAGTGTCCAAAATGTAAGGAAACAAAAAAAACAACTAATGAAAATCAAATAGAGGAAGTAGATATTAAACAAGGATTTACAGATTCATTAGAAATATTAAAAGGAATTTTTACAAAACCTTTTGACATTATAAAAAAATTTGTTTGTGAAAATAAATATATAGCAGGAATTATAATGATAGTTTTAACTGCTTTATCACAAGGATTATATAAAATAGCAACATTAAAAAATATGTATTCATCAAATAATGCAAATGCATTTAACTCAAATGATTTTAGTGATTTATTAGATAAAGCAATGCAAGGAAATTTAGGAGTTAAAGAACCAGAATATTTAAAAGAATTTATGACATCATTTGCAACTAATTTAGTTCTTTATGCAGTTCTTGCAGTAGCAGGATACTTCTTAATAACAAAATTATTTAAAGGAAAAGCAACAATTAAAGAAATGTTATCTGTAGTTGGTGTAAGTTTAGCAGTAGTATTAGTAGCAAATGTAGCAAACTCAGTATTTGTATTTATAGATGCTGAAGTTATGGGATATATTAGAAGTTACATAACTTCATTTGCAACAATAACAAGTACATTAGTATTATCAGCATCAGTAAATCAAGTTGCTAAAATTGATAAAAATAAACTATTCTTAAGTGTAGCATCAATGTCTGTATTAGCAACATTAGTAATAGATATAGTAGAAAAATTATTTGATTAGTAAGAAAGGCATAAAGCCTTTTTTAAGTAGTTGATTTTAATATTTTTTTAGAAATATAGACTAATTAGTTATTTAGTGATATAATTAATTAGTCTTTTTATATGAAACAGAAAGGAGAAAATATGAGTAAAATAAAAATATTTAGTTTAGGTGGACTAAACGAAACAGGAAAAAATATGTATATCGTTGATGTAGATAATGATATTTTTGTATTAGATGCGGGTTTAAAATATGCAGATGATAAAATGTTAGGAATCGATTATATAATTCCTAATTTTGACTACTTAAAAGAAAATAAAGATAGAGTAAAAGGAATTTTTATAACACATGGTCATGACGGACAAATGGGAGCAGTTTCAGAAATAATAGAATCTATCCCAGAAATAAATATATACGGAACAGAATTTACAATAGAAATATTGAAAGAAGAATTACAAGAGGCTAATATAAAAAGTGACAACTTACATGTTATAGAACCACATCGAAATTTAAAATTTGGAAAAGTTAGTATATTTCCAATATCAGTAACACATTCTGTACCAGGAAGTGTTTGTTATGTAATAGATACAGAAGATGGTGCAATTGTCTATACAGGAAACTTTGTATTTGATCAAACAATGCAAGGAGAATATAAAACAGATATAGGAAAACTTGCATATGTTGGAAAAAAAGGAGTTCTATGTCTAATGAGTGAATCAATTTATGCAGAAAAAAAAGGATATACTGCTCCAAATAATAGAATTACGCAGGTTATAACTAAAACATTAGATCAAAATGAAGGAAGAATAATATTTAATATATCGCAAACTCAATTCTATAGAATACAAGAATTATTTGAAGAAATCATGAAAACAGATAGAAAAGTAGTAATCTTAGGAAAAAGATTAGAAAATATGATTTATAATGCTATAGATATGAAATATATTGATTTTGATAAGAAAAAAATTGGAAGTATAAAAAATATAAATGATAAAAATGTTGTTGTTATTGTATCAGATGAAAGAGAAAAACCATTTTCAAATATATCAAGAATAATAAAAGGATATGATAAATTCTTAAAAATAAAAGAAGAAGATACGGTAGTATTCGCATCACCTGTATATGAAGGAATGGAAAGAAGAGCAACAAAAGTATATGATGATGTATCAAAAATAGGACCAAATTTAATAATAATATCACAATCATATTTATCAAATCATGCATCAAGTGAAGATTTAATGATGATGATAAATTTAATGAATCCAAAATATTATTTTCCAGTAATTGGAGAGTATAAACAACAAGTAGAGAATGCTAATAACGCGAAAAAGATCGGATATAATGATTCAAATATAATCTTAAAACTAAATGGAATGGTAACAGAATTTCAAAATGGAAAACTTGTTGAAACAAATGAAACCGTTAAAATAGATGAGATATTAATAGATGGAAAAACAATAGGAGACATAAGTGAACTTGTAATAAAGGATAGAGAACTTTTAAGTGATAATGGAATTGTACTTGTAAGTGCAACACTTGATAAAAAAACTAAAAAGATCCTAGCAGGACCAGAAATACTAACAAGAGGATTTATTTATGTAAAAGAAAATATAGATATAATAAAAGAAGCAGAAAAAATATCTCTTGAAGTAATAAATGAAAATATAAAGAATAATTATGTAGAATTTAATAAAATAAAATTAGGAATAAGAGAAAAATTAGGTAAATATTTATATAAAGAGACTGAATGTAAACCAATGATATTAATAGTAATGCAAGAAGTTTAGGTGATAATATGATTGAAAAAAAAAGAGAAAGAATATTAAATGAACAAAATCAGTGTGAAGAATCTAAAGTAAGAACAGAAGAAATAAAAGAAGAAATAAACAAATTAGTAGAAGAGTTAAAAAAATGTGAAATAGTTACAAAATTAAAAAGTTTAGGTATGGAATATTTGTATGAAGAAGAACTACAAAGTAAATTAGGAGAATTACAAACAAGAGAAATAGAAAGTCTAAAAATTGGGTGTACTCATCCAATTTTAGCAATTACAGGATATAAAAAGCATAATAGTAGTAATAGAGTAATAAGTGTTCCAGAAGAAAAAGATGCGGAATATGCAAGTGTAAAATGCTTAGAATGTGGTAAACTAACATATACAAAAAATAAAGATGAAAGTAAAGAATGGTATAAATATATATTTACACCACTACCACTACAAGGAAGAATTGATACAGATTATGTAAAAAGAGTTGTAATTGAAATACCAACTGGTATGAAATTCAGTGAAATATATAATTATTATCAAGAGATAATGTTAGATCAACCACAAAAAGAAACAATAAATAAAGTATTAGAAAAAATAAACAAAAAACTTGTATAATTATATAAAAGTATGGTATAATTAACCTGGCTTTTTCAAAAAAACACACATTATTGATTTTTATGCCTAGTGCCTATGGTGGTGTAGAAAGTTGAGATAATGGAGGATTAACAAAAGGAGGAATTTAAATGGCAGTAGTGTCAATGAGTTATTTATTAGAAACAGGTGTTCACTTTGGTCATCAAACTAAAAGATGGAACCCAAAAATGAAAGAATATATTTTTACATCAAGAGATGATATTTATATTATCGATCTTCAAAAAACAGCAAAAAAAATAGAAGAAGCATATCAAGCACTTCATAAAATTGCAGCAAACGGAGGAAAAGTTTTATTCGTTGGAACTAGAAAACAAGCTAGTGAAGCAATTACTGAAGAAGCAATAAGATCAAATTCTTATTATGTAGCAGAAAGATGGTTAGGGGGAACTTTAACTAACTTTAGAACAATAAGAAGAAGAGTAAAAAGATTAGAAGAAATCGAAAAAATGGAAAAAGATGGTACATTTGATTTACTTCCCAAAAAAGAAGTAATTGGAATTAAAAAAGAATATGAAAAGCTAAATAAAATCTTATGTGGTATTCGTGAAATGCACAAATTACCAGATGCAATGTTCATAGTAGATCCATCAAAAGAAGAAATTGCAATAAGAGAAGCTAGAAAATTAAATATTCCAGTATTTGGTATTGTAGATACAAACTGTGATCCAGATATGGTTGATTATGTAATTCCAGGTAATGATGATGCAATTCGTGCTGTAAAATTAATTACAGGAGTAATGGCTAATGCAATAGTAGAAGCAAATGGTGGAAAAATTGTTAACTATATAAAAGATGAAGACAAAAAATCAGATGCAAATATAATGGAAAAAGCATTAGAAACAGTAAAAAGAAAAGACGATAATAAAAAAAGATTTGATAAATCAAATAAACCATTTAAAAAAGATGTAAAAAAATTTGAAAAAGTAGAAGCTAAAGAAGAAAAAAAAGAAACTAAAAAAGAAGTTAAACAAGAAAAAAAAGAAGAAGCCAAAGATTTAACTAAACTTACAGTTTCAGAACTTCGTGAAATAGCAAAAGAAAAAGATATAAAAGGTTATTCAACAATGAAAAAAGCAGAGCTTGTTGAAGCTTTAAATAAATAAGATGATTTTAAATCATCTTTCTTTGAAAGGAGAATAATATGATTAGTGCTAGTCTAGTAAAAGAATTAAGAGAAAAATCAGGAGCAGGAATGCTTGACTGTAAAAAAGCCTTAGAAGCAAATAATGGTGATATTAATGCTTCAATGGATTGGTTAAGAGAAAAAGGAATATCTAAAGCTGCAAAAAAATCTGATCGTATAGCAGCAGAAGGTTTAGCAGAAGTTTTAATAAAAGGAAATACAGCTGCAATAGTAGAAGTTAACTCAGAAACTGATTTCGTAGCAAAAAATGAAGAATTTAAAGATTTAGTAAATACTATATTAAATACAATTATTACATCAAATGCAACAACAGTAGAAGAACTTTTAAAAGAAGAAGTAAATGGAGAAACAATTAATGATATTATAATAGCAAAAACTGCAAAAATTGGAGAAAAATTATCATTAAGAAGATTTGCTAAAGTAGAAAAAACTGATTCTGAATCATTTGGAGAATACATTCATATGGGAGGAAAAATTGCTGTATTAACAATTGTTAATAATGCATCAAGTGAAGTAGCAAAAGATGTTTCAATGCATGCAGCAGCAATGAGACCAATTTATGTAAAACGCGAAAATGTTAAAGAAGAAGAAATTGAAAAAGAAAGAGCAATTCTAAAAGAACAAGCTATGAATGAAGGAAAACCAGAAGAAATAGCACAAAAAATGGTTGAAGGAAGAATTCAAAAATACTACAAAGAAGTATGTTTAGAAGAACAACCATTCGTAAAAGATTCTGATATTAATGTAAAAACATATGTAAAAAATAATGGTGGAGAAATCGTTAATATGATACGTTTTGAAGTTGGAGAAGGAATCGAAAAAAAAGAAGAAAATTTTGCTGAAGAAGTAGCAAAACAAATAAATGGTTAAAAAGGGTTCTTTGTCAAATAGTGTTGGTGGACAATAAATTTGATAAATGAATTGTGATTATAAGGGATGATGAAAAATCATCCTTTTATAATGCCTTTAATTAAGAAAATACGAGATAT
>CABUNR010000035.1:0-9263 GCA_902492995.1 uncultured Bacillota bacterium | reverse complement strand
TTGCGATTAAAGCTATTATAGCTAGTATTACTATTACTGCTAAAAGCTCTATTAAAGTAAATCCTTTTTTACTATTTGTTATCATATTTTTACCTCTTTTCTATCATATTAATGATATCAAAAAAAGTAGTTTTTGTAAACTATCTTTTTAAGCATATTATTCTTTTAGTTTGTTAATTTTTTCTTTAGTAAGTCCAGTTGCTAAAGAAATATTGTCAGTAGTTAAATTTAATTTCAGAAGATTTTTAACGATTTCTATTTGATTATTATGTTCTTTTTCTTTTAATTTCTATTCTTTTTCTTTTAACATCGAAACCATTTCATCATATTCACTTTTTAACTCTAAATCTTTTTTACTATTCATGTCAAATTCTATCATTACCTCATCATCTCCACTTAACCTTATTACTTAATCTACTAGTTTTGATGCGTTTTTTTGCTCAATACTTTCTTTGATGATTTTTCTAATTCTTCCTCTGTTTTACTTGTAAATACTTTGTACCAATCGATTAGATAATTTTCTTTTTCATCATTAGTATAACTCATATTTTTTCCATTTAATTCTAATAATAAATCTACTTCTTTTTTTGATGATTTTAAATTATTTTTGTCTAAATTTCTTTTTAATAGTTTTAAGTTTCCTTTTACTTCTTTTAATGGTATATCCATGTAAAAAGCAATAAATTCTTCTAATAATGATATATTTTTTTCATTATTAAATACTTTTAACATCACATCGTATGTCATTGGTATTATTTTTTTCATATTTCACGTCCTTTAAGGGCATAATATCATACTCAAAACATTATTACAAATCGCACTTTTTTCTTTTTTTACAATTAAAAATAACAGATTTTTTTATCTGTTATTTTTAATTTTTTGTATTTTTTATAACCATACGGCAAACATAACGCCTGCCATAGCAAGTATTAACCCTACTACCCAAAATGTTTTAACTATATCTCTTTCTTCAAAACCAAGTTTTTCAAAATGATGATGAAGTGGTGTCATTAAAAATACTTTTTTTCCTCTTATAATTATTGATGCCATTTGAATAATACATACTAGTGTTTCAATTATAAATACACTTGCTAGTATAATAAATGTAATTTCATGGTTTGTTAAAACTGCTATTATGGCCATTGTTGCTCCAAGTGATAAGGATCCAACATCTCCCATAAATATTTTAGCAGGATATGTATTAAAGAATAGAAATCCAAGTAATGCTCCTACTAGTATAAAACAGAAAATTGCTATATCGGCATGTCCTGTAACCCATGTTGAATTCCATGTAATAAGACCTAATGCTAAGAAAACAATTAATGAAAGTCCTCCTGCTAGCCCATCTAATCCATCTGTTATATTAACTGCATTTGAACTTGCTACTAAAATAAATAACAAGAATATTCCATAAAACCATGCCATATGTATTTTTATTCCAAGCGAATAAATATATAATTGTGGTTCATGTCCACTTTTCATAAGTAAATAAAAGGTTACAAGTGCAATAGCAAGTTGGCCCACTATTTTTTGAAATTCCGTAAGACCTTCATTGTTTCTTCTTTTAATAATTAACCTATCATCTATAAATCCGAGTAATGCATATGATAAGAATACAAATAATATAATAAATAAATTATTTGACCACTCTATTTTATTCATTAAAAGCAATATAACTATAGTTAGTATGGTTGGTATTATAAATATAAATCCTCCCATTGTTGGTGTTCCTTGTTTTTTATCATGTTGTCCTCTTAAAAATACACTAACTGTTTGTTTAACCTTTTTTTTCTTCAATATTGGTATTAAAATTAAGCCACAAATTATTGATAAAATAAATCCTATCATTAAGGCTAACATTGCTTTTGCTAAAACTAACACAAAATCATCTCCTAAACGTAAAATAAGTATATCATTTTTTTTATTAGTTTGTACATAATTTATCATATAATTTACATTAATTTACAACTTTTTTATTTTATAATAAATTAGTATAAGTTTTATCTAAACATTATCTAAAAAAACTCTAGATATAGTATTATATCTTTTTTTTAACATTTTTGCAAATAAAAAAAGAAGTTTAACTATTTATAATTTTTAAAACTTCTTCTTTATCGTTATGTTTTATTCTGGTTTTACCTACAATATATTCTTCATGACCTTTACCTAATATAAATAAAATATCATTTTCTTTTAATAACTTCATTCCTCTTTTTATAGCTTCTTTTCTATCTAGACAAATTTCATAATTTTTAAAATCATTACCCTTTAATATATCATTTACTATTTCTTGCTCATCTTCATTATGTGGATCATCATCTGTAATAATCATATAATCTGACATTTCACTAACTAATCTACCCATTATTGGTCTTTTTAATCTATCTCTTTCACCAGTACATCCAAATATTACATATTTTTTACCAGTTGTTTTTACAGAATTTAATATATTATATATTGCATCTGGTGTATGAGCATAATCAATAATTATTTTATTATGATTATAATCTATTGTATCCATTCTACCAGGTGGAGCTGTTAATTCTGGAATTACATTTATTATGTCCTCTATTTTTATATTCATATTATTTAATGTAGTAATAGTTGCCATTAAATTATATATATTATAAGTTCCTATTAATTTCGTTTTAATTTTATATGTATTATTATTTAATAACAAATCAAAACTAGTTTCTTTAATTGTTTGTTCATAATTTTTAAAACTATATTTTCCTTCTCTTCCATATGTAATATTATTATTTTCCTTTAATAGATAATAGTTACTATATGAATCATCTATATTTACTATAGCTTTTCCATTAGGTTTCAACATCCTAAATAATTTTTGTTTTGCAAGTGCATAATTTTCCATTGTTTTATGAAAATCTAAATGATCTTGTGTTAAATTTGTAAATATACCAAAATCAAATTTTAAAGTACATAATCTATTATTTGCTAATGCATGACTGCTTACTTCTAAAACAACTACCTTACATTTTCTATGATAGGCTTCCATTAATAAATTATATGTATCGCATATATCAACACTGGTATTAGGTAAATCGCATTCTTTTTTATCAATATAAAATCCTATTGTACCTATATATGCAGACTTTATACCTAATTTGTTTAATGCTTGATAGATTAAATACGCAGTTGTTGTTTTTCCATTGGTTCCTGTTATTCCAATAATTGTCATTTCATCTAGATATTTATTATAATTTTCTTCTAAATATTTATTTATAAATTTTCTTGTATCATCTACTATTAATGTATCAACGCTATAATCTCCATGTTCAGCTATTATTTTTGAAGCTCCATTTTCTATAGCTTTATCTATATATTTGTGTCCATCATTTACTTCACATTTTAAGGCAACAAATATATCACCTTTTTTTATTTTTCTTGAATCACTTTGTATGTTTATCATAATAACTCCTTTTAGAAAAAAAAGACTAATGTCTTATCTTGTTACATTTATAATATTTCCTGTTTTTGTTTTTTTATAATTGCCAATTAGTTTTCCTATTACTTTTTTTTCTTTGCTCATACTTCCCCAAAGTTCGTAATTTTCAACTACTTCATTACTTCTTTCTCTACTTATTAATTTTTCTGTTATATAAGTATCAACTTTTACATCAACATCTGGATTTTCTAATCTATAATCCATTAATTCTGTAACACTCATATTCATTATCCTTCAACTCCCTCACTTACTAATGCTTTAACTAATTTTTTTGTATCATTATTAAAGTAAGCTTCAAACAATACATCATTTCCTATCATTAATGCAATCAAATTTGTTGATATAACTTCATCATCTAAATAAGATAAATCTGCATCATTTCCTATTAAGTTATTTGTAAGTATTTCTGTATATCCTGCATTTAATGCTTTAAATTTATCATTATATATAAATCCTGTTTGAATATCATTTGAACTAATTATATTTAAAAGTCCATGCATTAATATATGCTTCATATCATATCCTTTATTTATCTCATCAATATTAAACTCAAGGATATTTGTTTTATGATTATATTTTACTACTCTTTTATTTATAAATTTATTAGATTTTTCTATCTTTAAATTCATTATTCTTTTAGCAAAATTAAATAAATCGATATTAGGAAATGTACTATTAAAAATATTAATTAATTCCTTTATATTTTCTTTAACGTTATTATCAATATTTTGATTGCTATCTATAGCTTTAAATACATCTTCTAACTTTATCATTTTATCACCAATTTAATAATATCATATTTTTTTAATTTTATCAATTCTTTTATAAAAAAAACAAAATAATTAAATTTTTATATTTTGTTTTTGCATTCTTCTATTTTCTTTTCTTAATTTTTTATTTAATTTTTTTTGCTCTTTATCTTTTGTTTCTTCTTCTAATTCAACTTTCTCTAAATATTCTTTTATTTTTTCTAAAGATTTTATACCATCGCCATCATATTGTTTTAATCTTTTTCTTATATTTGATACAGTTAAATCGTCTACATTTATATTAGTATAATGTGTGTTTTTACTACTATGTAATCCAATATTACTTATATTAGCAAAATTTAATTTTTTATAATTATATACAACTTCCTTTATTAAGGTATAATTTTTTGGATGTTTATTAAATGTTCTTATTTGACTTGTTAATGGACATGTACATATAAATTCTATATCATTTATATTTATGCTATATAATACTACACATGGTCTTTTCTTTTTTCTATCAATACTATTATCATTAAATATTAATTTATCATGATATACTATATTTCCTGGCATAAACATATAATCACTCCTTGCAAAATTAATTTTTTTTAGTATTATACACATATTTATATATAATTGTCAATTTAGCCCATACTATATATTTCTTTTATCATAATTTAAAATAGGGGCTGATTTTTATGATTAATTTTTTTTACAATCTAGATCATACTATACAGGCTTTAATTGCTACTTTATTTACTTTTAGTATAACAGCAATTGGAGCTAGTGTCGTTTTTTTCTTTAAAAAGATAAATAAAAACATTATGGATGCGATGCTTGGATTTGCCGCAGGTGTTATGATTGCAGCATCTTTTTGGTCACTTTTATCACCATCTATTTCTATGGCTGAATCTTTAAATATGATACCTTGGCTTATTGCTTTTGTTGGCTTTTTTTGCGGAGGACTATTACTTTTTATTTCCGATAAGGTATTTTATCTAATAGATTCTAAAACAAAAAAAAGAGAAAATAAAAGTTTTAAAAGATGTTTTATGCTTATTTTTTCTATAACTATTCATAATATTCCAGAAGGTTTAGCAGTTGGTGTTGCTTTTGGTTCTTTAAAATATGGACTTGACGGTGTAACACTTGCTTCTACATCACTTTTAGCTTTAGGTATAGGACTTCAAAACTTTCCTGAAGGAACTGCTGTTAGTGTTCCTCTAAGACGTGAAGGATATTCTAGAAAAAAGGCTTTTTTCTTAGGTCAATTAAGTGGTATTGTTGAACCTATTTCTGGAGTTATTGGTGCTTTACTTGTTTTAAAAGTTAGAACTTTACTACCTTTTTTACTTGCTTTTGCAGCTGGAGCTATGATATATGTTGTTATAGAAGAATTAATTCCTGAGAGTCAAGCAAATAAAAGAAAAGACCTTATGGCCTTATTTACTTTAATTGGCTTTTCTATTATGATGATTTTAGATGTAGCATTAGGATAATTTTATCCTTTTATTTTTTTTATTTTAGAATCATATTCACTTATTAGGCTATTATTATTTTCTACCATTTGATTTAAATCATCTATTAATTTTTGACTTTCTAATATTTTATTTATTTCTTGTAATAATATTTTATTTTGTTTTAATAAATATTCTTTATTTTTTGTTAATTTTGTATATGTTCTTTTTCTAAAATTTAAATCTTTTATATCCATAATACACCTCTTTTTATAAGGTATATTATATACATTTTTTTATATTGTCAATAAATTTTATAATCACATTTACTTGGATCTTTTATTATTTTTTTCTAAATTAAATCTTAATGCATGACATGGATAGTCAGAATTTTTTTCTATTTCATTAAAAATTAAATTACATTTAACATGGGGCATTTTCTCTTTACAATATATTTTTTACTATTTTCTATATAAATCATAATTTCTATTCCATTAATTTTTGTATATTTTATCATTTTTTATTTTATATCATTCATATTATCTTTGCCTTTTACTTTATTTATATTACATGATTTTTTTAAATAGATAATATAGTCTTTATAATTTATTATTGATATTATTTTTATCTATATTAATTAATGATATATTTTTTAAATTTTTTTATTTTTGTATCACTCCAGATACTTCTATTTTTCATATTATCACCTATTTTATTATGATAATATTAATTATATTAATCTAAAAAATAGGTTATCTATTTTTTAAATTTTCTATTTCTTTATTTATTTTTTCTTGATTTTTTAATATTTTATCTATTTTATCATGTAATTCTTCAAGTATTAATTCACTTTTTAAATCTGTTTTATAATCGTTTTCGTTTCTCAAACTATCTAATTTAGATGCTCTATTTTGACTCATCATTATAACTGGTGCTTGTAAGGCTGCAAGGCAAGATAAGAGTAAGTTAAGTAATATAAATGGATATGGATCTAAATCATCAATAAAATATAAATTTAGGACAATCCATATTATTAAAAACAGGCAAAAACAAATTATAAATCCCCAACTACCTGCTACTTTAGTTAATTTATCAGCAATTTTATCACCTAATTTTATATTTTCTTGCTCTTTTTTTACAACATCTATAGCAATTGGTTCCTCTACTAATAAATCTAACAATTCTTCTTCATCTAAATCATCAAGTTGTTGATTTAAAAGCATTTTTACTATTTCACTTTTATTTTTGTTTTTCTCCATACTATCACCTATTATATTATAACATATTACTTTTATTTTATTATTATTTCTTTAGCTTTTTTAAATATTTTTTCTTGTTTTTGATTTAATTCATTGTTTAAACTATTGATATCCACATCATTTATATTTCCAATAATTTTTTTACCTTTAGTGGTTGCTATAAATATGTTACCTTTAAAATCAATATTTAAATATGCATCCATCATATTTAAGTTTTCAATAGGTGGTATTATTTTTTTATCATAAATATTATCGTATATTCCATTTTTTATATCATTAATTATTTTTAATGTTTCTTTTTCTTCTAATTCAAAGTCATCTTTTATATAATAAGCATTTCTAAATGGAAAATATCTTCCTACTCTAACTGAGTTTACATTTTCTTTTTTAGCAAAAGTTAAAATATCTTTTAATTCATTTCTATTATATTTTGTCACAACAGTACTTATTCTTACATTTAAACCATAACTTACAGCAAGTTTGGTATTTATTATAGCTTGTTTTAATAAATCTTTACCTCTCATAAATTTATAAGTATCATTATTTAATGATGGTATACTTATATCAAAGCATTGAATGTTTTCAGTTAAAAAAAGCCATGTATCATAATCAATATTACATGCTCCACTTGTAGATATTGATATATAAGGTTCTATAGAATAATTTTTATATTCTTCTTTTATCATTTTTATTTTTTCTTTTAAAAGAGGATCTAAAAAGGGTTCTCCTCCTCCTATTACAATTCTATTTGGATGTACTTTTCCAATAAATTTAATTATTTTTTCATAATTATCTTTTATTAAATTTCCATTATCACTTGATATACAATAAGGACAAGATAAAAGGCATTTACTAGTACTTTCATAGCATATATTAATCATTATTAACCATCACCTCAAATTTAATTATTTTTTAATAATTCTAATTTTAATTTATCATATACTTTAGTTTCAACATTTGCTTTTTTCTTTAATTTTTCAAATTCATTTTCTAAAAGTATAAATTCTTCTTTTGCACTCATAGCATGATCTGATATACACATTTTTCCTATAAAATTAGAAAACATAAATCTATATATAAAAACACATAGTTTCTTTTTATTAACACAGTTTTCATATTCACCTTTAGGAAGTATTTCGTATCCTAATTTTTTTAATACATCATACCCTTCAATAATTGCATCCATTATTAATAAGGAATACTATTTATCTTTTTTTAACAATTTTAAATTACCATTTACTTTATAACTTGCAAATACAAGTGGTAATACAGCACATGCATGTATTTTTAAATAGTCATTCATTTTATTATTTATATTTACTTTTACCTTTGTATCTTTAAATATATTTTTTATAAATTCATTATCTATATTTTTTCCATCTACACGTCCAATTTCAATTTTATTTAAACAAATTGAATTTATATATCCATCATATTTTTTACCAGCAGCCATAAAGAAAGCAAATAATATATTTTTATTTTTTTATTATTTTATAAAAAATTAAAAAACTGTCTAGTCTTAAGTATGGACTAAACAGTATTTAGTGTATATATATTTTTTTACTTAAATCCTAAACCACTAAAGAACTTTAAGTTTCCATCTTTTCCAAAAGATGCAGTTACATTACTACTACCATCTTCAGCAACCCAAACATATTTATTCCAAGAACTAACCTCAATTAGTGTTCCATCAACACCACCAACTGCTTCTTTAAATTCATCATAACTGATTCCATCGTTAATTCTTGCTTTTATATCTGATAAATTTTCAAGAGTAACTTTTTTATTTTTTAAATCTTTTTTATCATATTCAATTTTTATAGTTGATAATTTATCTTTATAAAGTGTAACAGTAATTTTTTTATCATTTCCAAAATCATATTCATAACGTGTCATATTTTCTGTAGTTACATCTACACTTTCAGCTTTAAAACCAACTATTTCATCTAATTCATCCATTGTATTATCTAAAGTCATCATAGATAAACATTTATAATATGAACACTTTGATTTTACTGTTTGTGTTGTTTCATTTTTATTTGTATTTTCATCTTTTACACTATTATTTTCTTTATTTTTGCATCCTGCAGCACTTAGTAATATTGATATACACACTAAACCTATTAAAAACCTATTTTTCATTTTTCTCCTCCTAATTTAATTGTACATTATATTAAATTAATTGTATATAGTTGTACTCTTTTTATTTAATAAAAAAGACTATTACAAGTCTTTATATTGGTTGTATTATAAATAGTGTTGGTGAATATAAATCACTACACTATTTTTATTTAATAAAAAGACATAAGTTTGATACAATGTAATTGTT
>CABUNR010000034.1:0-9835 GCA_902492995.1 uncultured Bacillota bacterium | reverse complement strand
TGTTTTCTCTTTTTTTATGTTTTAATAATTATTCCCACATCTAGTTTACTACATCAAGATTATAATAAAATTTGACATTAACTTTTAAATGTGATAGGATACATAACTATAAAAGAGGGGGATTTAATATGAAAGAAGTTTATAATAAA
This sequence comes from uncultured Bacillota bacterium, assembly GCA_902492995.1. Taxonomy (GTDB): domain Bacteria; phylum Bacillota_I; class Bacilli_A; order RF39; family UBA660; genus OMSK01. The sequence continues at coordinate 9,686 of CABUNR010000034.1, read as the reverse complement.
AAATTAAATGAATTATTACTTAGTCAATATAGGGATGATAAAAGTTTAGAAATTAGAAATAAAATTGTTGAAAGCAATATTCCACTTGTAAAAAATATTGCTTCCATGTATGCTAAAATTACCGGTTTAAATGTAGAAGATTTATGCAGTTATGGATATGAAGGATTAATATATGCAGTTACTATGTATGATTTTGATTCATATAATACTTTCTATAATTATACATATTCATGTATTTCAGGATACATAAATGCAGGTATATATGAAATACAAGGTATAAAAAGAGGAAAGTTTGAATCTGAATATTTAAAAGAAAAAAAGCAAGCTGAAGAAATTAAAGACATTTCTTTATATGATGATAGTGAATTATATATTTTTATTAAAAATTTAGTAGAAGATAACATAATTAAATCTCAAAATATGCTTTATAGAAGACTTAATCAAATATTAGTTCATTGTGCTTCTTCACTAGAAAATATTGATGATAATTGTTTTGAAGGTGAAAATAATATTGAAATTTTTTTAGATAATTTAAATAATGAGCAATTACAAGGATTTGTATCTAATATGTTTAATGCATTGACAGAAAAAGAAAAATTAATAATAAAATTATATTATGGTTTCGATTGTGTTCAAAAATCGATTTCTCTTATTGCAAAAGAATACAATGTATCATATGAAGCTATTAGACAAATTCATGAAAATGCTTTAAAAAAATTTAGAAAATCATATAAAGCTAAAATAGCTAGAGAATATTTATATGATATCGAAAATACTTATTCAAATAAATCTAAAACCTATATTGATGCAAAAAAAATAAAATGAAATCAAAATTGATTTCATTTTTTTATCTTTCTATTTCAATCATTTCATATGCTTCTATTATATCTTTTACTTTAATATCATTAAAGTTTTCTATAGTAATACCACATTCAAGTCCTTTTTTAACTTCTTTTACAGTATCTTTTTCTCTTTGAATTGAGCCTATATTTCCATCATAGACAACAACATCATCTCTTATTACTCTTGCTTTTGCATCTCTTTTAATAATTCCTTCTACTACATATGAACCAGCTATTGTTCCAACTTTAGAGAATTTAAATAATTGTCTTACTTCTGCAGAACCGATTATTTTTTCTTCATATATTGGTTCTAGCATACCTTTCATTGCAGCTTCTACTTCCTCTACTGCCTTATATATTATGTCATATAATCTTATTTCAACATTGTTTTCCTTTGCATAATCTCTAATTGAATTAGTTGGTCTAACATTAAATCCTATTATAATAGCATTTGAAGCCTTAGCAAGTACTATATCACTTTCAGTAATTGATCCTACGCTACTTCTAATTACTTTTACTCTTACATCTTCTACTTCTATTTTTTCTAGGGAGTTTTTAACTGCCTCACTAGAGCCATGTACATCGGCCTTAATAATAACATTAATTTCTTTTAATCCTTCACCTATTTTATTAAATAAATCATCTAACGTTACAGCACCACTTGCTTTGTTTTCTTTTAATTTTTGAGCATTTTTTCTTTGATCACTTATATTATGTGCTTCTTTTTCTGTTTCAAATGCCATAAATCTGTCTCCAGCTTCTGGTGTTTCTGAAAGTCCTGTTATTTCAACTGGTTTTGATGGTTCTGCTTCTGTAATTTCTTTTCCTTGATCATTTTTTAATGTTCTTACTTTTCCATAACTTGTTCCAACTACTATTGGATCCCCTAGTCTTAATGTACCATTTTGAATTAAAACAGTTGCGATTGGTCCTACTTGTTTATCAAGTCTTGATTCAATTACTGTACCCATTGCATAACGATTTGGATTTGCTTTATATTCTTCCATTTCTGCTACTAATAAAATATTTTCTAAAAGTTCATCTATTCCAGTTCCTTGTTTTGCTGAAATTTTAGTGAATATTGTATCTCCACCCCATTCCTCTGGAGTTAATCCATATTCAGCAAGTTCTGTCATTACTTTTTCTACATTAGCAGCTGGTTTATCTATTTTATTGATTGCTACTAAAATTGGTACGTTGGCAGCTTTTGCATGGTCTATTGCTTCTTTAGTTTGTGGCATAACACCATCATCTGCAGCAACTATTATTATTACAATATCAGTAATACTTGCTCCACGTGCTCTCATTTCGGTAAATGCAGCATGTCCTGGTGTATCAATAAATGTTATCTTTTGTCCTTTATGTTCTACTTGATATGCACTTATTGCTTGTGTTATTCCTCCAGCTTCACCTTCTGCTACACTTGTTTTTCTAATTGTATCTAGAAGTGTTGTTTTACCATGATCAACATGTCCCATTATAGTTACAACAGGTGCTCTTTTTACTAAGTCTTCTTCCTTATCATTTACTACAAATTCTTCAAAATTTGCAACATTTACGGTTTCTTCTCTTTTTAGTTCTTTTCCATATTCTGATACTAATATTTCTGTATTTTCAAAATCTAAACTATTATTAACATTTGCCATTATACCTAACATAAATAATTTTTTTATAAGTTCTGTTGCTGGTACATTTAACTTGTTTGCGATTTCTCCAACACGCATTCCTTCTTTATAAATAATAACATTTTCATCTTGTTCTTTATTTGATTGTAATTTTTCTTTATTTTTATACATTTCTTTTTTCTTAGTTGCTAATTCTTTTTTAGATGCTTTAGGAACTATTTTTTTAGGTTTTACTTTTTGTTTGGATATTGTTTCATCTAAATCTATATCTTCTTTTTTTGCAACAATTTCTGCTAATTCTTCTATTTCTTCTTCATCTATTACTTCATCAATAACATTATCAAGTTCAATTATATCTTCTTCTTCTAATAAATCATCTTCACTATTTACATTAATTCCTAGCTCTTTACATTTCTTTAATATTTCTCCTGCTTTTTTTCCTACATCTTCTGCGTATTCCATAACTGACATCATAATATCACCTCTTTCTTTTATTTATATCATATAGATTTTCTCAATTCTTCATATATTTCTTTTGGTACATCTATACCTAAATGATAATTTAGTTGTTTTGTTTTTTCTGCTTTATTTATTGTTTCTAAATCTCTCTTTAAATATGCTCCTCTTCCATTAGCTTTTCCTGTTAAATCAACTATTACTTTATCTTCATTAGTTTTTACAATTCTAATTAGTTCCATTTTAGGACATTTTTCTTTCGTTATTACACATGTCCTCATTGGTATTTTTTTTTGTTTCATCTAGTCTCCTAATATATTTATTCCATCAGCTCTTGCCTGATCATAACTTTTAACATCTATTTTATAATGTGTTAATTTAGCAGCTAATCTAACATTTAATCCTTTTTTACCTATTGCTAGTGAAAGATTCTCATCATCTACTATAACATATGCTTCTTTTTTTTCTTCATTTGTTATAAATACATGTAAATTTTTTGCTGGGCTTAATGCATTTTCAATAAATTTTGTTGCATCTTTATCATAAGGAATAACATCTACTTTTTCATTTCCTAATTCTTTTAATATATTAGCAATTCTCATTCCTCTTTCTCCAATACATGCTCCAACTGGATCAACATTTGGATCTTCTGAATAAACAGCTATTTTAGTTCTATTACCTGCATCACGTGCAACACTATATACTAATATTATTCCTTCATTTATTTCTGGAATTTCAAGTTCAAATAATCTTTTTACAAATGCGTAATGTGTTCTTGATAAAAGGATTAATGGCCCTTTAGAATTATTTTCTACTTTAGAAATATATACCTTTATTGATGATCCCATTTTTATTTGTTCACCTGGAATTATTTCTGATTTTGATAATATTCCTTGTGTTCTTCCTAAATTAATATAGTAGTTTCTTTCATCTTCCATTTCTACTATTCCTGTTACAAGCTCATCTTGTTTATCTTTAAATTCATCAATTATTACATTTCTTTCTGCTTCTCTTATTTTTTGAATTACAACTTGTTTTGCAGTAGATGCAGCGACTCTTCCAAAATCTTTTGGTGTTATTTCTTCTTCTATTGTTTCACCTATTTTTATATCTGGTACAATTTTTCTTGCTTCTTCTAGGGTTAAATGAATTTTTGGATCATATACAAATGGTAGTACAGGTTCATCTTCTGCTTCTTCATCATCCATATCAACTGTTGAAAAATCTATATCAGAGAATTTTTTATATTTATCTTCTTCTGCTCTATCAACTACTGTTTTGAAAGAATAAACTTTTATTTCACCTGTTTCTCTATTAATATCAACTCTAACATTTGAAAGTGAGTTATAATTTTTTTTATAAGCTGATGTTAATGCTAATTCCATTGCTTCATATATAACTTCTGGATCTATTCCTTTTTCTTTTACAAGTAAATCAACTGCTTTTTTAAATTCTTTATTATTCATAATCATCACTACCTTTCTCTTTTGAACATACATCTAAAATATAGTTTTCTTCTATTGGATCTTCCTTATCTAAAATAGGGTTTATTAAATTAGATACTACTACACAGTCTTCTACATCCATTATTCCTTGTTTATCTATTATAACTCTAAGAAAATTTATATTTTTTTCTTTTTCATATTTTACTTCATCTAAAATATAACCATTTTCTGTTATAATATTTTCAATAAGTTTTTTTATTTTTACTTCAATACTCATAAATCCTCCATTTTTATATTAAAGAGTGGGTTTTTCCCACTCTTCCAATCAATATAATTATATCATATTTTTTTTATTTTAAAACCTTTTTTTATATTTTTTTTACATTTTATTATTTATACATGGTATAATAGATTAGGTGGTAATATGATTACAAATAATAATAAAATTAAAAATTATACAAAGAATGCTTTTTTAGGTATTTTGTGTATAATAATTTATTTTGGACTTTCTGATATGCAAGTAAGTTTTTTAAGTCTTTTCCATATCAATTATAATGAAATGTCTCTTCCTTTTAAAGTTACTTACTTAATTATTTTTGAAATTTTTTTAATGGGTTTAATAGTTCTTGTTTTAAACAAAAAAATTTCTAAAGATTTTCAAAATATGCGTAAATATCACAAGGAATATTTTAAAAAATATTTTAAATTTTGGCTTATTTCGGTTGGAATTATGATGTTAAGTAATTTTATAATTAATTTTTTTGTTAAAACAGGTATTTCAGCAAATGAAGAAACCATAAGAGAAACTTTTAAAATTAGCCCTATATATATTTTCTTTTCTTCTGTTATTTTTGCTCCTGTTGTTGAAGAACTTGTCTTTAGACAAAGTCTTAAAAATATTATTCCAAACAAATATATATTTATTATTGTATCGGGAATTATTTTTGGTGGACTTCATGTTATTACTAGTTTAACCAGTGTGACTGATTTATTATATTTAATTCCATATTGTGCTCCTGGTTTTGCATTTGCCTATATTTTGGCAGATTCTGATAATATTTTTATTCCAATTTCACTACATTTTATGCATAATGGTATATTAATTGCTCTACAATTTATTTTATTAATTTTTTCTTAGTTTAGGTGATATTATGAAAGATAAACATCAAATTAGAAATTTAATTATATTTTTTATTATTATGATTTTACTAATTATTTTAGTTTTATTATATAGTAGATTTATTGCAATAAAAAATATAAAAACACATGAATATAAAATTGTTAACAAAAACTTTACTAATGAATATTATGGGCTTAAAATTGCGCATATTAGTGATATTCATTATGGAAGAGTAACTTTTGATAATGAATTAGAAGAGCTTGTTAAAAAGGTTAATAGAACAAAACCAGATATTATTGTTTTTACTGGTGATTTAATTGATCAAGACACAAAAATGAGTAATGAAGATAATGATAGGGTTGCTAAAATTTTATCAAAATTAACTGCTAGAATAGGGAAATATGCTGTTAGTGGAAATCATGATTATTATTACAAAAATTGGGATTTAATTATAGAAAATTCTGGATTTTCGAATTTAAATGATAAAATTGATACTATTTATTTAGAAAACAAAAGATATATTTTAATCAGTGGTATGAGTACTAATTCATATGGAAAAAAATCTATAAGTGACAAATTAAAAGAATCAACAGAATTTTTAAAAGATAAAAAAAATGATGAAAAACCAATATATTCAATATTATTAATGCATGAACCTGATTATATAGATGATCTTAACATTAATAATTATGATTTAGTACTGGCCGGACATTCTCACAATGGTCAAGTTAGGATTCCATTTATAGGAGCAATTAAAAGTACTTTACCTAGCGGTTCTAAAAAATATTATGATAGATATTATAAAATTAAAAATACTGATTTATATATATCTAATGGTATTGGAACATCAAAAATTAATTTTAGATTATTTAATAGACCTTCATTTAATTTATATCGATTTACAAATAAGTAATTGCATTATTATCTAAAATAATATATAATTTTTTTAGGAGGTATTTTTATGTTTTGTCCAAATTGTGGAAAAAAAGTAGATGAAAAGGCTGTTATATGTGTTGGGTGTGGTGTCCCATTAAACAACAATTTTAATAAACTAGTTGCAAATAATAATAAAAAAAAGGGTAAAGGTATTGCAAGTTTAGTTTTAGGAATAATTGCATTTATTTATAGTTTATCAGCATTTGCTGCTTTTGATAAATTAGATGATACTATTTATCCATATCAAGGTTCACAACAAATTGCATTTGCTGTTGGATTTGTTTTAGTTCAATTTATATTTGCTATTATTAGTTTTTGTTTAGCATATACAGATAAGAAAAATAATAAAAATGGATTTAATATAAGTGGATTTTGGTTATCTATCATTTCATTTGCAATGATAGCAATACAATTTATTTATGTTGTAACTTATTAAAAGATTTAAAGTAAATCTTTTTTTTTAATTTAATGGCAAAAAAAACCTTTAAATATAAAGGCTTAATATCAATATGGTGGAGAATAAGGGATTCGAACCCTTGACCTCCACGGTGCAAGCGTGGCGCTCTAGCCAACTGAGCTAATTCCCCATACAACATTGAAATTATATCATATTTGATAAAATGTTGTCAATGTTTTTTTTAATTTTTATTTTAAACTTTATTAAGTTTTATACAATTGGTACCAGCCAAGGGACTTGAACCCTCACAGTATTTCTACCGTCAGATTTTGAGTCTGATGCGTCTACCATTCCGCCAGGCTGGCATATTTAAATTATATCAAAAAATAGATATTTATTCAATATCTATTTTTTTGTTTCCATAAATTCTTTATATTCTTCTATTACTTCATCTGGATTTCCTAATTTTTTTACTTCTCCATTATGTAGCCATAATACTTCATCACATAAATTTTTTATTGTATCTAAGCTATGTGAAACTATTACAACAGTTCTATTTTCATCACTTATTAATTCTTTCATCTTGTTATAGCTTTTTTCTTTAAAAGCTGCATCTCCAACACTTAATACTTCATCTATTAACATGATATCAGTTTCTAGTATTGCAGTAATTGCAAAAGCTAATTTTGAATGCATTCCTGATGAATAAGTTTTAACTGGTTTATATATAAAATCGCCTATATCAGCAAAATCAATAATTTCTTTTTCTTTTTCCTTTATTTGCGATTCAGAAAATCCAAGTAACATTCCTGATAAATATATATTTTCATATCCTGTTAATTTTGGTTGAAAACCTACTCCAATTGATAGTAATGATACTGTATTACCATGAAGATCTATAGTTCCAGTATCTGGTGAAAATATACCAGCTAATGCTCTTAATGTTGTTGATTTACCACTACCATTTTTACCTATAAAACCTAATATTTTTCCTTTTTCAACTTCAAATGATATTCCTTTTACTGCTTCAAATATTTCTTTAGAATTTTTCTTTCCCTTAAATAATGATCTTTTAATGGAAAATTTTTTTAATCCTCTATAACTTATATGTAAATCTTTTACTGTTATTGCCATTTCTTTTTTCATTATATCACCTTCGCGTAACTATTTTCATATTTATGTATAATATGTATTCCTATAGCTATTAAAATTACTCCTACAAAAAACCATCCACCCATCATTATTAAGGATGGAGCTTTTGCTTTTAAGAATATATTTCTAAATGCATTTATTACATATGCTACAGGATTACATCTAAGTAGAATCTTATTATATGGAGCTGGTACTTTAGTTGCTAAATTATAAAATATTCCTGATAAATAAAATACTAATCTTAGTGTAAGAGATGTTACGTTTGCTAAATCTTCAACAAATATTCCATAATGTAATAATATACAAGATATTCCAAATGTCACCAAATATATAATTAAAAGTAATGGGAAAAACCATAAAAATGTCATTGTAAATGGAACTTTAAATATTATCATAAGTGCAAAAACTAAAAGCCATGATATAAACATTTTAAATAAGTTTACAAATGATTTTTGTAATATTAATATATATTTTGGTATATATATTTTGGTTACAATAGCTCTATTATTACTAACTATTTTTACACTTGCATTAACTGTTTTATTGAAAAAATCCCAAACTGTTAATCCAACAAATATAAATACTGGAAAATAAGGTTCTGATGATTTAAATACAACACCTGCAACAAATATATATATCATCATAAAACATAATGGATCAAGTATCCACCACAACCAGTTTAAATAGGAACCTGCAACTTCACTTTTTAAATCCGCTCTTGCAGAATAAACTGCATATTTAAAATATTTTTTTATATTGTTTAAAAATCTCTTCATTAAATCACCTATCTAAAAATTTTAACAGACTTATTATATCATATTATTATTTGTTTTTCAAATAATGCCTTTACATTAATATTAAAAAACTTACTATTTTATTAGTAAGTTTTCTATTTTATTAGTAAGTCTTTTATTCATCCCATGTTAATTCTAAATTTTCTACTTTTTTTATTCTAGTTATAGCTATTACTCCTAATAATAGTGTATATCCTATAAATATAAAAGTATTATATTTATTATTAAATGATAGGAAATAATCAAATAAGCCATGTAAAATTATAACTGAAAATAAACTTGTATACATATATTTGAATGAATTATATTTATACTCCATTTTTGAATAATACTTTGCATAACCAAAGAAATATCCCATAATTATTCCGAAGAAAGCATGTCCTGATATTGTAAATAACGATCTTACAATTAATGTTGTAAAATCTGTATTCCATAAATAGAAGAAATTTTCTATTGTTGCAAATCCTAATGATACAAATACAGCATACACTATTGCATCATATATATAATTAAATTCTTTATTATGCCATACAATTATATACAAAATTAACCATTTACATAATTCTTCTATAAGACCAATTTCACCAAAACTTATCAAAAATATTTTATATGCTTCTAGATTAGGATTTTCTTCTATTAAAAATGGTAAATAATATTGATATTTTGTTGCTAAAAACTTTGTTAAAAATAATGAAATTACACCACCTACAAATGTAAGAATTAGTAATTTAATTGGTTCTTTTTCAATTTTATCTTTTGAATATATAATACTTAATATTAAATATACAGGTATTAATGAGAAAATTATTAATAATAAATTCATAAACTTCCTTTCTAAAAATTAAAGTAACTTATATAAGTTACTTCAGACTGTTGACAAATAGGTAAAATATTTACTTATTTGTCTTTTATTTTGAGA
>CABUNR010000033.1:0-11064 GCA_902492995.1 uncultured Bacillota bacterium | reverse complement strand
AAATCTAAATATAAGAAAATGTAGTTAAAAAATATCTTAACTACATTATACGAGGTGATAAAATGAAAGGTTTAAGTTGTGATTGTAATATTATACATAAAGAGGCAGTTTTAAAAGCATTAAAAAATAAACCTAATGATTTAGAGCTAAAGAAACTTTCAGAATTGTTCAAAATAATAGGAGATCAAACAAGAATAAAAATACTCTGGGCACTTGATAATCATGAAATGTGTGTATGTGATATTGCAAATGTTTTAAATATGACAAAATCATCCATTTCACATCAATTGTCTATTTTAAAATCTATTGATATTGTCAAGTATAGAAAAGAAGGTAAAGAGGTATATTATATGTTAGATGATGAACACATAAATAAGCTATACGAAATTGGGATTGAACATATAAATCATAAAATAATGGAAGGTGATAAATTTGAATAAATATAGATATAATATTAATAATTTAGATTGTGCTGGATGTGCTAGAAAAATAGAAGAAAAATTAAATACAAATAAAAAATTCAAAAATGTAGTTGTTAATTTTAATACATCAAAAATATCTTATGAATCTGAGTGTGATATTTCTATTGAAGAGCTAAACTCTATAATAAAAAAAATAGAACCAGAGGCTAGTATTTCAAAAGAAGTAGGAGAAAAAAAAGAATATTATTTATCAATTTTAATTATAGGTATATTAATTGCTGTTGTTGCTAATTTATTAATAAAAGAAAATAATTTAAAGATAATATTATTTATAATTTCTTATGTTTTACTACTATATAGAACAACAATTAATGCTATAAAATTATTATTTAAAAGTAGAACAATTAATGAAAATGCATTAATTACAATATCATGTATAGGAGCTTTTATAATAGGTGAAAATATGGAAGGAATTATGGTAATAGCCCTTTATACAATTGGAAAAATTTTAGAAGAAAAAGCATTAAATAATTCTAGAAAATCAATAAAAGAATTACTTGATATTAAACAAGGATATGCAAATCTAAAAAAAGATGGAGAAGTCCATAAAATAGAAATAGAAGATGTAAAAGTAGGCGATATTTTAATTGTTAAAAAAGGTGAAAAAATTCCTGTTGATGGAATAGTTGTCAAAGGTTCTACCTTAATTGATTCATCAGCCTTAACAGGAGAAAGTGAATTAGTAAAAATTGAAGAAGGTATGGAAGTTTTATCTGGAAGTATTAATAATTATCATGTAATAGAAGTTAAAGCAACTAGTTTGTTTAAAGATTCTACAGTTAGCAAAATTTTAAATTTGTTAGAAGAAGCAACAGATAAAAAAACAAAAACAGAAACCATTGTATCTAAAATAAGTAAAATATATACACCAATTATTATAATTTTAGCAATTTTAGTTATAACATTATCTCCATTATTTTTTGATTTATCATATAAAGAGAGCTTATATAGAGGACTTACATTTTTAGTTATTTCTTGTCCTTGTGCGATTGCTATATCAGTACCATTATCATATTTTACTGGTATAGGTGTTGCAAGTAAAAAAGGAATTTTAATTAAAGGAAGTAATTATTTAGATAATTTAAGTAATGCTAAATCTATCATATTTGATAAGACTGGTACATTAACTGATGGTACGTTTAATGTTAAAGATATAAATATAATAGATAAAAAGTATAAAAAAGATGAAATAATTGATATATTAATTAAAGGTGAATCTTTATCTAATCATCCAATTGCAAAATCAATATTAAAATTAACTGATAAAAAAATAGATAATTCAGATGTTTTAGAATTTAGAGAAATTGAAGGAAAAGGAATATCTTTTAAACTTAATAATAAAAAAATCATAATTGGTAATAAAAGTTTATGTGATTGTATACATGATGCAACATTACATTTAAGTATTGATGGAAGTCATGTTGCTTCTATAACAATTAGTGATGGAATTAAAGAAAATACTAAAAAAACAATAGATGAACTAAAAAAAAGAAATATTAAAACCTATATGTTTACAGGTGATAAAAAAGATATTGCTATAGAAATCGGAGAAAAACTTGGAATTGATTCATTAAAATATGAAATGTTACCAACTGATAAATATCATTTTTTTGAAGAAGTTAGAGAAAATGATGGTATTACTATATTTGTAGGTGATGGAATAAATGATGCGCCAACTTTAAAAAGAGCTGATATAGGTATTTCTATGGGTGGTGTTGGTTCTGATTCTGCTATAGAAGCTTCAGATATAGTTTTGATGAAGGATGATTTAATTAAAATTTCACAAGCTATTGATATTTCATTTTATACCAAAAAAATAATAAAGCAAAATTTATTATTCGCTATTATGGTTAAATTAATTATATTGATCTTAAGTGTTTTAGGACTTGCTAATATGTGGCTTGCTGTATTTGCTGATACTGGTGTAACTTTAATTACAATTTTAAATACTTTAAGAATTATAAAAAAATTTAATAAATAAGACCTATGATATTAAATGTAAGTGGTAGAACAGATATAGTCGCCTTTTATACAGAGTGGTTTATTAAAAGATACAAAGAAGGATTTGTTGATGTTAGAAATCCTTTTAATCCTAAATTAGTTAGTAGAATTAATTTTACAGATGTAGATTTAATATTATTTTGTACAAAAAATCCTATTCCAATTATTAAATATTTGGATAAAATAAAAAAACCAATATTATTTCATATAACATTAACACCATATAAAAAAGATATAGAACCAAATGTTATAGGTAAAGGAAACATTATAGAGGCAATAAAAAAAGTATCTAATATTATAGGAATAGAAAATGTTTATGTTAGATATGATCCTATATTTATAAGCGATAAATATAATATTGAATATCATAAAAAAAACTTTTTTAAATTATGTGAATTATTAAATGGTTATGTTAAGCATATAATTGTATCTTTTTTAGATGATTATAAAAATGTTAGAAAAAATAAAAATATATTAAATCATAAAGAAATGAGTGAAAATGATTATAAAGAAATAGGATTATCATTTAAAAAATCTGCATCTAATTTTAATATGACAGTTCAAACATGCTTTGAAGAGAAAAATTTAACTGAATATGGTTTTATAAAAGATGATTGTATATCACACACATTAGCATATAAAAAAACATCTAAAATATATAAAAAATGGACAGCTAGAAAAGGTAGAAAATGTAATTGTGTAGAAATGGTTGATATTGGTGTATACAATACTTGCAAACATATGTGCAAATATTGTTATGCAAATTATGATGAGGATAAAATAGATAGTAATATAATAAAACATAATGTTAATTCATCATTACTTATAGGAAAATTATCAGAAAATGATATTATAAAGGTAAGAAAATAATAGATATTAGTTGATAAATATCTATTTTTTTTGTATAATTGTTTCATAATAAGAGGGATAATATGAGTAAGAAAAAAGCTAAACGTAAGAATATTAAGAAAAAAAATACTATAAAGAAAAAAACTAAAAAAAGAAAATTAAAAATTGGAAGAATATTTTTAGTTATATTATTTTTAGTTATAATTATATTTTTAGCAAAAACTTTTTTGAAATTTCCAATTAAAAATTTTTATATAACTGGTAATATTAATTTAAAAGATCAGGAAATAATTGATTTAGCTAAATTACAAAACTATCCATCTATATTTAAATATACAAAAGGTGAAATAGAAAAAAATATAGAAAAAAGTCCTTATATTAAATCAGCAAGCGTTAAAATTAAAAAATTTAGTGAAGTTCATATTAAGGTAATAGAAAATACAATATTATTTTACAATTCAAATACAAAAAAAACTGTTTTATTAGATAAAACAGAGGTAAATAAAGAACTTAAAGCGCCAATTCTTATAAATTATGTTCCTGATAAAGTATATAAAAAATTAATTGATAAGTTAAGTTTAATTGATTTAAATATAATTAATAGAATATCTGAAATAAAATATGATCCAAGTAATGTAGATGAAGAACGCTTTTTGTTTACAATGAATGATGGAAATTATGTGTATATTACATTAGAAAAATTAGAAAGTATAAATAATTATACAAAAATAAGCTTAGAAATAATAAATAAATTTGGCAAAAAAAATGGAATACTTAATTTAGATGCTGGTGAATACTTTGAAATTTTTGATGATTAAATATATTGGCATTTTAAAAAAAATATAGTATAATTATTTTAGATTATAGGAGATGATACAAGTGAAAAATGTTTATGCTAGTATTGATATTGGAAACGATTCAATAAAAGTAGCTGTATGTCAGCTTTATAATAATAAACTTAATTTGCTTGCCGCATCAAGTGTTAAGTCTGAAGGAATAAAAAAAGGGAAAATAGTTAATTCTGATTTAGCAAAAGAAAAAATAGAAGAAGCTTTATCAGAAGTTGAAGATATGTTAGGTATAAATATAAAAAAAATTATTGTTTCTATACCAAGTATTGATTCATCATTTAAGTTAATAGATGGAAAAACTTCAATAAATCCAGATGTTGGTGTACTTGGTAAAGATATAAGAAAAGTGTTAGAAAATGCTGTTTTAAATGCTGATATAGTAAATGAAGAAGTTGTAAATATATTACCAATTGATTTTGGCATAGATTTAGAAAAAGGAATAATAGATCCTAAAGGAAAAACTGGAAGAACATTAACAGCACGAGCTGTTTTGGTAAGTGTTCCAAAAAGCTATGTTTATTCTATAGTTAATTTACTTGAAAATATAGGACTTGAGGTAATTGATATTTCAGTAAATCCTGTTGGAGATATAAATATGTTTAAATCTAAGGATACTGAATCTAAAGTTGGTGCTATTATTAATATTGGTTATGATACTACTAGTGTATCAATATATAATAAAGGAATTATTATTAAGAATTCTATTTTAGAATTAGGTAGTAAAAATATAGATAATGATATTTCTTACATATATAAAGTTAATAATAATGATTCAATAAAATTAAAAGAAAAATTTGCATTAGCACATAAAAGATATGCAGGTAAAGGTAATTTTTATGAAACAACTAATAAATTAGGAGAAAAAATAAAGATAAATCAATTTGAATTATCTGAAGTTGTTATGTCTAGAATTGAAGAAATTTTAGTTTTAGCTAGAAAAGAGATAAATCTTTTGACAAAAAGAGAAGTTGATTATATAATAATAACTGGAGGTACTAGCAGCATGGATAACTTCCAAGTAGTATGTGAGGAAGTTTTAGGAGAGAATGCTAGTATTGGTAATATAAGAATACTTGGTGTTAGAAATAATAAATACTCAGTTGTTATAGGTAATATAATTAATTTTATTAATAATTTAAAATTAAAAAATATTGATTATACAATGATAGAAGAGTTAGATGATTTTAAACAAAATAAAAGTAATATAATGAATGTGATTAATGAAACAATGCTTGGAAAAGTGTTTGGATACTTTTTTAATGATTAGGGAGGATACAAAATGTTTGGATTAGAAATGGATCAATTAGCAAAAATAAAAGTAATAGGTGTAGGTGGAGCTGGAAATAATGCTGTAAATAGAATGATAGAATCAGGAGTTAAGGGTGTTGATTTTATTGTTGCCAATACAGATTTACAAGTGTTAAATAATTCTAATGCATCTGTTAAAATTCAAATTGGAGAAAAACTTACAAATGGACTTGGAGCAGGAGCAAATCCAGATATTGGTAGAGAAGCTGCTCTTGAGAGTAAAGAGGAATTAAAAGAGGCCTTAACTGGTGCTGATATGGTATTTATTACTTGTGGAATGGGTGGAGGAACTGGTACTGGTGCAGCTCCAGTAATTGCAGATATAGCTCAAGAATTAGGTGCTTTAACAGTTGGTATAGTCACAAAACCATTCTCATTTGAAGGTAAAAAAAGAATGAATCATGCACTAAGTGGACTTGATGAATTAAAAAAACATGTTGATACCTTAATTGTTATTCCAAATGATAGATTAAGAGAAATAATAGACAAATCAACTTCTTTAGTAGATTCATTTAAAGAAGTAGATAATGTTTTAAGACGTGGTGTTCAATCTATTTCAGATTTAATTGCTGTAGCTGGCCTTATAAATCTTGATTTTGCTGATGTAAAAGCAGTAATGGAAAAACGTGGTAATGCTTTAATTGGTATAGGTATGGGTGTTGGTGAAAATAGAGCAGCAGAAGCAGCTCGTGAAGCTGTAACCTCTCCTTTATTAGAAGCTAGTATAAGTGGAGCAACAGATGCAATAATTAATGTTACTGGTGGATCTAATTTAACTTTATTTGAAGTAGAAGAAGCAGCAGAAGTAATTAGAGAAAGTGCTAATACTGATATTAATACAATATTTGGTGCTGTAATAAATGAAAATTTAACTGATGAAATAATTGTTACTGTAATTGCTACAGGTTTTGATAAGGAAGAAGTAGAGGAACCAAAGAAAAATAATATTATTGATGATAATGATACAGATGACGGAGATACAGATATTCCAGCATTCCTTAGAAAAAGAGTGTTTTAAAAAAATTTAATAATATAAACAAAGTTGTAGTTTACAAAAACTACTTTTTTTGTTATTATTTTTATAGTAGGAAAGAGGTAAAAATATGATAGCTAATAGTAAAAAAGGGTTCACTTTAATAGAACTTTTAGCGGTAATAGTAATATTAGCCATAATAGCCTTAATTGCAACCCCAATCATATTAAATATGATAAATGATGCAAAAAAGAGTGCATCAAAAGATTCAGCATATGGATATATTGAAGCAATAGAGTATGAAAATCAAATGAATATGTTGGATAATAAAAAATATCCAAAAATAAATGATGGGAATATAGTAATATAGAAGAAATTACAAGTAAAATAAAACTAAAAGAAACAACACCAACAAGTGGTAATATAACAATAAAAAATGGAATAGTAACAAAGGCAGAACTATGTATAGATAAAATAAGTATATATTATGATGGAGAAAAGGCAGAAGTAGCAGGAGAAGTATGTAATGGTGGAACACCATCAAAACCAGAAAAAAATTATGAAATAATAGTTGATGTAAATAAAAATGGATTAGCAGATGTTGGTGATGAAATACAAGTTAAAGAAACTAATGAAAATTTTTATGTAATTTTAAATGAAAATGAAACAATAAATGCACTTGCAAAATATAACTTAAATGTGGGGGATAATGCAAAAGGAATAGCAACAGGATTACAAGATAAAGATGTAAAAGGATATATATCAAGCGGACAAAAATATGGAAATGTGTCATTTTCCAATGTTGATGGATGGGATGATGGTACAATTGATATACAAAAATATGATGGTCCAGTAAAGGATGCAATAAATGGTTATAAAACTGCATTAACAGGAAAAGTAAAAGATGTAAGATTAATAACAAAAACAGAATTAGAAAATTTAGGATGTTCATCTGTTGATAGGTCATGTACTAGTTCACAATATTCGTGGATATATGATACTGCTTATTGGACAGGTTCAGGGTATTCTAATTATAAAAATACCGTTTGGTTTGTTACTTCATTTGGGACTTTAGAAAATGGACTTTATAGTTTGGGAATAGATTGTGGTGTACGTCCAGTTATAACTATATCTTAGTTTGTAGTAATTAAAAAGTATAAAAATAAATAGTTAAATTTGTAAAGAAAAAAACAGAATTTTCTGTTTTTTTCTTTACAAATTTAAAAAAAATGATATAATATTTTGGCATGGAGGAATAGTATGAAAAAGATTGGTAAATTTGTTTTATATGCAACATGTATTGATTTATCTTTAAAATTAGTTGATATGGTTTTTGAAAAAGCATATGAACATAAATATATGGTGAAAGAAAATAAGGAAAATTCTTATAATGATTGTGATACACCAAAAGTAAATTATATCGTTTTAAGAGATAATACAAAATAAATTTTTGTAAATAATAAAAATGATGAAAGTCATTTTTTTCTTGCATACATTTGTTTGGCATGCTATAATTATTTGGAGGTGTTATTATGGATAAAATTATAATAAAAGGTGCACGTGAAAACAATTTAAAAAATATAAATATTGAACTTCCTAAAAATAAACTTATTGTTATGACAGGTGTATCTGGTTCAGGAAAATCTTCTTTAGCTTTTGATACAATATATGCAGAAGGTGAGAGAAGATATATTGAAAGTTTATCTGCTTATGCTAGGCAATTTTTAGGTGGAAGTGAAAAACCTGATGTTGATTCAATAGAAGGGCTTTCTCCAGCTATAAGTATTGATCAAAAAACAACAAGTAAAAATCCAAGATCAACAGTTGGAACGGTTACAGAAATATATGATTATTTAAGACTTTTATATGCAAGAATTGGTATTCCATATTGTCCTATTCATAATAAACCAATAACTAGTCAAAGCATCGAAGAAATGACAAATCAAATTTTAAAATTAGATTTAGGAACAAAAATTAGAGTATTGAGTCCGGTTGTTTATGGAGAAAAAGGAACTCATGCTGATACATTAGAAAAATATAGAAAAGATGGATATGCAAGAGTTATTATTGATGATGTTGATTATGATTTATTAGATGAAATAAATTTAGAGAAAAATAAAAAACATAATATATCAATAGTTATAGATAGAATTGTTATAAAAGAAGATATAAGAAGTCGACTTTATGAAGCTATAGAATTAGCTTCTAAATTATCAAAAGGTAAAGTTGTTATTGATGTAATTGGTTCAGATGAAATTGTAATGAGTGAAAAATATGCTTGCCCAGATTGTGATTTTAGTTTGCCAGAACTAGAGCCTAGAATGTTTTCATTTAATGCTCCATATGGTGCATGTAAAGAATGTAAAGGTCTTGGAATAAAATATAAAATAGATGAAGATTTAGTAATTCCAGATAGAAACTTAAGTATAAATGAAGGTGCTATTAAAGTAATAAATTTACGTGATGATACAAATATAATTTCAACACAAATAAGTACAGTATGTAGTTATTATGATATTGATATGGATATGAAAATTAAAGATATTGATAGAAAAAAATTAGATATTTTGTTATATGGTACACCTGATATATTAGAATTTAATTATACATCTAAAAATGGAAACACAAGAACACAAAGAGATTTTTATGAAGGTGTTATTTCTAATTTAGAAAGAAGATATGTTGAAACAAAAAGTGGTTGGATAAGAGATTGGATTGAAGGATATATGACAGAACTTCCTTGTCCAAAATGTCATGGTTCAAGACTTGATGATTCTATTTTATCAGTTAAAATTAATAATAAGAATATATATGAAGTAACTTTACTTAGTATAAAAAATTTATATAAATTTATTACAAATTTAAAATTATCTAAAGAACAAGCAGAAATTGCTAATTTGATTGTTAAAGAAATAGAATCAAGACTTAGTTTTTTAATAAATGTTGGTCTTGAATATTTAACACTTGCCCGTAGTGCTCAAACGTTATCAGGAGGAGAAGCTCAAAGAATACGCCTTGCTACGCAAATTGGTTCTAGGTTAACAGGTGTTTTATATGTCCTTGATGAACCTTCGATAGGACTTCATCAAAGAGATAATAATAGACTTATAAATTCTTTAAAAGAAATGCGTGATTTAGGGAATACTCTTGTTGTTGTAGAACATGATACTGATACTATGAAAGCTTCGGATTTTTTAGTAGATATAGGTCCTGGAGCAGGTATTCATGGCGGTGAGGTAGTCGCATGTGGTACACCTGAAGAAGTTATGAAAAATAAAAATAGTTTAACTGGTAAATATTTAACAGGTGAACTTAAAATTGAAGTTCCAAAATCAAGAAGAAAAGGAAATAAAAAATTTATTGAAATAAAAGGTGCTAAAGAAAATAATTTAAAAAATATTAATGTAAAAATTCCTCTTGGAACTTTTACATGTGTTACTGGAGTATCTGGATCTGGTAAATCTACACTTGTTAATGAAATACTATATAAGGTTTGCAGAAATAATTTATATAAAACAAAAGAAAAACCTGGTAAATATAGAGAAATTAAAGGATTAGAAAATATTGATAAAGTTATAGATATTTCACAATCTCCTATAGGTAGAACTCCAAGAAGTAATCCAGCTACATATACAGGTGTATTTGATGATATAAGAGATGTGTTTACAGAAACTAAAGAAGCAAAATTAAGAGGATATGATAAAGGTAGATTTTCATTTAATGTTAAAGGTGGAAGATGTGAGGCATGTCAAGGTGATGGTGTCAAAAAAATAGAAATGCATTTTTTACCTGATGTTTATGTTCCTTGTGAAGTTTGTGGTGGAACTAGATATAATAAAGAAACATTAAATGTTAAATATAAAGATAAAAATATTTATGATGTACTTGAAATGCAGGTTGAAGAAGCATATAAGTTTTTTGAAAATGTTCCAAAAATTAAGAATAAACTTGAAATGCTTATGGATGTAGGTCTTTCCTATGTAAAATTAGGTCAAAGTGCTCCAACATTATCAGGAGGAGAAGCAGCTCGTGTTAAACTTGCAAAGGAATTACAAAAGAAACCAACTGGTAAGAGTTTATTTATATTAGATGAGCCAACTACTGGACTTCATACAGATGATATAAAGAAATTATTAGTTATCTTAGAGAGAATTGTTGATAATGGTGATACTGTTGTTGTTATTGAACATAATTTAGATGTAATAAAGGTAGCTGATTATATAATTGATTTAGGACCTGAAGGTGGCGACGGTGGTGGAGAGATAGTTGCTAAAGGTACACCAGAGACAGTTGCTTTAAATGAAAAAAGTTATACAGGTATGTATTTAAAAGAATATTTAAATTAATAAAAGAGTCAGAATTTTTATTCTGATTTTTTTGCTTACAAAACATTAAATTTGTTGTATTATTTATATATGCTAAAACAAAGTAAGAATGTGTAATATGGTAACTAAATGCAAAACCGGAGGGGGTTAAGAAATAACAATAAAAAAGGACTAACATTGATAGAACTTTTAGCGGTAATAGTAATACTAGCTATAATAACTTTAATCGCAACACCAATTGTAACAAATATAATAAATGATGCAAGAAAAGAAGC
>CABUNR010000032.1:0-11109 GCA_902492995.1 uncultured Bacillota bacterium | reverse complement strand
AAGATGTTAATTTTCACAAAGCCTTGTAAATAAAGGATTTCTTAAAGGGGTTAAATAAATCGTAATCAACCAGTTTATATTAGTTTTATTTTCATTCATGAGTATTACCTCCTTTTTTTAATACTAGTTTTTTTTGCATTTCATCAATATATTTTTTTCTCTTTTCTAACTTATCTGGATGATGTGCTAATGCATCGCACTTTTGTATTTTTAATAACTTTAAACACAAATCATAGTTATTTACAATTTGCTCATTACTAATTGGAGTATCATGGTGTTCAATTAGATAACATACATATTTTATATAGCCATCATCAAATCCTAACCTTTTTAATATTATCTTTGACATATTAGCTGATACTGTCGCATGATTTCTAAAATGTCTTACTTCTTCATCTTGATAAGAAAACGGTTTACCAATATCATGAAGTAATAAACATAATCTTATATCAAAATCATTTTCAGATAAGCTTAATGCTAATAGAGTATGATTCCATACATCTAAATGATGATGAGGATGATTATGCTCAAAGCCAATCATATTTTTAATTTCTGGAATAATTAATAATAAATCATCCATATTATCATTTATAGATTTAACTATATCATCTGTTAATAGTATTTCTTGCAAAGACATATATTCATCACCTATTTTTTTATTGGTCTTAACTAACCGTTCTCACCATATCAATTACTAAACAATTTTTACTTAAAATAATATTATTTTCACTAATTTTCATAAATTTTATATATATTTTAGTGTAAACATGCAAGATCTATTTTTCACTTTTTCCTTATTTTATAAGAATTTGGAGTTGGTCTTGACTAAATTGTTATCAACCAGTTAATGTTTGTTTTATTTTCGTTCATTTGGATCAACTCCTTTATTTTTTATATATACATAAGATTGTGGTGCAGCTTTTAAATTATAATCTTTTAAATCTTTTGGTTTATTATATAGAACTGCTTTTTCAATTTCATATGCTACAGCATTATTACATTTTTCAAAATATTTATCATATTTATTTTTATTTATACCACCATACATATTTGTTTCATTCCAAATCTTATTTTTATTATTACATAAAACTCGTTTTATTATTAATTCTCCAACTACCTTTTGTACTGGTGAAGACGAATAAACTATTATTTTATCTACTTTATTTTTACAACTTCTTTTTCTGTATTCATATCTTTTTTCACCATTAAATATTTTACTTACATATTCAGGTTTAATAGACATTAAAATAGTACTCATTTTATCTCCTTATAATAAACGAATTCTTCATTATATTGCTTATATTTTTTATAACCATTTTTTTCAATATAATTAAATAATTCTTTATTATCTTTTTTAGCTGTTAAATAAATATAATTAATGTTATTGCTAATTGCAATATTATTAGCAATATCTAAATACATTTTGCCTATTCCTTTTTTTTTATCATTTATTAAAAGAGATCTTATTTTTAATATATTACCGTCTTCTAAAAATTGTTGTGAATCAGTTTCATTGATTTTTAAAATCATGATTGAAGTTATTTTGTTTTCATTTTCAGTATAATATATATCAATATTACCAGACTTCATTTTATTAAGCCATACATCAAAATTATCATAGTTATTTTTTAAAATATCAAATATTTCATTGTTAGAAGAAATATTATTTATATTTGTATTATTGATAATATTGCTTTTTTTTAATTTAATAGCAACCACACCATATTTATTTTGTTCTTCTATTGGATAAAACTTTTCTAAAGCATTATTTAATTTTTCTTTTGTTACAGATGAATCTGCTAGTAGTTCAATATTAATATCATTAAGTAATTTGTTAAAATTATCATAATGTAATACATCATCTACTTTAACTATAATTTTTTCTTCTAAAAGAGGTTCTTCTTGAAATTGAATAAAATCACCTTTTTTTATTTTTTTCCTTTTTTCGTCATTTAAACGGATTTCATATTCTTTTGTTCCATTTTTTATATAATTATAGTATTGTGGTTGTAATTTCATAATATGAATCATTTTATCACCTCTTTTTTGCATTGGTCTTGACTAGCTGTTCTCAACATATCAATTCCTAAGCATTTTTATATCAATATTGGTCATTTTTAACCAATTTTTATCTATTTTAACATATTTTTATATAAAACATGCAAGATGTTAATTCTCACAAAACCTTGTAAATAAAAGATTTCTTAAAGGAGTTAAATAAATCGTAATCAACCAATTTATATTAGTTTTATTTTCATTCATTTGGATCAACTCCTTTTTAAAATCATTAAAATTATAGCATAAAAAAGGCAGATTTTGTACTAATCTGTCTAAATTTATATCAATTATATGTTCTTAAATATTATGTAATCAGTATTTTTAAAATAATTACCAGGTCATATGGCCAGCCTATCTTTTTATTAATTCTTTTCTTTTTATTCTTTCATCATTTCTAGCACCAGTACCTAAAGTAGATATACCAATACCAGTTTCACTTTCAAGCCAATCAAGATAAACTCTTAATGGTTTATCAAAATATATATCATCATAATTACCGTTTAAACCTTTGTGAGCATAACTTAAATGTTGAAAGAAATTTAAATATAAACTAGATGGTGTATTAATTCGACAGTTATTAATTAATTTTCTTATATCTAAATCAAAGATTCTTCTTTCCATCTTCGTAACAGTAGTTTGTTCAGATAAATCATAAATACATGTAGGACAATCTTTTGATTCAGTTAAAGGCAATTCAATATAGTTACTTTCATATTCTCTTTCACCGATTGATTTATAATATAATCTTTCCATTTCTAATGCTTGTAATAAAGTTACATCTTCAGGATTAATATCTTTATATTTATCTCCAAATATTTGCATTAAATATATTTCAGGACATCTTGATATAGCTTCTCTTACATATTCTAAAAATTCATCTTCTTCATATTCAATTTTAAAATCATCTAACATTCCTTTATAAGGATACCATCCAAATTGAGCCGCAACATTGATTTCAGTCCATGTAAGTTCTTGACCAGTTCCATACGCACCAGTATATATAATATCTCCTGATTTAGTAATATTACTTATTCTAATAGGAAATGGCCTAATAACCATTATAGTTTGTAATAATCTTTCTGGTGATATTCCTGAATCAGCTAGTAATTGAGATGTAGAAACATTTCTACTTGTAACATATGGATAATTACCACTGTGATTTAAATCCAAATCACACCCTTGGGCTCCTTCTAAAATCACATACTCATTTGGATTATCAAGATGAGAATATAATCTTTCAAACCATTCATCATTGGAACAAACAACAGCATCTCTAAAAATTTTAAAAAATTCTAACTTTTTATCTCTTATAACTTTTTCTTGAGTAACTGCTCCACAACCTTTAAAAGTAGACCCACTTTTTATATGTTCTCTTTCATATTGTTTATGTCTTTCTTCTATTAAAGGAACCATCTCATGAACATATATTTTTCTACCGTTTAAAAAATGTTTTACTCTTTCATATTCATCCATAAATACCTCCATATCAATTGCACTTCCAGGTCCAATAAATAATTCGGTATTTGGATTAACACTTGATACAGGTATATTTCTAAATACAGTTGCATTTCCCTTTTCATCAACAAAAGTATGTCCTGCATTAGGCATACAATTAGTTACAGCAGCACCTAGATTAATTGTCCTATCAGTAGCAATTTCACCTACTACTTTTGCTTTACCGCAACTACCTGCTTCTCCATCTATAACAGATATAACATTTTTAATCATCCCTAACACCCCCTAAGTTTGATTAATTTTTTGTAGGGGTTAAAAGGTGTAATCACCTTATTAATTCCTACAACCTTTTATACTAAAAATAGTCATTTTTTACTAATTTTTATCTATTTTAACATATTTTTACATAAAACATGTAAGATGTTAATTTTCACAAAGCCTTGTAAATAAAGGATTTCTTAAAGGGGTTAAATAAATCGTAATCAACCAATTGATTTGGCTCTTTTGAAACACCTTTTCATTATCTTGATTATTCATTAGAAATCACTTCCTTTTTTCTATAACATTATATCATAATTATTAAATAGAATTTATATCTTCCTTAAAATTAATCTCAATACTTTTATCTTCATGAATAAAAATATTATCAATATATTTTATAATTCTATTTCTTGTTAATTTTTTTATTTCTTTATTTTCTACTCTTTTTAAATTCATTTGTTTTAATATTTCATCGTATAATTTATTTTTTTCTATGGAATGATTAGTACAAAGGCCATTTGTTATATAACTTTTACAATAATAGTAATCTTTATTTTTCCCTTTCTTTATATACATTGACTCGCCACAATCCTTACATTTAAAATAACCAGATAAAATATCTTCTCCATTACTAGTTTTATTTCTTTTAGGTGTTTTTAATAGTTGTTGAACTTTATCAAAAGTATCTTTATCAATAATTGCTTTATGATGATTTTCAGTTATCGTCCATTCTGATTCATCGTTTAATACTTGATTATGATTTCTATAACTTATATTTCTATATTTGTTTTGTATTAAAGTTCCTATATAAGTTTCATTTTTTAGGATTCTATCAACCATCTTAGCTTTCCACTCTCTTGTATTACTTTGCTTAGATTTACCTATATTATTTTCAAATTTATAAGTTGCAGGATTCGGAATATTCTTTTCATTTAAATACTCTGCTATTTCTATTTTTGACTTACCAGATAAATACATTTTAAATATATTCCTTATATTGTCAGCAGCTACTTCATCAATTATAAAATAATGACAATCTTTAGGATCTTTTCTATAACCGTATGGTACTGATGAACCTACATGTAATCCTTTTTTCTTATTAATATCAAAAGAATTCTTTACCTTCTTTGATGTTTCATATGCAATATAATCATTCATTAGATTTGTAATTGGTACATCAATTCTTTCCATAATATTTTTAGTTTTTAAACTATCATAATTATCATTAATAGAAAATACTCTTACATTAAGTGATGGAAAAATATCTTCAATATATTTATTTACTTCTATATGATTACGACCAAGTCTAGATAAATCTTTAACCATTATCATATTAATTTTACCTTGTGTTATGTCATCTAATAATTTATTAAATCCTGGTCTATCAAAATCTGTACCACTATAACCATTGTCAACATAGAACTCTTTTAATTCGCAATCTAACTCAATATTAGCAATTATTCTAATTAAGTCCATTTGTCTTTGAATACTATCTGATTCACTATAATCATCATCTCGTGATAATCTAACATAACCACCAACTTTATACTTAACCATAGTACACCTTCCTAATAATAACTATTTTAATTTTAATTCATTTAAATATGTTCTAATCTTTGTTAATAAATTTTCCTTTAGTTTTAATAATTCCTCTTGTTTTTTTGATGTTTCTTTATATTCTTTCGCAGACATTTTTAAATCTCTACAAGCTACAAATGACTGATTGTATTTAACATCGAATTCATACATTTTAAATTGATCACCTATAGAAAAACATATTTCTTTTATTTTACTTAAATCCCTATAAAAATCTTCTAGATAGAATGGTGCATATTTTTCCATACATTCACTAAAAGCAATATAGTTCTTTCTAAAGTCATTATATTTTTCTTTTTTATACTCCTCTAGTTCTTCTTTATCAATTGGAACATTTTCAATTCCTCTAGGATATAACCAGTTAGTTGAATTTATGCATTCTATTAGTTTAGGCCATATTTCCATATAGATTTTAAATTCATTATCAAAATTAACCTTAGAAATATATAAAGCTTTTTCTTCAATTTTGTCTAGTTTATTTAATCTAGTATTTATCTCACTTTTATAATGCTCTAACTCTTTTTCGTATTTTACTTTATGCTTTTCAGCAAATTTATTAGCCCATATTTTTCCAATCCAATGTGAGATACCTAGAATAACTACTCCTGCTCCCCCAACTGATACTATTATCCACGATATTATATTTACAATATTTTGCAAATCAATCACCTCAACTAAACAATATTATACCATAAAAAAACAGGATATCAGTCCCGTCTTTAATCGTGATATCTTAATCTTCCAATCATTTCTATTTATAAAGTTTTCCCTTTTCTATTTATTGCTACATTATTTTTATTATCACATATTTTAACTATCTTTCCATTTTCAATAAGATATGTTTCACCATATATTACTTCTTTATTGTCATCATCTATTCTTATGTGGCTTTTATTTACTTGTCCATATATAGGTCTATTAAACGATTCCTTAACAATTGCTTCTCTTTGATATTTTTTAGCATCATCAAATTTAGAAACATCATATTCAAAATGTGGCTCAATATTAATATCAACCAAACCTAAGCCATCAAAAAATACAGGTTCAGATTCTTCCATTTCTTCTGGACTATTAAATACATTGGAAGGCATATTTAAAGCACCAGCACTTTGTCCTACTAAAACACCTTGAAAATTTTCTAATAAAGATTTTAAATTGATTGCTTCAAAAAACACATGTTGATTGTATGTATCTCCGCCACATAGAAAAACAAAATCTGCTCCATTGATATATTGTTCAGCTTCATTTATTTTACTTCCGTCTAAAACTAAATAATCAGTAAACTCTATTCCAACCATTTTTAAACTATCAAAAAATATATTAGCATAACTCATAACCTTTTCTGTAGGATTATTCATATCAGATGCAACAAAAACAACTTTATCAAATTTTTTTATATCATTTTTAAATTGATCAACAATTCCATTTATATTATCAATTGGACGAGTTATCTTTTGGCCATCCTTCTTTTCATAGTTTCCAAAATCACTTGTTAAATATCTAATCATAGTAAATCACTTCCTATATCAATTATACCACATATTTTTGATATTCAATTATATCGTAATATTAAATTGCATAAAAAACGTACAAAATACGTTAAAAAAACAATTGTCGGCACATTACAAGCCAGTACCCTAATTCCTTTCAAAAATGAGTATATTTTAATCTATTTTTTATTATTATTCTTACTTTTTTACTAAAACTTGCAAGATCTCAATTCTTAAAAACTACCATTCTATAAGGGTTTAAGTGATGGTCGCCATAAATACAAGCCAACCAGTTTATATTAGTTTTATTTTCATTATTCATAGAAATCACTTCCTTAATCCATCGCTTTGAACCCAAGAATAAAATAATTCCTTTGGTGGTTCTGTGTATTCATAATCTAATTTACAATCATAATTATCTATAATATTAATTGCCTCTTTTAATACTTCTTCTTTTGACTTATTAGCAACATCTAATAATACTTCATTAGGAAGTAATTCTCTATTCATTATCTTTATAGTTGATACTTCAAGTAGCTCTAAATCAACTAATCCTTTTTCACCACGTTCTAACATTTGATTCTTATTTTGTTCATAAATAGATGAAATTAATTTAAGAGTAATAAAATTAGTACCTTTAAACACAGTTGGTATTTCTCTAGTTCTTAAATCATTAAAATCCAAAGCAATAATATTTTTAATTCCTTTATTATGGAAATATTTTAACAATTCAACTGAACTTTCCCACAACACTTCTTCTTCATATTTACCTTCATCTACATTATCAGGTATTCCAAATTCAGGAATCATATTTTGTTCAAAGTAAACACCTTTATAATGTTCAAATAAACCTTTAGCAAGAGTTGTTTTACCAACTCCACTAGGTCCTATTATAAATATATAATCTTTCATTATTTCACCTCTTTTTTTAGTGTTGCATAGGAATACCAACCCCTGAATGCCAACACTATTTTTCATTATTTTTAACTATTTTTGCTTATTTTTATCAAAATCTATTATTTGTTTACATTAAATATGTAAGATGTTAATCCACGCAAGTCCTTATTTTATAAGTGCTTTTAGAAAGTGTTGCAAAAAGCGTTATCAGACAGTTGATACTCGTTGATGGTAAATTTTTTGTATCTTCGTTCATTTTTTTATTTTTTCTCATTTCTCTTTTTGAATGCATATCCATTATTTATCACTTCCATTCTCTATCATTCTTGTTTCATTTAAAAAATTATCAAAGTCTGATTTATATAATTTATCTTGTTTAACTTTAAATTTATCATACTCTTTATAAGCTAATTCTTTTGCAATACTAGCCGATATTTTCCCTGCATTGTGTAGTATTTCTTTACCATTAAATTGCAAAAATGCATTCAATTTTTCTACCCAATCTTTCATAGTCATAGCATTATGATTTTCTGCTTGTAATTCTGCATAATCTAAATACATTGTTACTATTCTATTCAAATCTTTTAATTCCTTTTCATTTAAATAGTTTTTTGCAATGTCCACGTCATATTTATAGATTGGTCCATCAGGAGAATTTTTCCAATTGGTTAGTCCCATATTTTCTTTTTCTGAATCAACTCTGTTATATATTATTTCAGCTGCAGTATTACCAGTTATTGCATAATGTAATTTATTTTGAACTGTTTTAAAAAATTCTTTTGTTATTTCTGAATCTTTATCATAATCAACACTACAAGAAGAATATATATCTGTTATTTTTTGATAAAATCTTCTCTCACTTGAACGAATATTCCTAATTCTTTCAAGTATTTCTTCAAAATAATCCTCGCCAAATATGTAATTAGGATTTTTTAATCTTTCATCATCCATAACTACACCTTTTATCATATATTCTTTTAATATTTTAGTAGCCCAAATTCTAAAGTTGGTTGCTTTTTTTGAATTTACTCTATATCCAACTGCAATAATCATATCAAGGTTATATATCTTTACAGGTTTTTTAGAATTATCAACGTCGGTTTTTCCGACGGTGTTATTTTCATCAAGTTCACCACTATTTAATATATTATTAATATGTTCTGTTATTGTGCTTCTTCCTACGTCAAACAATTCTGCAATCAAATTTTGAGTAAGCCATATGTCATTATTTATTAACATTACACTAACCTTAATATCATTGTTTGAATCTCTATATATTAAAAAGTCATGATTAGTTATTTGTAAGTTTTTATTGTCCATTTATTATTCTCCTTTCTTTTAAATTTTTTATTTAATATCAATTTTAACATTTTTATTCTTATCAATATAAATACATTTTACTTTATTTTCTAGTTCTAATCTAGTAATATTAGATAAATTTAATTTTTCATTTATAATTTCAATTAGCTTATTTTCACTAATAAATTCATTATTTTCACAAGTTTTATTTCTATAGTAGTTAGAGCAATAGTAATAAACTTTTCCTTTTGAAGTTTGTTTACAATATTACCGCCACAACAATTGCACTTTAAAAATCAAGATAAAATATCTATACTTCCATCTTTATTTGCTTTAGCATGCCTATCTAAAATATATTGTACTTTATCAAATTTTTCTTTACTTATAATTGCTTCGTGATGATTAGGAGTTATAATCCAATTTCCCTTTTCTAATTGAATTTGTTTGTTAACCCTATAATTTAATTTTCTTCTCTTGCCCTGGAGTAATGTTCCTGTATAATTTTCGTTTTTCAAAATTGTGTTTACCATTTCAGGATTCCATTTTTTCATAACTGATACATCTTTATTCTTATCAATATTTAAATACTCGCTTGGAGTTAATATATCATTATCATTTAAAAAGTCAGTAACTTGTCTTCTACTTTTGCCAGCAAGTATCATATCAAATATTTTTCTAATTATATGTGATACATTTTTATCAATTAAAAATTTATGCTTATCTTTTGGATCTTTTATATATCCGTAAGGAGCTAATTTTCCAACAAATTCACCATTTTGTTTCTTCACAATTAAAGAACTTCTTACTTTTTTTGATATATCTTTTGCGTACATATCATTAAATAAATTCTTCAATGCTAAATAATCATCACTATAATAATCTGATGAATCAATTTCATAATTTTCATCTACCGAAATTACAGATACTCCCATAGCAGGAAATACCACTTCTACAAAATTACCAGTTTCAATATAATTTCTGCCAAGTTTTGATAAATCTTTTATAAGTATTACATCTATTTTCTTATTTTTTATATCTTCTAACATTCTTTGAAATTCTGGTCTATCAAAATTAGTACCCGAATAACCATCATCTATATAATAATCAACTAATTTATATTCTCTATGTTCTTTTAAATAATTATCTATAATTAATTTTTGATTAGCTATGCTATTTGATTCTTTTTCATTACTATATTCTTCTTTTGATAAACGAAGATACGCTGCTACCTTATATGTCATCTTAGTATTACAACTTTCTATAAAATTTCACGAAGAAGATTTGGTTCTTCTTTTTTTATTTCATTTTCAATTATCCATTTTATATCTTCTATCGATTTATCAATATTAAATATGCCATTACCTACTGGATAATAAACAGGATAAACTTTATATTCGTTTTTATTAATTTGTATTTTGTGACATTTTTTTCTATTTTCAGATACAGATATCTTTTTATTTAAAATAATAGAACTAACTTGGTTTCCAAAAGTAATAATTATTTTTGGTTTAATTATGTTTATTTCTTTGAATAATAAATCAAGATATTTTTTCAACACTTCATCAGGCAATGGTCTTGCATCTATTTGTGTACATTTACCTAAATTAGTAATGAACAATTTGTTTTTTTCAATTTCTTCGTAAACATAGTTGCAAAACTCATAATCCCATTCTTTTGGTTTCTTTTCTTGAATTTTGTTAAATGTTTCTTCACTTAATAAATCAACTTTATAGAACAACTTCCATATGTTTTTAGTTCCTAACCATGGCGACTTTCTACCTTTCCAAGATTTATCACTGGCAATATTTTTTCCTGTAGGATTCATAAAAACAAAACATATATCAGGATTTTTTTCACATCCACCATTATATATAGAATCTAATTCCTTAGCACCATATTTAACTTGTAATTCATCATAATCTTTTCTTAAATCTTCTAACTTCAAAATATTCACCTTCTTATAAAAAAGTTTCTTTAAGTAGTTTTTACCCAATTTTTCTTATAATTTTTGTTAATTTTTTATTAAAAATTGTAAAAAGAAATTTAATTAAAA
>CABUNR010000031.1:0-11465 GCA_902492995.1 uncultured Bacillota bacterium | reverse complement strand
TAGACTTATTGCTTTTTTACTATATAAAAAGTCTCACATCAATTGTAACACTACAGTTATTTTATAATATATTGCTTTTTCTTAAATCTTTTTAATAAAAATACTATAACTATTTCTAGAATAATAATTTTAAATCCTACACTAGATACTCTTGTTTCTGGATTTTTAATATTATTATTTTTTGAATTATTTTTACTAGTTGAATTGTTTTTATTATTTGAATCATTATTTAAGTCATCTTGTTTTAAATCTTCATTATTTTTTTCTTTTTTCTTAACATTTAATAGATACTTTTGAATAGTATTATCTTCTGCAACTACAGTAATTTCAAATATATTATTTTTAGCATTTAAAGTTTTCTCACCTATTCCTATAATTTTAGCCTTGCTATCTTCTAATGTTGCTTCAACATCTATTTTATCTATATTATTTTCAACTTCTAAATAATATTCATATATATCTTTTTTAAATTCAGGAGTTATTTTATAATTTTTAACATTTAAACTTGATAAAAAATTATTATTACTTCTTTCTTTATCTATTAAATCATCTTGTTCTTTAATAATAACAACTGTGTATATTCTTTTATTTTTGTTTTTATCTATCACTATTATTTCATAAGTATTTATAATATCTTTTAATTCTTTTTCACCAAGTCCCATTATAGTTGAATCTTCATCTTCTAATTCTGCTGTAATATTTACTTTAACAGTTTATTCTGAAACTTTTTTAGTTAATGTTGATAATATATCCTCATCATTAACTTTTAAATTTTTTAAAAACTTTTTAGATGATAAAGGTATTATTTTGAAGGTTCTATTTAGTGTACCCTTAAAGTTTTTTATTCCACTTATTGTTACAAAAGCATCTCCAATGTTCATATTATTTTTATATTCTAAACTATAATCTTCATTTTGTTTTAAAATTTTATTATTAAATTTTATTACTAATTTAGGTTCTACTAAACTTGCTGTATATATTTGATCTTCTATTTCTTCTACCTCTACATTAGATATATTTTCTTCTGTTATTTTATAATTTTTAGATATACTTCCTACGTAGTTTCCAGTCCCCTCAATTATTATAGTAGCTTATCCTATATTTATATTGTTTTTATAACTTAGACTATAATCACTTCCATTTGTTAATGTTTTACCATCTAATGTAACTGTTGTGGATGGCTTTATCTTACCTGTTGTATACGTTTGATCTGCTATATTTGATATTGTAATATTTGCAATATTTTTTTTACTTATTGTACAGCTTACCAATTTTGTATCTTTTCTAGTTCCATCATTCCACTGATATCCCATATTAGGTGTTAAATATACATTATATGTTCCTGGATTTGTTGCTTTTGGAATTGATGTTAAATATTCTCCATTATCTAATTTATACTCAATTGTTCCAGTATTTGAGCTTCCTATATTTATTAATTCTTGTTTACTTTCTGTATAAGTTAGGGTTTTTGCTGTTGGTGATGTCATTTCACCTTCTGCTTTTGTTATAACAACTCTTGCATTTCCTGTTATTTCATTATATCCTTCTGTTTCGATTTTATAGTATACTGTGTATTCTCCTACATCTGTATATTTTGGATTTTCATTTGTATAGTTTGTTCCATCTTTTGAATATGTTATTGTTGAACCTGAACTTGTTACTACGATTCCATGTCCTTTAGAGTCATATACACCATTATATCCAGCTACTGTATAACTTCTTAATGTTCCTTTAGCTGTAATTGCTACATATGATAATTTTTGTTCATTATAATTTTCTGTTGCTTAACTTGTTATTGTTAATGTTGTACTTCCTTCTTTTGTTCCTGATTTTACTGTTACTGTATTTCCTTTAACTAAACAAGTTGCAACCTTAGTATCACTTGATTCACAACTTAGTTTTCCGTTTCCATTGTTTTCTATTATCTCTATTGTTCCAATCTCTGGATATGTATAATGCCCACTATTACTTGATAGTTTTAAACTTCCAACTAATTTTAATGATTCACTAGTACATTTACTATTATTACTATCTATTGTTGCCTTTGAATCATTATAATTAACAAGATAGCCATTTATACAAAAATGTCCCTCTGTAATTTGGCCACTTTTTAAACTATACATTCCTCCTGTTGGTATAGATCCTTTTATATCCGATTTTATCTCATCATATGCATAACCATCTTTATCTTCGTATGTCCTATCTTCTAAAGTTGATAAAGCCACTTTATTTTCTATAGCTTTTACATATTCATATATACTATCTTTTACAGCTTATCTTCTTGAACCTTCTATTATATTTCCAATAGTTGGAATAGCAATTAAAGAAATGATCGCGATTACTACTATTACCACTAAAAGTTCTATTAATGTTAGTCCTTTTTTATTGGTATTTCTTAAAAATACCCCCCCTGCTTTGCATTTAGTTACCATATTACACATCCTTACTATTATCTTATCATGTATAAATGATACAACATTATATTTATTTTATAAATATAATGTCAAAAAAAGTCGATTTTTTCATAAAAAAATTTAAATCACCAAGATTTAAATTTTTCTAAGTATTCTGAATAAGTCATTTGTTTATCAATATAAGTCCCATCTTCATTTATTTCAATAATTCTATTACTTACACTTTCTATAAGTTCTAAATCATATGATGAAAATAAAATCGTACTATTAAATTTAGTCATTGCATCATTTAACGATGTAATAGATTCAATATCAAGATGATTTGTAGGTTCATCAAGTAATAATACATTACCTTTTTCTAACATCATTTTAGCAAGCATACATCTAACTTTTTCTCCACCTGATAAAACATTTACACACTTTAAAGTTTCCTCTTTAGAAAATAACATTCTACCTAAAAAACCTCTAATAAATGCATCTTCATGATTATCAGAATATTTATTTAACCATTCTATCATATTTTCATTAGAAGAAAAATATGAATCATGATTTTTAGGAAAATAGGATATTTTGACATTTGAACCTATCCTTATAGAACCACTATCAGGTTTTATAGTACCAGCTATTATTCCTAAAAGAGCTGTTTTTGCTATTTCATTTTCACCTACTAAAGCTATTTTATCATCTTTTCTTAAATTTAAATTTAAATTTTTTATAATGCATTTGTTATCAATACTATAATTTATTTTTTCTAAAGAAATAATATCCTTATTCAAACTTTTTTCTATTTCAAAATTAATATATGGATATTTTCTACTAGAAGGTTTAATTTCATCTAGAACAATTTTTTCAAGAGATTTTTTTCTTGATGTGGCTTGTTTTGATTTAGATGCATTAGCACTAAATCTTGCAATAAAATCTTGTAGTTCTTTTATTTTTTCTTCTTTTCTTTTATTTGAATCTTGCATTTGTTTTTCTATTAATTTACTTGATTTATACCAAAAATCATAATTTCCAACAAATAAAGTAATTTTATTATAATCTATATCTAATATATGAGTACAAATTTTATTTAAAAAATGTCTATCATGAGATATAACTAAAACGGTATTTTTAAAATTAATTAAAAATTCCTCTAACCATATTTTACTTGTCATATCAAGACCATTTGTTGGCTCATCTAAAAGTAATATATCAGGACTTCCAAATAAAGCTCTAGCTAATAAAACTTTTACCTTATCCTTATCTTTAAGTTCACTCATTTTTCTATTAAAAAATTCATTTGGTATTCCAAGACCTGACAATATTATTGCAGCATCACTCTCTGATTGCCAACCACCCATTTCTTCAAATTTGGCTTCTAATTCTCCAGCTCTAATACCATCCTCAATACTAAAATCAGACTTCATATAAATAGCTTCTTTTTCTTTCATAACTTGGTATAAAATAGAATTTCCACCCAATACAGTATCCATAACCGTATTTTCATCATATTCATTATGGTTTTGTCTTAAAACAGAGATTCTTTCACCTCTACCAATAATTACCTCACCTTTTGTAGATTCTATCTCACCACTTAAAATTTTTAAAAAGGTAGACTTTCCTGCACCATTTGCTCCTATAATTCCATAACAATTATCTGAATTAAATTCTAAATTAACATTTTCAAATAATGTTCTAGTACCAAACTTTAAAGCTAAATTATTAACTTTCAACATATAAATCACCTCAACTATAATAACATAATATATTATAAAAATAAACCATATACTCTATAAAAGAAAAAAATCTTTATTAAAGATTTTTAACAATTTTTTTCTACTTCTATATAAGTTTCATGTCCGTTTAAATCGTATGATTTTTGTAAATCTTCTCTTTTTTGAATTATAAGAGATAAAGTTTCTAATTTTATAAATT
This sequence comes from uncultured Bacillota bacterium, assembly GCA_902492995.1. GTDB lineage: Bacteria > Bacillota_I > Bacilli_A > RF39 > UBA660 > OMSK01. The sequence goes on along the minus strand of CABUNR010000031.1, from coordinate 7,134 downwards.
CAGCATATTTTTCTATAGCTTCATCTATTAAAGAATCACTATTATAATATAGGTTAATACGATCAGTTATTTCAAAATTACTTTCTTTTCTTATATTTTGAACTTTTGAAATCATTTCACGCGCTATTCCTTCTAATATTAATTCATGTGTTAAATTTGTATCCAATATTATGAAATTATTATTTTCATATGCTACATTAAATCCTTCTTTAGCACTTATTCTAATATCAACCATATTTTTATCAACTTTAACTTCTTCATCATTCAATTTTACAATAATTTCTTCACCATTATTTAATTTGTTTATTTCTTCTTCTGTTAAATTAGATAAAGAATTTGCAAAATCTTTTATTTTTGAGCCAAATATTTTTCCAACTTCTTTAAAATTTGGTTTTACATTAAAATTCATATATTCTGAAATATCTTTTATAAATACAACCTCTTTTACATTTAATTCCTCTTTAATTAAAGGTATTAAATCACTTATTAATGATTCATTTTTACCATCTATTAAAGCTTCACTAATTGGTTGTCTTACCTTTATTTTAGCATCCTCTCTTGCATTTCTACCCATACTAATTAAATCTCTTATCAAATCCATTCTAGATTCAATATTATCATTTATATATTCTTCATTATAAACTGGATAGTTTGCTAAATGAACTGATTCATTACCTGTTAATTTAGTATAAATTTCTTCACTTATAAAAGGACATATTGGAGCAAGTAATTCACATATTCCAACCAACACATCATATGTAGTTTTATATACACTTCTTTTGCTAATATCTATACTTGATGACCAAAATCTTTTTCTATTACGTCTTATATACCAATTTGATAAATCTTCTGAAACAAATTCTATTAAATATTTTGTTACTTTATTTAAATCATATTCATCCATTGATTCTGTTACATTTTTTACTAATTTATTATATTTTGATAACAACCATTTATCTATTTCTTCTAAATCTTCATATTTCATATCATAATCTTTTGGATCTATGTTATCAGTGTTAGCATACATTGCAAAAAAATTATATGTATTTTTAAAAGTATTAAAGAATTTAGAAATCATTTCTTTTATTCCATCTTCATCAAATTTTAAAGGTGTCCATACTGGAGATGAATTTAACATGAAAAATCTTGTTGCATCAGCTCCATATTTATCTAACACAGGCATAGGTGCTATAGCATTGCCTCTTGATTTATGCATTTTTGCTCCATATTTATCTAATACTAAATCATTTACGACAACATTTTTGTATGGACTTTTACCCATTACAAATGTTCCTATTACCAAAAGTGTATAGAACCATCCTCTTGTTTGATCAATTCCTTCCGCTATAAAATCAGCTGGGAATTGTGATTCAAATAATTCCTTATTTTCAAATGGATAATGATATTGACTAAATGGCATTGAACCTGAATCAAACCAGCAATCAATAACATCCTTAATTCTTGTCATTTCTTTACCGCATTTTGGACATTTAATATGAATATCATCAACATATGGTCTATGTAATTCTATTGTTTCATCAATATTTTCTATTGCTTTTTCTATTAATTCTTTTCTTGAACCTATCATTTCATCATGACCACATGAACATCTCCAAAGTGGTATAGGTGTTCCCCAATATCTATTACGAGATATTGCCCAATCATTCATATTTAAAAGCCAGTTCCCAAATCTTTTTTCTCCAACATATGATGGATACCAATTAACTGTTTTATTTGCTTCTATTATTTTATCTTTATATGCAGTCGTTTTGATATACAAACTTGATTTTGAATAATATACAAGTGGTGTTTTACATCTCCAACAATGTGGATAGTTATGCACCATTTTTTGTTTTTTAAATAATTTATCATTACTTGCTAAATATTTAATTATTTCCACTTCAAGTTCTGAATCAACTACAAGTCTTCCTTTCCAAGGACCATCAGTATAGCATCCAGCTTCATCTACTGGATTTAAAACTGGAAGATTATATTTTAAACCAACTTCATAATCATCTTGCCCAAATGCAGGTGCTATATGAACTATTCCTGTTCCATCTTCCATTGTTACATAATCTGCACAAGTTATATAAAAACCTTTTTTATTAACTGTCAAAAATGGTAGAAATTGTTCATATTCTTTGTATTCTAAATCTTTACCTTTGTATGTTTCTATAATTTCATATTCTTCACCTAATACTTTGTTTGCTAGTTTTTTTGCAACTATAAAATTATATCCTTTTGATTTACATTTTACATATTCTTCTTTTGGATTAACACAAGCAGCTACATTTGCAATAAGTGTCCATGGTGTTGTTGTCCAAACAAGTAAGTATGCATTCTCATCCTTTAGTTTAAATGGAACAGTTACAGTGTTTACACTTACTTCTTTATATCCTTGTGCTACCTCGTGACTAGCAAGTCCTGTTCCACATCTTGGGCAATATGGAAGTATTTTAAGGCCATCATATATTAATCCTTCATCAAAATATTTTTTTAAAATCCACCATTCTGTTTCTATATAATTATTGTCATAAGTAATATATGGATGTTTTAAATCTATGAATTGTCCCATTTTATTTGTAAAATCCTTGAAGGCACTTTCATTTTTCCATACGCTTTCACGACATTTTTCATTAAATTCTTTTATACCATACTTTTCAATGTCACCTTTACCAGTAAATCCAAGTTCTTTTTCTACTTGTAATTCCACTGGAAGTCCATGTGTATCCCATCCAACTTTTCTTATTACCTTAAAACCTTTCATTGTTTTATATTTACAAAATGTATCTTTAACTATCTTAGCTAACATATGATGTACACCTGGCATTCCATTTGCAGTAGCTGGTCCATCATAAAAAACAAAACTTTCACTATCTTTTCTATTTTCAATAGTTTTGTTTAAAATATCAATGCTTTCCCATTTTTTTAGGATTTCATCTTCTACTTCTCTTGTTTCTTTTTTTTCTAATTCTTCAAATTTTTTCATAAAAACCTCCATTAAAATTAAAAAAATCCTTATATTTTAGGGACGAATATTCGCGGTACCACCCTAATTCATAAAGATTTCATGCACTTAAATACTATAACGCGTAACCGATTTTATCTTATCCATAAAATACACTTGAAAGTGATCTAAATTTAAACTAATTATCCCCTTACACCAAACAAGGACTCTCTTTAAATATCATTTAAATTTCGTCTTTCGCTCTTGCTTTATCAATACAAATTAATTATATACTATAATATATTATTTTTCAAGAAAAAAAGAAATATTTTTTATATTTCTACATGATCTATTTCACTTACAACTTCAAGTTGTGCTTCTATTATATCTTTAATTCTTTTTTTAAAGATTTTTATATTTCTTCTTAGAAGTGCTGCTTCTTCTTCAGTTTTTTCAGCTCTTAAAAGGGCTTCATTAACTATTCTATTTGCATTATTTTTAGCATCTTCTATTAGTGTTTCACTCTCATGATGAGCTGCAAGTTTTACTTGCTCACTAGTTTTTTGGGCCATGATAATAGTTTTATTTAATGTTGATTCCATTCTCTCGTATTGAGCTAATTTTTCTTTTAAATTTTGATTTTCTACCTCTAGAGATTGTAATTTTGAAATCTTTATGTCTTTTTCTTTCATCTCACTAACCATTACCTCTACTTGGTTAATGATTTTATCTAAAAAAGCATTTACTTCATCTGGATCATATCCACGAAGTGTTCTATTAAATTTTTCCATATTATCACCTTTAAAACTATTACCATTCAATATTTATATCATTATTATCGTGAATATCTTTTCCTTCTTTATCATCAGTTATTTTACCTTGTATATTCACATTATTAGGAGTACATAAAAATATTCCTCCACCTATTTTTTGTAAATCTCCACCTATTGCATATATAGTACCAGCTAAAAAATCAATTATTCTTTTAGCTTGATCACTAGTAACTCTCTTTAAATTAACAACAACTGTATTTCTTGCTTTTAAGTGATCAGCAATTTGTTGTGATTCTGAATAAGCTCTTGGTTCTAATAATATCATTTTACTATTTCCATCATTTTCTTGTAAAGCTTCATCAGCACTTAATTCATAATATTCATCACCAGTTACATCTTCTCTTAAATCTTCATCTTCTTTATTTATCCAATTTTTTAGAAATCCCACTTCTATTTCCTCCTAATCTACTATATAACTACAATTAATTTTATCACACATTTTTCTAAAAGAAAATAGAATTTTAAAAATTAATTAAAATTCTATTTTTTATTAAATCTATTTTTTTACACAACTATTTCCATTCCACTTACATGTTCCATTTAATTTGGTTGCACAATCACTTACTGATAAATCACTACATTTAACCGATTCACTACATTTTCCATTTACGACCATACAAGATTTTACTCCACCATTTACCTTAGATGGACATTCACTTGCTGAATAATCTTCACAAGCATTTCCTTTAATTAAACATGTAAGAGCTCCATCACTATCTTTTCCAGTCCTACATTGATTTCCAAAATCATCTGTTTCCTTACAACTTTGATATCCATAATCTGAACATTGTTTTCTAGTATCAATAGTTGCATTTGTTGATGATTTACATGAATTTATATTTCCATTTAAAAGGCAATCAGCACAATTTACAAATCCATTTTTATATGAAGTTGTTGTATTAACTTGTTTAAATATGAATTGAACTGCTGCCATTACCATAAACACTAATACTCCAGCAATTAACCTTGTAATGAATTTTTTTTGATTTTCCTTCATTTTCTTTTCATCATTTGCCATCATAGCGCCTGCAAAATCTATCATTCCCATAACTATTATTACTATAGGAACTACTATTTTAAGTATATTAAATAAAGAACTAGTAAAATTAGGTAATTTAGCTGGTATATATTTATCAAATCCACATGCGGATATTGTTTCATTTGTTGAAAATCCAGAAGCATATACATAATTTAAAGGAATTATTGCTAAACAGATTAATAATATATACGATATTTTCTTTTTCATCATATCACTCCAATAAAATTATAACATATAAATTATTTAAATTCTATTTTTTCTTTGATATAATCTACTACTTCATCTATTTTTAAAGTTATCTGTTCCATAGTATCTCTATCTCTTACAGTAACTGTATCACAATTTAACGTATTATCATCAATTGTTATAGAAAATGGTGTACCTATTATATCTTGTCTCCTATATCTTTTACCAATATTTCCAGCATCATCATATGATGTACTAAAATATTTTGAAAGCAAATTATATACTTCCTCTGCTTTATTATTATGATATTTTTTTATTAGTGGAAGTACTGCTACTTTATAAGGAGCAATACATGGTTTAAATCGCATGACTTCACGAATAGTACCATCTTCTAAAGTTTCTATATCATAAGCATTAAATAATGAAGCAAGGACTAATCTATCACATCCAATTGTTGATTCTATTATATATGGTATATATTTTTCATTTGTTTCAGGATCCAAATATTCTAAACTCTTACCACTATATTCTTGATGTCTTCCTAAATCATAATTTGTTCTATTATGAGTTCCATTTATCTCTCCCCAACCAAATGGAAATTTATATTCAATATCACATGCTTCTTTAGCATAATGAGCCAATTTCTCATGATCATGATATCTTAAATTTTCTTCAGGAATTCCTAAATCCATAAAATATTTTTTTGCATATTCTTTAAAATAATCGTATAATTCTTTATCTGTTCCTTCTTTACAAAAAGTTTGGTATTCCATTTGTTCAAATTCAATTGTTCTAAATGTAAAGTTTCCTGGAGTTATTTCATTTCTAAATGCTTTACCTATTTGACCTATACTAAATGGTAGTTTAGATCTCATACTTCTTTGAACATTTAAGAAATTAACATACTCACCTTGTGCATTTTCAGGTCTTAAATATATTGTATTTTTAGAATCATTTGTAACTCCTCTTTCTGTTTTAAACATTAAGTTAAATTCCCTAATATCTGTAAAATTAGATTTGCCACAATTTGGACATGGTACTTTATTCTCTTTTAAATAATTCATTCTCTCTTCATTACTCATTGCATCTCCTATAGAAGAATTAGAAAAATCATTTATTAAATTATCTATTCTATGACGTGTTTTACATTCCTTACAATCAGCAAGAGGATCTGAAAATGATCCAACATGCCCACTTGCTTCCCAAACTCTAGGATGCATTAAAATATCAGCATCAACTTCATAGGCATTACGTCTTTCATCAATAAATCTTTTTCTCCATGTATCCTTTATATTATTTTTAAGCTTTGATCCTAATGGTCCATAATCCCATGTATTAGCAAGTCCACCATATATTTCACTTCCTTGAAATATAAAACCATATGTTTTACATAAATTAACCATTTTTTCCATTGTTATATCCTTCATAAATACCTCCATCTAAAATAAAAAGATCCTATTAGTTATAAGGACGAGTATTCCCGCGGTTCCACCTTACTTATTCTAATAGAATCTCTTTTTATATATTGCTCGTGGTTTCCAAGCCAGTCATCACATTTATTTTTTTATCTTTATTTTTTGTTCTGGAATTTGATTTATTTTATTATCAGGTTCTTGTAAACCTAAATCTTCTTTTATTTTTGTAGTTGATATACCTTCAGTTCTTGGTAAATAAACAACATCACAATATTCCTTTAAATAGTCAAATTTGTCGCTATCTTTCCAATCACTTCCCATTACAACAACATCTACTTTATAATCAAGAACATCTGATACTTTTTGTTCCCAACTATTTTCTGGAATAACTAAATCTACATATCTAATTGCTTCTAACATTTTTTTTCTTGTTTCATAATTATGATATGCTTTTTTTCCTTTTATTTCATTAAATTCATCTGTAGAAACTGCAACAATTAAATAGTCACCAAGCTCTTTAGCTCTTCTTAAAATTTCTATATGACCAAAATGTAATAAATCAAATGTACCATACGTAAGTATCCTCTTCATACTTATCCCCCCAAAACATATAGATTATATCATATTCTAACTATTTTTGCAAATCATTAAAAACAACAGATGTAGTAAACTAGATGTGGGAATAATTATTAAAACATAAAAAAAGAGAAAACA
>CABUNR010000030.1:0-13252 GCA_902492995.1 uncultured Bacillota bacterium | reverse complement strand
TATTTGTGAATTGACATTTTTGCTCAGTTTTCAAAGATCATTCAGGCTTCCTTCACAAGAAGCACTACTAATATATCAAATACTTTTTACTAAGTCAACACTTTTTTTATTTTTTTTTAATATTTTTAAAATTTATAAAAAAATGTGTAAACAAAAGTAATATATCATATATATATTACCTTATTAATTATATTACATCAAATTCAAAATATACTAAAAATTATGATTTTCATTATATTTTTTTACTTCTTCATATAAATCATGATATCTATAATTCTGAGCCTCATTAAAAATCATTGAACCATTGTTATATCTTTTTATAAGGTCATCCAGTCCGTTTTTAATTGCCACATCTAAATCATCAGAATAATTCATCAATTTTTTATGATATTTATATTCCATTCTATCTAAAATTTTATATTCACCTGTTGGAAATATTCTTAAATCCAAATCATAATCTATATACTTAATTGTATTTTCTTCTATTATATAAGGTGTTGCTATATTACAATAATAATATATGCCATCCTTCTTTAATTGTGCTATAACATTATACCATTCATGTTTAAAGAAATACATTATTGCCGGTTCCTTAGTTTTCCAAGTAACACCTTCAGCTCTAGTAACCAATGTTTTATTATTTCCACAAACTATATAGTCTTTAGTTATATCTAAAACTACTGCTTCTTCCCAACATCTATGAACATTTCCATCATGTTTATAGCATTGAATTTGAAATTTATCTCCTATACAAATTTTTTCCATATATTACCTCTTCCATATACATTATATATGTTTTTAAAAAAAAAATAAAGAAGCTTTTTACTTCTTTATAATTTCTTCTATTGCTTTTCGCAATTGATTATCATTTTCTTCTGTTGGATTTTTTTCATATTCTTCGCTTAAAGAGACTGATATATCAGGTGTAACTCCTTTTTTATTAATCCAATTTCCTTTTGGAGTTAACCATTTTTTTGTTGTTATTTTATATTCGACATCATCATCTAAATCTAACAATTCTTGTACAGTCCCTTTTCCATAACTTACTTCACCAACAACTAATGCCCCATATTCTTCTTTTAAAGCTGCACTTAGCATTTCAGAAGCAGATGCAGAATTAGAATTTTGTAAAACCACAATTGGATATGTTTTAGTTATATTACCATGCGAATAATATTTTTTCTTTACTCCCCTAGTATCAGTTTGATATATCACATGTTTTGAATCAAGGAATAAAGAAATTATATTTACAGCAGTAGATAAATGTCCTCCTGTATTATCCCTAACATCTATTATTAAATAATCAATTTTACTATCTTCCAATTTTTTCAATTCACTTTTAAATTGTTTATATGCCACATTTGAAAATATACTAACATTTATATATCCAATCTTCTTATCATCTTTTTCTATTATTTTTGAACTCACTGCATTTATTGTAACATTATTTTTTTTAACTTTAATTTGTTTTACTTCATTCTCTCTCTCAATTTCAAATGTAAATTCTTGTTTTTCTGACTCTCTTATATATTTTGATAATTCTGTTACATTTTTTTCTTGTGCATCCATATCATCTATTTTTTTTATAAGATCGCCCTTTTTTATTCCAGCTTCTTTTGCCGGTGAATTATCAAAAACATCATTAACTACAATTTCACCTGTTGAAAATCCAATAATTTCTATTCCAATACCTTGGTATTCACCTTCTAATTGAATATCAAATGTACTTGAATTATCTTCATCAAGCAAATATGAATAATCATCATCTAATGATTCTAGCATTCCTTTTATAGCGCTATTTATTAATTCTTTTTTATCTACATCGCTATAATAGTTATCAATAATATAATTATAATTTTTTATAAACTTCTTTAAGTTTTTATCACTATAATATGTTTTATCTTTATTTAACTTGCTTGTAACTAAAGATCCAAAAACTAAACTTACTGTAACCGATATAAATATTAGTATAATAACTTCCAAAGTACTAAAGGAATTTTTTTCAATATTCAAGTTTCTTTTAGATACTTTATTTTCTCTAACTTTTTTATTTTTATTAATATTATTTGCTTTTTTCTTGTTTTTTTCTTTATTTCCATCTTTTACTTTTTCATTTGTATTTTGCTTTACCATAGTATCACCATAATTATATTAGCACAATATAAATTTAATATCAATGAAAAAAGAATGAAAATTATTAAACATTTTTCATTCTTTTCTTTGAATAAAACTTTTGTGGTAAATGAGGAATTTCTTCAATTTTTGATAATTCATTTATCATATTTTCATATATATGATAACCACTTAAATTACCTCCAAATCGTTCTATTATATATAACATATCAATTTCTGTTGCAATACTAAAGTTTTCTCTATTATCTATAATTCCCTTAGAATCATAATAATTACCATTATATTCAAAAGCACAATGGTTATATTCTTTATTAACTAAAATATTTTGAATATCAAAATATTTTTTTATAATTTTTATAAATTCATAACATGCTCCACACTGAAACATTACTTCACCATCACACATTAATTGATCATAAAACAAATCAGTTGCTAAATCATTAATAAATACTATAAATTTTTCAATATCTTCTTTATATGCCTCTTTATACATACTATTCTCCGCTTAAGCTTTTTAATTTACTTAAAATATCTTCTTTTGACTCATAATGATTCTTTATATTTTTGTCTGATATTTCTAATAATAAAGTCCCTTTTGTTTTAAAATTACTTGCCTCATATGAATACTCATCAGATAAATAAGCTTTGTTAAAAGCATTTGATAAATCAACTGTGTATATTTTTGTATTTTTTCTTATATTAGTTAAATAAGATGTAAACAAATCTTTATAAGGATCATCTTTTTCTAATAATAAAACATAATAATCACCAGATTTATCAAACATATTACCAACAATTACCTCATCATATTGAATTTCATTAGCATTCAAATCATTTGCAAATATATCATCATGATTTTTCTTTGTAAACATTATAGTTACTAAATAAAAAATCAAAAATACAATTGCTATTATTAATATTAATTTTATTAACTTTTTATATTCATCACTTTCAGCTGAACTATTTGCCTTTAAAATTTGCTTTTTTTCTTTTTTCATTTTATCACCAACTGCATTATATCATATTTTAATATTATTAACAAATAATTTTTATACATTAAAAAATAGATAAATCTATCTATTTTGATATTAAAGTAATACTAGCAACAAGTAATCCAACTTATTTTTTATATTTTTTAGTTTTATTTTTTTCTTCAAATTTTATTTTTGAAAGGTCATAGAAATTTAAAGAATCATTTATCTCATCTAATAATAATTTATCATACTTATCTTCAGTTAAGTTATTTTTAAATTGATTTAAAAATTCTACATATTTATCTATTCTACCAACATAAACAGTATTTTCATCAATTTGAAAAGCTACAATAATTATATCACCTACTGAGTATGAATCTTTTACTTCTTCTTTATTACACTTTAATTCTTTAAAATATTTTATATTTTTTCTTACTTCATTTTCTGATAAAGGCACAAATCTGTCATAAGAAAATCTATTTTCTAAATCAGCATTATCGTCTATATATCCAAAATATAAATGATTATCTTTATCACTAAATACTATCCAAGCTTCAACGGGCACAACATCAACTAAATTTATTATACCAATTGGTGTATATTTCTTTTCTTTTCCTGTTTCTGTTTTTACTATTTCACTCATATAAAGCCTCCAATAATCTATATAAATCAATATTATAATACAATTAATCCATTGTCAAATTTTTAAAAAAAAATAGATAAATTTATCTATTTTGATATTGGCATAACACTAATTGACTTTACTACATCTAACAGTTCATCTTCACTCATTGTATCAGATGATAAATAAAATGAAATACCATCACTAATCCATGTAATTCCTGAATCACTTAACGAACCTATTGTATCTTTTAAAAGTTCAGGATCACCATACATATTAATAGTATCTATATCTTTTGAAACAGTTGTTGTCTCTTCTATTAAAGTAAATGATTTTTCTCCTAAAAAGGTTAAAATTGCTCTTTCACCATTTTCTAGTGAAATCTTATCTTCACTTGCTAAATATGTATTACTTGGCATATACATTGGATAAACTATATTTTCCAATTCTTTTGACGATTCGATGGTTTCACTACTTTTAATATTCTTTTCAACTTTAAAATAATCTTTATCAAATTTGGATTTTAAATCTATTTCCTTAAAATTCATTTTTATTTTAAGATTATCTGAAGAATCATATACTTCAACTTTTTTAACCATAGCATCAGATAAATATATTTTTTGCTTTGTTAATTTTTTATTATTAGAATAATTAACATCTGTAATTATAATTACATTTTTGCCTTTTTTTTCTACTTTTTTATTTTTATCATTTAAAATATCTTGTGATATACTTTGCAGCAAATAGCTTTGTGAGTTATTATAAGGCCATTCACTTTGAAATTTAAAACTTTTATTTAAAGAAGGTGTAAGGACATATACTCCTTCATCATTTCTTAAAATTATTTGTTCATGATCATTTGTCTTATTAATCAAATCTACTTTATAATAATCTTTATTTTTATAAGAAACATTTACGGAATATTTATAAACATCTTCATTATTTACAATTTCAAGTTCACCTGTTAAATAATAATTTTTTACTTTTTCAATCTTTTTTGTAAATTTATCTACATCACTATTTTTCCCTTTAAAACATCCTGTAATAAACATACACATGCATAATACCAATAATAATTTTCCTTTTTTCAAAATATCACCCCATAAAATATTTTCATTTAATTATATGGTATTATTATTTTTATATGAATAATTTATTCTTTTTCGGACATTCTAACAAATAGGAAAGGAGAAAAATATGGAAAATTTACAAAAAATAGCATTAGTATTCACTATTATAGGTGCAATTGTATGGGGAATGATTGGATTATTTAATTTTAATCTAGTTGACTATATTTTTGTAGAATTACTAAATATCAAATTTTTAGCAAACTTAGTATATATTATTGTCGGAATATGTGGTATTATCAACATTGGAATTTTATTTAATCACATTGATACAAAATAGTTATTATTTTGTATTTTTTTTTATGAAAACGGCACTTTTTTTTAGATAATTAACATCTTCTAGCATTTCATCAAATAAAAGATTTATATTCATATGTTTATATCTCATAAAATCACCTCAAATAAAATTTAACACATATATAAAATGTATTCATCAAATTCGACAAAACTAGATATATTTAGAACTTTATTTTTTTCATAATTTTATATAGTAAAAAATATTTTTTTATTGTATAATTAAATTGGTGATAATAATGAAATATCCAACAAGCATAAACAAAATTAATAGAAATATTTCATATAGTAACAGAGGAATGACTTTAGAACATGAATTAAATGAAACTAACAAATATTACTTAATTCATAATATTGCTGTTATACATAAAAAACCAACCCCAATAACCATAACAAAAGTGGATTATCCAAATAGGTATGAAGCAGTTATAAAAGAAGCATACTTTAAAACTCCATCAACAACTGATTATAATGGAATTTATAAAGGAAAATATATTGATTTTGAGGCCAAAGAAACAAAATTAGAAAATTTTCCACTTGCAAATATACATGATCATCAAATTGAACATTTGAAAAAAATAAATGAACATGGTGGTATTAGTTTTTTAATAGTAAGATTTACATCTAAAAATAAAACATTTTTATTAGAAACAAAAAATTTAATAAATTATATAAATCAAAGTAACAAAAAAAGAATACCTTATGATTTTTTTTATGAAAATGGTTATTTAATAAAAGACAAATTTAATCCAAGGGTTGATTATTTAGAAATTATCGATAAAATATATTTTAAAGAATTAAAAGGAGAAGATTTATGAAAGAGTTTATAAACAAAAATAAAGATTATATAATAATAGGAACAGTTAGTTTAATTGCATTTATAATAGGATGTTTAGCAATTAATTTTTGGGTATCTCTCATTATAATAGGACTAGCTGACATAATATTATTTATACCTAACTTAATGAAAAATAGAAAAAAAGTAGAAAAAGGTAGACATGCAGCTTTAAATAAGAAAAAAGCTAAACCTAAAAAGGTTAAAGCCGAAAAAAAAGAAAAAAAGAAAAAAAAGATATGGAAAAAATTATTATTTATATTTTTAATTTTATGTATATTTGCGATATTAGCATTTTGTGCTTTTTGGGCATATATAGTTGCAAATGCTCCAAAATTCAAACCTGAAGAATTATATCATCAAGAGGCTTCAACATTATTTGATAAAGATGGTAAAGAATTTGCAAAACTAGGTGCTGAAAATAGAGAAATAATTAGTTATGATGATTTACCAGAAGTATTAATAGATGCAATAGTTGCAACAGAAGATTCAAGATTTTATCAACATAATGGTGTTGACCTACCAAGATTTGCTAAAGCAACTATTCAAACATTATTAGGTGGTTCTAATGCTGGGGGAGCATCAACTCTTACAATGCAACTTGTTAAAAACCATTACACTTCAACTCAAAGAAGCTTAACTAGAAAATTTACAGACATATATATGGCTGTATATGAAGTTGAAAAAAAATATACAAAAGAAGAAATTTTAGAATTTTATGTTAATGCACCTTATTTAGGTGGAGGTTCATATGGAGTTGAACAAGCTTGTAAAACTTATTTTGGAAAATCTGCTAAAGATATTAATCTTGCAGAAGCAGCACTTATAGCGGGATTATTCCAATCACCTGGTGGTGATGATCCAACAAGACATCCAGAAAAAGCAGAAAAAAGAAGACAAATTGTTTTAAAACTTATGGAAAGACATGGCTATATTACAAAAGAAGAAAAAGAAGCTGCAAGCAAATTAACAGTAGATAAATTATTAGTAAAAAAAGATAATGATAATACTTCAGATAAAAATGAATATCAAGGTTTTATTGATACTGTAGTTGAAGAATTAAATGACGATGGAATTGACCCATATAAAACAGCTTATAATATATATACAACTATGGATAGAGATAAACAAAATCATATTAATGATATTATGAATGGTAAAACATGGGATTGGAAAGATGACAAAGTTACAGCAGGTATAGCCGTTGTTGATGTTAATAATGGTGAATTAGTAGCAATAGGTGCTGGTCGTAATAAAAATAGTGAACGTACATTAAATACAGCAACTCAACTAAAAAAACAAATTGGTTCTACTGCTAAACCTATATTTGATTACTCAGTTGGTATTGAATATGAGAACTGGTCTACATATGAACCATTCTCAGATGAAAATATTACATATTCCGATGGAACAAGTTTAAGTAACTGGGATGGTTCTTATATGGGTTATTTAACACTTAGAAATGCATTAGCTCAATCAAGAAATACATCAGCTGTTAAAGCATTCAAAAAGAACAAAAATGAAAATATAAAAGAAGTTGTAACAAAGCTTGGTCTACATCCTGATGAAACATTACATCAAGCTCATGCAATTGGTGGATATGGTGGAGAAAATGTTGTTACAATGGCTGCAGCATATGCAACATTCGCAAACAATGGTGAATATAATTCTCCACATAGTTACACAAAAGTAGTCAACAAAAACAATAATGAAGAAACTAAAAAACAAGTAACAACTAATAAAGTATTTAGTCCACAAACATCTTATATTATGACAGATTTATTAAAATCTTCTGCCAAAGTAGGATTAGGTGGATACTCAAATATAAATGGAGCAACATATGGTGCCAAAACTGGTACATCAAACTTCTCTGATAAAGATAAAAAGAATTTAAAATTACCTAATAGTGCTATTGCCGACTATTGGGTATCAGGTACATCTCCTGATTACGCAATTTCAGTATGGTATGGATATGAAGTACCTAATAAAGAATATCACAATTCATTTGGTACATCATATCATGAAAGATTATTCCAAAAAGTTGGAAAAGGAATCTTTAAGAAAAATAGTACATTTAAAAATCCTGGAGGTGTATCAAGTGTTTCAGTTGAAAATGAGACATATCCTGCAAAACTTCCAAGTGAATATACACCTAAAGGTTTAATTGTTACTGAATTATTTAAAACAGGTACAGAACCAACAGAAAAATCAGAAAGATTTAGCAAACTTGCAAATGTTACTAATCTATCAAGTTCTGTCTCAGGAAATGAATTAACACTATCTTGGAAAGCAATTGACACACCTTATGCATTAAAAGAAGACAAAATTAAGGATTTAGCTAAAGATTTATTTGAAACATCTGGGTTCCAAAATCGATTCATATCATCAAGAAATTCATATAATAACAATAATATCGGAAGTGTTGTTTATAAAATTTATGGTAAAAAAGATGATGGATCTTTAGAGCTATTAGATACAACATCTAACGCATCTATTACACTAACAGTTAATTCTAGTTCTCCAACAAAATATGTTGTAAAAACATCATATACTATATTTACAGCAAATATGAGTGATGGTGTTGAAACAAGCGTATCTTTAAATGGTGTAACGGATAATATTGAATTAAAATTAATCGGGGACGAAAATATAACAACACCTAAAGGTACATATGAAGAAGAAGGAATAAAAGTAATAATAAATAGTGAAGAAACAACTGAAAAAGCATCATCAATTACATATACTAGCGTGGCTGGAACACCTTCTTCATTAGAAATGATGAATTCAACACCGGGTTCATACACAGTAACATATAGCTATAATGGAAAAACAATAACAAGAAATGTAACAATACAATAAAAAAGAATTTCAGTCGAAATTCTTTTTTTTGCATATATTTTTTAGTTTGCAATTACTACATTCAGGATTTTTAGCCTTACAATAATATCTACCAAATAGTAATAATTGGTGATGAATTCTTTTAGCATTATAATTTTTCAACTTTTTTGTTAATTTCTTTTCTATAGCAAGAACATCATCATCTTTATTTGCAAAACCAAGTCTTACACTTACTCTTTTAATATGTGTATCAACAGCAATGCATTGTTCATTATAAAGTTCACTTAATACTACATTAGTAGTTTTTCTTCCAACTCCAGGTAATGATTCTAAATATTCTCTATCACTAGGTACAACACCATTATAATTTTTTATTAACGATTTTGATATTTCTATAATATTTAAAGCTTTTTTGTTAAATGTACCAAGCTTTCTAATAATATTTATAATATCATCAATTTTAGCATTTGCTAACTTCTCTAAAGTATCATATTTATTAAATAAAACATTTGTAACTTCATTAACTCTTTTGTCGGTAGTCTGTGCACTTAACATAACAGCAATCAATAATTCATAATCTTTATTATAATTAAGTTCACATTTAGGATCAACAATTAATTCATCTAAATAATTAAATATTTCTTTATTCTTCATTTAACCAGTCATAATCAAACATTTCTGTTTTTTTAGTACTATTCTTCTTAAAATTTTGTTTATCCTTTAAAACTGCCTCTTTTGTTGTTATTCCTTTTCTTTTCCATTCATATAGTATTTTATCAATATATCTAAGATTTGAAACACCATTATATACAGCTTCTTTTAAAGCACATAAAATTAATTCTTCACTATAATTGCTTTCTAACCATCCACTTATTAATTCATATTCAATTGGAGATAAAGTTCTACCAAATTCGTGTTCAAAATCATCATAAATATTTGTTTTTTTATCGTTTAATTCTTCATCTTCTACTTCTTTATTTATAATTAAATAAGCTAATTTCTTATAAAGATTAGATAAATCAATAACTTCTTCTAAAACGCCATTATTTTTTTCTGTATTTATTGATATTAAATCTGTATTTACCAATTTTTCTATTAATTCCAAAACTTCTGGCAATTTGTAGTTTAATTCTTCACTTATTTTACCAGGATTAAACAAATTACTTTTATCATTAATCATATAAATTAAAATAATTAATTCTTTTTCTTCTATTTTTAAATTTTTATAATTTGTTAATAAAATTTTAGGTATATAAATATTATTTTTTAATACATCTATTACTTTGTTCATCATATCAATCACCACCCTCATTATATATTATTTATTTCTATAAATAAACATCTAATCCATATTTTTTTATTAAATAAACTCCATATTCTCTATTTTTACTATTCATAATTTTATCCAATTCTTTTTTCTTTTTAGTATTAGATAAATTTTTTATTAAATACCCATATTTAATAATTCCTGATGATAATTCTTCATCTAGTTTAAAATCAAGAATTGTTGCAAATCTAATTGCCCTAAGTATTCTAAGAGGATCTTCAATTAATTCATCAGAACTATTTATCATTCTAATTATTTTAGAATCAATATCTTTTCTCGCATTAAATAGATCAACATAATTACCATTTTTATCAATACATAATGTATTAATAATGAAATCTCTTCTTTTTAAATCTTCAAATAATGTCTCAACATATTTAATTATAACATCATTTCTATTTTTTAAATATTTATCTTTTCTAAAAACTGTTACATCAAACTTATATCCTTCAAAGCTTAAAATTACATTACCATATTTACTATATGTTAAATCAATATTATCAAATATTTCTTTTATATCATCTATTTTAGCATTCGTACAAATATCTATATCATTTGATAATATATTTAAATACTTATCCCTAGGATATCCACCAACAATATAGGCTTCATATCCACTATTACATAATAAATTTAAAATTTTTATTGCACAATTATACATAATTCACCTAAAAAAAACAAAAAGCCAATGGCTTTTAGTTTAATGCTTCTTTTAATTTAGAACCAGCTTTGATTGTAACAGCTGTTCTTGCTGGAACTGGTACAGATTCTCCAGTTCTTGGATTACGTGCTGTAGTAGCAGCTTTTTCTTTTGCTGCAAAAGTTAAAAATCCAGTTAATGTAACTTTTCCACTTTCTTTTAATCCTTTTTCAATTCCTTTTACTAATGCATCATATGCACGAGTAGCATCAGCTTTTGTTAATCCAGCTTCTTCAGCAATGTAATTTACTAAATCTGTTTTTGACATTATAATTACCTCCTATTTATTTAAGCTATCTTGCTTACACTCTAAGAATACCATTTTTTTATAATAAAAGCAACACTTTTCACATATTTTTCCTTTATTTTAAAGCTTTTTTTATTATTTTTTCATTATTAGACAAATTACGATATTATTAATTATTTTTTTTATAATGAATATAATTTCTTAGGTGATATATATGCTAAAAAAATTTCTACTTATATTTATAGTTATTCTTTTTTGTGGATGCCACAAAAAAAATATAGAAGAAATCAATACTGTAATTGAAGAAAATAAAAATATTGTTGTTGGAATTAATTATCCATCTACTGGATATAATAATTTGGATAATTTAATTAAAAAAGATATAGAACACATATATAATGATTTTAAAGACAATTATGAAAGTTTTTCTAATCTTACAAATAAATCTGAATTAAATATTGATTATACTTTTAACAAAGTAGATAATAATATAATTGCAATTAATTTATATATATATATAAATAGTTCTAAGCTTAAAGAAAAAATTGAGTATATTAAAACATATAATTATAATATATCAAAAAAGTCAATTATATTATTAAGGGATTTACTTCAAAAAAAAGAATTAAACAAATTACCAAAATATATAAACAATTATTTAATTAAAAATTATAAAAACTTTATAAATATAAATGATATCAACAACATAAAATACAATTATAATTTATTTAGTATTGATAATGATTATTTATACATTTATTTTAATCCAAAAGATGTATTTAAAAATTATAATGATATTATAGAAATTATGATACCTTTAAATAAATTAAACATTAAATTTAATGAAAATAATACTTATTATGAAAAGGCAAATATTCCTGTCAATAATATAATTGATATAAATAAAAAAGTTGTTGCATTAACATTTGATGATGGACCAAGCAAATATACAAATGAACTTATTGATATTTTAAAAGACAATGATGCAGTCGCAACATTCTTTGTTATAGGAAACAAAGTAAGCATATATAATAAAACATTAAAAAAAGCTATTACAAATGGTAATGAAATTGGAAATCACTCATATAATCATAAATGGTTAACAAAAGTTGATGATGTAGAATTAAATAGTCAAATAAATAAAACACAAAATATTATATATGAAACGCTTGGATATAAAACAATAAATTTTAGGCCGACATATGGTTCAATAAATAATAATATGAGAAAAAAAATTAATTTAAATATTATTTTATGGAATGTAGATACAATGGATTGGAAATATAAAAGGGTCGACAAAATAGTTAAAAGAGCAACAAAAAACACTAAAGATTTAGATATAATTTTAATGCACGATACTAGAAAAAGAACAGTAGATGCCGTAAAAAAAATAATACCAATTTTAAAAGAACAAGGTTATACTTTTGTTACAATAAGTGAATTACAAGAAATAAAAAAATTAAGAAACTCAAATGAATAACACTAAAGAAAAAGAAATAATGCTATTAGATTTACAAAATTTAACAACAATAATTTTTATTGCAAGTTTAATTATATCAATATATATTACTTCTGTAGATAAAAATAAAATTAAAAATCCCAACAAAAAATATAATGACACTTCAAATATTTCTATTTTCAATCGTGTATTAGTAGTAGTATTATCATTAAGTTATCTGTATATTAGCTACAGTAATAAAGAAATTGCTAAAATTAAGGGTAAAAAAACTAATTTATTTAATTTACAAGTTTTAGCGTCTGAAATTTCATTAGTTTCTACAATAATAGTTTTATATGTAATAATAAAATCATGTGGAAACAATTACAGTATAATAGCTGGAAGTGGAAATCCTAATTTATAAAAAAATTAGATAATATAATTATCTAATTTTTTAGGTTATACTTCACGTATAAAATTATAAGATATTTTCTATGACAATATATATGGACTAACACTTGTTCCATTTCCATTTGCTTGAAGATTAGATTTTAAAGTCAAAATTGGGCGAAGACGATAATGATCATAATGAGTAGCAGCAAACTGACCATTATAATAATAAAACCAAAATTTGGAGTCATAATCTCCATTATATCCACTTACTGTTACACTTAATAATCCTTTTGATGTGTAAGCTAAGTATGCTGCTTTTGTTTC
>CABUNR010000029.1:0-13647 GCA_902492995.1 uncultured Bacillota bacterium | reverse complement strand
ATATTCGAATTAATTTATCTTTTTATTTAGTGAGTACTTGACAGGTACTAGTATCGACATTAGTCTTTAATTTATTAAGTTAATAAATGATTCATTACATAAATATAAATTTAGTATATAAGTAATTATAAATATAGTTGTAAAAGTAATTCCTTCATAATATTTTAATTTATAAACTATTTTTTTAATCAATAATCCAAATAAAATTAATTCCATTGTAATAAAGAATATAACTTGTAGTCTTAAAATTGTAAATCCATATTCATTTATATATAAAAACATTCTATAATATGAATTAAATATTAGAAATATTGAAAATAAAATTAGTAAAATTAATAAATTTTTAATTCCTTTATTAGTTTTTATTATGTCTGTTTTATATAAATAATAAATAATAATACCAAAATTTATTGATGTAACAATTAATAATTGAAAGAATCCTTCTCTTGCATATTTTGCGTATGTATATGAAACAGGTATTTTTAAAAAATTGGTTGTAATTTTAGATATTTCTGATATTAAAAATAAAACGAATACGGAATTTATGATAATTAAGATTGTTTTTGTTATAATATCATTTACTTCTTTTTTATTAGGTAAATTAAATTTAAAATCCTTATTTTTTAATATATTTATGAAAATAGCAAATAATATTGTGAAAGATATAGTAAATGGAAAAATAAAATTTGAAAATATAAGACTAATATCAAATTTATCAAAGAATAATCCAAAAATATTATCGATTAGTTTACCAAAGTATTTATCAGCATCTTTTAGTAGAAGAAGTAATATTAAAGCAATTGGAAATCCTATAGCACATCCTGTAATAATTGATGTTAATTTTTTATTATCCTTTTCTTTAAATTTAATATAATTTAAATTATTAAATAAGTTATTAGGAAATAATTTAAATATATTTTTGATTAAATTATTTCCAATATAATAATTTTTGTTAGTAAGATTAAATAGAAACATTGTAATTATTATAGGAAGTATAATTAAATTTAAAAGTGTATTACTAAAATCTATTTTAATAATTAAATTACTTATTAAAATTAGAGTAATCGGGATTAAAAATAAATATGCTTTTTTATTAACTTCAAGATTATTTTTTTTAATTAATATAATATTATTTATAACTAAGATTGATAAAGGAACAACTATTATTTTATTATAATTTCCTAAATTAAATAAATTTATTAATGTAATAGCAAGTGCAGATATTAAACATGTAAAAGTTATTAAATTTAAATTATATTTTTTGATATTTTCATTCATTAGGATCACCTTCATATTCTAAAATATCACCTGGTTGGCAGTTAAGAGCTTTACATATTGCTTCTAATGTAGTAAATCTTATTGCTTTTGCTTTATTAGTTTTTAAAATGGATAAATTAGTTGTAGTTATTTTTGTTTTTTCACTGAGTTCATTAAGGCTTATTTTTCTTTTTGCCATCATTACATCTAAATTAACAATTATCATATTGTGTAATCAACTTCTTCCTTATAGTTTATAGCACATTTAAATACTTGACCTAGTACATAAAAGCTTAGACTTGCTATAAAAGTAACGACAATCATAGCTAAAGACAAAATTGTTGGAATAAAAATTACTTTAATTGCTATTATAATCGCTAGTAACATAAATATACAAGCAATTATTTTTAAATATTTTACAATTTCTATTTTAAATGGGGTATCTTTATATATATTGTTAAAAATTTTAGTTAAGAAAAATATAATACTTAAACTTAGTATGTAACAAGTATAAAATGCAATTTTATAATAAATAGAATGATTATTAAATAAATCAACATATTTATCGCTTAGTATATTATATAAATCTGGTATAAAAAATAAACAAATTATACCAACTATAAATAATAAATATAAAATTATTGTAGTTAAATTACCTATAAAACTTTTCCTCATAATGTCACCTCATTTTGATTATATGATTAATTTTATTAAATGTCAATATATATTTTATGATTATCATAAAATATATTATATAAAAGATTAAAAATAAATTTATGTTGATATATTTTATATAATGTGCTATTATATAAATGCAAAAAAATTGCATTTGGGAGGATTTATGTTGGATATTATATTAGATACAATTATTGATTCAGTAAAAATATTACCATTTTTATATTTAACATTTTTACTTATGGAGTTTCTTGAACATAAACTATCAAATAAAAGTAAAGATAAGTTGGAGAAATCGGGTAAATTTGGGCCACTATTTGGTGGAATATTTGGAGCTTTTCCTCAATGTGGATTTAGTGTTGCTGCTACTAATTTATATGTAGCCCATATCATAACACTTGGAACACTTATTGCTGTTTATTTATCAACATCTGATGAAATGTTACCAATTTTATTATCCAAAGGGGCTTCATTTACTTTAATTTTAAAATTTCTTTTTATTAAGGGTTTAATTGGAATATTTTTTGGCTTCATTATTGATTTTGTATTTAGAAAAAAAATAGAAACTAGTTATATACATGAAATTTGTGATGATGATCATTGTGATTGTGATCATGGAATTATAAAATCAAGTATTAAACATACATTAAATATTTTTATCTTTTTAATTATTATTTCTTTTTTATTAAATTTTGTTATGAGTTATTATGGAGAAGATAAATTAAGAAGCCTATTTTTAGATAATAATATTTTCAGCCCATTTATTTCAAGTTTAATCGGATTAATACCAAATTGTGGTGCTAGTGTTATCATAACTGAACTTTATTTGAGTAATGTTATTTCATTTGGCTCAGCACTTGCTGGTCTTCTTACAGGTAGTGGCGTTGCTATACTTGTGTTATTTAAAGTAAATCATAATATTAAGGAAAATATAAAAATTTTATCTTTAATTTATTTTATAGGTGTATTTTGTGGAATTATAATGAATTTTTTAGGTATAAGTATATGATAGAAGAATATTTTAAAGAAAAAAACATTAAGTTAACTAAACAGAGAAAATTAATTTTTGATATTATTGATGAATATGGTGAAGTGACATTTAAAGATATAAGAAATAAATGTGGTAATAAAATGAATAATTCTACAATATATAGAATAATAGAATTATTTTTAAATAATAATGTAATTATTAAAACACTAAATGATGAAATTTATTATTCTATAAATAAAAATGAACATAAA
Source organism: uncultured Bacillota bacterium (assembly GCA_902492995.1). GTDB lineage: Bacteria > Bacillota_I > Bacilli_A > RF39 > UBA660 > OMSK01. The sequence goes on along the minus strand of CABUNR010000029.1, from coordinate 10,473 downwards.
CATTATATATATTGTGTAAAATGTCATAAAAAAACTTTAATAAATATATGCCCTATAAATAGCATTAAAGATACTGGTTATAAAGTTCTTTCACATCAAATTCAAATAAATGGAATTTGTAGTGATTGTCAAAAAAAATAAAGGTTTAAAGCCTTTATTTTATTATTTCCATTATATTTGGTACAAGTTGTTTTTTTCGTGATACACACCCTTCTAAGTAATAACCTTGATGTATATCCTTGATATTAAATGCTAGAGATATTTGTTCTTCATTATCTTTTGTATAGAAAATGTATGAGCCATTTTTAATAATATCAGTAACACATAATAAAACTAATTCACATTCTTTATTTACTTTTATTTCTTCAATTAATTCAATATATTTATCTTTTTCCTTTAATATTTCTTCATAATTTAATGTAAATACTTGTGATACTGCAAATTTTTTATCATCAACTGGAAAAATTTTAATATCTTCATTAACAATTTCATCCTTTGTTTTTCCTTCTAGTGAAGTTCCAGCTTTAAACATCTCGTTTGCATAATTATTATAATCAAAACCTATTATATCAGATAGTGCTTTAACAATTATTTTATCTAAATTTGTTGTTGTAGGACTTGTAAGTGCTAATGTATCTGATAATATACCTGATATCATAAGTCCAGCAATATCTTTTGGAATATCAATTTTGTTTTCTTTAAATAGGGAATATATAATTGTATTTGTACTACCAACAGTCATATTTCTAAAGTTGATAGGTTGTTTTGTTGTTAAATCACCAATTTTATGATGATCAACAATTTCTAAAATATCAGCTTCATTTAAACCTAATGCACTTTGTTCAGATTCGTTGTGGTCTACTAATATACATTTTTTTCTATTTTTTTCAGTAATTTCAGTTATTCTTATTAAACCATGACATATTCCTTTTTTATCTATTATTGGATAGTTGTTATGTCCTAACTTGCTGCTTTTAATTAAAAAGTCATCATAATAATCATTTTCATCAAATGTTTCTATTGAATCATCAGTTATTAAATTTTTTATATAATTTGATAAACCAATTAATTTAGCTGTATGAAAACTATCATAATTTGTTCTAATAACATTAACATTGTTATTTTTGGCAATTTCTAAGTGTTCTTTTTTTATTTCATTATTACCGACTATGATTAGTAATTTTATTCCGCTATTTACTGCATATTCTATAACACTATGTCTGTCACCTACTATTAATATTGTTTTATTGTTTAATTTTAAATTTTCAAGAAATGTTGTACTTCTATATGTTGCTGCTAATATATTTCCATTAATTTCATCAGAGCTTTTATTTAGAATTTCTGCATTTAAAACTTCAACTATATTTTGTAATGATGTATTAATTAGTGTTTGATCACTTGTTAATAATTCTTTAAAAATTGTTTTAATTGTTACTAGACCTTTAAATTTTTTGTTATCATCAACAATAGGAATTCCTGTTATATTTTTTTCTAATAAGAATTTATAAACATCTGATATAGATTTGTTTTGATTTAAGAAATAATTTCTATGATAGTTTAAATCTCTTATTTGTAATTTGACATCATTTAAGTATGATGGTTCTTTAACTTTAAAATAATCTAAAACAAATTTTGTTTCTTTATTTATAGGTCCTAATACTCTTGGTTCAGTGTTATAACCTAATTTGTTTTTTAGATAAGATAGTGCTATTGCAGCTGTAACAGAATCTGTATCTGGTTTTTTATGTCCAAATATATATACTTTTTGCATTTTTTCACCTCATTTATATACTTTTACATTATAAATCAAAAATTCTAAAAAATAAATAAAATATCATATTTTTTTTAATTTTGTCTATATTTTTAAAGTTATATATATATTTTGTCTTTTTTGTAGGAATATGTAATATCATAATAATTCTATTGAAAAACTTTTTTAATATATTTTAAGTATAGGAGGCAATATATGAATAATACTAAATTTAATACTGGTTTAAATAGTAAAGAAGTAGAAGAATCAAGAGAAAAATATGGTAATAATAGTTTAATTAAAAAAAATAATAATAGTTTTTTTAGAAAATTTATTGAATGCTTATCCGATCCTATCATAAAGATTCTTTTAATAGCATTAGCAATCAAAACTATTTTTCTATTTAAAAATTTTGATTGGTATGAAACTATTGGAATTATAATAGCAATTGCTTTAGCATCTTTTATATCAACAATATCTGAGTATGGTAGTGAAAAGGCATTTTTAAGAATGCAAGAAGAAGCATCTAGAATTAAGTGCCGTGTATTTAGAAATTCAAAAATTGAAGAAATTAATGTCGATGATGTTGTTGTTGGCGATATTGTTTTATTAAATTCAGGCGATAAAATACCTGCAGATGGAGTAATAATAGAAGGTGAAATTAGCGTTGATGAATCATCATTAAATGGTGAAGCTAAGGAAGCTTATAAAGAAGCTATTAAAAATAATATAGAAAAAGATGAAAATAAAGTTTATAGGGGAAGTGTTGTTTATTCAAAAAGTGCCAAAATGTTGGTAAAAAAGGTGGGAAACAATACTATTTATGGTGGAATTGCAATGGAATTATCAGAGAATGGCCCAATAAGTCCACTTAAATTAAGATTAACAGAACTTGCAAAAACAATAAGTAAAATTGGATATATAGCTGCTTTTTTAATTAGTATTTCTTATCTTTTTTCTGTAGTTGTAATAAAAAATAATTTTGATATCAATTTAATTGTTAAAACGGTAACTAATTTTCCTCTAATAACGGGACATATTTTGTATGCAATGACTTTGATTGTTACTGTTATAATAGTTGCAGTACCAGAAGGACTTCCTATGATGATTACTCTTGTATTATCTTCTAATATGAAGAGGATGTTAAAAAACAATGTTTTAGTTAGAAAATTAATAGGTATTGAAACCGCAGGAAATATTAATATTTTGTTTACTGATAAAACTGGAACACTTACAAAAGGAAAATTGGATGTTATTGGATTTATTAGTGGCTCTAAATCTGAGTATAGTAATATATTAGAGTTAAAAAAGTTTCCAAAATTATGTGAATTATTAGAAATTAGTATTGCCTATAATAATGAAAGTGTATATAGTGATAATAAAATAGTAGGTGGAAATATTACTGATAGAGCTTTATTAAAATTTATTAATTCATATAATAAAAATGTTAAGATAATTAATAAGGAAACATTTAATAGTAAAAATAAATATTCTTTAGCAATGGTTTTGTATAATGGCAAAAAACATTTAATAAAAGGTGCTCCAGAGGTTATAATAAAAAATTGTAAATATTATTATGATGAAAATGGAAATAAAAATAGATTAAATATTGAATTATATAATAAAAAAATAGATAGTTACACAAGGTTGGGTATTAGAGTTTTAGCTTTAGCTATTAATGATAATTATAATCTTGATAAAAAATTTGAAAATTTGACATTGGTTGGAATTGTTTTAATTAAAGATGAAGTAAGGGAAGAAGCTGTAACAGGAGTTAATTTAACACAAAGTGCTCATATTCAAACTGTTATGATAACTGGTGATAATAAAAATACAGCAATTGGTATTGCAAAAGAAGTTGGATTATTGAATAAAGATAGTGATGTAGTTTTAACTAGTGATGAGTTAAAGAATATGTCAGATGACGATATTAAAAATATACTTCCAAATTTAAAGGTAGTTGCTAGAGCTTTGCCACAGGATAAAAGTAGATTAGTTAAAGTAAGTCAAGATTTAAATTTGGTTGTTGGTATGACTGGAGATGGTGTAAATGATGCTCCTGCTTTAAAAAAGGCCGATGTTGGTTTTGCAATGGGTAGTGGAACAGAGGTTGCAAAAGAAGCTAGTGATATCGTTATTTTAGATGATAATTTTATGTCAATTTCTAAAGCTGTATTATTTGGTAGAACGATATTTAAAAGTATTAGAAAATTTATTATTTTACAACTTACAATTAATTTATGTGCCTTGAGTTTATCTTTTGTTGGTCCATTTATAGGAGTATTCACTCCTATTACTGTAATTCAAATGTTGTGGATAAATATGGTGATGGATACACTTGCTGGATTAGCTTTTGCTTTTGAACCGCCATTAATTGAATATATGCATGAATTTCCTAAGAAAAAAAATGAAGCGATTATAAATAAATATATGATTAATGAAATATTATTTACAGGATTTTATTCATCTATTTTATGTATATTATTTTTAAAATTACCTTTAATAAAAGAAATATATAATTATAGTGTAACTGATAATTATTTACTTACTGCCTTCTTTGGCTTATTTATATTTATTGATATATTTAATTGTTTTAATGCAAGAACACATAGAATAAATATTTTAGCTAATATTACAAAAAATAAGGTATTTATATTTATAATAATATTTATTACAATTATTCAATTATTAATGATTTATTATGGTGATAATGTTTTTAGAACAACAGATTTAAATTTTGTTGAATTAGAAGTAATGATATTATTTGCCTTTACTGTTATACCATTTGATTGGCTTAGAAAAATTTATTTAAAGAAAAAAGATAAATTAACAGGTGTTTAATTATTTGTCGGTAATCTCTTGATTTTAATTATAATATGTAATATAATTAGTTCTGGTGATAGTATGATTATCCGACATAAAGATTTGAGAAAAAAGGGTTATAGTTCATATCAAATAAAAAAATTAGTTGATAATAAACAGCTTTTTTTCCTAAAAAAAGGAATTTATTCAACCGATTTAAATACAAATTATTTTGAAATTATAGCAAAAAAACATCCTAATGCAATATTTACCTTAGAAACAGCTTGTTATATTTATAAATTAAAAAAAGATATGCCTAATCTTTATTATGTAGCTAGTAAACAAAAAGATAGAAAAATGAAAGAAGATTATATTAAACAAATTTTTATGTCAGATAATCTTTATTCAATTGGTGTCAATAACATGACTTATTGTGGTGTGAATATAAAATCTTATGATCTAGAAAGATTACTTATTGAAATTGTTAGAAATAAGACCAATATAGATAATGATTCTTATAGAGAAATTATTAATTCGTATAGTAAAATATCAAAACTTTTAAATAAGAAGAAACTTTTTGAATATTTAAGTAATTTTAAAGATACGAAAATTCTTATAAGAATAAATAAAGAAGTTTTTAAAATCTAAAAAATACAATAAAAAAATACAATTATTGCCATAATAATTGTATTTTTTTATTGTAATAATTGGTAAAATATGGTAATATTTATATATTAACGTAAAGCAAATGGTGAGGAGCGCGTATTATTTTATGATGAAATTCGTAGTTTATGATGACGAAGAAGTATTTAGAAGTAATGTTATAAAATCTATAAATAAGATTATGAAAAAAGTTAATATGGATTATTCTATCGACGAATTTTCTAAATATAACACTAGAATGCAAAAGGTGATAAATGAAGATTGCCCTAAAATTTATGTTATGGATATTGAAATTCCTAATGGATTATCTGGAATTGATGTTGCTAGAAAGATAAGGACAGAAGATTGGGATAGTATCATTATTTTGGTTACTTCTCATGTTGATATGGGTTATGATGCTTTAAAAGCACAAATAATGCTATTAGATTTTATATCAAAATATAATGATTGTAATATTAATTTAGAAAAAACTTTGAAAAAGGCAATTCTTAAGGTCAATAATAAAAAGGTTTTAATATTTGAATCAGCTGATATAACTTATAAAGTATATACTGATGATATTGTTTATATTATAAGAGATAGTATTGATAGAAAAAGTATTATTAAAACTATTTATAATGACGTTTCAGTAAACGAAAATATTAGTTCTTTATTTGGTATGCTTGATAGTAGATTTTTTATGACTCATAGAAGTTGCATAATCAATACAGAAAAAATTGATAAAATTGATTGGAAGAATAATATAATTTATTTTAAGAATGATTATAAAACTGATTATTTGGCTAGAGAAAAGAAAAAGGAGCTAAAGGAATATGTTAGAAATTGTTAGTTGGTTTATAATTGCGTTGCTTACGCATATTTTAGATTGTTATGTTTTTTGCAAATTAATAAGAAAGGAGTTTAGACTTGATTGGAAGGTTCTCAATGTTATAATTATCTTTTCGGTTATTGATTATATGATAAACTTAAATTATACTGGCTATAATAGAATTTTTAAATCGTTGGTTACAAATTTAATTACATTTTTAATTTTAAAGTTTTCTTATAACAAATCAATTTCAAAAACATTAATTGCAACTTTATTTATATATTTAGGTTATGCAATAGCTGAAGCATTTTTTGCTTTAATATTCATTTTGTTTAAATTGGATACTAAAGTTTTTATGGAATCAATTGGTTTTACGCTTGCAAATATTGGAATATTTATTGTTTATTTAATTATTTTTAGGTTGAATTTTGTATTAAAACTTATAAGAAATATTATGAAATGGTATGACAAAAATCGTATTTTTAATTTAATTTTTACTACCATAATATCTATTGTTTTGTGTTATTCAATTATATATTCAATAATTTTTGATTCAAATAAAGGTTATAGTAATTTTTTTATACTATTTATTTTGTTCGGTATAATATATTTTGTTTGTGGTTATTTTAATCAAAAATCTGGAAATAATAAATTAACTATAGAATATGGTCAATTACTAGAATATGTAAAAACTTATGAAGATGAAGTAGTAGATAAAAGTAAAAAACAACATGAATATAAAAATCAATTAATTATAATTGATAATTTCATCCCTAAAACGAATAAAAAAGCTAAAGAATATCTTGGAAATATTTTAAATGATGTTGACGATGTTACAGATAATGATTGGTTAATTAAATTAAAGAATTTACCATCAGGTGGTATTAAGGGATTAATTCATTTTAAAATTAAAAAAATGATGTCTAAAAAAATATCAGTATTTGTTTATATTGATAAGGATGTTTCAAAAAAAGAAAATTGGAAAAATCTTGAAAAAAATCTAGAGGATATTAGTAGAATATTGGGTGTTTATTTAGATAATGCTATAGAGGCTGCCGAAAAAGCATCTGATAAACAAATTGTAATTGAATTTGTAAATGAAAAAGATAATATAAGATTTAGTTTATCAAATAGTTATAATGGTAGTATTAAATTTGATGAAATTGATAAAGAAGGTTATTCGACAAAAGGTAAAGGTCGTGGTGTTGGATTAGCTTTAGTTAATGAAATTATTGCTGGTAATTCTTTATTAAAACAAACAAGAGAAATTAATGGAAAATTTTTTGTTCAAAATTTATATATAAAAAAAGATTTAAATTCATAAATCTTTTTTTATTTTTATCTTTCAATCATACTCTTTGGCATTTCAGGTTCGTCTATCACTATTTTCCAGCATCTACTATTTGATACGCTTAAACTTCCAATAGCTTTGAATATTTTTGAAAATAAACTCTTAAACATATTAATACCTCCTTTTTATTCTCTATAATTAAACGGGCCCTGTTTAATTCATATTCATTAAATATGTTTTATAATTATTGTAACTCAAATGAAATATTTTGTAAGTAATAGGGAGAATTAGTAATATTTCAGTCCAAATTGAGAAAATAATTATGTTTGAAATTATTTCAATTTTAATAATTAAGGATAAAATTGTAAGAATTATACAATTTATAGTAGAAATAAATTTATATTTATTTCTATTTTCTTTTTTAATAATAGGAGCTTTTTTTGTATCAGCTGGGGCATATTTAAATATAAGCAATATCCCAGTAATTCCTAGAATAATTTTTAATAAAAATGGTATTGATATATTTTTTGATAAAAAAGGTATTCCTATAAATATAATGGATGATGATAAAAGACATATCCAACTTTTAGTTGCGTGTAATCCATGTGCTGGTTCTCTTAATATATTGAAGAATAACAGTAATATTATCAGTTCTTTAAATACTCCTAATATTATTGATGGTGGTATTATAATCATTAATTTTGTTATTGTTAGATAAAATCCTTCTAGACTATATCTATATTCATCTAATTTAATATCATCTGTCTCAGGATAATATTCTTTAATTAAATCTGTTGAAAATTTTAAAAACTTTTTTTTCATATAATCACCAACTACTATATTGATGGTATCATAAAAATATGATAATTCAATATTTTTTGCGCGAAATGTAATTTTAGATGCATGAAATGTATTTTTTTATCTTCATTTGGGATTTAAATTACAATTCGAGCATCTAAAACGACTATTCGAACAAAAACTATTGATTGTAGGTAAATAAATTGATACTATTGATCTGTTCGCTAAAAATATTTTCTTAGTTTATTGAATATTATGTCGAAATTTAGGGATTTATTTTTATTGAAACAATAGAATTTTAGAGGTATATTAAATATGAAACCAGAAGAATTGAAGGAGGATTTTATGAGAGGAAAAGTAAAATGGTTTAATAATGAGAAAGGATATGGATTCATTGAATATAATGATCATGAAGATATATTTGTTCATTATTCAGCCATCCTAACAGAAGGTTATAAAACTTTAGTTGAAGGACAATATGTAGATTTTGAACTTGTAAGAACTGATAAAGGTTTACAAGCAAAAAATGTTGTCGAAGTAAAAACTGCTTTAGTATAGTAGTTTTTTTTGTTTATTTTAATTTTTTATGATATAATTTATTTAAGAAAGGGTGATGATATGAGATACAATATTCGTGGATGTAAAGTAGAGGTTACCAGTTCAATAAAAGAATATATTGAGAATAAGCTTGGTAAACTTGATAAGTATTTTGAAGATTCAAACGAATTAACAGCAAATGTTTTAATAAAAGAAAGTGGTGTTAATTACAAATTAGAGGTGACTATACCTATAAAGGGTGCAATTTTAAGAGCTGAAGTTTCTAATAAAGATTTATATGCATCAATAGATTTAGTTGTTGAAAAGCTTGAAAGACAAATAAGAAAAAATAAGACAAGAATGCATAAATATAGTAAAGAAACTGTTACAGCATTTATAGATTTTGAAATATCAGATGAAGAAAAAGATGAGAAAAAAATAGTTAAAAGAAAAGTTATAGATATGAAACCAATGGATGAAGAAGAAGCTATTCTTCAAATGAATTTATTAGGACATGATTTCTTTATATTTAAAGATGCTAAAACAGGTGACGTATCAGTTCTTTATAGAAGAAATGATGAACAATATGGAATTATAGATGTAAAATAGGCATTAAAGCCTATTTTTTTTCATATTATTGAATAAATAACATAAAAATTAAAAAATATTTATATATTTTTTAAAAATTGGTTGATTTTATTAAAAAAAAATGTTATACTTTTGAAGTCGGAGATAAGCCGCGCTCGTAGCTCAGCTGGATAGAGTGTTTGGCTACGAACCAAAAGGTCAGGGGTTCGAATCCCTTCGAGCGCACCATTTCGGGAAATGGCTCAACTTGGTAGAGCACTTGGTTTGGGACCAAGGGGTTGCAGGTTCAAATCCTGTTTTCCCGACCATTGACTAATAAAAAGAACTTGTAGTAAGTTCTTTTTTTTGTGCAATCCCTTAGTCCCAAATTTCTTATGAGAAAATTAATTTAATTAAATATACTCGAAAAATTCGAACATTACCTTTTGGTTACAAAATTATTTCATCATATAAATCTAATATATTTTTTTCACATATATCAAAACCAGTTCCATGGTCATAGGTTTTACCTTTTTTTTTACCTCTTTTATAAACTCCTATTTTTAATGTAATTCTTATTTTATCTTGTTCAATCATCTTTATAAATTCTTCAAAATTTTTAAGTTTATAAAAATTAATTCTTGTATATTTAAAATATATTCCATCTTTTGTGTATTTTTTTATTCCTTTTACATAGGCGAGATATTTCATTTTTCTATATAATTTTTCTTTTAATACATCAAAATCCCAATATGTATTGTTTTCAATTAGTAAATTGTTTATATCATAAATATATAAATATATTTTTTCATTTTTCCTATCAACATTTAATTTAAACTTATAGTTTTCACCTATTATAGTTTCTTTTTTACAATAAATAGAATTATTTAATACTTTGTATTCTTTTGATTTGAAATTATAGTATCCATATGCATTTTTTAATCTTTCTGTTTCCTTATAATATAATCCCTCAGGTTTACAATTAAATAATGTTATAAAAATATTTTTTTTACTAATTTTTGTTTTGATTTCTATCCCTTTATAATCAGGTATTTCTAAACTGTTTTCATTATTTCCAATTTGTGTTTCAAAAGTTCTACCAATACTACTATTTCCATTAATAGTACTTTGTATCCATCCTTTATTTTTAATCTCTTTAAATTTCTTGTTTAATTCTAAAATATTTTTTATTATATTTATCACCTCGTATAATGTAGTTAAGATATTTTTTAACTACATTTTCTTATATTTAGATTT
>CABUNR010000028.1:0-14381 GCA_902492995.1 uncultured Bacillota bacterium | reverse complement strand
TTTATCAAGGGTCTTCCTTTTTGTATACTTCTTCCCCAAACCATTTTACACTATCGAAATTAGATATAATTATACTAATTTCATTTTTTATTGTATAATAATATATATTTGAAATTATTAAAAAGGTGATATGATGACTAGAGTTTATAGTGAGGATTTATATTATTTAGGTTTATTATATACTTATTTATGTAATAAAAATATTAAAATGGTTAAATTGGATAATTTAAAAGAGTTTTGTTTAATGATAAAATCTAATTTAGATAAAATAGAAAGTGAAGCTTTTGATGTTTATGCAACATTAAGATATGATGATAATAATAAAATGTATTTTATAAGAAGTAATGAAAAGAAAGAAATTTATTTTTTTTTAGAAGAACCTTTCAATTTAAAACGTTTAATAAATATATATAATTGTTTGTCAAGTGATGTAATAAAAGCATCACAAATGAATAATTCACTAGAATGTTTAAAATTAAATAAAAAAATTATCAAAAAGAAATTAAAAAAAATTAAATAAAAGTAGCTATTTTAAATTTATTATGTTATAATATTTTCCATTATAGGGGGACTAATTATGGATAAAATAAAGAATCAAATACTTAATAAATATAGAAATTGTTTAATAGGTATTATTACAAATAATATGGGTAAAGTAAAAGAAACTGAAGATAATTTTATATGTTATGTAGATAATAAAATATTTAGAGATAAAAATTTTGTAATTATGAATAATCTTGATAATTTAGATGAAAAACATATTTCAAAAATTAAAAAATATAATCTTGATAAACCAGTAATATATGTTTTTGATGGAATAAATTTAAATGATAATATTCATTTTTCTATTGATGGTAGTAATTGTACAATTATTATTAGAAATAGTATTTTTAATGGATTTAGAATAAGTAATTATCAGGGAACTTGTTATTTATCAAATGTTATAATTACTTCAAATGAAAAGACTAGCTATATGGGTTTATCTGTAAAAAATTTATATATTAATAATTTAACAGTTGCTAAGTTAGAAAATTGTTTTGAAATTTCTTTTTATGCTTCTAAAAAAATTAAGATTAATGAATTAAATGTGTTAGATAATCCAAGTGTTTTTATTTCTATATATTGCCCTGAAAAAATAGCCATTTCATCTTCTATTATTAATAGTAAAAAACTAAGTATAAAATCAAATGTAATTAATTTTGAACAAAATATGTATGTAAATCAAAGAAAAGATTTAAATGATACTAATATAGATTTGTTAACAAAAGAAAATAAAAAATTAACTAAAGTAAAATTTAGATAATTTTTTATTTAAATTTGATATAATAAGTAATGAAGATAAGGAGGTATATAATGAAACGAAAAAATATATTTTTAATTTCTATATGTTTTTTAATGCTTATTACTTTAACTGGATGTGGTAATAAAAAAGTGGCTTCATCAAGTGATTTTAAATCGATAGCTGAAAGTAATAATTACATAGTATCAGATGTTAAAAATCAATATTCAGCTTATGATTCAGTTAAAGAAGCATATGTTGCACAGCATAATAGTGAGTATCAACTTGAATTTTATGTTTTAGATAGTAATGATAGTGCAACACAAATGTTTAATACTAATAAAAAAACGTTTGAAGGTTATAAAGGTTCTTCATCATCTGAATCATCATCAAATATGGGAAATTATTCAAAATACGCATTAACAAGTTCAGGTTATTATATGTATCTTTGTAGGGTTGATAACACTTTATTATATGTAAGAGTAAACGATAGTTATAAAGATTCTATTAAAGATTTTGTAAAAAAACTTGGTTATTAATAAAAGAGATTTGATCTCTTTTTATTTTATTATATTTAATTTAATAAGGTATAATAATTAGTGAAAAAATTTTTGCATAATAAAAAGGTGTTGAATATAACTCTAAAAATTTAATAGTCAATATTTTTAATCAATTATTTAAATTTTCGAGTAATTTACAAATCAGGTAAATTTCATCTTTTTTAAATAGGCCAGGAACTTTATCTTTAATGTGATTTATAATTTTAGTAAATTTGTTTTTCCAATAATTGACCTGTTCTTCTATATTAGAGTTTTTCTTTTTTTATTCAATTTCAAACTTTATTTGTTTACTTACAATATTAATCATAATAAAATCCTTTATTAACACAAAAAATATCAACTTCACTAGCGAAATTGATATTTTTCTATATTAAGTACAAACTAAATAGTTCGAACAGATTTTCCAATGGAGCGAATAAACAACAAGTTACGAACCAAGTTCTCTTTCTAAAAATATAATATATAATTTTTTATTAAATTTCAATGGAAGTATATGATTTTTTAGCTTTTAATGATATAATTTATGAAATTAACAGGTAATGAAACATTAAAAATATTAGAATAAATTTGAAAAATCAGGTGGTAATGATGAATAATATATCTATGATAGATATTAATGAAATAAATTTAGAAAATGTTTTCTTACATTATACTAGCAAAGATAATATTAGTAATATATTTAATAATGGATTAGAACCAAGAATTGGTGAAAATTCAAAAGGAATAGAGCAAACGAAAAAAATATTTTTTACCATAGGTGAAAAAAATGCATTAATTATAATGGATGTATGGTTGAAATGGTTAATGTCTAGACCTAAAAATAAATATATTTATAGGTTAGGAGCCTATTTTATGAAACAACCTTATTTTCCAAAATTCATTTATGATATAATCTTTAAATTTTATTATAATAGCAATAAAAAATTTATTGGAGTATGTAATACTTTAAAAGAAATATTAAACAATAGTTGTTATCTTGTATTAGATTTAAAAGAAAATGTAGATTATGATTTTGAAGATATAGATGAAGTCAAAAATCAGACATTTCCAAAAAGATTTCTTAAAAATATTTATAAATATAATAGTGATTTAAGTAATAATAAAATGGAATATTGGAATATGCATACATATTCCAATAAAATTATTGAACCTTCTAAAATAAAGTTATTACAATATCAAGATGACATTTCGGCAGAAAAAATATTAAAATATTTAATAGAAAACAATTTTGAGTATGTAAAAGAAAATTGTGGATTATTATATAAATATTATTATTACAGTTGTGAAAATAAAGTGGTTTAATGTCTAACATCACAAAGACTGTAAAATACGTTTTTGAATTTACTTTACGAATAATCATAACCACTTATAAAACGGATGGTTTGTTGTTAGCCTAGAAGGCTTTAATACTGATACTTCTGTACTTAAGTCTTACTGAACAGTTTGCAAAACGCATTTTTTCTCACACTACCACTTAAATGGTCCTAACCATTTTTATTTTTGCTCAATTAATTTTATATTATTTTCTATATATTCTAAATCGTTAAATGATTTATTATTTTTTTATAGTTCCATTTTCCTCGTTTTAAATATCTATTTTCATTTCTCATTTTTTCAGCTATTTGTCTATATGGTATTCCATTAACTGACATATTAAATATATCTTTAACTACTAGTGCTTCTACTGGTTCAATTTCTAAATGTTTAGTTATTGAATCTCTAGTATAGCCATATGGTGGTTTATTAGGGTGTTTATGTTCAATAGCCATTTGTTCTAGTCCTCGTTTAGTTCTAGCACTTATTTCCTTTCTTTCTCTTTGACCAAAGGCTAAATTAAGTCCAAACATCATTTCTCCATTAGCAGTAGATATATCAAATGGTTCAAGTGTTAATTCAATTTTTACATTATATTTATCGCATTGATGTAGTAACCAATATCCATCATAACCATCTCTTGTTAATCTATCAGTTTTAATAGCTAAAAGAATATCTATTTTACCATCTTCAATATCTTTTAATAATCTTTGCATTTCAGGTCGCATTAAGTTTTTACCAGAGTATCCAGCATCATTATATATTCCAACTATATTATAGTTATTTTTGTCAGCATATTCTTTTAATATACGAAGTTGTGAATCAATAGAATATCCATTATCTCTTTGTTCATCAGTTGATACTCTTACATATATAGCAACTTTATTATACATATTTAACCTCGCTTTCTATTAAATAAGTTCTTTCCTTAGTTTTTTATAATAGACTTCAAATTTATTAAAGTCAATTCCTTATTTAGGGAATGAATTCTAATAATTTGTTATATATGCTTTTAATTCATTTTTGTTAAAAGTTTGTTTTGTTTGATGATTTATAAAATTATTTTCTTTAATTCGATCTTCTGGATATTCGTAAAATTCAATTATTTTAGTTCTATAAAATAATAAATACCTTGTAGGAATAATGGTTTCTATATTAGTAGGTTCAAGTACATTTATTTTGCCACTAGTTATTTGTATCTTATATGGGTGTGTAGAACTAATAACTTTTAATGTTCTTCGACTAGGATTTAACTCTTGTAATAGTTTTATTTTCATAGAAAAAAGTGCCTCCTTTCTACAAAAGAAAACACTTTGAAAAATAAAAAGTACATCATTTCTGACGTACTTTGAATTCAAATGGAGCGAATCACATACAAGTTACGAACTAAGTTCTCTTTCTAAAAATATTGTATATGTATTGTTATTAAATTTCAATAGGCATATAGAAAAAAATGCATTTATATAGTATAATTTTTATAGTTTAAAATTATTAAAAGTTCGGAGGATATATATGAAGATAGGAATAGATATAGATAATGTTCTATCTAATTTTAATGATGTATTATTAAACGAATATAAGAAACATGATAATGCAATAAATGGCAAAGGTATAGTTCATCAAGATTTATATATTAGAGATATGTTTAATTGGGATAAAGAATATGAAAAAAATTTTTATAAAGAAAATATTGAGTATTTTGCAAGCCTATTTGAACCGATTGAAGAATGTTCTAAATATGTAAAATTATTAAAAGAAGAAGGAAATACAATTTATATCATTAGTGGTCGAGATAATGGTGAATATTCTAACCCATATAAAATGACCATTGATTGGTTAAAAAAATATGATATTGTTTATGATAAATTATTTTTAGTAGATGCTTATAATAGTCATTCAAAAACAGAAATATGTTTAGAATACAATATTGATGTAATGATAGATGATTCTAAAAGAATGTGTAAGGACATAAAGGATAATGGTATTAGAGCATTACTTATGGATACACCATATAATAGAGATACAAATGAATTTGAAAGAGTTAATTCATGGAAAGAAATTTATAACAAATTATCTAATAAAAAAATTAATGTGATACTTGATACAGATACTTATAATGAATGTGATGACCAATTTGCATTAGCCTATTTAATTAAGTCACAAGATATGTTTAATATTGAGGCAATTACAGTAGCACCATATTCTCATACAAAAAGAGATGTAAAAGTAAAAGATGGACAAGAATTAAGTTATAATGAAATTTTAAAGATATGTAATTGGTTAAATTTTGATACAGATAATAAGGTGTTTAAAGGTTCAATGGATTACATTCAAAACGATTATGATGAGAAAAATGATGCTGTAAATAAAATTATAGAAATTGCTTTAAAAAATAATAAAACTTATATATTAGGGATTGGTGCTATTACTAATATTGCTTTAGCAATCAAAAAAGAACCAAAAATAGTAAACAAAATAGAAATTGTTTGGTTAGGAGGCAATGAACTAGGCTACGAAGATAACCTTGAATATAATTTTAGACAAGATGTTGAAGCTGTAAAAATAGTATTTGAATCAAAAGTGAAGTTAACTATACTTCCTTGTAAAAAAATTGTTTCAGAATTAAGAATTGATATTAATACTTTAAAAAAATATTTAGAAAACAAATCTGAATTATGCAATTATTTAATTGAAAGATTTTATAATGATGGATATCATGGTGTGCAAGAATCAAGAGTAATATGGGATATATCAGTAATAGCTTATATGATAAATAAAAAATGGTTTGAAACGGAACAAATAAGTTGTCCAAATATAAGAAAGGATACTTCTTATGAAGTAACGGACAATAGACATAATATTACTTTTGTTACTAAATTAGATAGAGATAAAATATATAAAGATTTATTTAAAAAGTTGGGAGAATAAAGATGAAATTAACAAGTATTGAAGCAAGAAAACTATTAGAGATAGAAAGACAAAAAACAAAAGATGATAGATGGATTGATCATTGTTTGTGTGTTGGAAATAGTGCTGGGAGAATTGCTGAAGCACTAAATAAAAAAGGTATTAATGTAGATATTGATAAAGCAATAGCGTTTGGATATATTCATGATATAGGTAAAAAATTTAATGAGCATGGCGGTGTATTTCCTCATGCTATAAATGGTTATAATTATATAAAAAGTCTTGGGTATGATGAAGAATATGCAGGAATTTGTATTAAACATTCTTTTTTAAATAATGACATAGATTGTATATCAAATGATAGAGATGAAACAGATAAGTCTAATTCACATTACAATTTTGTAAAAGAATATATAAAAAATAAATATAGTTTAGAAGAAAAAATAATCAATCTTTGTGATTTAATGTGTACTACTAAAACATTAACTGTTGAAAAAAGAATGGTAGATTTATTACTAAGACATGGTGTATTTAAAAAAACATATTATCATATTGAAGAAACAATGAAATTAAAAGAATATTTTGATAATTTACTAGGATATAATTTGTATAACTTATTTCCAGAAATAAAAGAAAATTTATAAAAGGGATTGGGAATTTCCCATATAAGAATTTGTGCGGGAGTATAAATTCAGTGCTGGCTAGACAAGAACATTACTCCCAAATTAAGGAAAATATAAAAAGAGGATTAAATTATTTTGATAATTTTTTCCTCTTTTTTGAAGATTCTTTATATAAAAACATATTCATTTAAGACAATTTCTTCTGCTGTATTTTTATAGTTATTCATTAATCTAGTCCATTCTAATGGATTTAATTCTTTGTTTTTTCAGATAGTCTTCCATCATTTTCAATATAGTTTTCCATTAGTTATTTATAATAATTCTCACAAGATCTACTTACTAAAAGAAGATGATGAGTTAATTTATTTGTCATCAATAAGGTCTCATAAAGAGCTTGTTTATTTTGGGCAATAAAGTGTAATCTTAACATTCCATATCTTCCAAGCCTTCCATAATTTTCGCCTTTTTCTAAATATAAATCTGGTAATAAATAATCTCCTTTTCTTGTATAAGTAACTTTCATTTTTATCCTTCCTTTCTTCTTTAAATAGTGTTAATTAATTCATTTTTAGGTACTAATATCAAAACATCTTTAATAGTATTTCCTTCAATATATGGACAACTGACAATGCCATCGATATATAAATGTTCTTGTGATTTAGTAATAAATTCTTCTAAAAATTTATTAGAATATTCTTTGTTTTTCATCTTCATAATTGATAAAATATCATAATTCGATTCCATATTTTTTAATTCACTTTCATCAATTTCTTTATGAAATTTAATTCCAATATTATTGTCATTCATAATATTATTAAGATATTTTTAGTATTCTTTACTGCTTTTAGTTATAAATTCATCTGTGAATTTTATATCTTTAATTTCAATATTATAGTTTTTATCTCGTTTAATTTCTATCATAGATATAAGCCTATGAATCATATCTCTTTTAGCTTCTCTTGATAACAAATCATAAAGAAAAGTAAATCCAATATTTTTAATATTAGTAAAAAATAAAGTGCTATTTTTTTCAGTACAATCTAATTTTTTAACAAGTTCTATTGTATATTCATTAGAATTATTATCTGGATCAAGTCTTACTTTCTTTTGATTTAGTTTATCAATTTCATTTTTGATAACATCATTTTTATGATTAATTGTTTCGACATCTAAATTAGAACTTAAATATAAATCTACTAATCTTTTTTCCTGTAATTTTAATTTTTCGATTGCTTTTTCTATATCTTTTACGTCATCACTTTTGGTAGAATTACAAGTTATAAATTCATTATCCATAGAAAGTATAAATATTGTTAATTCTTCTAATATTTGTTTTAATTTTATTTCTATTTTTTCAGTATTATAATGAAGTCCAAATCCACTACAATTATGATTTTTACATCTTAAATGGTAATAAACTTTTTGCTTCCCATTAGGATATTTAAAAGATTCTGATGATGACATTATCTCGCCATAAATAGGGCATTTTACTAGACCAGAAAACAAATGAATATATTCTCCATAGTTAGAATGTTTATTTTTAACTAAAACATTTCTAGTAGCATTCCATGTTACTTCATCAATAAATGGTTCACAATAATTTTCAACTCTTAAAATATCTTGTGGTTTTCTTTTATACTTTCCATATTCAAATACACCAATATAAATAGAATTAGTAAGTATTTTATAAACTCTATCAGATTTCCATTTTCCTTGTTTTAAATAGGCATTATTATATTTCATAATAGTAGCAATACTTCTTGTAGAATTACCTTGTTTGCATAATTCAAATATTTCTTTTACAACTTCTGCTTCAATAGTTTCTACTTCTAAATGACCAGTTTCTTTATTTCTAATATAGCCATAAGGTGCTTTGCTAGGATGAATACGTTCCAATACCATTTCTTCCATAGCACGTTTAGTTCTTGCTCCAATTTCTTTTCTTTCTCTTTGACCAAATACTAAATTCATTCCAAAAATCATTTCACCATTAGCAGTAGACACATCATAAGGTTCGAGTATAAGTTCTATCTTTACATCATGTTCCTCACAATAATTAAGTAGCCAAAAGCCATCATAATGATTACGAGTAAGTCTATCAACTTTAATTGCAACTAATTTATCAATCTTTTTAGATTTAATATCTTTTAGTAATCTTTGCATTTCGGGTCTCATCAAATCTTTTCCAGAATGCCCAGCATCATTATAGATATCAACAATATCATATTCATTCTTTTCACAATGTTCTTTAATCATTCTAAGTTGTGAATCAATAGAATAACCATTATCTCTTTGGTCATCAGTAGATACTCTTACATAAACACCACATCTCATAGTTTTCCTCCTTTCATTAAAATTCGAGAAATATTAAAATACTTCTCATATGTTTTCTCACAAATAAGCAAAATGTATAGTCTAAAATTAAAATTTTTTCAAAAATTGCGCAATTTCTTTAAAATTATACTTTTGATTATGTTCTTTAATATAAAAAGGCTTATTTGATATTTCATTAACTTTGTATTCAAGTATTGTAAGAGTAGTAGGATATGTAACCTGGTACTCAGTAGGTATTACTACTTGTAGGTTGGTGTGCAAGATAGTTTTAATCTGTCCTAATTTAACCTTATATTTAAATTCTTTTAAAATATCGGTTAAATCTTTATTAGCTTTTAAATTTGCAATTACTTTAAATTCAAGCATGAAAAAAGTCCTCCTTTCTGTGATAAGAGAACTTTTAAAGTTTTATATAAAATAAAAACTCACGAACAAATAAGAACGTAAGTTGATTTCAAATGGAGCGATTGGTTAAGTTATTTCAAACTTTTCCTCTCTAATTGGAAATTAATAATTTCGATATCAATTTCTAATAATATTTTACCACAAATTTCAGTAAATGCAATGTAAATCGTTTTAATTTATGATAAAATAATTATGTAGGTGATGCTTGTGAGTATAGTAAAAGTCAAAAATGTTTCAAAAGAATATAAAATATCTAAACATGGAAATGGAGTAATTGGATATATAAAACATATTTTTAATCCTAAATATGAAATTTTTAAAGCAGTAAAGAACGTATCATTTCAAATAAACGAAGGAGAAATTGTAGGATATTTAGGTGAAAATGGTGCTGGTAAAAGTA
Organism: uncultured Bacillota bacterium; assembly: GCA_902492995.1. Classification (GTDB taxonomy): domain Bacteria; phylum Bacillota_I; class Bacilli_A; order RF39; family UBA660; genus OMSK01. Next base: position 4,559 of record CABUNR010000028.1, on the reverse strand, counting down.
CAACCATTAAAATGTTAACAGGATTATTAACACCAACTAATGGAAAAATAGAAGTTAATGGAATTGTTCCATATAAAAATAGAATACAAAACAATTTTCAAATTGGTGCTGTATTTGGTCAAAAAACTCAATTATGGTGGGATTTACCTGTTATTGAATCATTTAAGTTAATTGGTAGCCTTTATAAAATGTCTAAAAAAGAATATGAAGATAATCTTGATTGGATTGTAAACAAATTAGAATTACAAGAATTATTAAATAAGCAAGTAAAGAATTTAAGTTTAGGACAAAAAATGAAGTGTGAAATTGCAGCGACTTTTTTGCATAAACCAAAAATTGTTTATTTAGATGAACCAACAATTGGATTAGATGTTTTAGTAAAAGAGAATATAAGAAAATTTATCAAAGAAGTAAATAAAGAATTTAATACAACAATCATATTAACTACACATGATATTAAAGATGTTGAAGAATTATGTGATAGAATAATCCTTATTGATAAAGGTTGTATTATTTATGACGGTGGTATAAATGCATTCAGAACTAAATATTCAGATAATGATTTTATAACTATATTTAAGAAAGAAAATGAATCACATATTGATAAAATAAAAAATACTAAAGAAATAGAAATTATAGAAGAAACAAAGAATTATATAAAAATAAAATACAATTCTAAAAGAATTTCAATTGTTGAGATAATTGATTTGTTTAAGAAATATTATACTATTGAAAATGTTGAGACTAATGAAGCAAGATTTGAAGAGATATTGAAAGATATTTATAGAGGTAATATAAATGTTGAGTAATTATTTTGATGTTATAATATCTTCCTTCAAAAAAGGATTTGTGTATAAAGTTGATAATTTATTATCTATTGTTAATAGAATTATTGAAGTTTCAGTGCTAATATTTATATGGACCGCAATTTATGGAGATAATGTTTCAATTAATGGAATGAACTTAAAAACATTAATAATATATTATGCTATTGCATATTCACTTGGACATATTATGACTTGGGGAATTAATGAATATATGTCATCTAGTATTAAAAATGGTAGAATAAATATGGAATTATTATATCCAATAGATTATATAAAATACTTTTTTTGTTATAAATTAGGAAATGTATTAAGACAATTGATTGTTATTTCTATACCAACATTTATAATATTATTAATTTTATATAATATACATTTGTCTTTTAATTTAATAAATATCTTGTTTTTCTTGTTAATAACATTTTTATCAGTAATAATAATATTTTTTATAGAATTTATCTTTGGCTTAATGGCATTTTATACAACATCTGGTTGGGGCTTACAAGTTTTAAAAAAATCAATAGTTACAATTTTATCTGGAGCAATAGCACCCATAGAATTTTTTCCTTCAGTAATAGTTAAAATATTAAAAATTTTACCTTTTTCAGATTTGATTTATAGCCCCATTACAACACTATTAGGTATGAATTCATTTTCTAATATTTATACAATTTTATTAAGACAATTAATTTGGATTGTAGTATTGTATATTGTTTCAAAAATAATATACAATAAAGCAATAAAAAATGTTACAATTTACGGAGGTTGATATGAAGAATATATTACATAATATTAAATTATATTTTCTTATGTTTAGTGCTTCTATTAAATCTTTGGCAGAGTATAGAGTTGATTTTATTGTAGGAATGATATCGCAAATCTTTTATGAACTTATAGAATTGATATTTATTTTTATTATATTTAGAAATACTACTACTATAAATGGATGGAATTTTTATGAGGTATTATTATTATGTGGACTATTAAATATATCATTAGGATATGTTGATTTATTTTTTGATGAAATGTATGAAGTTGGACCACATTATATTAAAGATGGAACGTTTGATTTAATATTATTAAGACCTATTCATCCTATAATTAGTATTATGTCAAAATCACAATCAGCTACATCTTTTGGTTATATAGTTATTGGTATGATTATGTCTGTGTTTTCTTTAATAAAATTAAATATAATAATTAATTTTCAAACTATATTATTTATCTTATTCATTACTTTAATTGGAGGAATTGTAATAGGGGCAATTATAACCATATTATGCGTTACCTCATTTTGGGTAATGGATTCAAATGAAATAATGTGGAGTGCATTTACAATGTATAGATTTTCTGAATATCCACTTAGTGTTTATAATAATTTTATTAAATTTCTTTTAATTTTTATTTTTCCATTTGCATTTGTATCCTTTTTCCCAGCAAGTTATTTATTAAATAGAGATTATGGAGCATTATCTTTTATAGCACCGTTTATTGCAATTATATTTTGGATTATAGCGATAAAATTATGGAATTGGGGATTGAAACATTACAAAAGTAGTGGAACATAAAAAGACAATGGTGTTTATCTTTCAAAACCATTGTCTTTTTCTTTATTCTTTTTATCATTATAAAAATTTTCATCATACTCATCCATTTCATCATTAATATGTTTTGTTACTTTTTCAACTTCTTTTTTATTAAATAAATTAAATCCTTTAAATGATTTTTCTCTCTTTCTTATAACTTCAGAATCATATTGTTGTTTAAAAAAATTAAGGTTTATATTATTGTAATTAAATAATCTATCAATTAATTCTTGGATAAATTCAGGTAATTTTTTGATTATTTTATTTAAATGATAAATAAGATAATCATTTTTTTCTTTTAAATCATTATATCTACTTTCATATTGATAATTTAATCTTTTTAAATCATCATTTTCCTCTTTTAATTTTTTATTTTCATCTAATAACTGATTTTTTGACTTAATAACAATTTTATTATTAAGTTTTTTCTTTTTATCTATTTCATCACTTATATCATCTTTATCTTTGTTAAGTTTCGTTATTTGCTTATTAATAGTTTCTTTATTATCTTCTAAATCAGACACTTTATTTTCAAGATTAGATATTTCTTGTTTAAGACCTTTTACTCTTTCATTAAAGAGTTTTCTTTCGTATGATGTAATATCTCTGTTTTTACCTTTTTCTTTTTCTTTAAGTTTGGAATCTAAACCATAGGCAATATTAAATTCATTAATACATCTTTCTCTCATTTTATCTTGAATAACTACTAATGATTCTTTTGTAAAAATAGATGTTTTACCAACTTGTCTTGATAAACCAGTTTTACAATTTTCTTTAACTGGAACTCCGACTATATGCATATGAGGAGAATGTTCATCAAAATGAATAGTAGCATTTGCTATATAAAAGTCTGGGACTATATGTTTTAAATCTTCAAGTTGTTGTTCAAAAACCCCAGTCATTTGATATTTATATTCTAAATTTTTATCATCCCAATATTCCATATTTCCAAGTTCAATAACAATTTCACAAGCAAGATCATGCTTTGTATCATTTGCAATCTTATTAAAGTAGTTATCAATAGTTCTATCATCTCTAGTTTGTTTATTATTGTATTCAATTCTTGCTTCCTCAAATAATTCTAGATATAAATCTTTAACATCTTTAACAATATCATTTGAACCTTTAATAGTTTTAATTAATTCTTGATTATTATCGTATTGTCTTAGATTATGATGATTAACTTTTCCAAGTTGCTTAACATTCTGAATAGCGTTATTGTTCTTTGATGTAGTACCTGATGGAGTATTCTTTGCTTCTTGCCTTGCTTTAATAGATTTGTTTTTATCATTACCTAAATGTAGTGAATAAGATAATTCCATACTTTTACACCTCCTAAATTATGAATATTGAAAATGGCACGAAAGTGGCTTTGTCATTATTCATAACTTCCTATATATCTTGTCAGAGACAAGATATGGAAGCTAAGGTTTACCACCTTAGAAACCGTTTATACTTTATTTCGTAATAATCCTTATGGCATTAAAACTACATAAAGTATTGATAAAATAGAAAGCATTGCTTTTTATTTTATCTATGTAAATTATTCAAATAACTAAGATTATTTTCATAATTTATTTAAACAAACTTTTCCCACTTTCATTGAACAGAGTTCAACAAAACGTGTTCGTTTGTTATTACTTTTTTAGAAAAAGTAAACAAAAACTTTTTTATATGATAGGTAACATCAAAACGAAAAAGTGATTTTGTTTTGATATTGTTCCATTATTATTTATATTTTTGTTAGTCAAGAATTTCACAAGCAACTATCGTTGTTCTTGACTAACATTATCATTTCTTTTTAAAATTTCTTCTCTCATTTGTTTTGCTTTTTCAATTGATTCTAATTTTTTCTTTTTAGTTTCTTCATCTAATTCATAAACTCTACAATTAGTTTTTTCTGGAATAGTAGTAAATACTTCTTCTTTATTATCTAGTAAACATTTTTCACCATTACCAATATAGATAACTCCTAATTGTATTCTATCTATTTTATCCATCTTTTTATAATCTTCTATTGGAAATATTCTTACGATATTTCTATTTTGATAATCATTAAAGAACATTACTTTATCATCGTAGTAGTAAGTTGCTTGTTAAAGTCAATATAAAAATGTACAAAAAGTTGAAAATAAAAATGTACAAAAAA
>CABUNR010000027.1:0-14875 GCA_902492995.1 uncultured Bacillota bacterium | reverse complement strand
ATATCTCGTATTTTCTTAATTAAAGGCATTATAAAAGGATGATTTTTCATCATCCTCCATATTCACAATTCATTTATCAAATTTATTGTCCACCAACACTATTTGACAAAGAACCTTTATATTTATATGGCGTCCCCGGGGTGAATCGAACACCCAGTCTATCGCTTAGGAGGCGATTGCATTATCCTATTATGCTACGAGGACATCTATTTAGAATATAACTATTTTAATATTCCAAATAAAATTAATATATACAAATTAGATGCATATTTAAATTTTGATTTAAATTTTGCTGAAAACTCAAATAAAGCTACTATTTTATCAACTAAACTAACTAACACACTTTCTTTATATCTTGGCATTGTTATATAAAGAGGAAACATATGAGATTTAATTATATTTTGTTCTCTTTTCGATAATTTAAAATTTTTATTAGCATTTTCTAATGCTTTTTTAGGATGAGTAAATGTTGATAAAGTTTTTTCTTTTATTGTTCTATCATCACTGCTAATAAAGAAATCATGTAATAATCCTGCTCTTGCTACTTCTTCTTTTTTAAAATGCAAATTACGTGCAATTAAATATGAAATATAAGAAACTTTAAATGAATGTTCATATCTTGTTATTCCATGATGTTCTATATATTTTAACTTATTAAATTCTTCATTTTCTAATATATCTTTTACAATAGAATTATAACTATCGTATAAATTTTCCATTTAAGTCACCTCAAACTACTAATACATTATATCATAATAATTATTTTTTTAACATTATTTTCGTTTATAAATTTAAAAATATTCTTATTTTTCTAAGAATATTTTTCTTGTTATATAATTAAAGCACATAACTATGCATGTAGATATTACTTTAGTAATCATATAATATATATTTATTACGTCTACTCCTATCCACATAATTATTTGATTTAATATTAATCCTATAACACTAAATACTATAAAATTTATAAAATCTTTATTTTTATTTCTATCTTCTTTTATAGTAAATACAAATTTAATACTTAAAATATAATTAAATATTGTTGATATTGAAAAAGAGATAATAGAAGAAATTAAATAATAAATTTTAAATATATCTGTACATATATAAAGTATTGAATAATCTATTAAAAAACAAATTGCACCTACTATACCAAATCTAAATAATTGTTTAATTATTTTCATTTTTAATCCTTATTAAATTAAGTTCAAATAATTCTCTATGTTTTTTTACAACAACATCTAATATTATTCCACATACTAATAATAATAAAGAAATAGTTAATAAGAACCCAGAAAATATAAGAGTTGGAAATCTTGGAACTAACCCTGTATTAAAATAATCAATAAATACAGGTACTCCAAATATTAATGATATAATAAAGAATATAAATGAAATAATACTAAAGAAAAACATAGGTCTATATTCTTTAAATAGTCTTGCTATTGTTTTTAATACTCTAAATCCATCTTTATATGTATTTAATTTAGATACACTACCTTCTGGTCTATCTTTATAGTTAATTGGTATTTCTTTAAGTAAGAAATTTTTATCTAATGAATGAATAGTCATCTCTGTTTCTATTTCAAATCCCTTTGATAAAACTGGGAATGTTTTTACAAAATCGTAACTAAATGCTCTATATCCTGTCATAATATCTTTTACTTTACTTTTAAATAGAAAATTAATTAAGTTTCTAACTAATTTATTACCAAAGTTGTGAAATGGCCTTTTATTTTCTATAAAATAAGTACTTGATAATCTATCTCCTATTACCATATCAGCTTTTTTTTCTAAAATTAAATCACACATTTCCTTGGCATTTTCTGCTGAATATGTATCATCACCATCAATCATTAAATAACAATCAGCATTTATTTCTCTAAACATTGTTCTAATAACATTTCCTTTACCTTGTCTATATTCATGTCTTACTATAGCTCCTGCTTTTTTAGCTATATCTGCTGTTTTATCAGTTGAATTGTTATCATATACATATATTGTTGCATCTTTTAATGCTTTTTTATAATCTTTTACTACTTTTTCTATTGTAACTTCCTCATTATAGCAAGGAATTAAAACTGCAATTTTATCTTTCATTTAAAACACCTTCTTTTATAAATATTCCTAAATTTAACATAAGAGCAAATACATATGGAAGTGCATATCTAAAGTATGCGTTAACAGGTGATGCAATACATACTAATATTAGTATAAATGATGGAAATAAATATACTAATTCCTTATATTTTTTTATATATAATAAATACATAAACATAAATATTAATATCCATACATTAAATGCTATATTAACAATTAAACCTACTAGAGGTATATATGGGAAAACTCTTCCATAACTAGATAATACTTTTCTTGTATTTTTTAATTTATTATAATGATAATCAAAATGATCTTCTGTTATTTTATCATAATATTTATAGTAAATAAACCATCTTGTTTTAGGTGGATAAAAGTATCCATAAGTATTATTTATTGTTGCTTCTATATAAGTTATAGGATGTTTCATTAATTCTTTAAACCATACTCTAAAATAATTATTTAAATCTTCTTTTTTATAATATCTATTAAATTCATTTTTTACAGGATCTGATATATCAGGTTTATATCTAGTTGCTAATGTATCGTAATTTAATATTTTATCTATAACTTTTTTCTCTTTAATAGTTACATCTTTATCATGTTCTTTTACATATCTTGCGGTTTGTTGAAATGGTATTGAAAGCATTTCTCTAACACTTGTTGGTGTTATTTTAAAATAATTTAATATCACATTATTATAAGTATAATTAAATACAAGTAAACTCAAAAATATCGTTATTATTTTTAATTTATTATTTTTATTTTTTACTATAAATATTAAAAATGGGAATGATAGTAATATTACATGTATTCCATTATTTCTAAATAATACAATAAGTATTAATAATAATAAAGTAGAAAATATTTCTTTTATCGTAATATTATCACATTTTATAAATTTATACACTCTTATTATATATAAAATTATTAAGCTTCCAAAGATTACGTCTTTAACAGCACTCATAGAATAAAATGGAAATATTGGTACTAATGAATATATTATAAGTGCTAAAGCTTGATATTTTTTACTTATTTTTATATCATTTAGAAATTTAATCGTATAAGCTAGGGTTGATGCTAAAACAAGTATTTGAATAATACTATAAATAAAAAAACCTAAATTTACATTATTAATTATTGTACCTATTTTTACACATGTTCCTAAAAGTAGTGTATGTATAACAGGATGATGATTTGTTATTAATACATTTTTATCTTTTAGTATTACATATGTTGAATATTTATTTGGTATATTAAAATATTGTTTTATTTGAAAGGTTGGATCCGGTGATAAAATAGCAGGATAAAAGGCTATTATATATGGTAACCAACATATTATAATTATAATTAAACTTGTTAAAAAAGGATGTTTTTTAAATACATTATATATTTTTGTTTCTTTTAATTTATTAAATATTTTAAATTTTTTGAATTTTTTATTTTCTATTTTTGTAAATAAATAATTTATTATTATATATATAATTAAAAAGATAATTATAAACATAAATATATTTAATAATATATTATTTTTTATATATTTAAAACTATTAGAAATTAAAAAGGAATTTCCTATAATAATAAATAATGTATATAATAAACTTAAAATTGTAACAAATATTTTTTTTCTCATACTAATCTTCCTTAAAACCAAATTTAGTATATCATTTTTTATAATTTGTGTAAAGAAAAAAGACTTAATGTCTTTATCTAAAAAGTAAATAAAATAAGAATACAGTAAATATTAGTGATATAATTACTCCGTTTATTTTTTCACTTTTACTTGATTTATATTTAACTCCAAGTGCCATAGATATAATAATTCCGCCTACTAATCCTCCGATGTGAGCAGATATATCTATTCCTTTTAACATAAAGCCAAGTATAAAATTAAATAATAGTAATGGTATTATTTGTGACCTTATAACATTTCCTAAATATACTCTATAATGATATCCAAAGTATAATAATGAACCGAATAATCCAAATATAGCACCACTTGCTCCTGCAGATACTCCTGTTGTAAATATAGAAGAAAATAAACTTCCTATAATGGCACTAAAAAGATATATTATTAAAAATTTTATTTTCCCATAAAAACTTTCAAGTTGTGGACCTATTATATATAAAGCATACATATTAAAAAATAAATGAATTAATCCTATATGAATAAATGAACATGTAAGTAATCTATATATTTCTCCATTTTTTACTAATGTAGAGTTAAGTGCTCCAAAATTTAATAAAGTACTTACATCATAACTACCATTTCCTAATATATACATAAGTATAAATACTAATATATTTATAAAAATAAGTGAATATGTAATAATTGGTTTTTTCTTTTTGAAAATATCATTTGCTTTTACATTTTCTTCTTCATTTTTTTTATTTATATCACTTGTTATTTTCATAAATAAATTCATACCTTTTTCTTTAAAATTCGTATCTTTAGTTATTTCAGGATAGTTATTTATAATAAAATCATATTTTTTTAAATCTTTTATATTTTTTATACTAGCACAATCTATATGATTTATATTTACATTATTTATATTAACTGTATCTCCTAAATTGACAAATATACTTAATACATCCATATTTAGTGATAACGTTTTCTTTTTTATACTTTTTGTTATTTGTTTTGTTCTAAATAAATCAAAGTTTAATTGTTCATCATTATGAATATAATTAGTTACTATTCTTACTATTTCATATGAATCTGTATCCATATTTTCTAACCATATTTCATCTTTTGCTCCATGAAGTACAATAGGATTATAATTTTTTTCTGTTATAAAATAATGCAATAATTTCATTACAAGTTCATCATTTTTATTTATTACAAATTCTTCCATATTTCCTCCTTATGTAATAATATTTTAATATTTTTAATATAATATGTAAAGGTGATTTTATGATTAAAAAAATATTAAAATTTTTATTATTTTTATTATTTTGGTTTTTACCTAGTTTAATATGTCGTGATTATAGTTATTTTGATTCTATAAATACCCCTTTTTTTACTATTTCTAAGCCTTTATTTGGTATAGCTTGGACTATTTTATATGTTTTAATTACTATAAGTATTTTTAAGATTAGTGAAAGTAATTTTTATAATTTAAAAGAATATAAAAAGGATTTATTTTATAATTATATTTTTAATCAATTATTTACTATTATCTTTTTCTGTTTTAAAAATAATTTTTTAGCTTTTATAGATGTTTTACTTACTCTTATTACTTCTTTATTTTTATATTACGAAACCAAAGAAATAGATAAGAAAGCTTCTAGATTTTTAATACCTTATATTATCTTTTTAATTTATGCTTTTATATTAAGTCTAACTATCTATTTTATTAATCTTTAAATTTATTTAATATATTTATAAAGCATTCTGGAAGTTCACTATCAAATTCCATATATTCACCTGTTGTTGGATGAACAAATCCTAGTTCCTTAGCATGTAAGCATTGTCCAGTGTTATCTATTAATTTTCTCTTTCCATATACTGGATCATTTACTATAGGATATCCTATATAATTCATATGAACTCTTATTTGGTGTGTTCTTCCTGTTTCTAATTCAAGTTCTATTAAAGTTGTATTTTTAAATCTTTCTAATACTTTAAAATGTGTTACGGCATCTTTTGCATTAATATCTGTAACGCACATTTTTTTTCTATCTGTTTTATCTCTTCCAATTGGAGCCATTATTGTTCCTGTATCAGTGTTAATTACACCCCAAACCAAAGCTACATATTTTCTATGTGTAGTTTTTTCTTCTAGTTGTTTAGCTAAACTAATATGAGCTTTATCATTTTTTGCGACCATTAAAAGGCCTGTTGTGTATGCATCTATTCTATGAACTATACCTGGTCTAAATTCACCATTTATACTGCTTAGTTTAGAATGATACATTAATCCATTTACAAGTGTATGGTTTTTATTTCCAGCTCCAGGATGTACTACTACACCATTTTTTTTGTTTACAACTATTACATCATCATCTTCATATACTATATCTAAATCCATTTTTTCTGGTGTAACTTCTATAATTTCTTCTTCTATTTCATTAACTTTTATTATATCATTTTCTTTTAAAATATAGCTTTTTTTTATTTCTTTATTGTTTACTAATATATCTTTATTTTTTATTAATTTTTCTATTTTACTTCTACTATAATCTAATTTTTTTACTAAATAACTATCTATTCTTATATCATTTTCTTCTACTTTAATTTCCATGTTTTACCTCTTTTATACTTATTATTAATAATAAAATAGCACTTACTACTATACATATATCAGCAAAATTAAATACTGGATAATTATAGTTTATAATATTAAAATCTAAATAATCTATAACATATCCAAGTCTTACTCTATCTATTAAATTTCCAATTATTCCACCTATAAGTGTTCCATAACATATTGTCTCTATTTTATTTATATTTTTATTTTTTATTAAAAAAATATATATTATTAAAAGAGCAATTAAAGTTATTAGTATCAAAAAAATTCTATTTCCACTTAATATAGAAAATGCAGCTCCATTATTTTGTAAATATGTTATTCTAAAAAAATTCTTTATTACATTTATACTTTCTGTAAATTTTAAATTCGTTGTAATTATTATTTTTATTATTTGATCTATTAAAATACAAATAAAACTTGTAGTAAGTATTTTTTTCATTTTATCACCTAGCTTATTATATCATAAATTAAAAAAAACATAAATTATGTTTTATTCATTTATAAATTCTTTATCTATTAATATTTCATGCATCATTTCTTCTTTATTATTTAAGTATACTTCTTCTATTCTATCTACTCTACATTTTTCACTTATTATAATCGAATTTACTTTATTTGCAGATGTATCTATTTCATCATTTACAACGACATAATTATATTTTGTCATTTCATTTATTTCATTATAAGCAATTTTAAATCTTTCTAGTATTTTTTCTTTTGAATCAGTATTTCTTTTAATTAATCTATTTTTTAGTTCTTTCATACTAGGTGGCATTATAAATATAAATATTGCATCTTTTATATGTTGTTTTACATATAATGCTCCTTGTACTTCTATTACTAATATTACATCTATTCCATTATTTAATTTTTCTGTTATTTTATCAATTGGTGTTCCATAATAATTATCATTATAAATTGCGTATTCTAAAAATTCTCCTTTATTTATTTTTTCCATAAATTTTTCTTTTGTTAAAAAGAAATAATCTTTTCCTTCTTCTTCATTTTTTCTTGGTAATCTAGATGTACATGATATTGAAACCCATATATTGTTATTTATTTCTTTTAGTTTATTTACTACTGTGTCTTTACCAGCACCACTAGGACCTGATATTACAATTAAGCTTCCTTTTTTGTTTACCTTTAGCATCTTTTTTCTCCATTTCTTTTATTATTTCTTGTTTTAATATATCTAATTCAATTTTATTAAATGATTTTTGATAATATGATTTAGTTTTTTTATATTCTTTTATTATATCTTTTTTATATGCTTCAAAAAATATCAATACTGAAAAATATTCATTTAGATATTCCATTTGATTTTTATCATATATATTTATTAATTTGAGTTTATTTTTTATATAGTCTTGTTCATTTTCTTTTTTATTTTTTATTAATTTTTCATACTTTGTTTTTTCTTCTATATATTTTTTTTCAAATTTATCTTTGCATTTTACCCTTGCTTTATATTCTAATAAATATGATTTATATTTATTTATTAATTCATTATCTTTAGTTACTCTAAATAGTACAAATAAAAGTGATAAACAAAATGATGTTTTTCCTATGTTTTCTATTTTTATTTTTGAAAACAAATCTATAAATGCTGGAATTCCATATCCTATTATAAAATTTGTATTTAATTTAATTCCATAATTATAAAAATTATACTCTAATATTTTTTCAAGTTCTTCTATTCTAGTATTATTTCTTTCTATTAATGTTTCTATTTTTTCTATATTATTTTCTATTTTTAATTGCTCTTTAAAATTATCATTATAATCAATTACTTTTTTATCTTTATTTGTTAATACATGGATATTTCCATTTGCATACATATAGCTTTGATTCATAAAATCACCTCAAATTTATGTGATATTATATCATTTATATATTAAAAAAACAACTAATTATTAAATAGAAAAAAGAACTTTATGTTCTTTCATTATATTTTTCCTTTAACACCTTTTGAACCATTATATGTGCTTAATATATTTGATTCAAATGAAGATATTTTTTTACTTTCTTCTTTATATTTTTTTATAGACATTGTTATCATTTCATCTAATAATGTTTTATATTCTTTTCCAGCTGGTTTAAATAAATAAAATGATAAGCTTCCTGGTATTGTATTTGGTTCATTAACGTATATCTTGTTTGATTTATTATCTATTAAAAAGTCAATTCTTGCGACTCCACTTAAATCTAAAGCTCTAAATGTTTTTTTAGCTAAATCTTTTACTTCATCTTCTAATTCTTGGCTTATTTTAGCAGGTATATCAAATTCGCTAGTAGACATATTTCCACCTTTAACGCCTTTGATACCTTTTTTTCCTTTTCCACCACTTAAATATTTATCTTCATATGTTAAAAATTCATTTTTTGTTTTCATTAGTGCGATTAAACTTGTTTCTTGATATTCACTATTACCTAATACAGCACAGTTTACTTCTTTTAAATCTTTTATAACTTTTTCTACTAATATTTTATTATCGTATTTAATAGCATCTTCTATAGATTCTTTTAATTCTTCTTTTGTTTTTGCTATTTTAATTCCTACACTACTACCTAATCGTGCTGGTTTTATAATTACTGGATATTTTAGTTTTTCTATTTTGGTAATTATTTCTTCTTGATTATTTTGGTACTCAAAATCATAGAACCATGTATATTCTGGATTAGGAATTTTATAACTATCTAAAACTTGTTTCATTACAATTTTGTCTTGACCTAATGCTGCTCCTAAAATTGATGGCCCAACGGTTGGAATTCCAATGCTTTCTAAATATCCTTCTAATGAACCATCTTCTACACCTTTTCCATGTACAATTGGAAATGCAATATCTATTTTATCTACTATTTTTCTAAATAATCCTTTTGTTGCTTGCAAACAGAATTCACCATCTATATTTGTTAGACAAACTCTTTTTGCATATTTTTTTAATGAATCAAAGTCTTTATATACTTCCATATCCATTAACATTTTTCCAGTATACCAAGTTCTATCTTTTGTTATATAGATTGGTACTATATCATATTTTTCTTGATCCATAAAACTCATAGCTTGTACAGCTGTTATTATACTTACTTCATGTTCTACAGAATTTCCTCCGTAAATTACTCCTACTTTTATTTTCATATTATCCTTCTTTCTACTACTAATTAAATATATCTGGAAGATCACTTTGAATTAATATATAAGTATCTTCTGTTTCTCTTCTTATTATTTCAAGAGCTTCTTCTATATTTTTTACAATTATTATATTTTCTTTTTTGTATTTTTTTTCTTTTAAGCCTTCTTTAATTGGTTTAATAAGTTCATTTTCCAATAATATTACTTCATCTGTTTTATCTGCCATATATATTCCTAACTCTTTATTAAGTTCATATGACTTTTCTCCAAGTTCTATCATTCCCGATGATATTGATATTCTCTTGCCAGGCATGTTATTTAATACATCTAATGCCATTTTAGTTCCATCTGGATTTGCATTATAGGCATCATCTATTATGTTAAGATTTCCAACTTTTTTAAGTTCCAATCTATGTTCTACTGGTTTTACTTTTTTTACACCAATTTTTAATTGCTCTATACTTATTCCTAAATTATATCCTAGTGCGACTGCTTGTAATATATTATATACATTTGCTTTTCCAAGTAATTTTGTTTCAAATTTATATTCATTTTTGTCGCCTTTTATTTTTAAATCGAATGTTGTTCCATTACTATTAAGTTTAATATTTAAAGCTCTAAAATCTACATCTTTATTATCAATTCCTACTGTAACTATTTTACAATTGTTTTTTAATTTATAGCTTACTTGTAGTGGATCATCAAAATTTAATACTCCTATTCCATCACTTGGAAGTGATTCTATAAGTTCAAATTTACCTTTTTGAATATTTTCTTGTGAACCAAAACTTTCTAAGTGTGCTACACCTATTTTTGTTAATATTCCATATGTTGGATGTACTAAATCACATAATTCTTTTATTTCTCCTCTTTTAAATGCTCCCATTTCAGCTATAAATAAATCATTAAATTTATCCAAATAATTATTTATTGTTATTATAAGACCAACTGGTGTATTAAAGTTTTTAGGAGTTGGAAAAGAATTAAATTTAACGTTTAAAATATCATTCAAAATATTTTTACTACTAGTTTTACCATAACTTCCTGTTATGCCAACAACTTTCATATTATTCATACTATTTAATTTTTTTATAGCCTTTTTCTTAAATCCATTATTTATCATTTTTTCAACTGGTTTATTTATTATATTGGCAAGATAAATAATATAATAATTTAAATATATTACTATTCCTATTATTAAGTAATAAATATATAATAATTTTTCATTAAATAGTATACTCATAATTAATACTATTATTATATGTATTAATGATATTGATACAATAAGTCTTTTTACCCTTTTTGTATATACTAATGGTTTTATTATATTTTCTTTTTTTATTTTTTTTAAATAAATCAATGATATTATTACATAAAATACTATAAATAAAGTCATTATCATAATTTTATCTATAAATGCTCCAATTACAAATATAATAAATAATATATCTATATTTTTAAATACTTTATTTTTATTATGATTTATCCATTTTAAATAACGGTTTCCATCATTATACCAATTCTGTTGCAACATATGTAATGATTTTTTACTTTTTAAACAAATATATGGAATAACTGGTATTAATGATACTAAAAATTTTATTAACATAAATTCCTCCTAACCTAAAAAACTTTTTAAGACACTAATAGTTTGTCCAAGTCTTTCTAAATATGCATAGTGTGTGCAATTTTCATATACAACAACACCTGAATCTTTAATTAATTTTTCAAGTTCATATGCTCTTTCTAGTGGAACTGCATCATCTAATGTTCCCCATATAATTAGTGTAGGACATTTTATTTTTTTTACATTTTCTGTTATATCTAAATTTACATGTTCTACTAAAATTTCTCTCATAATTGGACTTGCATTTCTGTAGTCTGTTGAACCCATATGTTTTTTTGCAAAATTTTCTAACTTATTTATTCCAGGTATTTTTTTTGCACTTTTAAGCATTTTTGTTTTTAAAGATATTTTTGTTATTTCTTTTTTAAATGGACTACCAAATAAAACTAATTTTTTTACATCATACATTGATGCATAAAGAAGACTTATTTTTCCACCAAATGAGTGCCCAATTAAAATTGGATTTTGTATATTTAAACTATCTAACAAACTTTTTACACAATCTACAAAATCATATAATGTAAGTACTTTTTTTGGCTCTTCACTTTTACCATGACCAGGTAAATCTATAATTACTATATCATAGTCAGAGCTAAATGGATCTGAAACCATTTTCATCATTTCTATATTTTGTCCCCAACCATGTAATAATACGATTGTATCTTTTCCACTACCATATCTAATGTAATTAATTTTGATATCTTGATATGTAAACATATAATCACCATTTCAATTATACCATTAAATTATTATTAAGTGAAATAATTTTATTTATTTTACAAAAAAAAATCAGATAAACTGATTTCTTTTAATTTAAATTTTTAATTATCTACTGAATTTTCTTGCTTTTTTAACTACAACATAGCTTGAAAGTGCTACTAATGGAATTAGAACAGCATATAGGTAATTTACATTTAAACCTGTTTTTGGGTTATCTGGTAAACATGATTTTTCATATTCTTCTTTTGTTACCACATTTCCATCTTTATTATAATAAGTATTATTTTCTATTTTACAAATATTTTTTGTTTCACAATCTATTCTATAATCTTCTTCTGATACTTCTACACCACTTTTATTGTAATATTTTCCATTTTCCATTTTACATACTTTTTTTGTTTCACAATCGTTTTCATATTCTTCTTTTGTTACTTCTACACCACTTTTATTATAATATTTTCCATTTTCTATTTTACATACTTTTTTTGTTTCTTTTTCACAATAAACCATGTAGTTATAATAATCTTTTCCATTTAATGTTACTTTAACCCAAGATAGAACATATTCTTCATTAATATAATCAACAGCATACTTGTTTCCAGTTGATTCTTCCATAGATAAATTCAATTTTTTCCAATTATTATCTTTATATGATGGAATTAATGCTTTTAGACTTGCATTTAAAGAGTTTGCTTTACTATCTGCATCTGTTTTATATTTATTAGCTTCAGCTACTTTTTCATTGTATTGTTTCAATATTGATGCATATTCATCTTTTACTTCTTGTGTTGCTCCTGCTGCTTCAGCTTTTTGCTTTAAGGCATTAACTTCTGCTTGTAGACTAGTTAATTCTTTATTATTTGCATCTATTGTTGTATTTGCTTCTGTAACATATTTGTTTAAATTATTTACAGCGTCTCTAATACTATTAAATTCACTTTGTGTTAATTTAATATATTGTTGATTTACAACTGCATTTTTATCTTTTAATTCATTTTTTAAAGTTATATAATTTTGTTCATAATTTACTAAATATTCATTAAATACTATACTTCTATTTGGTTCAATATCTTGTGTATATGCCTTTACATTAAAGTTCACTAATAAAAATAACATTCCCATTGATAATAACGATACTTTTTTCATTAATTTTTTCATTTTATCACTCCTTACCTTTAATACGATTATAACAATCTATAAAAATAATTGTCAATCTAATTAACTATTATATTTTTATTTTTTACATTTTTTGACACAATATGCATTGTTTATTTTTTTTATTTTATGTTATTATATTAATAGTAGGATGTGGTATTTATGAAAATACTAATAAGATTTGAAGATCATTCAATTCAATTTTTCGATTATAACGATTATAAAATTGATGAACTTTCTAGAACTAATATACTTGATTTAGATGAAATTGTTTTAAGTGATACTTTTATTTTTGAAAACTACAATTTTATCTTTAATTATATTAAAAATAAAGTTATAAAAGATAATATTGATAAAGTATATTTAGATAAAGCAAATATTAATTCTATAGTTTTTAAGTTAATTATGAATATTCCTAATTTTAATTATATATATATTAATCAAAAGAAAAAAATCGATATTGAAATATTTAGTTATATTTTAAATAACAAAAACATTAAAATAATTAGTTGTTATGATATAAATGAGATAACTTTTGAAAGACTTAATTTATCTAGAAAAATAAAAATATTAACTAGAAAAAAGTATTGTTCTGATAATTATTTATATCGTTTAAATAATATTAATACATATTCTGACATATATTATAAAACGGAAATAACAATTGATAAATTGCTTAAAAAAAGTGATTTAAATACATTAGAGCAATTTTTAAAAATTAATAAATTCTTAAAAAAGATATATATAAAATGTTTTAATTTTGATAATATTTGTAATATTTTAAAAGTTATTAATAATACTAGTAAAAAAAATATTGTTATTGAAATACTTGAAAATGACTCAAATATTAAAGAAATTTTATCAAAAATGAATTTAATAAGAAAAAATAATAGTAAAATTATTAAGAATAAAAAAATTGTTTTAAAAATTAAATATGAAGACAAATATATAAAAAATAATATTTTTAAAGAATTTAATTTAAGTTTATTTAAAATTATTTTAATTTCTATTATTATACTATCATTACTAATATATACTCTATTTTATTTTATAAGCAAAAATCATACAAATAAAACAAAAGATGAAACTAATAAAATTAATAATATTATTGAATCAATTGATGAAAATAATAAAAATATTAATCAAGAAAAACAAATAGAAGTAAATAATGATATCAAAACTGAAAAGCCTAAACAACAAAGTGCTTATTTTAAAAATTATAATAAAGCTATTAAAGAGCTTAAAAAAATAAACAAAGATACAGTTGGATGGCTTTCTATAAATAATACAACGATTAATTATCCTGTTGTTAAATCAGATAATAATGATACTTATCTAAATAAAAGTTTTGATGGTTCTAAAAATCCAAATGGATGGATATTTATGGATTATAGAAATAATTCTAATAATTTAGATAAAAATACTATTATATATGGTCATTCTGGAAATTATTATGTTATGTTTGGCTCTCTTCATAAAGTTTTAAATAAAAATTGGTACACAAATAAAAACAATCAGATTATAACTTTTAATATTGAAAATAAAAATATTAAATGGCAAATATTTTCTATATATGTTATACCAAATACAAATGATTATTTAAATATTAATTTTTCTGATGAATCATTTATTTCTTTTATAGATATGATTAAAAAAAGAAGTAAATATAATTTTAATGTTGATGTTTCATTGGATGATAAAATTCTTACCTTATCAACTTGTTATAAAGATTCAAAAAATAGATTAGTTATTCATGCTAAAATGATAAAATAAAAAGTTAAGATTTCTTAACTTTTTTGGTTGTATTATAAATAGTGTTGGTGAGTGTAAACCACTACACTATTTTTATTTAATAAAAAGACATAAGTTTGATACAATGTAATTGTT
>CABUNR010000026.1:0-16044 GCA_902492995.1 uncultured Bacillota bacterium | reverse complement strand
TTTTACCACATTTTGGTTCTTTTTATTTAGTGTGAACTTTAAAGGTATTATAATCTAATATCTACTTTTTATTTACATAGTTTAAATGATTTAACATCATCACAAAGTCTAAAATCTCTTTTTGTTGCAGGTCTTCCAACTGGATTTTTTGCTTTTTCTAATCTAAATGATCTCATTGAATCGTCTCTTCTTATCATATTATACCTTCTTTCTTAAAACTAATTTAATTTTATATCACATATTTTTTTTAGTCAATTATAGAAAAATAAAAAATTTATTATTTACATAAAATTTTACACTTTCTAATATGTATAATATTTACATATTTAACCAAAATATTTTTAGAGAGTGAGGTAAAATATGAAAGAAACTGGAATAATTAGAAGAATTGATGAATTAGGTAGAATTGTTATTCCAAAAGAAATAAGAAAACAAATGAAAATAAATAACGGAGAAAATATTGAAATATATATTTCTGACGATAATATAATTTTAAAAAAATATTCAGCTGTAAAAAATATAGAAGATTTTATTCAAATTTTAATTGATTCAATATATACAAGTTGTAAATTTAATATTGTTGTAACAGATACTAGTAATATTATTGCTGTTTCTGGAATAAATAAAAAAAATGTTTTAGGAAAAGAAATAAGTAATGATTTAATTAATATTATTAAAAATAAAAAAAATATAGAAAGTAATAATTTAATAAATGTAACAGAAAATTTAGAAATAAGTGGTAATTATAAAATTAATTTAATAAATGTAAATGGTGATATTAATGGATTAATAATTTTTTTTGGTGACAAAGATATAAATAATAATATTAATTTATTTAATACTGTATCTAATTTTTTATCAAAATATCTTGAAGAATAATTTATTGTATGATAAAATGTATTTATAAAAAAGGTTTTGATGGAAAGAAAAATATAATTGTTTTAAAGAGAGTTTAGCGTTGGTGAAAGCTAGATAAATTAATTATATTTCGAATGGCTCTTGAACTGCTTAATTGATATGTAAATTAAGACGTAAACATGCGTTAAATGTTTGAGGTAACTATATGTTATGAATAAGGTGGTACCGCGTAATTACGCCCTTAAGTTGGGTGTAATTTTTTTATGGAGGAATTATGAATAGATATTTTGAAAAAATAAGTTTTGAAAGATTTAAAAAAGATATAAAAGATGATATTGAATTATATAATTCATATAATATACCAATAAGAGAAACAAAACATGCAGCTGGATATGATTTTGAATCATTAGAAGATTTTATTATAAAACCAGGCGAAATTAAAAAAATTCCAACAGGTATAAAGGTAAATATGTTTGATGATGAAGTATTATTATTAATAGTAAGAAGCAGTATGGGATTTAAATATAATGTTAGACTTTGTAATCAAGTTGGTGTAATAGATAAAGATTACTATAATAATTTAAATAACGAAGGTCATATATATTTATCTTTAAAAAATGAGGGTATAAATGATTATGTTGTAAAAAAAGGCGATTATATATGTCAAGGATTATTTGTTAAATATTTAGTAACAGATAATGAAGAAGAAAAATATATAGAAAGAACAAGCGATTATTAGGAGGAAAAAATATGGAAAAAAGTTTTTATATTTCAACAGCAATAGCATATGCTTCAGCTAAACCACATATAGGAAATACATATGAGATAGTTTTGGCAGATGCAATAGCGCGTTATAAAAGATTAATGGGTTATGATGTTTATTTTCAAACCGGAACAGATGAACATGGACAAAAAATAGAGGAAAAAGCAAAAGAACAGGGAATAAATCCTCAAGAATATGTTGATAATATTTCTCTAGAAGTTAGAAATATTTGGGATTCTATGAATACAAGTTATGATAAATTTATCAGAACTACAAATCCAAATCATGAAGAAATTGTAAGTAAAATATTTAAAAAATTGTATGATCAAGGTGATATATATAAAGGAAAATATGAAGGATTGTATTGTACACCATGTGAATCGTTTTTTACAGAGTCACAATTAATTGATGGAAAATGTCCAGATTGTGGTAGAGAAGTAAAAGCTGCAAGTGAAGAAGCTTATTTCTTAAAATTGAGTAATTATAGTAAAAGACTTGAAGAATATATAGAATCTCATCCTGATTTTATAAAACCTGAGAGTAGAAAAAATGAAATAGTAAATAATTTTATAAAACCAGGATTACAAGATTTATGTATATCTAGAACTTCTTTTAATTGGGGAATTCCAGTATCATTTGATTCAAAACATGTTATTTATGTTTGGATTGATGCTTTAAGTAATTATATAACATTTCTAGGATACGATCCTGACTCTAATAGTAGTAGTGATTTTAAAAAATATTGGCCTGCAGATATTCATTTAATAGGAAAAGATATTTTAAGATTTCATACAATATATTGGCCTATAATGCTTATGGCTCTTGATTTACCACTTCCAAAGCAAATTTTTGGTCATCCATGGGTTTTATTTGGTGAAGATAAAATGAGTAAATCAAAAGGTAATATTGTTTATGCAGATGATTTAGTAAAAGAATTTGGTGTAGATGCTATAAGATATTATTTATTACACGAAATTCCATATGCACAAGATGGTACATTTACATATGAGCTTTTAATAGAAAGAATTAATTCAGATTTAGCAAATGTACTTGGAAATTTAGTTAATAGAACTATATCGATGTCTCAAAAATATTTCGATGGTATAGTTTATGAACCAACTTGTCCGGAAGAAATAGATAATGATTTGAAAAATTTAGTTTTTGAAGCTCCAAAAAAAGTAGATGAAAAAATGAATGATTTAAGAATAGCAGATGCTATGGATATTATTTTTGATATTTTTAGAAGATGTAATAAATATATTGATGAAACAACTCCTTGGATACTAGCAAAAGATGAATCAAATAATGAAAGATTAAAAACTGTACTATATAATTTACTTGAAGCAATTAGAAGTGGTGCTGTTTTATTACAAGCCTTTTTACCAGATACTGCACAAGAAATTTTTAATCAATTGAATACTGAAAATAAGTATGTTGAAAGTATTAATTTTAAAGGAATGGATTATGGTATAAAACTAAACGATCCTAGGCCATTATTTAGTAGAATAAACAAAGAAGAAAAATTAGAAGAATTATTAAATAAATAATACTTCTTTTTTTGTAAACAAATGTAAAATGTTGTAATTTGTCGATAAAAAATTAAATTAAACGTTGGACATATATTATTTTGTATGTTATATTTTAAGGGTAGTGTAAAAATAGAAAGGACGCTTGTGATATGACAACTATCGATACTAAAGAGGTAAAAAATGTACTTTCATTTGTATCTATATTAGGTGTATTAGTGTTAGGTAGTTTTATAGTAGATGGAAATATGTTTGATATGTTTTATCTAGTATTCATAATAGGCAGTACAATTAGATATTTATATATAACTTTTAAAAGTTAGAAAATTATATCATATTATGGTATAATTTTTTTTGAGGTGATTTTTTTGATAATAGATACACATTGCCATTTAGATTCAAAAGAATATTCTAATTTAGAAGAAGTAATAAAAAGAATGAAAAATAATATAATGATAACAAGTGGAACAGATTTAGAATCATCCTTAAATGTTATAAATTTATGTAATAAATATGAAAATGTATATGGTACTATAGGTTATCATCCGACAGAATTAGAAAATTATTCACAGGAAAACATGAATATAATTGAATCAAATCTAAATAATCCAAAAGTTGTTGGAATAGGTGAAATAGGATTAGATTATCATTATGGTAAAGAAAATAAAAATATCCAAATTCAAGTTTTTAAATATCAACTTGATTTAGCTAGAAAATATAATATGCCTGTTGTAATACATAGTAGAGATGCATTAGAAGATACTTTAAATATAATAAAGCAATATAAAGATTTGAAAATAACAATGCATTGTTTTAGTTATAGTAAAGAAATTGCTAAAGAATTAATTAAAATGAATGTTAAAATAGGTATAGGTGGTGTTTTAACTTTTAAAAATAGTATAAAATTAAAAGAAATTGTAAAAGAAATAGATTTAAAAAATGTATTATTAGAGACAGACAGCCCATATTTAACACCTGAACCATATAGAGGAAAGCAAAATGAACCAATCTATGTTAAATATGTTGCACAAGAAATAGCAAAATTAAAACAAATAAGTGAAGAAGAAGTTGAAAAAATCACAACTTCAAATGCTATTAGTCAATTTGACTTAAAGCTAAAAAAATGATATGATTTTTATATCTTAAGAGGTGAATAATATGAATTTATATTTGCTCGAAATGATTTTAAAATTTTTAAGAATGATTTTTGTAGCATGTGTTTCGTTATTTAATATTACTTTATATGCCGAAAATGAAACGATAAAAGAAAATTCAATTGTTAACAATAATAAATACGCAGTAAATAGAGTAATAATAAAGGAAGATAATAAAAATCAAGTGTCAAATATTACAAATAAAAAAGGAATGATTAATAAAAAAACAACTGTAATAGAAAACACTAAAAATAAAACTACTTCGATACAAACTAAAAAAGAACAAAAGACAAACAAAATAATTACAAGTGAAAAAATTGATATACCTCTTGCAGAATATACTGGAAGACTTACAGGTTATGGCCCAGATTGTGTTGGATGTTCTGGAAAAGGTAATTTAGCTTGCAAAACAAAAAATAAAAAAATTCATAGTTTAGTTTCTGATGGAATATATTATGAAGATTCAGAATATGGTAAAGTTAGAATTTTAGCGGCAGCTACTTCAAAATTTAAATGTGGTACTATTGTAACAGTAACAAAACCTGGAATGGAACCATTTATTGGTATTGTACTTGATACAGGTGGAAGTATGAGAAAAGCTTGGGCTAATGGTGATGTATGGATGGATTTAGCTTATACATCAAATGCAATGGCAGGAAATGATAATTTAACAGGAAAAAATATTAAATTTAGCGTACAAAGATGGGGATGGTAACCATCTTTTTTCTTGCTATTTTAAAAAATTTTCTATATAATTTTATTTGGAGTGATTTTATGGAATATTCGCCAGTTAAAATGAAAAATTTATTGAATAAATATAACTTTAATTTAAAAAAAATGTATGGACAAAACTTTATAATAGATGAAAATGTTATTATTAATATTATAAAAGCTGCAAATATAGACAATGATACTTTAGTAATAGAAATAGGCCCTGGAGCAGGATCATTAACATATAAATTATGTAATTACGCAAAAAATGTATTATGTTATGAAATTGATTTATCATTAAAACCAATATTAAATGAAATATTAAAAGATAAAAATAATGTTGAAATTATTTTTAATGATTTTCTAAAATCGAATATAAAAGAAACATTAAAAAAATATGATTATCAAAAATTATATGTAGTTGCTAATTTACCATATTATGTAACAACTCCTATTATAGTAAAAATGATAGAGGATGAAATTGATGTTGATAAAATGGTAGTTATGGTTCAAAAAGAAGTAGGAGATAGATTTAAAGCAGTACCAGGGTGCAAAGATTATGGATCATTATCTGTATATTTGAATTATTATTTTGATGTAAAAAAAATACTAGATATAAGTAAAAATATATTTATACCAAAACCTAATGTTGATAGTATTGTTGTTGAATTCAAAAAAAAATCAGATATAAAAACAGTAAAAGATAAAAAAATATTTTTTAAATTAATTAAAGATTCCTTTAAACAAAAAAGAAAGACGATAAGAAATAATTTAAAAGAATATGATTTAGAAAAAATAAATAATATATTAAAAAAATATGGATACGATTTATCTATTAGAGCTGAGCAACTCAGTATAGATATTTTTATTGATATTGCAAATAATTTATAAAATAAATATGATTTAAAAAAAGGAGATAATATTAGTTGTATGGAAAAAAATAATTTAGTAATTTATAGTGGAACTTACGTAATAGAAAAAAATTGTAGTGATTATTTAACTTATGAAAATAATTTAAATGGAGATTATAATTTATATTTAAATATTGATTCAAATGAAAGTTATATTGTACCATTAAATCAAGTAGGAAAATTTGAAAATTTAAATATAGTTATACATATTCCAGTAATTGCACATAGTTTTTCAGAGTATATGAAAAATTATATGCATGTAAAAAATTGGTTAAAACAAGAAAAAGAAATTTATAGTATTGAAGAAATCAAAAAACAAATTAAAGAAGGAAATAGAATAAAAATTTTATCAAAAAAAGCTTTTTAAACATTAAAAGACATTTTAAGACATGATTTTGTTTTAAAATGTTTTTTGGTGATATTATGCTGATTTTTTTTAATAAAATTTTTTGGACAATAGCAACTTGTTTAATAATATATTCAGGTTTATATTTTACTTTTAAATTAAAAGGAATACAATTTAATTTAAAACAAATGTTTTCAAGCATACAAAAAAAAGATAATAATTCATCTATAAAACCATATCAAACATTAATGATGGTTTTAGCGGGACGAATTGGAGTTGGAAGTATTGCAGGA
The DNA here is from genome assembly GCA_902492995.1 of uncultured Bacillota bacterium. Taxonomy (GTDB): domain Bacteria; phylum Bacillota_I; class Bacilli_A; order RF39; family UBA660; genus OMSK01. Next base: position 9,482 of record CABUNR010000026.1, on the reverse strand, counting down.
GTTGCTTTTGCAATTTATTTTGGTGGAATAGGCTCTATTTTTTGGATGTGGCTTATTGCCTTTATTGGAGCTAGTAATTGTTTTGCTGAAACAGTATTAGGTATTTTATATAAGGAAAAAGATGAAGAAAACATTTATAAAGGTGGACCAAGTTATTATATAAAAAATGGATTAAAAAATTATAAATTGGGTGCCTTTTATGCCTTATTAGTTATATTTAGTTATGTTGGCGGTTTTCTAAGTATACAATCTAATACTATAAATAAATCAATAAATCAAATAATAAATGTACCTTCGTATGTAGTTGGAATTATTATTGTTTTTTTTACCTCAATGATAATATTTGGAGGAGTAAAAAAAATTGCAACAACAGCAACAAAACTTGTTCCAATAATGACTATAGGATATGTATTAATTGCTATTTATATATGTATCGTAAATATAAATAGTATTCCTATAATATTTAAAAATATTGTTTTAAGTGCTTTTAAATTAAAACCTTTTTTTTCAGGTTTTTTAGGAACTATGATTATTGGAATTCAAAGAGGAATATTTTCAAATGAAGCTGGTCTAGGAACAGGAGCAATAGCATCATCAACAGTGGCAACAAATGATGCTAAAAGTCAAGGATATATTCAAATGATTGGAATTTATATAACAACATTATTAATTTGTACATCAACAGCTATTATTATATTAACAAGTCCTTATAAAACATTATTTTTAACGGATATAAATGGCATTGAAATTACACAATATGCGTTTCAGTATCATTTAGGTAATGTTGGAAATTATTTAGTATTTATTTCAATTATATTATTTTCATTTACAACAATTTTAACAGGTTATTATGATGGAGAAGCAAGTTTAAAATATTTTTTTAAAAAGATAAATAAAAAATATTTATTATTATTAAAAATTTTAACTTTATTAGTTTTATTTTTTGGATGTACTATTTCTTCATCTATTTTATGGAATGTTGTGGATTTATTGGTTTCTTTAGAAGCAATTATTAATATATATGCATTATTATCATTAAGGAAAAATATAATAGAAGTTGGGAAAAAAACATGATATAATGTATGTGGTGAGTTTATGATTAATAAAAAATGGGATATAGTTTTAAAACATGAAATGGAAAAAGAATATTTTAGAAATCTAGGAATATTTGTAAAAAATGAATATAAAAAAAAGATTATATATCCGGAATATAAAAATATTTTTAATGCTTTACGTTATACAGATTATGATCAAGTAAAAGTTGTAATATTAGGTCAGGATCCGTATCATGGAGAAGGGGAGGCACATGGTCTTTCTTTCTCAGTAAAAGAAGGTGTTAAAACACCACCATCTTTATTAAATATTTTTAAAGAATTAAAATCAGATTTGGGAATTGAAAGAACTAAAACTGACTTGACAGATTGGGCAAATGAAGGTGTACTTTTATTAAATTCAATTATGACAGTTGTAAAGGATAGTCCACTTTCCCATAAAGATAAAGGATGGGAAATTTTTACAGATAAATTAATAGAATTATTAGGAGAAAGAAAAGAACCATTAGTATTTATATTATGGGGAAGTTATGCTAGAAGTAAAAAAGTATTAATAAAAAATAAAAATCATTTAATTTTAGAAAGTGTTCATCCATCGCCATTGTCAGCAAATCGTGGTTTCTTTGGAAGTAAACCTTTTTCAAAAACAAATAATTTTTTGATTAAAAATAATATTGAACCAATTAGATGGTAGAATTAATATACAAATTGAGGTAAATTATTAGTAGGTGGTTTTATGAAAGATTCATATAATTTTTTAAAAGAATATTTAAAAGAAGATGATACATTAATAGTAGCTGTATCGGGTGGGCCTGATTCTATGGCTTTGATAAATATAGTTCTAGATTTATCAAAAATAAAAAAAATAAACATTATATGTGCGCATGTAAATCATAATACAGGAAGAAATGGACAAATTGAAGAACAAAAATATGTTGAAACTTTTTGTAAAGAAAAATCAATTATATGTGAAACATTATTAATTGATAAATATAAAAATGATAATTTTGAATGTGAAGCTAGAAATAAAAGATATGAATATTTTGATAAATTAATAAAAAAATATAATGCCAAATATTTATTAACTGCACATCATGGAGATGATTTAATTGAAACTATTTTAATGAGAATTGTAAGAGGCTCATCACTACGAGGTTATAGTGGCTTTAAAAAAATAGTAGAAATGAATAATTATAAAATCATAAGACCTTTAATTAATGTAACAAAAGATGATATATTAGTTTATCTTGAAAAAAATAATATCAAATTTTATATTGATCAAACAAATATGGATGATAATTATACACGTAATAGATATAGAAAATATATGTTACCAATGTTAAAAAAAGAAAATAAAAATGTTCATACTAAATTTTATAAATTCAGTGAAACATTACTACTTTATGATAATTATGTAGAAAAGCAAACTAAAAATATAATAAGATTAATTTATAAAAATAATACATTAAATTTATTAGAATTTAAAAAATTAGATTATTTACTTCAAATTAGAATAATAAATTTAATTTTAGAAAAATTATATAATGAAGATTTAAATTTAATAAATGATATTCATGTTAATAATATATTAAATTTAATAAATAATAGGAAATCTAATTCTAAAATTTATTTACCAAATAATTTGATTATTATAAAAAAGTATGATAAATTAGAGTTTAGAACTGATTATACTTTTAATCTTTCATATGATATAAAATTAGATAAAAAAGTAACATTGCCAAATAATTATATGATTGAAATTATTAATTCTATAAATTCAGATAGCAATTATGTTTGTAGATTAAGTTTTGATGAAATACAATTACCACTTAGAGTTAGAACTAAAAAAAATGGTGATAGAATGTTTGTAAAAGGTCTAAATGGGACAAAAAAAATAAAAGATATCTTTATTGATTCTAAAATTGATAAGGAATTAAGGGATAGTTGGCCAATTGTCGTTGATTCAAACGATGTTATTGTTTGGTTACCAGGACTAAAAAAATCTAAATTTGATAAAACAAAAGAAGAAAAATATGATATAATACTTAAGTATCAAAAGAAGGAGGAAATAAATGAATAAAAAAACAGTAAAAAAAGGATTAACTCCATATTTATTTATTTTGCTAATAATGCTTGGAGTTCTTTATTTTATAAATAATGCAAATAAAAAAATAAATTATATTACATATGATGAATTTATAGGTCAAATGAATAAAGGAAACGTAACTGAAGTTAATATTACCCCAAGAAGTAATGCTAGAGTTTATGAAATAAGTGGTAAATTAAAAGATTACAAAGAAGAGGAAAATTTCTTCTTTAGAGCTCCTTTATCAGAAGAAGTTATGTCTCAAATCTTAGCTGGAGAAGAAATACAAAACTTTAAAATTAAAACATCTGCAGATCCTTCATCTAGCACATTATTATCAATTTTATTAAACGTTTTACCACTTGTATTATTAGTTGGTGTTGCATTTTTCTTTATTTCAAAACAAATGAATTCTGCTAATAAATCTATGGATTTTGGTAAAAGTAGGGCTCGTTTAAATGAAGATAAAAAGAAAGTTACATTTGATGATGTAGCAGGTCTTAAAGAAGAAAAAGAAGAAGTACAAGAATTAATAGACTTTTTAAAGGATCCAAGAAAATTCCAAAAATTAGGTGCTAGAATACCTAAAGGAGTTTTATTAGTAGGTCCACCAGGTACAGGTAAAACATTACTTGCAAGAGCAGTAGCAGGAGAAGCAAATGTTCCATTTTATTTCATTAGTGGTTCTGATTTTGTTGAACTATTTGTAGGTGTTGGAGCAAGTCGTGTAAGAGATATGTTTAAACAAGCAAAACATAATGCACCATGTTTAATATTTATAGATGAAATAGATGCTGTTGGTCGTCAAAGAGGATCTGGAATAGGTGGTGGACATGATGAGAGAGAACAAACTTTAAATCAACTATTAACAGAAATGGATGGTTTTGGAGAAAATGAAGGAATTATAATTATAGCTGCAACAAACCGTCCTGATGTATTAGATCCAGCTCTTCTAAGACCAGGAAGATTTGATAGACAAGTTCAAGTTAATTTACCTGATAAAAAAGGTAGAGAAGAAATTCTTGCAGTTCATGCTAGAAATAAGATATTTAGTAAAGGAGTTAACTTATCAAACATAGCAAATCGTACAGTTGGATTCAGTGGTGCAGACTTAGAAAATTTACTAAATGAAGCAGCATTACTTGCCGTAAGAAGAGGAAAGAAATCAATAAGTATGGCTGAAGTAGATGAAGCACATGATAGAGTTTTAATGGGACCTGCAAAAACATCAAAAAAATACACAGAGCAAGAAAAAAAATTGGTTGCTTATCATGAAGCAGGTCATGCAGTACTTGGTATAAAATTAGATGGAGCAAACGATGTTCAAAAAATTACAATTATTCCTAGAGGATATGCTGGTGGATATACAATGATGCTTCCAAAAGAAGAAAAATTTACATCAACTAAAAAAGAACTTACAGAAAGAATAATTGGATTGATGGGTGGTAGAGTTGCTGAAGAATTAGTATTTAATGAAATAACTACAGGTGCTCATAATGATTTTGAACAAGCTACAAAAATAGCACGTGCTATGGTAACTGAGTATGGAATGAGTAAATTAGGCCCAATGCAATTAGAACAACAAGAAGGAAGCGTTTTCTTAGGTAGAGATTATAATAAAAGTCGTAATTTTTCTGGTCAAGTTGCATTTGAAATTGATCAAGAAATGAGACAAATTATTGATGAATGTTATAAAGAAGCCGTAAAAATAATTAAAAAAGAAAGAAAACTTTTGGATTTGATAGCTAATACATTACTTGAATGTGAAACAATTACTAAAGAACAAATTGATTATCTTGTAGAACACGGATGTTTACCAGATGAAGATAATGAAATAGATGAAAGTAATTTTAAAGAAGCATCATTAGATGATTTAACATTAAATGAATTAAAAGAAATAGCAAAAGAGAATAAAATTAAAGGTTATTCAAAAATGACTAAAGAAGAACTTGAAGAAAAATTAAAGGATTTAATATAATCCTTTTTTTTATTAAATTTCATTAAGCTATTTAAAATATATAAAAAATATGATAAAATGATAATTGACAATTAAGTAGAAAATGGTGATAACATGGGAAAGATAATTGCTTTAGTTAATCAAAAAGGTGGTGTAGGAAAAACTACATCAAGTATAAATTTAGCGGCTTCACTTGGAGTATTGAAAAAAAAAGTTTTATTAGTTGATTTAGATCCACAAGGAAATTCAACAACGGGTGTTGGAATTAGTAAAACAGACTATCAAAAAAGTATTTATGAATTATTAAAAGATACTGCAACATTAAAAGAAGTTATAATAAAAACTAATTTTAAGAATTTATATTTAATTCCTGCAACTATAAATTTAGCTGGTATAGATTTTGAATTAATGGAAATGAGTAAAATGGATCCAAATTTTACAAAAGGTAATCAATTAAAAAAATATTTAGATCAAACAAGAGATGTATTTGATTATGTAATAATAGATTGTCCTCCATCTTTAGGAATTCTAACTACAAATGCACTAACAGCAGCAGATTCAGTAATTATACCTGTTCAATGTGAATTTTTTGCATTAGAAGGTATAATGCAACTTTTAAATACAATAAGATTAGCACAAAAAAATTTAAATCCGACTTTAAGTATAGAAGGTGTACTTTTAACAATGTTAGATGCAAGAACTAATTTAGGACTAGAAGTTGTAGAAGATATAAAGAGTTATTTTACTGATAAAGTATATGACACAATAATACCGAGACTTGTTAAGTTATCAGAAAGTCCAAGTCATGGTAAGCCAATATTAGCGTATGATCCAACAAGTAGAGGTACAGAAGCATACATTAATTTAGCTAAGGAAGTGATTGATAGAAATGGAAACTAAAAAAAGAGCACTAGGTAGAGGCTTAGAACAATTGTTTAATGGTGAAAATCTTGATTTAGAACAAATAGAAAAAACAATCTATGAAGAGTCAACCAATGAAGAAATAGTCGAATTAAATTTGTCAGATTTAAGAGCAAATCCATATCAACCAAGAAAAGTATTTGATGAAAATGCTTTAAGAGAATTATCAGAATCTATAAAAGAACATGGTGTCTTTCAGCCAATAATAGTAAAGAAAAGTATAAAAGGTTATGAAATAATAGCTGGTGAAAGAAGAGTTAGGGCATCTAAACTTGCAGGTCTTGAGAAAATACCTGCTATAATAAGAGATTTTAATGATACACAGATGATGGAAATTGCTTTACTTGAAAATTTACAAAGAGAAAATTTAAATGTAATAGAAGAAGCAATTGCATATAAATCAATGCTTGAAAAGCTTAATTTAACACAAGATGAATTGTCAAAAAAGGTTGGAAAAAGTAGAAGTCATATTACGAATATAATTGGTCTTTTAAAATTACCAAAAGAAGTTCAAAAAATGGTAATACAAAATTCAATAACAATGGGACATGCAAGAATGTTGAGCAAATTAGATGATGAAGAAAGAATTAAAGAATTGGCAAATCGTATTGTAAATGAGTCATTAACAGTTCGTGATATTGAAAAAGTTTCAAGTGAAGAAAAAAAGAAAAAACCAATAAATAGAAGAGAAAACAGTAGTGAATATAAATATGTAGAAGATATGTTAAGAGAAAAACTTGACACAAAAGTAAAGGTAAGTGATTTAAAAATTGAAATATCATTTACTAATACAGCTGATTTAAATAGAATATTAGAAGTTTTAAATATTAAGGAGTAGAAAATGAAAAAAATATTTGATTTAATTTTAATAAAAGAAGTCATTTATCCAATTGTAATAATTCTTATAGGTTTTATTGTGTATTTTTTAATAAGTAAATCGGTAAAAAAAATATTTAAATTAAGAATATCTAAAATGGATGTTAGAAGATCAAAAACATTATGTAGTTTAATAAATAATATCCTAAAATATTTAATTTTAATTTTTTGTGCCTTAGCAATACTAGAAGTTTATAATATTTCAACAAAAGGAATTATTACATCACTTGGTGTTGTGGGTGTAGTTGCTGGTTTAGCTTTTCAAGATACTTTAAAAGACTTACTATCAGGATTTTCTATTATATTTGAAAATATGTATGCAGTTGGAGATATTGTTACAATTGGTGATTTTAAAGGTACAGTAATTAGTTTAGGATTAAAATCAACTAAAATCCAATCAGTTACTGGTGAGATAAAAACTATATCTAATAGTACAATAACTGAAGTTATAAATCATAGTTTAGATGATAATTATGATTTTATAGATATTCCAGTAGCATATGAAGAAAATGTTGCTAATGTAGAAAAAGTTCTAAATAATATTTGTTCTGTTTCATTAAAAGAATTAAAAAATTTACTTGATATTAATTTACTTGGAATTGAAAAATTAGACTCGTCATCAGTTAATTTCAGAATAATGATAAAAACAAAACCTATGAAACAATATGAAATAAAAAGGGAAATACTAAAAAGAGTAAAAACTTCTTTTGATAAAGAAAATATTAATATTCCTTATAATCAAGTGGTGGTTCATAATGCAAGAGTATAAAATAGGTAGTATAGTTGTAATGAAAAAACAACATCCATGTGGAACAAATGAATGGGAAGTTGTAAGAGTTGGAGCAGATATAAAAATAAAATGTATTAATTGTGGCAGAATCATTATGATTCCAAGAATTGAATTTAATAAAAAATTAAAAAAAGTCATAAATTATTAAGGAGGACCTATGAAAAAGAAAAAAAAGAAACAAATTAAAGGACCTGTTTCTACCATATTATTTTTAACATTTTTAATATCGATATTAAGTTTTTTTCTTTCTATAATCGGTTTTCAAGGAAATAAAACTTATATAGGAAATGATTCACTTGAATCATCATTAATAGTCGTTAAAAATGTTATAAGTTTAGATGGTTTAAAATTTATAATAGGAAATATAGTAACTAATTTTATAAATTTCAAACCTCTATCAATAATGATAATATCATTAATAGGAATAAGTATTGTAGAAAAAAGTGGATTATTAAATGCAATCTTTTATAAGTTAAAAAATTTAAAATTTGAGATTATTATATTTTTTACACTTTTTTTAGGAATTATTTCTTCTGTTATAGGCGAATACAGTTATATGTTTTTAATTCCATTTGTTGCATTGATGTATAAATATTTAAATAGAAGTCCTGTTTTAGGAATACTTACAGTTTTTATAGGTATTACAATAGGTTTTGGTACAGGTTTAATATTTAATTATACAGATTATGAATTAGGTATTTTAACACAATCTGCTGCAAATTTAGATGTTGATCCAAATTATAAATTTGATTTATTTTCATATATTTATATAATGATATTTTTAACATTCTTATTATCATTTATTTCTACCATAGTTATAAATAGATTTTTAGTTATTAAATTTCCTAAAAAACAAGTAGATGAAGAAGAAAATTTAAATATTTCAAAAAAAGGAGTAATAGCTTCATCTTTGGCAACGTTAATCTGTATTGTATTTGTAGTATATATGATAATAGATGTTAAATTGCCTGGAGCAGGTATTTTACTTGATAATACCGGGGATAATTATATCTCAAAACTTTTTGGTGAAAAATCACCATTTAGAGAAGGTATTGTTGTAATAATTACATTTATAATGATGATTTCAGGATTTATTTATGGAAAAATATCAAAAAATATTAAAAACAGTCATGATTATAGTTTAGGATTATCAAAAAGTTTTGAACAATTAGGACTTATGTTTGTTTTAATGTTTTTTACATCAATAATGATATCTATATTAGATTGGACAAATATAGGTGTCGTAATAAGTTCAAATTTAGTTGATTTTATAAGCTCAATATCATTATCAGGAATTCCTTTAATAATAATATTTATGTTTGTAGTTATTATTATGAGTATATTAATACCTGATACAGTTACTAAATGGCAATTATTATCTCCAGTTGTTATACCATTATTTATGAGAGCAAATATTACACCATCTTTTACACAATTTATTTTTAAAATTGCAGATGGAATGGGAAAATCTGTAACACCATTCTTTGTATATTTTATTATAATGCTTGCTTTTTTAGAAAAATATAAAAAAGATGATAATATAAAAATAACAATATTTGGAACATTAAAAATGATTAGCCCTGTTATACTTATTTTACAAATATTCTTAATTTTATTTATAGTTTTATGGTATTTAATAGGTATACCAGTTGGAATAGGCGTAGGAAGTACGATTTAACTTTGATGGTTCTTTGTCAAATAGTGTTGGTGGACAATAAATTTGATAAATGAATTGTGAATATGGAGGATGATGAAAAATCATCCTTTTATAATGCCTTTAATTAAGAAAATACGAGATAT
>CABUNR010000025.1:0-16893 GCA_902492995.1 uncultured Bacillota bacterium | reverse complement strand
ATATCTCGTATTTTCTTAATTAAAGGCATTATAAAAGGATGATTTTTCATCATCCTCCATATTCACAATTCATTTATCAAATTTATTGTCCACCAACACTATTTGACAAAGAACCTTATTTTGAATATTTTTAACATAATTAATTATTTTATAAACTACAGGTATCATAATAAATTCCAATAATATTTTTAAAAACGCTTGACTAATTATCATAGTTACAATCTGATTTATAGAATACTCTTTTATAAACCCTATAGTAACAAATAACATCGAATCTAATAATTCACCTACTATAGTAGATACAAGCAATCGAAACCATAATGCTTTAATATTTGTTTTTTCTTTTATAAAATTTAAAATATATGCATTAGATAATCCACCTAATAAATAACCTGATAAACTTGCTATTAAAATTCTTGGTGTATTTGAAAGAACTAAAGAAAATTCATTATTGTATTTAAATGTTTCAGGATATGGCATAATAATAGCAAGATAAAAACAAAAAACCATTAATGCATTACAAATAAATCCATAATATATTATTTTTTTTGCTGTTTTAAAACCATATACTTCTGAAAATACATCCCCTAAAATATAAGTTATAGGAAATACTAAAGTTGCTGCAGTTAAAGTAAAATTAAAAATTTTTATAACTTTAAATGCATTAACATTTGATACTAATAAACATGTTGTATATAACATTATCATTAGTATAAATAAATTAGACTTTTTCATTTATTTTTTCTTACTATCTTTCATATCCCCTAATTTTTCAAATATTTCCTCTTTATAAAATTTATATGTAGCAATTAATATAATAGCAACAGGGAACGAAGCTACTATCCCCGTTATACCAAATAATATTCCACCTGCAGTTATAGAAATAATTACAACAACTGGTTTTACATTATTAGTTTTACCATATACAAGAGGTCCTATTATATTACCATCAATAACAGATAAAATACAGAATGTAATAACTGTTTTTACAAGTAATACAGGAGATACTACTATTGCTGTTACTGCTGCAACTATATTAGTAATAATACCTCCAAAATATGGAATTAATTGTGTAATCATAGCAAGGAAACCTAATAATAATGCATTAGGATGTCCTATTAATTTATAAATAATTGAATATTCAAAAAATGATATAAACATTAATTTTACAAAACCTGATAAATAATTTTTCATCTCACCATCAAGGGTTCTAACATATCTAAATGTTTTATAAGATCTTCTTTTTAAATATTTTTTAGTTTCTCTTCTAATAGAATCCATATCTATTAAAAAATAAATTGCTGCTGTAAAGCATAAAAATATATTTGTTATTAATCCTAATGATACATTTATAATATTTATTGCTCCATTTGATACATATTTTCCTACATTAACAACAACATCATTAAGTCCATTAGTTAATGTATCTTGAAGTGGTCCTAAATCATAATCATATTCTAAAGACATTTCTTTAACAAATGATATTGCAGAATTAAATAAGTTAACAGTTTGATTAAATAAAAGTGGAACTACTTTGAAAACTGTAAAAGAAAGTATTCCTAAAATTAAAGCAATTATTATAAAAATAGCTACTCCTTTAGGAATTTTTTTTGATTCTAATTGTTTTAAGAAAGGATAAAGTGCATATGCGATTACAAAAGCAATTATAAATGGCATCATTATTTGAAAAAATTTACTTATTACACCTGTCCATAAATGACCTGTTCTATAAAGTAAAAATATAACAAGCGAAATTAATGCAAGATTAACTAATTTATAATTTATTTTATTTTTCATTTTTGTTCCTACTTTCTAATAAAATTGTAATTGGTCCATCATTTGTAATACTAACCTTCATATCACTACCAAATATACCAGTCTCAACATTAATATTATTTTTTCTTAATTCTTGATTAAATAAATCGTATAATTTTATTGCTTCATTTCCATTCAAGGCTTCAATATAACTTGGTCTATTACCTTTTTTTGTTGATGCATATAAAGTAAATTGTGAAACACTTAAAATACTTCCACAAGTATCAATAACACTTTTATTCATAACACCATTTGTATCATCAAAAATTCTTAAATTTAAAATTTTTCTTACTAAATATTTTATATCTTCGATTGTATCATTATGTGTAAAACCAACAAATAAAACAAGTCCTTTATCTATATGACCAACTATTTTAGCGTTAACAGAAACACTTGATTCTAAACTTCTCTGTACTAAAACTCTCATTATTTAATAAGCCTTTCAACTTCTATAACTTCCTTCATTTGTCTTAAATCAGTCATAAATTTAACTAAAGATTCCTTATTTTCTACAAGTACTGTTGCTTCATATACATTATTTGTTTTATTCACATATGTATTTATACTTCTAATAACAACATCTGATTTTGTTGTTTTCGATATTATTTCTAATAATATATCATCCTTTTTTATAGTATGTATAACTAAATTAGTTGGATATTTTTTCTTTATATCAAGGTTATAATTCCATTTTACATCTATTATTCTTTCTTCTAGTTCTTTAACATTAGGGCACATTGCTCTATGTACAGTTATTCCATACCCTTTTGTTATATAACCAACTATTCTATCTTGTGGAACAGGATTACAACAAGAAGCTAAATTAACTTTTATATCATCTATACCTTCTACTAAAATATCATTTTTAAGTTGAGGTTTTTCTATTTCTTGATTTTTTGTTTTTCTAAGAATTATTTCTTCTTTTGTATCTTTGTTTTCTTCTTTTATTAAATTTATTACAGATCCAACTTGAATACTATTATTCCCTATACTTATATATAATTCATTCAAATCATTATATTTATACTCTTTTAATATTTTATCAACATTTTCACTTGATAAAAATTGTGACATAACAAGCTTTCTTTTTCTAAGTTCTTTTGTTAATATTTCTTCACCTTGTTTTAAATATTCTTCTTTTTCTATTCTATTAAAGAAGCCTTTTATTTTATTCTTAGCATGATTTGTTTTAACAATATTTAACCATTCTCTACTTGGTCCAAATGAATTTTGATTAGTATTAATTTTAACTATATCATTACTTTTAAGTACATAATCAATTGGAACAATATTGTTATTTACAATTGCTCCGACCATTTTATCCCCGACTTTTGTATGAACCTTATATGCAAAGTCAATTGGTGTTGAACCATTTGGAAGTTCTATAACATCACCATTAGGTGTAAATACATATATAGTATTATTAAATATATCTTCCTTTACAGAATTAATAAAATCTTCATCTTTTTCTTCTTCACTATTAAGTTCCATAATTGAACGAAAAACTTGAAGTTTTTGTTCCATCGTATTTTTCATTAAACTTTTAGCATCACCATTATTTTCTTTATAAGCCCAATGAGACGCAATACCTCTTTCTGCAATTTCATCCATTTCATATGTTCTTATTTGTATTTCAAATAAATACCCATAATCACCAAATACAGTTGTATGAAGTGATTGATACATATTAGTTTTTGGCATTGCAATATAATCCTTAAATCTTTTTGGTATAGGCCTATATTTTGAATGAATTACACCAAGTGTTTTATAACATTCTTGTTCTGTATCTACAAAAACACGAAGTGCTAACAAATCATATATATCATTAAATTTTTTACCTTTGTCTAGCTTCTTATAAATACTATATATACTCTTTGCTCTACCTTTTATTTCATGTTTAATATTATTTTTATCAAGTAATTTAGAAACACTTTCTTTCATTTCTTCTACGACTTTATCTCTTTCAACTTTTGATTGATTAAGTTGTTCTACTATTGAATAATAAACTTCTGGTTTATAATAACGAAGAGATAAATCTTCTAATTCACTTTTCATTTTATTTATTCCAAGCCTATGTGCTATTGGAGTTAATATTTCTAATGTTTCTATAGCTTTTTCTTTTTGTTTTGCCTCTGTATGAACCCATAATGTTCTCATATTATGAAGTCTATCTGCTAGTTTAATTATAATTACACGAACATCTTCACATAAACCAACCAATATCTTTCTTTGTGTTGCAATCATAATACTACTTCCATTTGAAGTATCAAAGTTAAGTTTATTTATTTTTGTAACTCCATCTACCAAATTAGCTATTTCTAAAGAAAACGTATTTGCAAGTTCTTCTTTTGTTACATCACAATCTTCTAACACATCATGTAAAAGACCTGCACATATTGTTGCAGTATCTGCTTCTATATCAGTTAAAATATATGCAACATTTAAAGGGTGTTCAATATATGGTTCACCCGTCATTCTCTTTACACCAAAATGTTTTTCTTTCGCATAATTATATGCTTTTTCTATCATCTTTATATCTTCTTGGTCTTTTATATATGTTTTTACTTTTTCTAGTAAATCTTCATACTTTAATCCAACATTAACTTTTGTCAAAAGGCATCACTCCTTTTTATCCACTAATACTTTTTCTTTTACCTTTTTCTTTAATATCTAAATTAATATTTATTTTTTTCTCTAAATATTCATCTAAATTATCATATTCTTTTATATATTCTAATAATTTTTTATCATTTATTATTTCATCTTTTAAATATTTATTATCAATACCTGTTATTTCATTTTCTAAATATTTTCTAAAATATACTTTTAATTTTTTATGCATATCATGGTTAAACTCAAAATATGATCTTACTAATGCATCCTTTAATACATTATGATCAATAAAATTATCATAATCTTGTATTTTTACTTTTTCTCTTAAATATTTTATTACTTCACTATCTTTTTTTAATTTAACATAATGTTTATTATCAATATAAGTATCAAAATTATCTGCATCAACAAATAAATTACTTAATAAACTATCTATTTTAGAATCGTTCATTTTTGTTGCATAATTAAGTCCCATTAATATATCAGTATATTCCACTAAAATATAATTACCATTTTTTTTATCTTTCCTTAACATTAAACCACCCTCTAATCATCGAAATAAACTTTTCTATTTCGCATATTTAATTTTTCTTTTAAATATTTATCTATAAGAATGTTATCCACATTTAAAACATCATTTACCATTTGATAAAGTGATAAATTTTTTGAATTAATCCATTTAACTTCTTTTAAATAATTCCAAATATCTTCTTCTTTTATATAAATATATCCTGCTCTTCTCATTTCTTCTTTTTTTGTTTTTAAAGCAGGTTTTATTCTTTTATAAAGTTCTTCCAATGAATTAAATGTTATAGACATAATTACCTCCTATAAATAAATATTCTTAAAACTCATATATTTATTATATATCAATTTATTTTATTTTTAAAGTTTTTGGAGGATTTTTATGAAAAAAAGCAAATTTATTAAATCAAGTATTATTCTAATTATTGGAGGGCTAATTACTAAAATTTTAGGAATGATTATAAAAATTGTTATGACAAGACTTATTGGTACAGAAGGTATTGGTATTTATATGCTTATATCACCAACTTATATGCTTTTAATATCTATCTGTACATTTGGATTTCCCGTTGCTATAAGTAAATTGGTTGCTGAAGAAAAATTCAATAACAAAAATATTATTTTATCAATTATTCCTATATCCTTTTTAATAAATATAATCATTATATTTTTATTGTTTTTCTTTAGTCATTTTATTGCTAACAATTTACTACATGAAAGTAGAACATATTATGCTATTATATGTACTGGATTTGTTTTGCCTTTTATATCTATTTCATCTATTATAAGAGGTTATTTTTTCGGTAAAGAAAGAATGCTTCCTCATGTTATATCAAATATATGTGAAGATATTGTAAGACTTTTTATATTAATTATAGGAATTCCAATCTTTTTAAGTAAAGGAATTGAATTTGCTATTGCTTTTATAGTTATCTCTAATATCTTTAGTGAGTTATCATCAATTATTATATTAACTCTTTGTCTTCCTAAAAAAAATATTTCATTCAATGATTTTATTCCTAAAAAAGAAAATATAAAAAATGTTTTTAATTTAAGTATTCCAACCACAATTGGTAGACTGATTGGAAACATAGGATACTTTTTAGAACCAATTATTTTAACAACAATTCTATTAAAAATTGGTTACACAAATAAATATATAGTTTATGAATATGGAATTGTAAGTGGTTTTGTTCTACCTACTTTACTACTACCATCTTTTTTTACAAGTGCAATTTCATCTGCATTAATTCCTGTCATTTCTAAATCATATTCTAATAACAATTTAAAATATACAAAAAATAAAATTATTCAAGCAATCATTATTTGTTTAATGATTGGAATTCCAGTAACTATATTTTTCATGTTATTTCCAAATTTTTGTCTTCAATTTTTATATAATACAAATGAAGGTGTAAATTATCTCAGATTTTTAGCACCAATTTGTCTTTTTCAATATATACAATCCCCATTAACAAGTAGTTTACAAGCAATGGGAAAAGCAAATATTGCAATGCAAGGAACATTAATTGGAATGATTTCTAGAACATTTCTTTTAATTATTTTATCTTTTTTAAAAATTGGTATGTGGGGACTTGTAATATCAACTAGTATTAGTATATTATTAGTAACACATCATCAATATAAAGAAATTAAAAAAGTGTGTTTTAACAATTAACTTTTTAAAAATTTAATAATGTTTAATTAAAATCAAAAAAATAGCCAATGCAGTTATGCACCGGCTATATAAATAATTATCATTTTTTCTACACACTATTTAAAAGTTATCCACAACTAACTTTATGATAATTTGCTGTTGTATAGTTATCTCCGGTTATTTGTGTGAAAGCTGCTGTACTACAATTATTACCTGCATTATTCCATAATCCAGAACCCTCGGTTCTAGGAAGAATTTTTATTTTAATCATTTTGTAAATATTCTGTCAAAAAAAATAAGATTTATCATATCTTATTTTAATACCTTTTGATATCCTCTATTACATGCATAAATATAATAATCATCTATTATGTTATTATAAAAACTTGTAGTCATACTAATCCAATTTTCAGTCCCTATAGTACAATAAGATGGCCCTATTTTGTAAAAAAATGATTGATCAGAATCAATAGAACAATTACATGCATTTTTAAGAAAATATACATATTCAATTACTCCTTGTTCAATATTATCATAATAATTATATGGGCCTAATCCTGCCGGATTGTGATTATTTAAAAAATTAGAACTATCTAAATTAGAACCACATTCAGCATAAGAAATAGAAAGTGCTACCTCTTTATTAACACCTATTAATTCGGAATAATGTGATAGTAAATCTTCATAATAATCAGTAGTTTCATATTCACAATTTACTTTTAATTCTTCTTTAGTTAAATCATATTTTTCTGGATTTTTAGAAATATCTCTAACTATAGATAAAATAGCTAATTCTTCATTTTCATATTTATAATCATAAATAGCATAATCATGCTTCCAATTATAATTACTAAAATTAAAAGTTAACTCTCTAAATTTATTTAAAACAATATTTTCATCAACCATATATATATTAGAAAATTTTTTTATTAAATTTTCAGTATCAGACATATAATCACTATTTTCTGTTTCTAATAAAGTATCACTAGAATACGCTTTAGATAATGTTAAATCTTTTGAAAATAACGCTAAACTACCAATTGTAATTAATCCTGTTCTTAAAATAATTTTCTTCATAAAATCACCCCACAACAGTTCAAAATTTTACTACATATTATCAATATAGTCAAGAAAAAAATAAAAAAAAGATATAATTATTCAATTATATCAATTATTAATTTAGGCTTATCAACTTTTTCATCAACTATTTCAAAACAATCAGCTATTTCTTTAATACTAATATCAATCTTTTTTGTATAAATTTTTAACAATTCTTCGTTTTCAAATAAATAATCCCCAACTTTTTTATTTAAAACAAGTCCCACGCCATGATCAATAACATCATCTTTATTTAATCTTCCAGCACCAATCAAGCGAGCTATTTCTCCTAACTTATAAGCATCAATTCTTTTTATAAATCCATCCTTAGAACTTTTTATAGAAATAACGTTATTTTCCTTTTCAATACAATTTATATCACCATGTTGCATATTAACAAATTCATAAAATTTTTCTAAAGCTTTACCATTTTTTATATTTTCCATCAATAACATTTTTGCTTCTTCTTCTGTTATATTTAAAGCAAGAGATGTCATAATAGATCCTAATGTTAAAACAAGTTTATTTAAATCATTACTTCCTCTTCCCTTTAAAGTCTCAATAGCTTCAATAACCTCTAGAGAGTTTCCAATACTTTTTCCAAGTGGTTCTTCCATATTAGATAAAACACAAATTGTTTTTTTATTATAAGCTTTACCTATTTTAATCATTAAATTTGCAAGTTTTATAGCACTATCTATATCTTTCATTAAAGCACCATTACCAACTTTTACATCTAAAACAATTTTATCTGCTCCAGAAGCAATTTTTTTACTCATAATACTTGAAGCAATTAAAGGTATTGATTCAGTAGTTCCTGTTACATCACGAAGAGCATATAATTTTTTATCAGCTGGAACAACATTTTTTGTTTGACTTATAACAGCACAACCTATACTATTTACTTGATTTACAAATTCTTCATTACTAAGGTTTACTTGAAACCCTTTTATTGATTCTAATTTATCAATTGTCCCTCCTGTATGTCCAAGACCTCTACCACTCATTTTAGCGACTTTAACACCAACACTTGCTACTAAAGGAGCAAGAACTAATGTTGTTTTATCACCAACACCACCTGTTGAATGTTTATCAACTATTACACCATCTATTTTACTTAAATCAATAATATCTCCACTATCTATCATTACTTTTGTTAAATTTATAGTTTCTCGATCTGTCATACCATTTATTACAATAGCCATAAGAAGTGAACTCATTTGATAATCTTCTATTTTTTTATCTAAGTAATTATTAATAGCAAATTTGATTTCATCATAAGTTAATTCTTCTTTATTTTTCTTCTTAACTATAATATCTATTATATTCATATTATCACCGATTTTATTATAACAAAAAATAAATTAAATTGATATAAAATATATGAAAAAGATAAACTTTTAAGTTTACCTTTAATTATTAGTATTAGGGGAATGTATAATTTTAATTTTTTTTGCTTGATAAATATGTTACCTTTTCTGCAACAAATTCCATTATTGTTTTATTTTTTTCTTCTTCTTCTATTGTTCTTGATTGTAGTCTTCCTTTTACACCTAAAAGATCACCTTTATGACAATATTCAACAGCATTTTCAGCAATTCCTTTCCAAAGTGTACAAGGAATAAAATCTGTTTCATATTCTCCATCTACATTTTTATAGCTTCTAGGCACAGCAAGTGTAATACTCGTAACTTTATTACCATTTTCTGTTTCATAAAGTTCTGGATCTTTAACTAATCTACCCACAATAACTGACTGATTTAACACAATATCACCTCCTTCAAATTAAATTTAACATATAAAAAATAAGAAAACAAATCGATGTTTTCTTATTTTTGAGTGCATTTTATACCAAATTTTAAGTATCTTTATACACATTTATAATTTTTTTATTAATTATATAACAAATATACCAGTTTTATATAAATTTAAAAATTTTTTAAAAATAATTTTTTAGTAAATGATTTAATTCAACAGCATACTCCATAGGAAGTTCTTCTCTAAATCTATCAATAAATCCCATTATGATAAGTTCTTTTGCTTTTTCTTCTGTTATACCTCTACTCATTAAATAGAAAAGTTTTTCTTTTGAAATTTTAGATACGGTTGCTTCATGCTCTATATTTGATGTTTTATTTTCTACTATATTAGTAGGGATTGTATCACTTTTTGAATCATCATCTATTATAATAGTATCACATTTTACAATACTACTTGAATTATAAGCATTTTTTCCAATTCTAACCAATCCTCTATAAGTAGAATTACCACCTTTTAAAGCAATTGATTTTGATATAATATTACTTACTGTATGAGGAGCCAAATGAATCATTTTAGCCCCAGCATCTTGTATTTGATCAGTAGTTGCTACTGCTATACTAATACAATTACCTTTAGCACCTTCTCCATTTAATATGCAACATGGATATTTCATATTTATTTTTGAACCAATATTACCATCTATCCACTCCATCATACCATTTTCTTCTACTATAGCTCTTTTTGTAACCAAATTATATACATCTGTTGACCAGTTTTGAATTGTCGTATATCTACATTTAGCATTTTTTCCAACATATATCTCTACAACGGCGGCATGAAGAGAATCACTAGTATATGTTGGAGCCGTACATCCTTCCATATAGTGTAATTCCGCACCATCATCTACAATTATAAGAGTACGCTCAAATTGCCCCATATTTTTACTATTAATTCTAAAATAACTTTGAAGAGGACGTTCAATTTTAGTATTTTTAGGTACATATATAAATGAACCCCCACTCCATACAGCACCATTAAGAGCTGTATATTTATTTTCATCATACTTAACTAAATGATTGAAATATTTTTTGAAAAGTTCTGGATATTTTTTTAAAGCTGTATCTGTATCACAAAATATTACATTTTTTTCTTCTAGTTCTTTTATCATATTATGGTATACAGCTACACTATCAAATTGTGCTCCAACACCATCCAAATACTTATGTTCTGCCTCTATAAGTCCTAAATCATCAAATGTATCTTTTACATCTTTAGATACTTTATTCCAATTATTTTCAACTTCTTCTGTTATTTTTTTAAAATATGTAATTAAATCAAAATCTATATTTATAGTTGGACCAAATTTGGGATTTTTAAGTTCAACAAATTTTTTATAAGCTTCTATTCTAAAATTTGTCATCCACTTTGGTTCATTTTTTAATTTTGATATTTCTAAAACTGTATCTTCATTTAATTTATCTACTATTTTCATGTAATCACCATATATGTATTATACTAAATTTAAAAAGGAAAAAAAACTCCTATGAGTTGTTTTTTTTATATTGTTTAATCTTTCTATTATAATTAATCTTTTTTAAAAGTCCAATTTCACAATTTATAACATCTTTTAATGTTATTGCATATTTAATATTACTATCTATTTCTTGTGTTTCAAGTATTTGGTTGCTACTATTTCTTTTTATAATTGGGTATATATTATTAAAATTATTTATATCAATTGCTTTATCATCAACAATAAAACAAACTTTTTCATCTACAATTTCCTTCTCTAAATTATAAACTGCCATATTTTGTTGAATAATACCAGTTTTTATAGGATTTTTTAAATAGCCTATTTCAACAATTTTTAAATCAATATCCATAAAACACCTACTTTTCTATCTTATTTAAAACTTTTTCAAATCCCCACCATGGAAGTAATGCACATTTTTTCCTATTTGGCTGTTTATATATATCATTATATACAATTGCCTCTTCTATTATACTTTCATTATATTCTTTTTCATCTATCATATTTAAAAAATTATTATAAATTTCTTTTGCTTCTTCCAAGGTTTTTCCAATTAATGCTCTTATCATTATTGATGTTGATGAAGTACAAATAGCACAAGCTTCTCCATCAAATCTAGCATCTACTATTTTACCATTTTCTATTTTTACCATTAAATCTATTTCATCTATACAAGATTCATTATTTGTATTAACTCTTATATAAGAATCATCATCTATTAATCCTTTATTTAAAGGATTTTGATAATTTTCTAATATTATACTTCTTCTAAATTCTTGATCCATATTATCTCTTCCTTTTTACTATATTTTAACACTAGAAAAAAATAAATTCAATATAAAACGTTTCAATATGAAACGTTTTAAAATTGTTTTTATTTCTTATATTATCCGTGTCTTCCTCCACCACTTGAGTGTCCTCCACCACTTGATCCAACATGACTAGAAGAACCTCCTCTAGAACCGCTTGATGATGAAACCGTATATGAAGTTGTTCTAGAATTTATAAATTGATCTACCTTTTCTGTATAATTTATTGATTTTTTATCTACATATACTGTTGCTTCCGTAGCTTTTTTAATCATTTTATTTTTTCTTACATTTATTATAACTACAAATAATGTAACAATAAATGAAATTATAAAAGCTAATAAATATGGAACTGAAAATCTATTTCTTATCATTCCCATTTCATCTATATAACTATTTTTATATTTACTTGGCTTTCCAACATTATAATAATTTAAACACTTATCTTTAAAATATCTAAAGCCTTCTAGGTAATTATCATTTGTTAAATCATAATAAATTGAATCTAAAATATCATCATATCTTGATTGATTAAAATATAATTGTGCAGAACCAAATGTATACATATCATAATATTTATCTAATGCATAATTGTTTCTTAATAGAAGTATTCCATCATAATGTTCTAAATCAATTCCAAAATCATTATAATCATAAAAATTAGCCGCAAAATCCTCATTTTTAGAATCATTTGTATATTCCATATCAATAGTTAAATAAATTAATTCCATACCAGTTTTTTCCTTAAATTCCATAGAATAATTATATATTTCTTTTTCTTCATCTTCTGTTAAAATAGATGCAAAATCATAAACTTTTAAACTAGCATCTACATAAGGGGTATTTAAAATAGTATTTTTATTACTTGAATTTACTTCAAATTTTTTATTAACACCATAATTATTTGATTCTAATCTTTCTAGTGTTTTTACTTCATTATTTGTATCACCTAAAATAGGTAGTTCATCTTCTGCTTTAATATTATTTATACCTATAAACAACATTAAAATAAATACTAAATATAATCTAAACTTTTTCATATTAATTACCTACCTTAAACAAAATAAAACAGAATAAAACAACTATTAAAAAAACTATTACAAATGTACCTATTGCAAGAAAAAAAGCTTTCTTCTTATCAAGGGGAATATCTCCAACAAATTCACCAGTTTGACCATTCATAGCAAATAAATAATATTTATCATTATATTTTACATTTACCATAAAAACTGGTAATAAAACATATTCAATATTATCATCTTTAAAATCAAACTCACTATTTTTTATTCTCTTAGATGTATAACCTTTCATATCATTAAGCATTATTTCCTTTGCTGAATTAGTTGCTCTATCTTTTGCTATAAGATATGATTCATCTTTTGAAACATTATATTTTTCAGCTAAAAATCCTGATAAATATGCATGATTATAATCTATTAATTCACTATAATCAAATGGTTCTATTGTATTCATTACATCATCCAAAAATTTTGTAGAACCATCAACAGGAATTTTTAAAAATTCCATATTACCTTTTCTAGACATTTTATAATAATCAGTTTTAGTATATCTTGTATCACCAACTGACCAATGGCTTACCTTTTCACCACTAGCATTAACTTCTCCATTAACATTTATATTAAATAGCCAAAAAGGTATATAAACACCCATTATTTTTTCAATATTTTTTTCACTTATAAAACTATTAGGTACGAGTATTCTTCCCTTTTTTAAATTTCTAAAAGCCATTATAGCATCATCTTTAGTTTTCTTAAAAGGTATAATTTTACTCGGTGCAAATTTTCCCGTTAATCTATTTTTTATAATTGATGTATTACCACAATATATACAAAATGTAGCAGATGTATCTTTATCAGCAATTATATTAGCACCACAATCTGGACAATTATATACTAAGTACTCATCATCAACAGCCTCACCCTTGGTATCAAGCTTTTTATCATCCATATTTTTAAGTTGTTCAGCTGTAAATTCACTTTTACAATATTCACATTTAAATTTGCCTAATTTAGGATCAAATTTAATTGGGGCATTACATGCTAAACATTTATTATCAATTACATTATTCATACTTTCACCCTATTTTAATTATATATAAAATTAAGAAAAAAAACAATATAAAAAGAAGCTATTTTGCTTCTACAATTAATTTTATAGCGGTTCTTTCTTCTCCATCAATTACAATATCTGTAAAGGCTGGAATACAAACCAAATTTTTACCTGAAGGTGCAACAAAGCCCCTTGCTATAGCAACCCCTTTTATTGCCTGATTAAGTGCACCAGCTCCTATAGCTTGTATTTCTACATTTCCTTTTTCTTTAAATAAATTAGCTAATGCTCCTGCTACTGAATTAGGATTTGATTTTGATCCTACTTTAAGTGTTTCCATATAAATTCCTCTCTTTCTTTCAATTAATTATATGTAAACCTTTATAAATAATTCCAAATAAATTATATAATTTTAATTTTCTTTGATATAATTAGATTGGTAATTATATGAAAAAAAATTATGCAAAAGGTAACGGAAATATATTTATAGCATCATTATTTATCTCTATTATAGTGGCAGGTATTACATGTATAATAATATGTAATATTAAAGGCTCAAAACCATTTTTTGACTATTATTATATAGTAGTTATCGCACTTGTATCTACAATTTTAATAGGATTATTTTTTCAAATAATATATGATGATAAAATAATGCTTGATTTAAAAGATTTATATATTAAAACTTTAACTAGTTTATATGGAAGTAACATATCAGTTAAAATAAGTGAAGAAATAGTCGACTTAGGTGATGCTGCAAGTATAAATAATAAAAGAAAAAAGTTTAATTTTAAAGCTTATATTCCTAAATATAATTGTACAATAAATAATTTTGATTTAAAAGAATTAAGAGAATATGATTCAGATCCAAGCTCATATACTCCTATATATCATTATCAATATATGGGTAATTATATTGAATATATATACCCTTTAACAAAAAATGATCTTGTAATTAATGAAAATATTTTAAATTCTTTGGATAATAAAATTATAGATAGTGAACTTGTAATTACAAAAAAAATAAATAGCAATAAATATTTATATGATGATGTATTAAACGATTTAAAAGATGTAGCAAAATATTATGATTTAATTATTTGTAATCTTGAAATTGATAACAATATAAATAAAGAAAATTTAAATAATAAAGAAATTAATGATGTTAAAAAAAGTATTTTAAATCTTACCCCACCTAAATTTGATATTGCAATAAGTGCGATTGTATTCTTAATTGTTTCAGTTTGTTTATTATTTGTAATGCCATTTAGTATATTATCTGTTGTAAAAATAGTATTATGTGAAGCAATATTAATACTAGCATATCTCATAATATCTTTTGCTGATATAAGATTTGCTTATCTAGTTATATTTGTAGCATATACGTTATGTATATTAATATATACATTAATTTAAAAAGAACTATCTAGTTCTTTTTTCTATTTATAAAATAATAAATTAATAAACAAGTATACATAATATTAAAATATATATAATTTTGTGTTATATAAATATAACCTTCTTCTATATTTTTACTTAAATTATTATGATAAAAATCATTATCAAAATAATACCTACCATATATTATAAATACTATAATGGTTATTAAATATAATAATATATTATACTTTTTATTGTCTTTATTTTTTATATCTAATATATTAATAAATAACATAATATAAAGAATCATAAGTAAATATATTAATCCATTTACTTCATAATTAATCATACAACTTGTACTAATTAAACATGTTATATCAGAATACAAATAAAATGCTAAAAATATAACACTAAATACTATTAAAAGTAACATTATAATATTATATATTGATTTAAATTTTTTTATATCCTTAGCTTTTATAATCATAATAACACACACACTAAGAAGTAAAGGAATTAAATAAACAAATGTATCAAACACATCTAAAGCATCAAATGATATGATACCTATTATAGTTATTATAATTAATAATATGTTTAATATTTTTTTATACATTTATATCACCTACTTCTATTATATCTTTTAATAACTGTTCTTCTTTTACATATGTAATATATAAGAAACTATCTATATCCATTAAATCAATATTTTTTAAATTATATTTATATGAATTATCTATAATATTTGATATATTACTATTAATTTGAATTAACTTATTATTTAATCTTTCATATTTAATCATATTATCTATTATATTAGTATCATATTTTATTAAAGTATAATATAATGAATCATTTAAATTATTATAATTTACATAAAAATTATTATAAGAATAATCCTTAAATTTATAGTAATCTTTTAGTGTATAATTTTTTTTATATAAAAATTGTTTTGTTTCATTTGAAAATAATTTATTCAAACTATTAATATATATAGTTATTTTTTTATAATCATCATCACTATATTTACCTTTATTATTTTTAATAATTTTAATTTTATTTTCTATATTATTAAGACTGTTTTCTATATTTAATTGATTAAGATTATTTAATCCTTTTTTGTTTAAATTAATACTATTTATTATATTTAAAAAAGTTAGTATTAAAATAATAATTATTATTATGGTTATTAAAATAGTATTTAAATTATTAATAATTTTATTTTTATAATTTTCTTTTGAAAATTTCATAGAATCAATTATATTCTTTTCATTAATTTCAGCTACTTCTTCACCATTTAATAATTCAATAATACTAATATCAAGTATTTTAGATAACTCTTCTAATAAAGAAATATCAGGGCATCCCATTCCTCTTTCCCATTTACTAACCGCTCTATCTGTTATATTTAATTTTAAAGCTAATTCTTTTTGAGTTAAATTTTTTTCTTTTCTTTTTTTTGCTATAAACCTACCTATTTTTTCTGTATTCATAAAACACTACCTTTCATATTAAGTATGTCAAAAAAACAAATTTAAGTCAACAAACTAAACGTAGAGTTAAAAAAAAGAAGAATTATGATACTAGTACCTGTCAAGTACTCACTAAATAAAAAGATAAATTAATTCGAATAT
>CABUNR010000024.1:0-17232 GCA_902492995.1 uncultured Bacillota bacterium | reverse complement strand
TCATATTGCTTTTAATTTTTTTACTTTTTTGTCTCACATCATTTACAATTATACAAAAAAGCAATATATTATAAAATAACTATATTTAAAAAATTTTTAAAATATGGTATTATATTGATGTGGTGGTTATATGAAGAA
The DNA here is from genome assembly GCA_902492995.1 of uncultured Bacillota bacterium. Lineage (GTDB taxonomy): Bacteria > Bacillota_I > Bacilli_A > RF39 > UBA660 > OMSK01. The sequence continues at coordinate 17,094 of CABUNR010000024.1, read as the reverse complement.
ATTATTTAATTTACTTATAATTTTACTTATAATATATTTTGGACTTGAAATATCTTTTATAAATTTAAATAAAGGACATAATATAGAATATAAAATTAAAAAAGGTAATAATACTTTTAATATTAAAGAAGTATATACACAAAAAAGAAAAAATGAAATTAATAATTATTATTTTGAAATAAAAATCAATAATGAAATATTTAATTTTCAAACATTTAAGAATTATAAAAAAGCTAATTATATAATTAAAGATATAATATATTTTACAGATGATGATTATAAGTGCCTATATTTAATAGATAAAAATAAAGAACAAATGACAGATGTTATTTGTAAAAAAGATAATATTCAATATTTTTATAATAGTATAAAAGGAAATTCTAAAAAAATAGATGAATATGTAAAAAAAATTTCTAATTATAAAAAAAATAAAGAAAATTTAGAAAATATAATAGATGCTGATCCTTTAATTTTCTATAAAGATAACGTAGAAAATAATCACTATTTATATATTGAAAATTATAAAGGAATATATTTAATTAATAAAAAAGATAATGTAAAAAATATAACTAATTTTAAAAATGATGTATATACAAATAAAATAAGTACATTGAACGGAAAAAATTATGTAACAGCTAATTATAATGAACAATATAAATTTCATGAATTTAAAATTGTTAATATATTGAATGGTAAAAAAAGAGAAATTATTTCAAATGATGATATATCATTTGATTCATACATACAAGGTAATATAGATAATCAAGTATATGTATTTGATAAAAATGAGAAAAAACAATATAGAATTAATTTAAATACAAATACAGTATTATTAAGTGGTGATAAAAGTAAAGGAATTGAAAATTATAAAAATGGTCAAATGATAGTTGGTAGTGCTTATCTAGCAAGTAATCAAGAAATAAAATTTAACAATTATACATCTGATACATCATTTAATGATAAAACCTATGAAAAAGTAGATAAAGTTGGTAATAAATTATCAGGATATTATTATTTATATGAAAAAGAAAATAATAAGTATAAAGTATATAGAGTAAATGTTCAAAATAAAAAAATTTTAACTTATTTATTTCAAACTGATGATATAGATAATGTTTATTATTATTTAGATTATGTTTATTATAAAGATGGTGTTTATATAAAGTATTATAGTGATGCAAAATATATAAAAACATTACTAAAGAATAGTGAATTAGAATTTAATAAAGCAATAAATTTTGGTTTGTATGTAAAAAAATGATAACAATATCATTTTTTTTCATATAATGATATGAGGTGGTTGAATGTATCAGGTATACAGAATTTTAAATGGTGAGACAATTGAGTCTATAGCAAAAAAATTAAATATTACTAGTGATGAACTTAGAAGATTAAATGGAATAGGTGATAATGCTTCATTAAGAGAAGGAAGTTATATAATAATTCCAAATGTTAAACAATCGAGTGATAGTGAATATATAACTTATATAGTAAAAGAAAAAGACAATTTATATAATATTGCTAGAGAATATAATGTCGATTATAAAACGTTAATTAAATTAAATGGCTTAAAAGAAGGAGAATATATTTATCCAAATGAAGAAATTAAAATTCCAAGAGAAAAGATGTATATAACAGATGAAAATGATAAGATAGAAGATATTTTAAATAAACTTAATTTAGAATTAAAAGATATAAAGGATTTATATTTAAAAGAAGATCAAATTATTACTATTAAAAGCTAAAAGTCTTTTTTTTTTTCTTTAAATATTATATAATTATATAGGTGATAGTATGAAAAAGGTATTAATAATTATGATGGTTGTGTTATCTCTAACGCTAACAGGATGCAAAAAAAGTAAAGATTTAATAGAAATAAGTTATGATGAATTAAGAGAGAAAATAGAAAATAAAGATTCGTTTGTTTTATATGTTGGTTCATCAGAATGTAGTCATTGTGCTGAATATAGACCAGTATTAGAAAAAGTAATTTATAAGTATAGTTTAGATGTATATTATATTAATTTAGCAAAGTTATCTGATTCTAAAAAGCAAGCTGTTTTAAAAAAAGCTTTAGCAGAAGGTACTCCGACGACTGTATATATAGAAAAAGGAACAACTAAGACATCCCCAAGAGTTGAAGGAGCTAGAGAATATGATGAAATAGTAACATTTTTTAAAGATTTAAATATGTTGAGGGGAGCTTAATATGAATTTTAGTGTCATTGAAAGTTATGGAGAAGATTTAACAAAAAAAGAATATATAACTAATCCTGCAATTGCAAGGGAAGAAGAAATAAAAAAATTGATACTAGTTTTATTAACACCAGAAAAGTCAGGCCTTTTAATAGGAAAAGCGGGTATTGGTAAAACAGCAATAGTTGAAGGACTTGCATATTTAATTCAAAGACAAATGGTTCCTAATGCATTAAAAGGATATCGAATAATTAAAATTAATTCTACTAGTTTAATTGGTAAGATGAATATAAATGGTAGAGAGGAAATGATTATATCACTTCTTGTGAAAGAATTAAAAAATAGTGAAAAGATCATTTTATTTATCGATGAAATTCATACATTAATAGGTGGAAGTGAAGATGGCCCAATGGATCTTGCAAATATTTTAAAACCAGCATTAGATAGAGGAGATATTAAAGTAGTAGGAGCTACTACAACTGAGGAATATAGTACATATGTTATAAAAGATAGAGCATTTTTAAGAAGATTTGAAAAAATAGAAATAATGGAGCCTAGTGAAGAAACAACAGTTGAAATCCTATATAAATCTCTTCCTAAAATTGAATTTAAAACAGGAATAAAATTAAAATATAATGAGTATGTTAATAGAATGCTAATTGAGTCAATTGTTAGTGCTACATCAGAATTTAAAAGAGTATATGGATTATCTGCAATGTATCCAGATGTTGCTTTTTCAGTTTTACAAGCATCATTTTCAGAAGCATTATATCAAAATAAACAATATGTTGATGTATTAGATGTATATAATGCTATTAAAAATAGTAAAAGAATTTATCCTGATAGTATTATAAAGGAATTAAAAGCATTTAAAGAAAAATTTAAAGACTTTTGTATGCAACAAGGTGTTGTATTACCAGATGTAAATATAGAAGAAATTCAAAATAATGAAGAAAATTTTTAAAAGGAGGTATATATGAAAAAAATACCATTGAAAAATTATTTTATAGTAGGTTTCTTAATAATTTTTACTATATTTTTAACATTTTATTTAATGAAAAAATATGATAGTGTTAAAGTAAAAGAAATAAATTTTGTATCTGAAGTAAAAGAAAATGAACTTGATAGTTATATAACAGAAAGACAAGAAGTAATTATTTATATGGCATCAAGTAATAATAAAGGATTAGATACATTTAATAAGGATTTAAAAAAATATACAGAAGATAAAAACTTAAAGGATTTATATGTATATTTAGATTTAAAAAATGTAAGTAGTAATTTTTATAATAAATTTAACATAAAATATTTAAAAGAAGCAGATAATTCTGTATTTAATATAAAAGAACCAACTTTTGTTATAATAAGAAATGGAAAGATGGATAGTTATTTAAATAATATAAATTCTATAGAACAAGTTAAAGAATTTTTTAAGAAGAATGAGGTTTTAGAATGATAAATGTAGTTTTGTTTGAACCAGAAATTCCTGGAAATACAGGAAATATAATGCGTACATGTGCTGGAACAGGTGTTAATCTTCATTTAATAAAGCCACTTGGATTTTCTCTTGAAGATAAATATATTAAAAGAAGTGGTGTTAATTATATTAAATATTGTAATTATACAGTTTATGAAAATTTTGATGATTTTTTAAGTAAAAATCAAGGTACATATTATTATTTAACAAGATATGGTAGAAAGCCACATACATCATTTGATTATAGTGATAAAAATGAAAAAATATATTTAATTTTTGGAAAAGAAAGCACAGGAATTCCAAAAGAAATACTGAAAAATGATTTAGAACATTGTATGAGAATTCCTATGAATAGTAATATTAGAGCCCTTAATTTATCTAATTCTGTTGCAATAATGGTTTATGAAGTTTTAAGACAAAGAAATTATCCGGATTTATTATTTGAAGAACCATTTAAAGGAAACGATTATTTAGAAAAATAACTTGTAAAAAAAAATAATACGTGATATTATGTTATAAAGAATAAGGAGGATTAGTATGGATGGATTATTAGATTTTATTAATGCTAATTATATATGGATTATAATAATTGTAGTTATTATTTTACTTGCAATTGTAGGATTTATAGCTGATAAAAAAGGATTTAATAAGAAAAAAGATAAAAATAATTTAAAAAATGAGGATATGAAAGACACAACTAATAAATTAGAAAATAATTCTATTAGTAAAGATGATATACCAGATGCTTATGAACTTTCAAAAGATGATGACTTTACTGATCAAGATGAACCTATATTAGATGATGATTCCAATTTAGATTTAAAATCCGAATCTGAAAATTTAGAAGAAATAGAAGAACCATTATCAGATGATATTAGTGAAATTGATGATAATTCTGTGGCACTTGAAGAAGATGTTGTTCCAGATTTAAATATGGATGACGATTTAAATATAGATGATGATTTTAATAAAGTACTGGATGATGTAGAAAAAAAATCTAATGAAGCTGATATAGATATACCAAAATCAGATGAAGAAGATATATGGAAATTTTAATGCCTTAAAGGGCTTTTTTTTCTAAAATGTTAAATATAAGTAAAGTAACATTTACTAAAACTATTTAATAATAAGGTTTAATGAATGGTAAATAATATACTAAAATTAAATTTATTGTAAACTATTTTATTTAAAACTTTAATATGGTATAATTTATTAGTAGAATAAAGGAGGTATTTATGACATTTGAAAGTATAACAAGCTTATTGACTAAAATACTTGATGTGTTGTTAGTTTGGGGAGCATTTTATTATATATTAAAAAACTTAAGAAAAAATGTAAAAATGGTACTATTATTTAAAGGAATGCTTATAATTGTAGCATTAAAAATAATAAGTGATTTATTAAATCTAGTAACAATTGGCTTTATATTAGATTATATAATAACGTGGGGACCACTTGCCTTAATAGTAATATTTCAACCTGAAATTAGGAATGTTTTAGAATATTTAGGTAGAAGTCAATTACTTGGTAGACATAAAGTTTTAACAGTTGATGAAAGAGAAAAAGTAGTATATGAAATAGTAAATGCTATGGACTATTTAAAAAAAGCAAGAATTGGGGCCTTAATGGTTATTGAAAGAGATAATAGTTTAAATGATTACATTGAAAAATCTAAAAAAATATATGCAGATATTTCATCTGACTTATTAATAGCAATCTTTTTCCCAAATAATCCATTACATGATGGTGGAGTAATTATACAAGGTGATAAAATAACAAGTGCTGGAGCAGTTTTTCCTACAAGTGAAAATATGAAAATTAGTAAAAGACTTGGAACTAGACACAGAGCTGCACTTGGAATATCAGAAAAAGGTGACTCTATATCATTAATTGTTTCAGAGGAAACGGGAAGACTATCAATTGCTATGAATGGTGAACTTAACTATAATTTAACAACAGATGAAATAAAATTAATTTTATTAGAAGAATTAAGACCAAAAAGATCAATTTTAATGGAAGATGAGGAAGAAGGTGCAATGGATGAAGATATTAAAAATGATTAAAACCTTTTTTCTTAAAATATGGAGTGTAATTGATAAAATAATAATTTTTCCAATTACAAAATTCATATATAGAATTACATCAAAATTTTCAAAATCAAGTAAAAAATTTGAAAATTGGCTTTCTAGTACAAATACATTATTATTTGTATCTCTTTTCTTAGCCTTAGTAACATTTATTATAATTGATCAAAAAATTATTATATTTAATGATAATACAGCAGAAGTATTAAAAAATCAGCCTGTTAAAGTTATTTATAATGAAGAGGCATATGTTGTAGAAGGACTCCCAGAAACAGTTGATGTAACATTAATTGGTGGTAAAACAGACCTTTATATTGCTAAACAATCATCATCACATGAGGTTACAGTTGATTTAAGTGGATTAAAACCTGGAACACATAAAGTAAATATTAATTATAATCAAAATGTTGGTAATATAGATTATATGGTAAATCCATCAACAGTAACTGTTATAATATATCAAAAAGTTTCAAAAACAATGACATTAGATGTTGATTTAATAAATAAAGATAATTTGGATTCAAAACTTACAATAGACGATATAAATTATGATAATGATAAGGTTGTTATAAAAGGAGCAGAACATCAATTAAATGAAGTTACTTCAGTAAAGGCAATATTAGATATAAATCAAATTCCTGAACAAAAAAGTGGAAATGCAACAGTAAAGGATGTTCCATTAAAAGCTTATAATAAAGATGGAGATGTAGTAGATGTTGAAATAGTACCATCTAAGATAGATGTAAACTTAAAAATTTCATCTCCAAGTAAAGAAGTACCAGTTAAAGTAATTCCAGAAGGAGAAGTAAGCTTTGGAAAAGCAATTAGTTCAATAAGTCAAAGTGAATCTAAAGTAACTGTTTATGGTGATGAAGATTCATTAAAGGATATAACATATATACCTGTAAGTGTTAATGTTGATAATTTAAAAGAAAATAAGGAATATAAATTAGAACTTAAAAAACCAGTTGGAACACGTTCATTATCAGTTAATAATATAACAGTAAAAATAACTCTTGATTCTGTATCAAATAAAGATTTTGAAAATATTGATATTGAATCTAGAAATTTAGCAGATGGTTTAGTTGTGCAAGGTATTGATGAAAACTCGACAAAAGTAACTGTTACAGCTAAAGGTGTAAAAGAAGTTATAAATGGTATTACTGCTTCGGATATTAGTGCTTATATTGATTTAAGTGGTTATAAAGAAGGAGAATATGAAGTACCAGTAAATGTTGAAGGAATTGAAGTAAAGGCTCAATATATTTCTAAGACAAAAAAGGTAAAAATTAAAATAGTAAAAGGCTAATTATAGTCTTTTTCTGTTTCGATTGACAAATGAAGAAAATTTTTATAAAATATTATTAGGATTGAGAGGTGGTAAAAGTGTACCAAGAGAGGATACTTTTGACTGGTAAGGATATTTTAGAAAAAGAATTTAAAATGGATACTAGAGGTTACAGGCCACAAGAAGTAGATAAATATTTAGATGTTATTATAAGAGATTATGAAGAGTTTGTTTCAATAATAAAAGAACTTGAACGAGATAAAAAAGAACTATTAGAAGATAACATAAGATTAAAACAAGAAATAAGATCATTAAAAACAAAATTAGATGTTTTAAAAGAAGGATCAAATAATGATGTTAGTAATGTTGATCTACTTAGAAGATTATCTAATTTAGAGAAAATTATATATGGAGAAGATTAATATTTTGACAAACGCTGCATTCTTGTAATGTAGAGGAAAGTCCATGCTCGCATAGTCTGTGATGACTATAGTGTTCGTGCATAGGGAAAAAATAACCTATGGTAAGGAAACTTAACGGCTTTGAAATAACCTAAGTCATTGATATGGTTAAAGTAAATATAAAAGTGCCATAGTGACGAAGAAATTGGAAACAATGGAGATGGAACGCGGTAAACCCCACGAGCGAGAAACCCAAATTATGGTAGGGGAACCTATTAAAAGAGAAATAAGAATCTTTTAAAGGACCTGTAATACAGGTAGATAAATGTTTGTCACCTAGAAATAGGAACAGAACATGGCTTATAAAATATTAATTTTTTTTATTTAGAAAGTAGGTGTATTTGTTGAAAGAAATTGGTGAAGCTTTAAAAGAAGCTAGAGAAAGTATTGGTATAAGTATTGAAGAAGCAGCCAATGACTTAAAACTAAAACCTTCACAAATAAAAGATATAGAAGCTGGAAATAAGGATGCATTTCAAGATGTTTTTTATCTTAAATACTTTATAAGAGATTATTCTAAATATTTAGGATTAAATTATGAAGATATGATAGATGAATTCAATGAATTTTTATTTGATTATACTTCAAAATTATCATTAGATGATATTAAAAATGCAAAAAAACAAATAGAGAATAAAGAAAAAAAAGAAGAAAAAAAAGTTTTTTCTCCTTATACATATGAAGCAAAAACTAAAAGAAAAATATCTCCAATTATAATATACGTTTTAATGATTTTAATTGTAGTAGTTAGTTGTTATTTTATAATATCCAAATTAAATGATAATAATTCATCTAATAATGGAGATAAAATAGAAAATGTTATAAAGTAGGAGGAATATATGAATTTACCTAATAAAATAACAATAAGTAGAATTATACTTACTATATTCATAATTATATTATTACTATTTCCTTTTGATGCAGCAGGAATAACAATGACTAAACTATTTATAAATGAGTCAATTGTTATTGATATAACTTATTTAATTGCTGGAGTATTGTTTATAGTTGCATCACTTACTGATTTTGTTGATGGATACATAGCAAGAAAATATAATATGGTTACTGATTTTGGAAAGATGATAGATGCAATAGCAGATAAAATTTTAGTTAATCCTATATTAATAATTTTAGCTGCAAAGGGATTTATATCTCCAATTATACCAGTTATTATTGTATGTAGAGATAGTGTAGTAAACTCAATTAAAATGGTAGCTGGAAGTAAAGGAGCAGTAGTTGCTGCAATAAAACTTGGAAAATTAAAAACAGCTTGTTTAATGACAGGTATAGTATTAACACTATTCTATAATTTACCATTTGAGTTGTTTAATCTTCGTGTATCAGATGCTTTACTTATAGTAGCATGTGTATTGTCTATTATTTCAGGTATTGAATACTATAATATGAATAAAAAATATTTATTTAACGAAAAAACAGAAAAAATAGAAATTGAATAAAATTATTTACAAAAAGTTCAAAATTTAATAGAACTTTTTATTTTTTTGTTAAAAATTAGCAGCAAAAAAATAAAAACAAATGTTCGTAAAAACTATTGACATTAAAAATTTAATATTATATAATTATAATGTACTTAAAAGAGGAGGAAATAAAATGGCAAAAACAGCTGATAAAACTTTAGATCAAGTTTTAGCGGACATTGAAAAACAATTTGGAAAAGGATCAGTAATGAAATTAGGTGATCATGAACATAAAAATATAGATGTTGTTCCAAGTGGTTCAATATCTTTAGATATAGCTTTAGGAATTGGTGGTTATCCAAAGGGAAGAATAATTGAAATATATGGACCAGAATCAAGTGGTAAAACAACATTTGCCTTACATGCAATAGCTGAAGCACAAAAACAAGGAGGAAGAGCTGCTTTTATTGATGCGGAACATGCACTTGATCCAACATATGCATCCAAAATTGGTGTAAATATAGATGAACTTTTATTATCACAACCTGATAATGGTGAACAGGCATTGGAAATTTGTGAAGCATTAGTTAGAAGTGGTGCAATTAGTGTAATTGTAATTGATTCTGTTGCAGCGCTAGTTCCACAAGCAGAAATTGAAGGTGAAATGGGTGATTCACACGTTGGTTTACAAGCAAGACTTATGAGTCAAGCCTTAAGAAAATTATCACCAGTAATAAACAAAACAAATACTGTTTGTATATTTATTAATCAATTAAGAGAAAAAGTTGGTGTTATGTTTGGAAATCCAGAAGTTACACCAGGAGGAAGAGCATTAAAATTCTATTCTTCAGTTAGGCTTGAAATTAGAAGAAGTGAACAAATTAAAGAAGGAACTGACGTTGTTGGAAATAAAACAAATATAAAAGTAGTTAAAAATAAAATGGCTCCACCTTTTAAAAGTTGTAGTGTAGATATTATGTATGGTGAAGGTGTATCTAAAACTGGTGAATTAGTTGATATGGCTGCTGAAGCAGGAATTATAGAAAAATCTGGTGCATGGTATTCTTATAATGGAGAAAAATTAGGTCAAGGTAGAGAAAACGTAAAAGAATTATTAAAAAATAATTCTAAATTATGTGATGAAATTTCTAAAAAAGTTAGAGAATATTATGATTTAGGAGAAAATACTAAAAAGGTAGAAGAAGTTATTGATTAAACTTCTTTTTTCATATTTCGACAAATTTCGACAAAATTTTTTTGTATAATTATGTCGGTGATAAAATGAATTTATTTGAAAATGTACTTTTAAATGCTATATTAATTATATTTCCTTTATTGGTTTACGTAATTTATGAGGCATATAATAAAGTTTATGATTTTAAAAAAAGTGGATTATGTTTAGATTTCGCAATTATAACAAGTTTTTACTTTGTAGTAACATTTAAAAACGATAATTATTCTTTTCCTTATTTACTTATGAATATACCTTTGTTTTTAGCATATTTAAAAAGAAGAAATACATCTATTATAATTTTGTCTATTTTTTCATGTTGTATTTTATCAAGGTTTTATAATACTCTAACAATATATATAGTTATTGAATACATAATCTATTTTATTATATATTTGTTATCAAAAAAGAAAGATCTGGGATTATTAAATATATTTGTTTTTTTTAAAATTATATTTTATCTTATACATGAATCTATAACTAAACCATATGTTATTAATAATTTTAAATATTTAATGAACGCTATTATAATTATAATTCCATTTATTTTAGTTACATATATAATTTATTATACATTTAAAAAGGCTAATGGTATTATAAATTTTCAAACAGAACTTAGAAAATTACAAGAAGAAAAAAACTTAAGAATGTCTTTGTTTAAAATTACACATGAAATTAAAAATCCAATAACGGTTTGTAAAGGTTATTTAGAAATGTTTGATATTAATGATAAAGAAAAAAGTAAAAAATATATTTCTATAATGAAAAGAGAAATAAAAAGAGTTTTAATATTATTAGAAGACTTTTTATCAATTAATAAAATCAAGATAGAAAAAGATATTATTGATATTAATTTATTACTTGAAGAAGTAACAAGTAATTTTATTCCATTATTAAAAGAAAAAAATATTGATAGGATTTTTAACATAAGTAAAGATGAACTATTTATAAATGCTGATTATAATAGATTGAATCAAGTATTTATAAATATAATAAAAAATAGTATAGAATCAATTGGTAAAAATGGCTTAATAATAGTTAGCTTGAAATGTGAAAAAGACGAAATAGAAATTAAAATTGAAGATACAGGAATTGGAATGGATAAAGCAGAATTAAAAAAAATATCAGAACCATTTTTTTCAACAAAAGAAAATGGTACAGGATTAGGAGTTTATTTGTCAAAACAAATTATAGAAGCTCATGGTGGTACAATTAAATATATATCAAAAAAATATATTGGAACAAAAGCAATAATAACACTACCATATGAGAAAATTGAATTTTAAAGGTATTATTTAATACCTTTTTTCATATAATTAAATGGTGATACTATGAAACCTATAGTAGGAATAGCTGTTAGAAAAGAAGATGATATATATTATTCTAAGGTAGAACTTATTGATAACTTAATAATAAAAGGAGTAATACCTATTATTATAAAACCAGATATTGAATCAGCAAATTTATGTGATGGTATTATTTTTCCGGGTGGAACAGATATATATGATGATGATTTAAAATTAATTAAGTATTTATATGATAATGATATTCCTTGTTTTGGAATATGCCTTGGCATGCAAGAGATGGGCTATTTATTTAATGGAAGGATGGGTTATATAGGTAATTATAGTCATTTAAAACCAGATCTCAAATATGTACATGATGTTAAAATTAATAAAAATTCAAAAATATATAAAATATTAAATCTTGAAGAAATAAAAGTAAATAGTAGACATAAAGATTATTTAATAAATACAGATTTATCTATTAGTGGAATAAGTAATGTAATAGAAAGCATAGAAGATAAAAATAAAAGTTTTTTTATAGGGGTTCAGTGGCATCCAGAATCAATGCTTGAATATGATAACAATAGTAATTTAATATTTAATCAATTTATAAAGGAATGTTATAAATACAAATTAACTAAAAAATATAGTGAAAGGTGATAATATGGATAAAAAAATTATTGTTGTAATAAATGAATATAAGTATTCCCTTAAAAATGTCTTAATTGATTATAGTGTAATTGAAATACCTTTTGATATCAATATTATAAATAATATAGATAATATAGATGAAGAAGTAATTATAATCTATTTAGATATAAATAATATAGAAAAATTAGAGTATTTAAAAAATAAAATAAAAATTGATGTTATATTTATCCCTAAAATAAGTGGGTGTTATACATCAACCATTGAAAAAAAAGAATTTAAATTTATAAGAAAAATTTTGGGAAAACTTAAAAATATAACATTAATTATAAATGATAATGATAATTATTTAAAAAATATTTTTTATAATAAATTAGATATATATAGATATGGTTCTAATTTATATGATGATATAGAATATATGAATAAAAAAGGTGAATTATTAATAAAGTATCAAGATAAAATATATAATATAAAAGTTAATGATCCTAATATAATTGGAAATATAATAATAGGGTTATTATTTGGAAAAAATATTGAATTAATAATTGAGAAAATTAATAATTGAGAAAACTACCTAAATAGTGTATACTATTTAGGTAGGGATGTGAATTTATGAAAATAAAGTATGAATTAAAATATAAAAGTGGTAATGCAAGATATGGACTTTTACATACAAATCATGGAACTTATGAAACACCAATGTTTATGCCAGTTGGAACACTTGCTACTGTTAAAACATTAAGTCCAGAAGAATTAAAAGAAATGAATAGTGCTGTTATTTTATCTAATACATATCACTTATGGTTAAGACCTGGTGAAGATATTGTATCAAAGGCTGGTGGACTTCATAAATTTATGAATTATGATGGTCCAATACTTACTGATAGTGGAGGATTCCAAGTGTTTTCACTTGCTAAAAATAAAAAGAAGGATATCATTGAAGAAGGAGTTCATTTTAAAAGTCATTTAGATGGTAAAAGCTTATTTTTAACTCCAGAAAAATCTATAGAAATTCAAAATAAATTAGATAGTGATATAGCTATGAGTTTTGATGAATGTCCACCCGCTAGTGCAGGCCATGATTATTTAAAAAATAGTATTGAAAGGACGTTAAGGTGGGCTAAAAGAGGTAAAGATGTTCATAATAATCCTAATCAATCATTATTTGGAATTGTTCAAGGTGGGGCTTATGAAGATTTAAGAAAATATTCGGCTATTGAAACAGTAAAAATTGGTTTTGATGGATATAGTATAGGTGGAGTTGCAAACGACCATGAATCAAAAGAAGATATGTATAAAGCAATTGATTATTCTATTTTATATTTGCCAGAAGATAAACCAAGATATTTAATGGGAATAGGAGACCCTATAGATATAATAGAAGGTGTTATTAGAGGTGTAGATATGTTTGATTGTGTTTTACCAACCCGTATTGCAAGACATGGTAATGCCTTTACACATTATGGAAAGATTAATATGAAAAATGCTAAATATAAGGATGATTTTACGCCAATTGAAGAAGGTTGTGATTGTTATGCTTGTAAGCATTATACAAAGGCATATATTAGACATTTAATTACTTCAAATGAAACTTTTGGAGCTAGACTTTTATCTATACATAATATTCGCTTTTTAATTAGATTAGCAGAAGAGTTAAGAATAGCTATAAAGGAAGATAAATTACTAGAATATAGAGAAAAATTTATATCAGATTATACTAAAAATAATTAAAAAAATCTTCATTTTGAAGATTTTTTTCTATGCTTTTTCTATGTCAGTTAAACCAAGTTCAACAATTGTTTCTTGTCCAAATAAATCTAATGCAACTTCTAATGTTTGGTTTTCCATATTTATAGTTTTAACTTTACCAAACATAGAAGCAAATGGTCCATTAACAACTTTAACATTATCATCAACATTTAAGTTGTTACCAATTTCTAATCTACTCATTCCCATACTACCTAGAATTTTATCAACTTCCATAGGAGTAAGTGGAAAAGGTTTTGCTCCTTTACCTGAAGATCCAATAAATCCTGTAACACCAGGTGTATTACGAACTATAAACCATGCATCATCATTCATAATCATTTCAACAAGGATATATCCAGGAAACATTTTTTTAACTTTTTCTTTACCTTTTTCATCAATTATTTTTTCTTCTGGAACAACTACTCTAAATATGTAATCTTCCATTCCCATTGTACTGGCACGCATTTCAAGTTTTTCTTTAACTTTACTTTCATGACCAGAATATGTATTAACAACATACCATTCTTTTTCCATTAATGAATCACATCCTTAATAACAGATATTAGGAAATCTAAACCAGTAAAGAAAAGAGCAAAAATTATAACACATAATAAAGTTGCTACTGAATATGTAGCCATTTCTTTTTTATTTGGCCATTTTATTTTTTTGAATTCTAGTTTTACACCTTTAAAAAATTTTTTCATATGCACCTCTTTATTTCAAAATAAAAACACCTTCCGTGTTTAGATAAATATATCATATTATCATGTTTAAGTCAATAAATATATAAAAAAAATAAAAAAAATAAAAATTTGACAAATATTTGACAAAATTCGATATAAATGTGATAAAATTATAATAGCGAGGTGATAGTATGAACAAGGTAATATTATTAATTGTATCTATTTTCTTATGTGCAACAACTTTAATAATACTTGTTTTATACTTTATACAAAAACAAAAAAATAAAAAATATAAAGAAGAAATTGATAAACTAGAGATAGAAAAAAATAAATTGGATAGTTCTCCAGTAATACCTGAATTATCAAAAATAGAGTCCTATTTGAATAATGAAAAATTAGAAGTAATGTATAATAATTGGAAAAATAGATTAGATGTAATTAGAACAAATCAAATTCCTAAAATAACAGATATGTTGCTTGATACAGATTATTCTTTGTCTAAAATGGATTACAAGAAGACACTTTATAAAATAGCAAGACTTGAAATGGAAATTTATAAAGTAAGAACAAATTCTGAGTTTTTACTTAATGAGATAAAAGAAATAACTGGTAGTGAAGAAAGAAATAGAGCAATTATTACAAAACTTAAAATTAAATATAGAGAATTATATCAAAAATATAAAAACACTGAAAATGAATTTGGTGAAAATAGTGAAGTAGTTGAATTGCAATTTGAAAATATAGCTCGTAAATTTGAGCAATTTGAAGATTTAATGGAAAAGAATGAGTATACTGAAGTTGCTCCTGTTGTAAAATCTATTGATGAAATGATTAAACATATGACAAATATTGTAGAAGAATTACCAGGTATAGAGTTACTTGCTAAATCAATTCTACCTAAAAAACTTGAAGAAGTTGAACAAAAATATAAAAAGATGACTGAAAGTGGATATCCGCTTGATTATTTAAATGTTGAATATAATATAGCTGAAGCTCGTAATAAAATAAATGATATTTTAACTAGAGCAAAAGATTTAAATATTGAAGATAGTTTATTTGAACTTAAGGTTTTATTAGACTATTTTGAATCAATATTTACGGATTTTGAAAAAGAAAAAGTAAATAGAACAGATTATGAAAATGCTAATAAAGTATTTAAGACAAAATATAATAAAATTAACAATTTGCTAAATGATATTCTAAAAGATATAGAAGAAATTAAGCGATTATATAATTTATCTGATATTCAATTACAGGAATTATATAGTATAAAAAAGGATTTAGATAATTTATATAACGATTATAATATTTTAATAAAACATACAAGTAACAATACATTTGCTTATTCAAAACTTACTAAAGAGATAGAAGCTTTATCTGTTAAATTAGCTAATTTAGATGAAAGAGTTGATATAATTTTAGATTCAATTGGTAGTATGAAAGAAGATGAGGTTAGAGCTCGTCAACAACTTGAAGAAATAAAAAATATTTTAAAAGAATCTAAAGCTAAAATTAGAGAATATAATTTACCAATTATTCCAAAAACTTATTTTATTGAATTAAATGATGCTCAAATGGCAATAAAAGAAATAATAAAAGAATTAGATAAAAAACCAATAACAATAGATGTATTAAATACTCGTGTCGATACAGCTCGTGATTTAGTTTTAAAGTTATATCAAACAACAAAAGAAATGGTTAAAACAGCAATGTTTGCCGAAATGGCTATTGTATATGGAAATAGATATAGAAGTAGAGTAGATGATTTGGATAAATATTTAAAATATTCAGAAAAATTATTTTATCGTGGTGAATATAAAAAATCTTTAGAAGTATCTATAAATTCATTAAATAAGGTAGAAGAAGGAATTTATGATAAATTATTAAAGTTATATTCAGGAAATTAAAAAGATGTTATTACATCTTTTTTGCTATAAAAATATAATGATCATCATCTTTCTTTGTTATAATATCTAAAGCTTTAATATCTGATTTTAATTCTTTTAATAATTCAATAGACTTTTTATAATATTGTCTATTTTTACTACAAACACCAATTATAAATGGAATTTTCTTTAAATCTAGTTTTTTTAAGAAATATGCTTCATTTTTATATATACCATTAATTAAAATTAAATTTCTTTTATATGGAATTTTATTAATAGTTTTATCTATAGAACATTTTGTATATTGAACTGTATTTGATAGGTATAAACCAACCATGTTATTTTCATGAATAGCAATTTCTTCAATTGCCATATTAGGATTTATTAATCTATTTTTTTTAAGAGTATCTGCAAATATTTTATTTTCACGTTTTTTATTTTTTTCCCATGTAACATAATTTTTATCAAAAGGGTTGTTATTTAATAAATAATTTATTTCTTTTTTAGTAAATCCTTGTTCTAAAAAATATAATTTAAGCATTTCTACATCATAATCCATAGTTTTCCTCTTTTCTGATTTATTTATATTAACAAAAATTAAAATTAAAGTCAATTATAATTTTATATAAGATGTAGTAAACTAGATGTGGGAATAATTATTAAAACATAAAAAAAGAGAAAACA
>CABUNR010000023.1:0-17360 GCA_902492995.1 uncultured Bacillota bacterium | reverse complement strand
CAACTGGGGTTCAAATAAATTCTATTTAACTGTCTACTTTTTGTTGACTAGTTCAATTACTTAGCTCCTTCTTTTTTTATTACAGCAACAAACGTTTTTAAAATAATTTTAAAATCTAACCATAATGAACAATTATCTACATAATATAATTCCATTTTTATTCTTTCATCATAACTTACATCACTTCTACCACTAGCTTGCCAAAAACCAGTAAGTCCTGGTGTAACACTTAAAAATTTATCTTTATTTTTTCCATATTTTTCAAGTTCTTTTTTTACAATAGGTCTTGGTCCTACAATACTCATATTTCCAATTAATATATTAATTAATTGAGGAAGTTCATCAAGTGATGATTTTCTTAAAAATTTACCGATTTTAGTAATTCTAGGATCATTATCTAATTTAAAATTTTTTTCATACTCAGCCTTTTGTTCAGGTGTAAACTTTTTAATTAGCTCTTCAGCATTTATAACCATTGATCTAAATTTATAAATTCCTATGATTTTTCCATTTTTTCCTATTCTCTTATGTTTAAAAAACACAGGCCCTTCTGAATCTATTTTTATTAAAATAGCAATTATTAAAAATAATGGAGATAATATTATTATTGCTACTAAAGATAATAAAAAATCAAAAAACCTTTTTATAAATAAATATACTTTCTTCTTATTACTTAACATGTTTTTACCGCTTTCTATATTTTAATTCTACTATGTAAATAAATTATATCTTTTTAAGTATAATATGTCAATTATTACTTAAATCTTTTAATTTTATTAAATAACAAATAATTTTTAATTTTTTTGTTTGATTTTAATATTTTTAAAAATAAAATTCCTAATACACTTCCTAATGTATCAATTAATACATCTTTTACTTCACCACTTCTGCCTAATATAAATAATTGATGTATTTCATCACTCGTTGCATAAAGAACACATATTAAAATACTAATTATAATTTTATTATCAATTTTTAAATCTTTTATGTATAAATACACTAAAAAACCTAGTATAAAATATATAGTAACATGTGCTAATTTCCTAACAGGATATATAAATCTCTTTAAAATTTCTTCATCACTATATTGTTTATGATTTATTTTTTCTATTATTCTTACTGTTCTTAATATTAAACCATCACTTAATTTAGAAGATTCAACAGCTTTTTGATTAGAAAACATAAAAATAACAATCATCCATAATATTATTAAACACAATTTAATCTTTCTCATAATTATATTTTATCAAAATTTTAATTAAATGTCTTTATTTTAAATGAAATACTTTTTTTAATTAATATTATATAAATATTTGATATATAGAAAATTTTACCAAATTTTTTATTATATATTATATTAAAATGTTTTTTGTATATTATATTAATGGTGATAAAATGAAATTGCTTGAAAAATATAAAATTGACAAATTTTTATTAATACCTATTGTTTTATTTATATTAATTAGTATATTAACAATTTATAGCTCCCAAAGTTTGTTACTAGAAGATAAAAATAATTTATTTTTAAAGCAATTTTTTTGGTATTTAATAGGCTCTATTTTAATACTTTTTATCATGTTTATTGGTAATAAGCAAATATATAAATATATTTGGATTTTGTATATTATATTTAACATATTGTTATTTTTGCTTCTTATATTTGGAACAAATATAAATAATGCAAAATGTTGGTTTACCATTCCTGGAATTGGTACAGTGCAACCAAGTGAGTTTATGAAAATTATTTTAATTCTAATTTTGAGTAAGCTTATAGATGATTTTAATTCAAACTATTCTAATCCTACTTTAAAAGAAGAATTTTTGTTTTTAATTAAAGTTGGTATAGTAGTATTAATACCAAGTGTTTTAACATTTTTAGAACCAGATACAGGTGTTGTGCTTATCTATATGTTAATAACTATAGTAATGCTTTTTATATCAGGTATAAGATATAGATGGTTTATTATTTTGTTTATGTTTTTATTAATATTTGTAGGTAGTGTACTTATTATATATAAATTAGATCAAGATTTATTTATTAAAATATTTGGAACATCTTTTTTCTTAAGAGTAGACAGATTATTAGATTGGTCAAATAAAAGTGGCTATCAACTTTCTAATGGAATAATTTCAATTGGAAGTGCTGGAATATTTGGTCATGGATTTAACAATACTCCACTTTATTTTCCTGAACCACAAACTGATTTTATATTTGCTGTAT
Organism: uncultured Bacillota bacterium; assembly: GCA_902492995.1. Classification (GTDB taxonomy): domain Bacteria; phylum Bacillota_I; class Bacilli_A; order RF39; family UBA660; genus OMSK01. The sequence continues at coordinate 15,139 of CABUNR010000023.1, read as the reverse complement.
TTTCAAGTAACTTTGGATTATTTGGTAGTTTATTACTTTTTATATTAATTGCTTTTTTTGACATAAAACTAATAGGTACAGCTATAAAATCAAATTCAAATATTAATAAATATATAATTGCAGGAATTGTTGGAATGCTTATATATCAACAATTTCAAAATATAGGTATGACATTTGGTGTTATGCCAATTACTGGGATAACACTTCCATTTATCAGTTATGGTGGTTCTAGTTTACTTAGCTACATGATTATGATAGGAATTATTTTTAACATTTCTAATGAAAATTTAAAATATAAAAATTAAAACACCGATTGGTGTTTTATTCTTTTATTTTATCAATTGTTATAGTTTTAATTGTTTTATTTGAAGCATTATCATATACACATACTGTATATATTCCATTTTTTGTTACCTTGATTTCATTATTTTTTACAATTTCTCCATATTTATCAAAATATTCTAAATCTTTTTCACCTTTAACATATTTTATTTTTGATATTCCATTATCATCATTTGCACTTACTTTTATAAGATAAAATGATGCATTATCAAGTTCTCCATAAAATTTAAAATTTCTTATTTTAGTTGTTGGTTGGCTCCATTGATTACCAGTTGTAAATGAAAATTTTACATATTTTACACTATCCCCATACCCAGAGTATCCACCAAACTTAAAATTATTTTTCCATTCATTAATTGCAAATCCATCAGCATAACCATTTCCCGCATAACCATTTTGAGATTTAACACTATTATAATTTAAATCATAATAAGATGTATGGGCATAAACTCCACCCTTTTTATTTTCAAAAGAAGAAGCAAGGGACATTGTATACGCATCCCAAGTAGCATACCACTTTTTCCCATTTACATCATAATAATTAGATGTTGCAGTTCCATCTTTGGATAATGTCAAAATACCATTTTCTACACTTGCACCATCAGGTAATGTCCACCCTTCAAACCCTTCTACATATGTTTCTTTTGATAATTCAAGTGTTGGAGCAACATTATCAATTTTAGTAATTTTAATAGTTTCTGATGTTATTTTATTTCCATTTTGATCTTCTACCCAAAAAATAATTTCACCATTACTTGTAAAAGTTATATCATCTTTATTGTTTTCTACTAAAATATCCTTATTAATTTCAATATTATCAGTTGTTGTACCACTTACAATTTTATATTTTTTTAAAAAATTACCGTTTGGATAATATAAAAATACTTTTTTACTTTTTGTATACTTATTATTATCAGTTATACTATATGTTAGTGATTGTTTACAGCTTTTATTATCCACTAATTCATAATCAAATTGATTATGTTCGTTAGTTACTACTTTAACATAATAATTAAGTGGAATTTCTTTATCGTTTTTCATATCTTTTATAGGAGATACTAATTTACCACTATTTACTAATTCTTCTAACTTAATACAATAATTTAAGCCTTCTTTATTAGAATAAACCTCTGCATTTTCTTTTATATATATATCAGTAGCATCATATATTATTTTTTTTGCAGATTCACTAATACTACTTTTTTCATTATTAACGTTATTTAATAAATTTGGCATTATTAATAATGTTAATACCGTAATAAGAGTTATGACTGCTAAAAGTTCTATTAATGTAAATCCTTTTTTCATATCATCACCTACTATATTCATTATATATAATAATTAATATTTTTTCAATAAAAAAAAGCTCAAATTAAGCTTCTTCTTTTTTTATAACTTCTCTTCCTTTATAAGTTCCACATTCTTTACAAACTCTATGTGGTCTTACAACAGCACCACATTTTGGACAAGTAGTTGTACTGTTTTCACTTATTTTATAATGAGTACGACGAGTTCTTTTACTTGTTTTACTTGTTTTTCTAAATGGAACAGCAAATAATTGAATATCTAACTTTAGCATTTTAACACCTCACTTTTCCTCAAATAATTTACTTAATTTTTGAAACTCAGGATTTATATTCTCCCTTTTCTCATCTGTTATAAGTCTCCACCCATCACCTTCTAAGGTAATATTTCTTGCATCTTCACTTACAACCTTTATGGGAATTTCCATTAATATATTTTCCCATATAATTGGCAAAATATCAATAGAATTTTCTATTTTTTTATCATTTTCTTCAATTTCTTTTAAAATTTCTTCTAAATTACCATCTATTTTTATATTAAATTCTCTATTTACTGGTTTAAGTGTTATAGCACAGGGTAGTACCATTATGCCCTCTAAATCTAAATTAATTAATAAATTGTTTAAACTATCTTTACTAATTTTACCTCTTATTTTAACATTATTTAATTCTAATAAATCTGTACCTTTAATATAATCTTTATCAAAAGAATAAACTTCATCAATTAATATTTCCTTATCTATACCACTTTTAAGTCTTGTTAAATCAATTATCATAATATCCCTCTAAGAAATTGTATCATATTTATTTGTTTTTTTCAATATAAATGTGATATGATACTTATAGGTGATAAAAGTGAAAAGTGTTGGAATAATTTGTGAATATAATCCCTTTCATAATGGACATTTATATCACATAAATAAAGTTAAAGAAATGTATCCAGATTATACAATTATTTTAATAATGAGTGGTAATTTTACTGAAAGAGGAGACGTTTCTTTAATAAACAAATGGGATAAAACAGAAATAGCTCTTTATTATGGCGTTGATATAGTAGTAGAACTACCATATGTCTTTGCAAGTGAAAGTGCAGATAAATTTGCTTATGCAGCTATATGCTTATTAAAAAATTTAAATGTCGATTATTTAGTTTTTGGTAGTGAATCAAATAATATTAAAAAATTAATAGAAGTAGCAAATATTCAATTAAAAGATAAAAAATATGATAAACTAGTAAAAGAATATATAAGTGAAGGTATAAATTATCCAACTGCACTATCTAAAGCAATATATGCCTTAACTAATAAAAAAATAGATAAACCTAACGATATCTTAGCTTTATCATATATAAGAGAAATAATAAAACAAGAAGCTTTTATAGAACCTATTAGTATTAAAAGAAATAATGATTATAATAGTTTAGAATTAAATGACGGAATAACTAGTGCTACAAGTATTAGATATGCTTTAGAAAATAATTTAAATATAGATAATTATATTCCAGATAAAACAAAAGATTATCTATATAATTTAAGATTTAATAATGATTATTTTAATTTACTTAAATATAAAATTTTAACAGAAAAGGATTTATCTATATATCAAACAGTTGATGAAGGAATAGAAAATAGACTTAAAAAATATATTATTAATTCTAAAGATTTAAATGAATTCATATTAAAAGTTAAAACTAAAAGATATACATATAATAAATTAAATAGAATGTTTAATCATATTATATGTAATTTTACAAAAGAAGAAGCTAATAAATATTCTAAAATAGAATATATTAGAGTACTAGGTTTTTCTTATAAAGGTCAAAATTATCTAAATAAAATTAAAAAAATTACTAATATTCCTATAGTTACTAAATTTTCTAGTATTAAATCTGGAATGCTTGATATTGAATTTAGAGTGACTTGTTGTTACGCTAGTATAAAACAAGAAAAAGATAAAACTAAACTTATAGAATGTGAATATAAAAACTCACCAATTATAAGATAGTTTTATCTTTTTTATGTTAATTTATATAACAAATCCATAGTAGGATAATCATCTTTATTATAAATAATAATATAATCTTGTAAATTTAAATATGCATATAAATAATTATCTTTAACATACATTTGCAAATTTTCTTCTAGTGAATTATAATTTTTTAATTCTATAAAACATTCATAAGTACATTCTATAGAATCAACATAATAGTTAGATGTTTCTTTTTTATATTCATCTTCCATCACTATATCAAATCTTTGTTTTAAAATTTCTTTATTTAAATCATATTTTTCTATTAATTCATCAAAATTCATTAATTTTTTTCCACTTAAATTAATATTATATGTTTCATACTCTATTTCAAGTACATCATCTTCTGTACTTTTTATTCCTGTTTCAATTACAAGAGAAACGATTCCTTTATTTTTATAATATTGATATTTCATGTAACTTCCATTATTTTTTTTGGTAATCATTTCAAATCTATCATTTAAATCTTCATTTATTTTTGAAAATTCTGTTTTATTTATATTTATATAGGGAAGAATTGATTCACCAACAGTTTTCTTTGTATAAATAATATCTTTTTTATTAATATTACTATAAATCAGAATAAAAAGAAAAATTATAAATAAAACTATTGCTATAATTATTTTATTTTTATTTTCTATATATATTTCTTTTAACATTTTATCCTCCTAGTACCAAGATCCATAACCCATAATTTTACATGTAGAAGCTGAATAAGTTTTCTCTTTAACTTGATTACTTGAATTACCTTCTATTGTAATTATCTCATTACCTTTTACTTCTTTAACAATTCCAATATGATCTTGTGCTCCATTAGTTGGAAAAGCTCCATTCCATGATTGTTGCCAATCAAAGAATATTAAATCACCTTTTTTGGGAGCATATGTTTTTCCTGTTTTATTATATTTAGCACAACTACTATTATTATAAAATTTAATATTAGGATCACTATTAGTATGGAAGAAATTTAAAAATCCACTAACAAGTGCTGATTTTACCTTAATTGTATCTTTTAAATTTTTTCCATTAAGATTTGTATTTTCTACATTCCAACTAACAAATGCTGCACACCAAGCTACTCTATTAGAAAAGCCCATAAACTTCCAATATTTTTTACCATTTACAGCATTTGGATCATTTTTTTGTGAAACAGCTAAATTTACAAACGTTTCAGCTATAGATGAAGACTTATTATTTGATGTTGATCCTCCACTTGAAGTATTTCTTCTTTGTGCTACTAAATATTCATATGTATAGCAAGAACCTGATGTATTCGATCCAACCCATTCACAATTTTTATTTTTTGAACATGTTGTAACAGTTTTTATACTAGAACATGTTGCAACACATTTATTATTTTCTTTTACACATGGTGTATCATATGTATCTTTTTCAGGGCATGAATCAGCACTATAACTACTACAAGAATAATTTGTTATAGTTCTTGTTTTAGTTGGACATCCTTCTTTATTTAACAAACAATTCATACACTTATTAAAACCATTTTTATAACTAGTAGTAGAATCCATTGACTTAAATACAAATTGAACTATTGCAACAACCAAGAAAATGATAACAGCGGCAATTAAACGCGTTATAAAACTCTTCTGACATTTTTTCATTTTTTCTTCATCAGCTGCTGACATTGCTTTAGTAAAATCAATCATTCCCATAATTATAAGTATTACGGGAACTAATAGTTTTATCATATTAAAAAGTGAACTGGTAAAATTAGGTAAACTATCTGGTACATAATCAAAACCACATAATTCAATTACTTTGTTTGTCGAAAATGATGCAGCTTTAACATTAACTACAAAACCAAATAAAATTACTATTGTTAATATTTTTAAATATTTTTTCATATTATTTACTCCTATGTTTAAATATTAGCATATTATAAAATATTTTTCAATTAGTACAAATAAAAAGTCTTAAATAATAAGACTAATTATCACTTTCACCTAAATATGTTATTTTAGCATAACCATTTCCTTGTTTAGCACAATTTTCAGTAGGCTCTTCTTTAGTACAAGTTGTAGAAACTGTTTTAGTTGATTCTTCTTTTGATTCTTCACAATTATAGCAATACATAACTTTATCAGTTAATTTAGAATTTCCTATATAAGATGAACCTCCACAACTATAAATTTCACTAGTACCCCCTCCATAATAACCTCCTCCAGCACCAGGGCCAACATATCTTCCTATAGAACCACCTTGTCCAAATGCTGAATTAATTGTATCACTTCCATTACCACTTTCAGTTTGAGTACCACCACTACAATCAACATCTCTATCGATTTTATATATAACTGATTTAGAACCAACGTATCCTCCGCTTGAGCCACCTTGTGCGGAATAAGCATTTTCATTGAAAGATGAAGCACCTCCACCACCACCTGAAACAACTAAAATGGAATTTTTATAATTTTCAAGATCCTTTAATAACCCAGATTTTAATGATATATGCGTAGCACCCCCTCCTGAACCATAAAATGTTTGTTTTGTATACTGTCTTGTTGAGCCACCTCCATTATATCCGCCATCATCTGGACATGTAGTTGTTCCACTTGTAGTAGTACCATATTTTAAACATGATTTACCAGATCCTCCAACATTAATAAAAAATGAATAATTTTTTTCTAAATTGATAATTCCCGATGAATATCCTCCATATCCACCTCCGTATGTTTTACCACTTATAGTATTTAAAATACTACCTCCCTGAGCTCCCCAAGTTTCTAATTTATATTTACCAGAAATAGGAGCAGTAAAAGTTTGTTCAGTTCCCGTATAATCATATAATACTTCTAATTTAATATTTTCAAAAATTTTCTTAGGAATTGATATAACAGGTCTTACACCATATTTATCATTATTACTAACTGAATAACTTTTTAAAGAACCTGATGAATCTACTATCCATGAGTTTTTAGAATCACCATTTGTTTTTGTTGATGTCCAATATCCAAAAGTATCAGACACCACTACACTACAACCATATTCCTTACACTCATTTGTGTTATTAAATAACCAACTATAGTTACTAGTTCCTTCTGCTTTTTTACAAGAATTTGTAGTATCAGTTTCATTTGTGTCAAAACAAAACCATTTATCACTTTTAGTTTCTATTCCTTTAAAAGATTTATTATTAGTTATTTTTGCTATTTCATCTGCTTCAATTAATCTAGCATTTTGTTTCCAATTTTTTGTATCACTTTCTAAAGCAGTTTTTAATTCCTTTATTTCAGTATTTGAACCAGTTGAGTTAAAATATACTTTATCAGTTGTATTATGATCTAATATAATATTTAACATTGCTTTATTTTTGTCATCATTAAATACATACCATTTCATGCAACCTTTTTTTACTCCTGTTTTACTATTTTCTTCCAAGTAGTTTCCACATATTTGACCATCTACAGGATTATAATAAATAACATAACCATTTTCATAAGTTTTATATACTTTTGTCTCATTTATTTCATTTTTAATATCACCTTTTAATTTATCAAGTATTTGTTTTCTATTTGATAAAAGTGATAATAAACCTAGTATTAAAGCTAAAAATAATAGTAATAACGAATATAATAAAGCAGTAGATACAAAGCCTTTTTTATCTAAATTCATATTAACACCCTCTCTAGCTTATTCTCATAATAATTTTATAATAAATATACAAAAATTGCAATTAAAAAGATAGAAAAATCTATCTTAAATTTTGTTTACCAAGTTCAACTAATCTTTTAGTCATTTCTCCACCAACACTTCCGTTAGCACGACTAGTAGCATTTGGTCCCATTGTAACACCTAATTCTCTAGCTATTTCATATTTCATAGTTGATAAAATTTCTTTTGAATTTGGAGCTACTAAACTCTTATTAGACATATTTTCACCACCTTTTACTATTATTATGTACAAGTACTAAATAATAATAATAGGTAATTTTTGTTATTTAATTATGTATTTTTTTTCATTGCCATTTACTTCTTGTAATTTTCTATTTTCAAAAGTAATTTCTTCAAATAAAAAATTTAGTAAAACTTGTTCTTTGATTGTAATATAATTGAAATTTTTAATTAAATTAATAAATGTATTATAATAATATATTTCATTTGGGTTTGTTAATCTATTAATTTTGTCATTAACATTTTTTAATAAAATATTATATAAAGAATCATCTAAATTATTATTTTTTTGTTTGTTACAAATTTTCATAACTAAACCATCAACAATTAAATTATTATATAAAACATCTGTAGATTCTAATTTATATTTATTAATTTTTTCAAAAATATCATTTAAAATAACTAAATTTTGATTATTAATAGAATCCTTTAACTCAAAATAATTTTTTAAAATAATTGGAATATTTTCTTGTATTATCATTTATTTATTTCTCCTTCATTTAAAGAAAACTTCATTTGAAATTCCTTATTTTTGGCTACACCTTTAATAAAATATTCTACAATTTTAGGATCAAATCGTGTACCCGCATTTTCACTGATAATTTTTAGCACTTCATATAATGATTTTTGGCCATTATTTTTTACATATTCTCTATTTCCTGTTAAAGCATCAAATGTATCTAAAACAGCTATTATTCTAGAAAAATATGGTATTTCATCTTTTTTTAAACCCCTAGGATATCCTTTACCATCATATCTTTCATGATGACTCAAAGCAATTTCTCTATAATCATCCATTAATTTTGAATTAAATAAATAAGCATTTTCTGATACATGTTTTTTTATATCATAATACTCATTATCAGTTAGTGATTCTTTCTTTTTTAATATTTGATTTGGAATAGTAAGTTTACCTATATCATGTAATAAACATGCTTTTTTTAAAAAGATAATATCTTCTTTTTTCATTTTTTTATTATCTGGCATTCCATCAACAAATATATCAACATAATCGCTTACATTTTTTACATGTTTATATGTAACTTCGTCTTTATCTTTTATTAAATTTAATAATTCATCTACAATTTTTTTTTCTAATTCATTATTTTCTAAGTTTTTATATTTTTCTTCTATATTTTTAATATTTTGCTTTTCTACTTCAAAATATTTTAATGTTTTTGATTTGTAAATTTTTCTTTCAATTTCATTTATTGTTTTTTTTAGCAAATCATTATCAAGCAAAATTTTTTCATTAACATAATAAACTTTTATATTTAAATCTAATAATATTTGTTGTTCTCCTTCTGTTAATTTAGTAGTTGGTTTCATTATTAAAATATCTGGTCTATTTAACAAATTTTGATTTTTTATCCAACTCAAGTCATTTATTCTATATTTATTACAATTATATTTTTCTATATTTAAGCAAATTATTTTTTCTAAATCAAAGTTTTCTAATTTATAAAAAGCGACTTGATATGCATCATTTTTATTTTTGCATATATCATCCATAATTAACTTAGTTATTGGTATAATTTGCATAATATCACCTATTATTATTCTATCACAAATATTTAAATATAACCATTTTGTATACATTTTATTTACGAGGTGACTAACTATATATAAAAACGACAGTTTATATCTGTCGCTTAGAATTATTTAGATTGATAATTCATACCACCTAAGTGTTGTTCACCCATTTGAACTAATCTTTTAGTGATTTCACCACCAACTCTTCCGTTAGCACGACTAGTTGCATCTGGTCCCATTGTAACACCTAATTCATTTGCTATTTCATATTTCATGTTTTCAATAGCTTGTTTACTTCCTGGTACTACCATTTTATTTTTATTATTCATTTAATTCACCTCCTGTACACTTATAGCTTGTGTACATTTGGTAATTTAATACTCTTTTTTTTTGTTAATTTTTGGTTATAGATAATCATTATATTTATTTTCTTCAAAATTTGTTATTACTTCCATATTATCTATACATTCATCTATTAGTTTTTTATAATCAAAACTATTTTCATATTGTATTGCTTTATTTAAATCTGGATTTATTATAGGATGTTTTGGTAAAAATATTGTGCAACAATCTTCATATGGTAAAATGCTTGTTTCATATGTTCCTATTTTTGTAGCAATATCTATTATTTCTAATTTATCCATACATGCTACTGGTCTTATTATTGGAAGATTTGTAACATTATTTATTACTATCATACTTGTTAATGTTTGGCTTGCCACTTGTCCTATACTCTCTCCATTAATAATTACTTTTAACTTTTTCTTTTTTACTACTTGTTCTGCTATTCTATACATCATTCTTCTCATAATAGTTATAATATAACTATCAGGACAATTTTTATAAATTTCTTCCTGTATTTTTGTAAAAGGAACAACATTTACTTTTATATTACCAGAATATTCATTTATTATACTAGCAAGTTTAATTACCTTATTTTTTGCTTCTACACTTGTATGTGGAGGTGATTCAAAATATAAACATTCTAAATCAACGCCTCTTTTTAAAGATAAATAACCTGCAACTGGAGAATCTATTCCACCACTCAACATTAATAATCCTTTTCCTTGAATTCCTACAGGATATCCTCCAATACCTTTTATTTCATTCGTATAAATAAATGTACCTTCCTTTCTTATTTCAATATTTATTAAAATATCTGGATTATGTACATCTACTTTTAAATTTGTATTTTTAAGTACAAAACCGCCTATAATATTATTGAATTCCATACTATGAATTTCAAAATTTTTATCTGCTCTTTTAGTATTTACTTTAAATGTTTTATAATTATTATTTATTTTTTCTAAAACTTTATTTTTTATACTTTCTATATTAGTATCTACTTTATCAACTATTACTATACCATGTATTCCAAATACTTTTTTTAATTTTTTTACTATATTATCTAATGAATCACTACTACATTCTATATACATTCTAACTCTATCTTTTGTTATTTTATAACCTTCATTTTTTAAAATTTTATTTACATTATTTTCTAACATATTAATAAAAACTTTTCTATTTGCTTTTTTTGTAGTAAGTTCTCCATATTTAATCATTATAAGTTTATCCATTATATCACCTATTAAATTATACATTAAATAACGAAAAAAAGGAATATTATAATTCCTTTTCAAAGATTTTTTTATTATTTATGAGTCTTTCATTATCTTTATCCATTTCTAGTGCTAAATTAATATTTTTAATAGCATTTTCTCTGTCTTTTAAATAATAGTATGATATAGATAATAAATCATATATTGTTGAATCATAGCTAAATATTTCATTAATATATGTTTTAGGATGTTTTTTTATTTTTAAAGCTAAATTACAATAATAAATAACCTTATCATAATTTTCCATCTCATACTGAAGTAAAGCCATTTCAACATATGGATCTCTTAAGTAAGGGGCTTCATCTATAGCTTTTAAAAGCCACATATTTGCTTCCTCATATCGTTTTAAATTTTTATATGATCGAGCTATAAAACGCATTGATGCACATCTTTCATCTTTCCAAGTAGCTTTTTTTAAACTTAAATGTTTAATTAATGTATCAATACATTCATTCCATTTATGATAATACATATATTCTCTTCCTAAATAATGCATATTTCTATCATCTAGTGGATCTTCTTTTACCGATAATTCTAAAAGTTTTAAATAACTTCCTCGTGATTTTGTTGAATCAGGATAATGATCCACTGTAATTAAATCTGTTGTAATAAATTCTTCTTTATCACCTAGAAAACTAAGTACTTCATGAACAGGATGTGTCCATTTATAATTATTTCTTGAATGAATTTTATCAATATAAAAATTTACAATAGGTTTATTATTTTTATCTAATTTCCAATTATAATTATATCTAAGTCTCGTTGTTTCATTCTTCCATAAATTATTTATTATTTCTATAAAACCAGGTTGAATAACCTCATCTAAATCTAAGCATATACATATATCAACATCACTAGGCACCATTTTTAATGAAAGATTACGTGCAACATCAAATCTCCAAGGATCAATTATTTTTTGTTCAACTATAGCTCCTCTTTGCTTTAATTTAGAAACAGTATCATCTGTAGAACCTGTATCTAAAACATAAACTTTATCTATTTCTTTTAATGAATCCATAAACCTATCTACAAACTTTTCTTCGTTTTTACTTATAGCATATACACAAATTTTATACTTCATTTTTATTATCCTGTTGGTCCTGTTGGTCCTGTTGCTCCTGCTTCTCCTGTTGGTCCTGTTGGTCCTGTTGGTCCTGTTGCTCCTGCTTCTCCTGTTGGTCCTGTTGGTCCTGTTGCTCCTGCTTCTCCTGTTGGCCCTTGTGGAATAGTTAAATTTAAAACAAAATTAGGTGATGTTCCTGATATTGTTGCAATTGCTTGAGTTCCTGGATCACCAGTCGAAACTGTTCCAATTGTTAAAGATGGTGATGCTCCTGTTGGCCCTGTTGGTCCTGTTGGTCCTGTTGCTCCTGCTTCTCCTGTTGGCCCTGTTGGTCCTGTTGCTCCTATTGGCCCTGTTGGTCCTGTTGGCCCTGTTGCTCCTGTTGCTCCTGCTTCTCCTGTTGGTCCTGCTTCTCCTGTTGGTCCTGTTGCTCCTGCTGGTCCACCTGATGGCCCTGTTGGTCCTGTTGGTCCTGTTGGTCCTGTTGCTCCTGTAACAATGCAACACGATGGTTTAAATCTTTGATCATGCTTAATTTTCTCTAATGCATCTCTATAAACATCATCTCTGTTACTATTCATTATATCTCTCCTTTCTAATATAAAATATGCTCCACAAAATTTTTTTACAATAATGATAACCTATTTTTTTTCATAAAAATATTTATAAATGATTTCTATTAAATTTTTTCATCTTCATATTAAACAGTACCATAATTCATATTTTACATATAATAAATTAGAAAATAAAAGGAGGGATATTTTGAAAAAATTTTTATTTTCAATTATTGGTTTATTGGTAATAATTACATGTATAGTCATTGTATTTATAAACAATAACCAAAAATCAAATTTGAAAAAAATAAAAGTTGCAGAAGTTACACATTCAGTATTTTATGCACCACAATATGTAGCTCATGCTCTTAAATATTTTGAAAATGAAGGTTTAGATGTAGAAATAATACTAACACCTGGAGCAGATGCGGTTGCTGCTGCAGTACTTTCAGGAGATGTACAAATAGGTTTTTGTGGAAGTGAACAAACAATATATATATATAATCAAGGAGAAAAAGATTATTTAATCAATTTTTCAGCATTAACAAAAAAGGATGGAAGTTTTTTAATTTCAAGAAAAGAAAACAAAAATTTTAAGGTAGAAGATTTAAAAAACAGCCATATAATAGCAGGTAGAAAAGGTGGAATGCCTTCAATGACACTAAAATGGGCATTAAATCAAAAAAATATAAATACAGAAAAAGACTTAAACTTTGATACTAGTATAGCTTTTGCATCTATGAATGGAGCATTTATAGGAGGGACTGGAGATTATGTAACAGCTTTTGAACCATCAGCATCACAACTTGTAAAACAAGGATATGGACATATTGTAGCATCAGTTGGAGAATTAGGAGGAAATGTACCATATACTACATATAATGCTAAAAAAAGCTATATAAATAAAAATAAAGATGTTATAAAAGGATTTACTAAAGCAACACAAAAAGGACTAGATTATATACATAAACATTCATCAAAAGAAATTGCAAGTGTTATTACACCATATTTTCCAGATGTATCATATAATGAATTATTAAACTCTATTCAAAAATACAAAGATATAGATTCATGGTATGAAACAACAGAAATAAATGAAAAAGATTTTAGCCATATACAAGAAATTATTAAAAATGATAATGAATTAGATAAAGTTGCACCTTTTGATAAATTAGTAAATAACTCATTTTCTAAATAATGAATAAAATATTAGAAATTAAAAATTTAAGAAAAATTTATCACACTAAAAAAGATGAAATATTAGCTGTTGATAATTTTTCTTTTGATTTATATAAAGGTGAATTTATTTCAATAGTTGGTCCAAGTGGCTGTGGTAAAAGTACAATTCTATCAATACTATGTAATTTAATTGATTGTAGTAGTGGAGAAATAAAATTTAATAATAATTCTAAAATAGGATATATGCTACAAGAGGATAGTTTATTTGATTTTAGAAATATATTAAATAATTGTTTAATAGGTTTAGAAATAAATGGTAATTTAACTGAGGATTCAAAAAAAAATACAGAAAAATTATTAAAAAAATATGGATTATATGAATTCAAAGATAAATATCCATGTAATTTATCAGGTGGAATGAGACAAAGAGTTGCTTTAATTAGAACATTAGCAACTAATCCAGATATATTACTTTTAGATGAACCATTTAGTGCACTTGATTATCAAACAAGATTATCAGTATCTGATGATGTATATAAAATTATAAAAAAAGAAAATAAAAGTGCTATCATGGTAACACATGATATTGCTGAAGCTGTATCAATGTCAGATCGAATAATAGTATTAACAGGAAGACCAAGTAAAATTAAAAATATATATGATATAGAATTAGAAAACAAATCAACTCCAATAAACAATAGAAAAGATACTAAATTTAATTATTATTACGATATGATATGGAAGGATATAGATTTTCATGTATAGTGAAGAACATAAATTATATCTAAAAAAAATTAAAAAATACAATTTTTTAGTTAAATTCTTCCAAATAATAATTCTAATATTATTATTATTGTTATGGCAATTTTTAGCTGACAAAGAAATAATTAATAGTTTTATAACATCAAGTCCAAAAGAAATAATTAAAATGATTGTTCATCTACATAAAACAAATAATTTATATCAACATATATGGACAACAATATATGAAACAATGATAAGTTTTATTTTAGGAACATTTTTAGGATGTATAATTGCAAGTATATTATGGTGGAATAAATTTGTATCAAAAATTATTGATCCTTTTTTAACAATACTAAATAGCTTGCCAAAAGTAGCGCTTGGACCTATCATTATAATTTGGTTTGGTGCAGGAATAAAATCGATAATAATAATGTCATTACTTATTTCATTAATTATAACTATAATTAATGTTGCAGAGGGTTTTGATAAAACTGATGAAAACAAGATTAAATTATTAAAATCATTTAAAGCCAAGAAATATCAAATATTTTTTAAACTTGTTTTACCATACAATTATAAAACAATAATAAATGCCTTAAAAATAAATATAAGTATGTCCTTAATAGGTGTCATCATGGGAGAATTTCTTGTTTCAAAAAAAGGTATTGGTTATTTAATAATATATGGATCACAAGTATTTAATTTAAGTTTAGTAATGACAGGTATTGTTTTATTAGCAATAGTTTCAATAATTATGTATTATTCTGTTTCATACATAGAAAAAAGACTATTAAAATAGTCTTTTCAGACTGTTGACAAATAAATTTTGTTAATAGTCTTTTTATTTTTATGAAAATA
>CABUNR010000022.1:0-22476 GCA_902492995.1 uncultured Bacillota bacterium | reverse complement strand
ATTTTTTTATTTTATCACTTCCTTATCATCTACTTATATAATACTAGCATTTTTTCTAAAACCCTTTTTATTTCATAAAAAAAATCAGATTTTTTCTGATTTTATTTATTTCTTAATTTTATTCCTTGCTTTTCCACTTCATTTATTATATTATTAAATTTTTCCATAACTTCTTCTTCACTAAGTGTTCTTGTGCTATCACTAAATGTTAATGAATATGCAATTGATTTTTCATTCTCTACTATATCTTTCGTATAAACATCAAATACTTCAATATTTTCAAGTAGTCTTCCTCCTGCTTTTTTAATTATCTTTTCTACTTCTTCTGATTTGATATCTTTATTCATTATAAATGCTAAATCTTTTTTAATTTCTGGATATTTATTTGCTTCTTTATATTTTATAGGTTTTACTTTTTTGTCATATAATTTTGTCATTGAAAGTTCTATAACATATATTTCATCTTTTGATATTTTTGGATGTATTCTACCTATTATACCAATTTGTTCTCTATCTAATAAAATTTCTGCTGACATACCTGGATGCATTTCATCTAGATTTGTAACATTATAAGTATATCTGTTTTTAAATCCAAGATAATCAAGCAAATTCTCTAAAATTCCTTTTATTAAATAAAAATCTACTTGTTCTTTTCCTTTCCATGAATTTGTTATATATGACCCAGACATTAAAATAGCAACTTTTGTATCTTCATTGTAATTTTTATCATATGTTTTAGATATTTCATATAGTAATATATCTTTTACTTTTCTTGCTTTATTATATTCATATATATTTAAAAGTGATGGAATGATAGATGTTCTAATAACTGATTTATCTATACTCATTGGATTTGGTAAAGTTATTTGTTCTTTATTATCATATTTAAATATTTTTGCCATATCTGGACTAGTTAAAGTATATGTTTTACATTCATTTAGACCTAAAGTTCTAAGTCTTTTAGAAATTAGTTTTCTATATTTTACATCTCCTACATATTCACCTTTTTTTATTTCAACATTTGGTAATGTTGATTTTAAATTATGATATCCATATAATTTTCCAATTTCTTCTGCTATATCATTTATATTAGGTTCTACATCTAGGCGCCTATTTGGTATTGTTACAGTAAATGAATCGTCATTTCTTTCATATTTAAAATCAAGTCTTTCAAGTTCACGTGCTATTTCATCACTACTTATTGTAATTCCAAGCATTTTATTTATTTCGTCTGATTTAAATGTTAATATTTTAGGTTCTTTATTTAATTTATCATGACATACTATACCTTTTAATACTTTAGCATTTGCATATTTTTCAAGTAAACTACATGCTCTATTTATAGCATCTATAGTATATTCATAATTTAGTCCTTTTCCATATCTTATTGATGCTTCAGATTTTAAGTTTAATCTATTTGATGTTGTTCTAATACTTGGACCATTAAAAATAGCGGATTCAATGAAAATAGATTTTGTACTTGAATCTACTTCAGTATTTAATCCTCCCATTACTCCTGCAATGCATACTGGTTTTACTGTATCAGTTATTACTATGTCACCACTATTTAATATTCTTTCTTTATTATCTAATGTTGTGATTTTCTCATCATCTAAAGCATTTCTTACTAGTATTTCATCACCTAGTTTATCCTTGTCAAAGAAGTGCATTGGTTGACCATATTCAAGCATTACATAATTTGATATGTCGACAACATTATTAATGGATCTCATTCCTGCACTTTTTAATGCTTTTTTAATAAATTCTGGTGATTCTTTAATTTCTACGTTTGTAACCATTTTTCCTAAATAATATGGACACATATCTGTATCAACAGTTAGTTTAAAATGATTATTAATATCGTCTTCTATTTCAGTATAACTTAAATCTGGTAATTTTATTTTTTTATTTAATATAGCTGCAATAATATATGCAAATCCTATATGATAATAACAATCGTTATTTCTTATTTTGTGAATATCAAGTTCATATAAAGTGTCATCTAATCCTAAATATTCAATTGGATCTTTGCCAATTATAGCATCATTTTTTAATATTTCAATTCCTTTATTGTATGTTTCTTCTGTTTTTTCTTCTAATCCAAGTTCAAATAAGGCACATATCATTCCATTAGATTCTACACCTCTAATTTTTCCTGCTTTAATTACGAAATCATTTGGAAGATGTGCTCCTGGTAAGGCTACTATTACCTTTATATTTTCTTTTACATTAGAAGCTCCACATACTATTTGAATTATTTCACTTCCTATATTAACTTTACATACGTGCAAATGGTCGCTATCAGGATGCATTGTGCATTCTACCACTTCACCTATTACTAGGTTATCAATATGATTTGTTATTACTTTTTCTATGTTTACACCTGTCTTTGTTATTTCATCTGCTAATTTTATTAAATCTATACCATCTAAATCTATATAGTTTTTTATCCAATTTAAACTTATCATATTAATCATCCTTTCTATCAAATAATTTTTGTTCTCTTAAATCGGTTTGATAAAATGTTCTAATATCATTTATCCCATATTTAAGCATTGCACATCTCTCTGCTCCAAAACCAAATGCAAATCCCGTCCATTCATTTGGATCATATCCACAATTTTTAAGAACGTTTGGATGTACTATACCTGCTCCTGATATTGTAATCCATCCTGTATTTTTACAAATATTACATCCTGTACCTTTACAATTAAAACAACTAATATCTGTTTCTACTGATGGTTCTGTAAATTGATAATAACTTGGTCTAAAACGTGTTTCAACATCATTTCCAAACAATTTTTTGGCAATTACATCAAATGTTCCTTTTAAATCTGATAATGAAATGTTTTTATCTTTTTTATCTACAAGTAATCCTTCTATTTGCGTAAATTGATGTGAATGTGTTGCATCATCATCATCTCTTCTATATGTTTTACCAGGACATATCATTCTAATAGGTGTTTTTCCTTCTCCTTTTAGCATTGTTCTTGCTTGAACAGGGCTTGTTTGACTTCTAAGTAAAATAGACTCATCTTCTATATAAAATGTATCTTGTGCATCTCTTGCTGCATGTCCTTTTGGTATATTTAACATTTCAAAATTAAATTTATCTTCTTCTATTTCCGGTCCATCTACAACATCATATCCCATTGACATTAAAAGTTCTTCTACTTCTTCTACAACTCTTTCTAATATATTAGGTGCTCCAACTGGTATTTTAGTTGCTGGTAAAGTTACATCTATTTTTTCTTCTTTTAATTTTTCATTTAATTCTTCTGTTTCTAATTTATTTTTTAATGTATCAAATAAGTTATTTACTTCATCTTTTAAAGTATTTAATTTTTTACCATATTCTTTTTTTTCTTCTATATTTAAATCTTTCATTTTAAGTGATAATTCACTTATTGGTCCTTTTTTACTTAAATATTTTACTCTTAATTCATTTAAAGTTTTTAAATCATCTACATTTTTTAAGTTTTCTTTTATCTCTTTTAATAAATCATCCATATTATCTTCCTTTCAAATAAAAAAAACACATCCAATAAGGACGTGATTTACGTGGTACCACCTTAATTTGTAATATAAATTACCTCATTACTATAACGCGTTACCGGCATAATTTTTGTTTATACTGCTAGAAGATGAATTCATAAAATATTAATACTTATTTCCACCAAACATAAGCTCTCTTTAAATAATTAATTTTATTACTACTTCTTCATCATTGCTTTAACATTATAATTGTATCATATTTTTTTATTTTTTACATCTTTTTTTTACTTTTTCTTTTGTTTTTTCTGTATTTAAATACTCTTCTACTAAAATATCATATGAATTATCTTCTTCTAATGAAACATTTTCTTCCATATATTTATACTCATCTAGCTTTTTATGTAAATAGCTATACATATTTTTTTCTTTTTCTTCTAAATTTTTTATAATATTATTATATTCTTTTAATCTTTCTTCTTTTTCTTGTTCTAAATTATATATTTTTTCTTCATGTAGTCGTGTTTCTAAATCAAAACGTCTATCATCAATTTTTAGTGTTTTAAATAAAATAACATCTCCAACTATTCCTAAGCCAAGTATTGCTGCATTTATAATATGTAATAACTCTATATGTAATAACTCTATGCCTAGTAGCATACATGGTACATTATTTAATAGTAATGTTATTACTATTATACTTGTCATAATTTTTATTAAATTCATATAATATTTCTTACTTTTATTTCTTCTTTTTTTATTAATTTTAATCATATCTTTATTAAAATCTATTGATAACTCCAATTTCTTTATAAAATTTTCTTTTAATAACAACTCTTCTATTACATCTTTAGTCATATTTGCATCCATTTTTTCTACCTTCTATTAACTTTTTTATGTGTTTTTTCTATAGTATTATTTTCTATAGTGTTATATTTTTTTTCAATATTATTATTTAATGAATTATATATTTTTTTTAATTTATTAATATTATTTTTTATTTCATTATTTAATTCTAATACATAATTTTCTGTATTGCTTTTTATATTACAGTAATTTTTTATATTACTTTTTATCCAATTACTTTTATAGTGGTTATCTTTTTTATAGCTTTTTATATCAAAGCTTAAAATTGCTAATATAGAACCATTTCCAACTATTATAGATAAATTTAATAGCAGATTTATAATATGAAGTGTATTTTTACTTAATGATATAAATGGTATCATATTAGAAAAATTAAATAAAGCTATAAATGTTAGAAAAGCAGTTGTTATTTGTAAAATATTTATTAATGATTTTTTATATAATTGCTTTTTATAGTTTTTATATGCTTGTATTTCATTTTCTAAAATATTTACCATTTTATCTATATCTTCTATCTCTTTTTTCTTTTCTTTTTTTATTGAACGCAAACAATCTATTTCTTCTATTATATCTTGCTTTGCTTCATTTTCCTTTAATATATTCATATTTAACTCCTTCGCGTATCTTATATTATACAACAAAAGAATAAAAAATCAAGTACTTAATTACTTGATTTCGTATATATTTTTTTACTACACACTATACTATTTTTTTTCATAAATTCTCTTTCTAAATATTCATAATATGTACCTGGTGTTAATACGCCATATAATTTAAAGGAATCATTTAAAGCATTTCCTATTATTTTGTTTGCGAATGATACACAATTATTTCCTATAACGCAAAAGCTTTTAAATTTTCCTGATTTAAATTTATAAAATTTGGCTTTTGTCGCTCTATAAAGTCTACTTGAATAATCCATATAATCTTCATTTTTTACTTTTTTACCTCCCTTTAAGGCTTTTTTATATGGACAATCCCATTCCTTTAATTCAGCTTTTATTTTTTCTATATTTTTGTTTATTTTTTCTTTTTCTTTTTCGTTTAAGGATAATCCGAATGCAAATAATGTTTTTTTATTATCTTCTATACAAAATTTAATGTATTTTTCTTTATCTTTTACTTTAAATAATACACCTCTTCCAATTCCATCATGAAATTTATAACTGCTAATATCATAATTACCATATGATAATATTTCATTATTATAAAATATATCTATATGTCCTAATGTTCCATATCCATCTTTTGTTACATGAATGAATATTTCTAAATCTGGTGTTTTATTTTCTTTTCTATGTTCTAATAATACTTCTTCATCATTATTCATAGATTTATTTATTCTTTGTAAAACTTGTATTGGTATAAACACTTCTACAATACTTGGTAAGCATACTTTTATTTTTAATAATTTGAAATAATTATTTATTTCTAAATAGTCAAATATAAAGCTAGTTCCTAGTAATGTTGAATAAATACCTAGTACATTTAGGACAAATTTTAGATGTACTAATGGTCCTAATAATATGATAAAACCAATAAATAAATAAATTATTCCTAAAAATAATTCCCTAAATCTATCAGATACATTATTTTCTTTTAATAATATATAATTAATTATTTTAATTAAGGCATTTAAAATAGAATATGCTGAAAATAAAATAGGAACTATTGCTATAGAATAATCTTTAAAAATTAAAGCAATAATAGATATTACTACGTTAAACATTTTATTAAATAGTTTTATATCTTTTACTGGTTTAGTTAATATAAAACTAAATAATTCCTTTATACTTTTTAATATCATAAATATTAAAACTAAATTAGCTACACTTTTAAATAATGGTACTTTACCTATTAATGTTGCTACCCCAATAAATAAGAAAATTAATCCTATTATTAGATAGCTTTTACTACTTACTTGTTTTTTCATATTACCACCTATTTCATATATTATAACATTTATAAAAAGAAAAAACTAGATATTATCTAGTTTTAGTTTGATAGGTTTCACATTTTAGCATTTAGTATTTAAAATTCACTTTGAATTTTAAGGAGTGTATATTAATATTATATTTTTTTGTTTTAAAGTTTTAATTAGTTTATCACCTTCCTTCGATGATAAAAGTATATAATAATTATGTGTATTTAAAATGAAGTTTATGTGAATGTTATGTGAAAAAGTAATTATATTTTATTTCTTCTTCTAATGTTGTATCATCACCATGTCCTGGATATAAAATTATATTAGCATCATAATTTTTTATTTTTTCTATGCTTTTTTTCATTTCAGTAAAACTTCCTGTTTCTAAATCTGTTCTTCCAATTGTTCTTTTAA
This sequence comes from uncultured Bacillota bacterium, assembly GCA_902492995.1. Taxonomy (GTDB): domain Bacteria; phylum Bacillota_I; class Bacilli_A; order RF39; family UBA660; genus OMSK01. Next base: position 15,779 of record CABUNR010000022.1, on the reverse strand, counting down.
AGATAAAATCACCTGTAAACATTGTATTATATTTTTTAAAATAAAATGTTACTGAATCGCTTGTATGACCAGGTGTTTTTATTATTTCAAATGAAAAATTATCTATATTTATATTTTTGTCTGATTTAAAATTATATATTGGTACTTCCCTATATTTAATTAAATCATTAAGAACTCCTACATGATCAAAATGATAATGGGTTATTAAAATTCCAACCAAATTATAATTTTTTATTTCTTTTAAAATTTTTTCTATATCAGATCCTGGATCAACTACTAAAACATTATTATCTTCAACTAATATATAACAGTTTTCTAATAAATCACCTGTTATTATCCTCTTTATTTTCAATTATTTCACATCCTTTAAATAGTGTTTTTATTAAATTTATTTTATCTTCTAATTTTATTGGAGCCCCACATGCTTTAGCATGTCCTCCTCCATTAAGTTTTTTTGCTATAACAGAAATATCTATATCTTTGTCAGTTCTAAAACTCATACCACCACTCATATTTATCATTACAATAAAATCAAGTTCTGGATGTCTTTTTGACAATGTATTTCCAAGTTCACTTCTATAATTAGAATTAAATACTAATCCACCTAAATAGTTTTCATATTTTATTGTTATTAGTTCTTTTTCTTTATTTAATATATGTCTATCTACTCTATCTTGTTCTAATGATAATATTTCTTCTTCAAATTTTGATAGTTTAAATTTTTTTCTCGCCTTTAATTTTTTATACATTTCTTCTATATATCTTTTTTTACCATATATTGAAAACAAATCTCCTAATTTTTTCGCATAAGTATCATTTTTTTCCTCAAATAACCATAAGTCTAAATTTTTAACATGTTCTACATATTCACTTACTTGTTTTTTAAATTTATATTTTTTCTTTAAATATTTATAGAAAATTGATGTCGCACATTCATTTATATTTATTGTTACATAGTTGTATTTGCATGCATATGTGTGCGTTTTATGATGATCAAATACTTTAAATTTTTCTTTATAAATACTTTCATTTATTTTTTGATAAGTGCTTTCTAAAATTGTTAAATCTGTAATATATATATTTTTATACATACTTAAGTCTTCTTTTATTAGCTCACAGACAAATTCATCTACTTCATATATTTCTTTAAGTTCAAAATCAAAATTTATTTTACATAACTTCATTAATATAACAGGACTTACTCCATCTATATCTGCTACATGTGATATTATTAAATCTTTCATTTTTCCTCCTTTATTATTTCTTTTATTGGTGAATAGGTTTTTCTATATCCATCTATTAATCCATATTTATGTATTGCTTCTATATGTTTTTTTGTAGGATATCCTTTATGTGATTTAAAACCATACATAGGATATTTTTTATCAAGTTCTATTAACATTCTATCTCTTGTTACCTTGGCAATTATTGATGCCGCTGCAATTGTTATACTTTTTGAATCTCCTTTTATTATTTTTGTAACAGGTATTTCTAAATCAAGTGGCATTGCATCTGTAAGTAAATATTCTATTTTAATATTTGATTTAGCTTCTTCATATGCTTTTTTCATTGCAAGGCGGCTTGCTTCATATATATTTATTTCATCTATTAAAGGGGCATCTACAATTCCTATACCTATACTTAATGCATCTTTTACTATAACATCATATAGTTCTTCACGTTTTTTTTCTGTTAATTTTTTTGAATCATTTATACTATCATTTTGATAATTTATTGGTAAAACTACGCATGCTGCTACAACAGGACCTATAAGTGGCCCTCTTCCGGCTTCATCTGTTCCTCCTATATATTTAATACCTTTTTTTATTAATTCTTCTTCATATTCATATAATCTCATTTAACCACCTAACTTATTATATCATGTTTATTTTTTTAATAAATAAATTGATGTAATTTTTTTTATTATTATCATATATTTAATTAGAAGGAGTGTGTTTATGAAAAAAGATGACAGAAATTGTATGATGCCATATCCAATATACCCACCTTATCAAGGAGTAAATATGGTACCACAAATGGGTATGCCAAATATGGGAATGCCCATGATGAATTATCCTAGTATTTCTACAACGACATCAAGTACTAATAATACAACAAATAACATTGAACAACAATTAAATAATATTGAACAAGAAATAAATAATTTAGATAGAAGAATTTCTAATTTAGAAAATGCTTATAATAGTAATTTATCTAACAATAAATATAGTAGTTCTAATTATCAAATGATGTAAAAAAAATGGTTATTAAACCATTTTTATTTTAAGTATTTTTCTATTTGTTCTTTATTTAGCCTTGTAATTCTTGATATACTTTCTATTCCATATTTTTTTAATATTATTTCGAGTAAAGTTTTTAACATAACGATTTTTTTCTCTTTTTCTATATCTTTTCTTTTTATACTTTTTATTTCTTTTTCTAGTGTTTCTATTTTAGTTTTATATTTTTCTTCTTGTTTTTTATGTGTTTTTTCTAATGATTCATATTTCATTTTTAATATTTCAAATTCTTCTAATTTTTTATTTAATGTATCTATTCTGTCTAATTGATTATTTAACAAATCATAAGTTTCTTCAAATATATCATTATCTTCTATTTCTATAATATCGACGTCTTTATCCATAAAATCCCTCTTTTACTCTATTAATAATATACTATAATTTTTATTTTTTATCAATATTATTACAAAGTTTTTTTCTTTTGAATATTTTATCTTAATTTTTACAAAATATAAAAGAAAGGATGTGTAATATGAGTAAAATTGATATTAGAAAACATATTAGAGATAATTTTAAGAAAGCTGATATGAATGAGATTGAAAATTCAATCAATTCTTCTATTAATTCTAATGATGAGATAATCCTTCCAGGATTAGGTGTTTTTTTTGAAGTTTTATGGAATAATTGTACTGATCAAATAAAGGATGATATTTTAAACATATTAATGAATAATCTATAAAATCGTTATTTTAATTTATAACTAAATATATTCGAAAGAAAATTTTGATTATTTATGAATACAGATAAAATTTTTATAGATAATGTTAGACATTTTTATCATGATATGGGTAGTGGTGTATTTACGTTCAAATAGATAATATTGAAAATTTATGGAATTTATTTAAAGTTAATCATAAAATGTCATCAACAATTACATTATCAACATCAAAAAATGAAACATTTTATATTGAAGAATCCTCTTTAATACCTTATTATGAAAAAAGAAAACATAAAATATTAAGAAAAATTAAATCACACTCTTTATGTGATTCAAGAAACCCTGTAGTTAGAAATTTATAATTCTATAATGGGTTTTAAAAAAAAATCTTATTCAGATTTTTTTAATTTTACTATTTTTTCCTCGTAGTTATCACTATTGGTTATATAACTACCTACAACTTTAATATCGGCATCACTTACTAAATCAATTGTATCAATATTTATTCCACCATCTACTTCTATTAAATAATTATAATTATTTTCTTCTCTTAATTTTTTTAAATATTTTATTCTATTGGTAGAATTTTCAATAAATTTTTGTCCTCCCTTACCTGGTTCAACACTCATCACAAGTACTAAATCTATATATGGTAAATATTTATTTAAAATATTTATGTCAGTATTTGGTTTTATTGATATTCCAACTTTTATATTATTTTCTTTTATTATTTTTATTAATTCGTCAGTGTTACCTGTTTCTATATGAAATGTTATATATGATGGGTTTAATATTTTATATTTTTCAACATATTCTTTAACATTATTAACCATTAAATGAATATCAATTTTTTTATTAAAATTATAATTAAAATCAAAATCTATTTTATTTTCTACAAATTGTCCATCCATTACATCTAAATGGATAAGATCACATGATGTATTATCTATTTTTTTATAATTATTTATTTTATTTTCTTTTATTCCTAAAATTGATACTGATATCATAAATTCCTCCCTATAAAATTTAAATAATTATCATACCTAGATTTTAATATTTCATTATCTTCTACTTTATTTTTTATTTCACATATTTTTTCATTTTTATGGATGCAATCTCTAAATTTGCATTTTTCTTTATAATTATTAAATTCTATAAAATTATCTCTTATATCTTCTTTAGTCATTCCGTTAAAATCAACAAGAGAAAATCCTGGTGTATCAGCTACTAAGCCATCATATAATTTATGCAATTCAACATGTCTAGTTGTATGGCGTCCTCTACCAAGTGCTTTAGATATTTCTCCAGTTTTTATATTAAAACTACTATCCAGTTTATTTATAAGTGTTGATTTTCCTGCTCCTGTTTGACCTGTTAAAACAGTTATTTTATCTTTAAATATTAGTTTAATTTTATCTATTTCATCGTTTGTAAATACTTGATAACCTATTTTTTTATAATAATTTATGTATTTATTAATATTAGTTAATTCTTCTTTATTTAATAGATCTAATTTTGTAAAGCAAATAAGTGGTTTTACATTATTAAATTCTATAATACATAATAGTTTATCTAATAAATTAGTATCGAATGTTGGTTTTACATTCGATACTATGATTGCTTGATCTATATTAGATACTGGAGGTCTTAGTAAACTATTAGTTCTAGGTAATATGTCTAAAATATAGTTATTTTTTTCATCGAAACTAACCAAATCACCAACTAATGGTTTTATATTTTTATTTCTAAATAAGCCTCTACTTTTACATATATAAGTTTTATTATTACTTAAAACAGTATAATCATTACTTATTAATTTTATTATTCTACCTTGCATATTACTCCTGTTTATTTGTTTCATTAGTACTAGTTTGTGTGTTTTCATTTGTTGGACTAGTTGTTGTTGTAGTTGTTTTATTATCTTTAGTATTTTCTGGTTCTTTTGTTACAGTTGGTGTTTTTGATACAGTTATTGTAAGAGTTGTTCCACTTACTACTTTAGTTCCTGCTTTTCTACTTTGATATATTATTGTTCCATCTTTATCTGTTGTTGACTCTTTTTCTTTTTTAACTAAAGTTATTCCATTTTCTTTACAGAATTTTTCTACTTCTTCAAGTTTATAAACTTCATTTACAAAATCAGGGTAATTTACAATAAATTTAGGTATTGTAAATACTATTTTATCGCCAGGAACTAATTTTTTTCCTTCTTCTAAATCTTGTTTTAAAATAATATTTTCTTTTATATTTGTTTCATCTTTTGTATGTTCTTCTTCTTCTGTTTCAACAGTTATTTTTTTACCTTCAAGTATTGCTTTTACTGTTAAATAATTTTGTCCAACATAATTTTCTATTTCAAATCCTTCTTGACCTAGTGATACAACTAAAGTAATACTTGCTCCTTCTTTAATTGATTTTCCTGCTCTAGGGCTTGTTTTTATAACATTACCTTCTTTTATATCTTCACTATAATCTTCTTTATCTTCTGTACTTACTTTAAGTCCTATTTTTTCTAATTTATCTGTTGCATCTTTTATACTCATATTAGAAACATCAGGTATTTCAACAGTTTTTGGAGATGTAACTTTTGGATATAATACTATAAAGAATAAGATAACTGCTACTAAAAGAGTTAAAATAATACATGTAATTAAAATCTTTTTATTACTCTTTTTTTCTTCTTTTATTTCTTCCTTTTTTTCTTCTTTTTCTTCTATATTTTCATTTTTTCTAGTACGAGTTCTTGTACTTACTTCTTCATCTTTTTCAAATTCTGGATAAGGAAATATGTATTTTGGTTCATTTTTTCTATCATCATCTAAGCATGTTTTTATATCATATTTCATATCTTCTACAGTATCATATCTATTTTTAGGATTTTTTGCAGTTGCTTTTAAAATGATATTTTCTACAGATTGTGGAATATCACTATTAATTTCACAAACACTAGGTATTGGATCTTTCATTTGTTTTATAGCTATTTCTACAGCATTTTCACCCTTAAATGGAACTTTTCCAATTAATAATTCAAACATTAATATACCAAGTGAATATATATCTGATTTATATGTTGAACCTGTTCCATTTGCTTGTTCTGGCGGAAGATAATGAACTGAACCCATTACTGAATTAGTTTGAGTAAGTTCATTACTATTTAAAGCTTGTGCTATACCAAAATCAGCTATTTTAACAAGTCCATCATCTAATATTAAAACATTTTGAGGTTTTATATCTCTATGTATTATTCCTTTTTCATGGGCATGTTCTATTCCACTTGTAAGTTGCATCATAATATCGATAACTTCTGGAAGCGTTAGAGCGCCTCTTCTTTTAATTAAGCTTTTTAAAGTTTGCCCCTCAATATATTCCATTACTATAAAGTAATTTCCATCATCCTCTCCTACATCATATATTCCAACAATATTTGGATGATCTAGGTTACTAGCGGCACTCGCTTCTCTTTGAAATTTTCTTACAAATTTTTCATCAGTTGCTAAATCTCCTCTAAGTATTTTAACAGCAACTTTTCTATTTAAAATGGTGTCATAGGCAAGATATACATTTGCCATTCCACCTTCACCAATATTTCTAATTATTTCATAACGATCATTTATTTTTTGACCTCTAATTATCATTTTTTTCAACTCCTTTTTCTAAATAAGCAACTGATATATTATCAGTTCCACCTCTGTTATTACATTTATATATTAATTTTTGTAATCTTTCTTCAATACTTGTTTTTTCTCTTAAAACACTTATTATTTGTTCTTTATCTAGCATATTTGTCATTCCATCACTACATAATAAAACGCCATCTACATCAGTTTCTACATCAAATATATCCATATCTACAGCTTTTGTTGCTCCAAGTGCTTTTAATAAAACATTTTTTTTAGGATGATTTACCGCTTCTTCTTCTGTTAATTCTCCTGATTTAACAAGTAAATTAACTAATGTATGATCATTTGTTATTTTTTGAATTTTATCACCTTTTATAGCAAATCCTGATGAATCTCCTATATTGCCATAAAGTAAAAATTCATTTGTTACTATGGCACATACAAATGTAGTACCCATTCCCATACTTTCTGGGTGTTCTTCTGTATACTTATATATAAGGGCATTTATTTCACTTACTGCCATTTGAATCCAGTTTTCTGCATCTGTTTTATTACCTATTGAGCTTATTTTTTTAAATCTTTCAGCAATATGCTTTATAGCAATTGATGATGCAACTTCTCCACATAAATGTCCTCCCATTCCATCTGCAACTGCCATTAATACTTCACCACTACTATTTTTTACTATTATTACATTATCTTCGTTATGATCACGCATTTTGCCAGTATCTGTTAGGTAGTAATAATTCATTAAATCTCCTCCTTATAATTAGCTCTAAGTTGTCCGCATGCGGCATCTACTTTACTTCCAAATTCTTTTCTTATTGTGACATTAATATTATTTTTTTTAAGTGTATCATAAAACTTCATTATTTTTTCTTTACTACTTTTTTTATATTCTATATGACTTGTTTCATTATAGGGAATTAAATTTACGTAACAATTCATTTTCTTAAGCAAATTAGAAAGTTCTATAGCACACTCGGTACTATCATTTACATTATCTAGTAATATGTATTCAAATGTCACTCTTCTATTTGTTATTTTTATATATTTTTTTAAAACTTTTATTAGATCTTCTATAGGATATGCTTTATTAATTTTCATTATTTTATTTCTTATTTCATTATTTGGTGCATGAAGCGATACAGCTAAATTTACTTGATTACCATCTGAAATAAATTTTTCTATCTTAGGTACTACTCCACTTGTTGATACTGTAATATGTCTTGCACCTATATCTATTCCTTTTCCTGAATTTATTATTTTAATAAATTTTATTACATTATCATAATTATCAAAAGGTTCACCTATTCCCATTAATACAACATGTGATATTCTAAGGTTTAGCTTTTCTTCTATTTTTAGTATTTGCATTACCATTTCTGATGTAAGTAAATCTCTAACTTTTTTTAATCTTCCACTTTCACAAAATGAGCATGCCATATTGCATCCTACTTGAGTTGATACACATAAACTGTTACCATAATCATGAAACATTAGTACTGCTTCTACTTTATTTTTATCTTCTAAACTAAATAAAAATTTATATACATCTTTATCTTTTTGTTCTTTTATTATTTCTATTTTACCAAAATAAAAGTCTTCTTTTAATTTATTTATTGTACCAATTTTAATATTACTCATTGAATCAAAGTCTTTTACTCTTTTTTTATATAGCCATTCAAATACTTGTGTTGCTTTAAATTTTTTTTCGCCTATACTATAAAAATAATTTTCTAAATCTTCTAATGTGTAATCATATATGTTTTTCATATAATCACCATAACAATTATATCAAATATATAAAAAAAATGATAGTATTTATTATCATTTTAATTTTACATATTATATTTATGTTTAAATTTGTCAATTCTTGACATAACTTTTATTTTAGATTTTTTATTTTTTTCTTTATAGTTATTAAATGGATATATTGTAATTATTTTTTTACTGTTTGGAAGTGTTATTACTTTAATATAATCTAAAACGCCTGATTCATCTATACCTACACCTTCATATTTTAATATATATGAATCACATATATTATTTGATGAATATGTCTCTTCTGATAGGTTTGCTACTGCATATGAATACATTTTTTTAATATCAATATTATCATTAAATTTTGTATGATTATCTTTTTTAGTATCATCTTCTAAATGTTTTTCTATATGTTTTATTGCTCTATTATAACTATAATTTAGCATTTGCTTTTCTACATATCTTTCTTTTTTTACATTAATTTTTTTATGCAATTTTTTTCCTAAATATATTTCTATTAATCCATATTCATTTTCAAATTTTTTAGTATAATCATATTTTTTTAATTCTTCATATTTTTCCCATACTTCATTATATTTATTTTGTTTTATATATATACAAATTTCTTTAAAAATAGCTTCTCTTTTTATTATTATATTATCTTTTTTTATTATTTTAAATAAGTTTAATGCTTCATCATAATTTCCTTTATAAAATTCTATTTTAGCATAATAGAAGTTTGCAAAATCTATATAACTATTACTTATACTAACTAGTTTATTTATAGCTAAATAAGCTTCACTATATGCACCACTTTTAATAAGACATTCAATTTTTAATCTTAATGAATCTGTATAACGATATTTTTTTTCCTTCAAAAGTTCATCAGTTAAACTTATAGCTGAATCAAAATTATATAGCTGCATTTCTATTCTAGCCAGATTATATGTTGCTTTTTTATGATTTTTTTTTGTATTTCTTAAAATGTTTGTATAAATATTTTTTGCTTCTTTTAAATTACCTTTTTGTGTTTCTATAATTGCTTTTGTATATTCTAAATCTATTTTAATAGGCATTTCATTTATTATTTTTTCTACTTCATCTATTTTTTTATTTTCAAGTAATGTTTCTATATAAAATTCATATGCACCTGTTTTTATTATTGGATTATCAAATTTTTCTATTATATCTTTTAATATTTGTTCTGCTTCTTTATATTTTTCTAATTCCATATAATTTTTTGCTAATTCTAAGTAAGCATGACTTTTATCTTTATGTTTAGAATTAATTATTTTAATTAAATTCTTTATTGCTTCTTCATTATTACCTTCTATTTTTTGTATTTTAGCAATTTCATATAATGAATAGTACATATTTTGACAATTATTTAAAACATTTTTATTAAAATATTCTTTAGCTTTGTTATATTCATTTTGTATTTCATAATATTTTCCTAATTCATGAATAATATAACAATCATAACCATAATCACTAATATAATTTTCTATATTTATAAAAGCTAAAGAATATTTTTCTTCTTCCATTAAATTTCTTATACTAATTACTATTTTTCTTTTTTTATCGTTTATGACTTTTTTCTCAACATATGTGCCATACTTCCTTATTTGTTTTTTTGTTGAGCTCATTTTATCACCACCTAATACTAATCTAAATTTCTTTTTTTAACACTTTTTAAAAGGGCATCTTTAGCAGCTTTTTGTTCGGCATCTTTCTTACTATGTGATACACCAAGACCAAATGTTATATCATCAACAATAACTACTGCTGTAAATATTCTATCATGAGCTGGTCCCTCTTCTTTTATTATTTTATATTCGAGACTTCTTTTATCGGTTTGAACTAGTTCTTGTAATTCTGATTTATAATCCTTTATAAATTCAAATGAATTATTAACTACAAAAGGTATTGCAGATTTATATATAAATTCTTTAGCTGCAGAAAATCCTTTATCTAAAAAAATTGCTCCTGTTATTGCTTCATAAATATCAGCTACTATTGCTTTTCTATATTTACCTCCGTTTTTTTCTTCTCCATTACCAAGCATTAAATAATCATTAAGTCCTAGTTTTATTGAATATTCATATAACGCATCTTCACATACATAATGTGCTCTTAATTTTGTCATTTCGCCTTCTTTATATAATCCACTATTATATAAATATTCGCTCATAACAAGTTCTAGTACTGCATCTCCTAAATATTCTAATCTTTCATAACTTTCTATTCCGTGTTCATTTGCATATGATGTATGTGTAAGGGCTGTTTTATATAAATTTTCGTTATCTGTTTTTATATTTAATTTTTCTAGTATTTCCATTTAAATCACCTTTATATATTATAGCAAATAAATATCTTATTTACAATTATTTATTTTTTTAGTATAATTATTTTATGAAAAAGATAATGATATTTTTGATTAATTTATATCAATCAATACCTTTTAGTTCACATGGAAGTTGCAAATTTAGTCCATCGTGTTCTAATTATTCTAAAGAGGCTTATGAAAGATATGGATTTATTAAAGGAACAATTTTAACAATTAAAAGAATATTAAGGTGCAACCCATTTAATAAGGGTGGATATGATCCTGTACCTACTAAGGAGGATTTATGAAAAAAATTATTTATTTATTTTTATCTTTTATTATTTTATTTTCATTAACCGGTTGTTTTAAAAAAGATGATTTTGAAAATATAACAATTTATACTACTTCTTATCCTATAGAATATATTACTAGTAAGCTTTATAAAGATCATAGTGAAATTAAAAGTATTTATCCTGATGGAACAAATATTAAAAAATATGAATTAAATGATAAACAATTAAAGGATTATTCTAAAGGTTCACTTTTTATCTTTAATGGTTTAGGGAAAGAAGAAACATATTTATCTAAGCTTGTTAAATATAATAAAAATCTAATGATTATTGATGCTAGTCAAAGTATTGAATACACTTATGATATTGATGAATTATGGCTTGACCCTTCTAATTTCTTAATGTTATCTAGAAATATTAAAAATGGTCTTCTTGAATATATATCTAATCATTATTTAAAAGAAGAAATAAATAATAACTATGATAATTTAAAGCTTGAAATTTCTAAAGTTGATGCAAATTTAAAAGTTATATATGAAAATGCTACTCACAAAACTATTGTTACTGATAATAATGCTCTAAAATTTTTAGAAAAATATGGTTTTACAGTTATTTCATTAGAAGATAATAATGGTATAAGTGAAAGAAATTTATATGATGCTAAGAGATTAATTCAAAATAAAACTGTTAAATATATTTTTACATTAAATGGTACTGATGTTAATAAAACTGTTACTGATTTAGTTAATAATACTAAAGTTGAATTACTTGAAATAAATAGCTTAAGCAATCTTACTGATAAGCAAAGAAGTGAAAATGAAGATTATTTTAGTTTAGTTAATGAAAATATTGAAATGTTAAAAAAAGAGTTATATTAATTAACCCTTTTTTTTATTTTATCATTTTCTTTTATGAATACTTTATATGTATTATTATCATATGTACTTATTTCAAATATGTTTAAATCATGATTATATCTTACATATGATATGATATTAATAAAGCTTGTTATATATATATATTCTTCTATAGATAATGTGTTATTTCTACTTTCTATATAATATTTAAATTCTTCGTTTGAAATACCAATCACCTCTTTTAAATATTTTTGTAAAGGATAATGTATAAAAAAAACTCGTTAACCGAGCCTTATTTTTTTAATGGCGGAGCAGGAGGGATTTGAACCCTCGCGCCAGTTGCCCGACCTACACCCTTAGCAGGGGCGCCTCTTCAGCCTCTTGAGTACTGCTCCAGACTTACATATTAATTTTACATTATATTTTTTTTTATGTCAATAATTTTTATTTAATTATTTAAATATGGTTTATCTGTTATTACATATATTTTTTCATTTTGATATTTTTTTAATGTTGTTTTATCATTTATTGTCCATATCATTAATGCGTTTTTAAATTGTTTATATGTTCTATAATTGACTGATATAAAATCAAATGAATCATAATCTTTGCATTTATTTAATATGTTAGATATTATAAGCCCTGATTTATATTTATATCTTTTTTTTATATATAATATTAAATCATAATTAAAACTACATAAATATATATTTAAGTATTTGTATTTTTTTAATATTTTATTTAAATAATATGCATACTTTTTATATTTAAATCTTTCATATTTTAAATCAATTATAATTATTTTATTTGTTTTTATTTTTTTTAATGTGTTTTCTAACTCTTCTAGTTTTAAATCTTTTAATTTATTATTTTCTATTATTTTTTCTTTATTAAACATTGAATGACTTAAAACAAATTTATTGTCTTTTGTTTTTCTTATATCAAACTCTACTCCATCTATATATTTTTCTTTTAATGAAGAATTTATTGCTTCATATGTATTTTCTATATACTTATGTTTATTATTTCCTCTATGTGAAATTAAATACATTGTATCACCAATATATTATATGAAAAAAAGGAAGATTAGTTTTTCTTTTTTTCTTCCTTTTCTTTTTCTATTTTTGGTAAAATTATTTCAATGCCATTTTCTTTACATAATTCATTTAATTTTTCTAAATTATCTTTATTTTCTGCTTTTAATGCCATATTAACTCTCCTTTATAATTCCATCCATACTCCATGTTTTAACATCTGTTATTTCTACATTTTGTATTGTGCCAATATATTTTTTATCTCCAACTACGTTTACAAGTTTCATAGTATCAGTATATCCCATAAGTTTATTATCATCTTTTTCACTTATTCCTTCTATTAAAACGGGGACAATTTTATTTTGATATTTTAAATTTGCTTCTTTTGAATATTTATTTATTAGTTCATTTAATCTATGTAATCTTTCTTCTTTTTCAACGAGTGGTGTATCATCTTTCATTTTAGCTGCTGGAGTACCTTCTCTTGCAGAAAAAATAAATGTGAATGCACTATCATACTTGCATTTTTCTACTACATCTAAAGTTTCTTTAAAGTCTTCTTCTGTTTCGCCTGGAAATCCTACAATTATATCTGTTGTTATTGATGAATATGGTAGGGCTTCTTTTAATTTATGATATAGTTCTAAATAAGATTCTTTTGTATATCTTCTTCCCATTAATTTTAAAATTCTATCTGAACCTGATTGAAGTGGCAAATGAATATATGGCATAATGTTATCATATTTTTTTATTACATTAATCATATTATCAGTAAAATCCCATGGATGGCTTGTTACAAATCTTATTCTTTTTATTCCTGTTTTAGCAACATCTTCAAGTAAATTTTCCATTTTATAATTTTCTTCTAAATCTTTACCATATGCATTTACATTTTGACCTAATAGGGTTACTTCTTGATATCCATCTTTTACTAATTTTTCTACTTCTTCTAATATAAATTCTTTTCTTCTACTTCTTTGTTTTCCTCTTGTATACGGAACTATACAATATGTACAGAATTTATCACATCCATACATAATATTAATCCATGCTTTATATTTTGAATCTCTTTTTACGGGAATATTTTCTATGATATCTCCTTCACAACTTAAAACTTCTACTTCAAGTTGTTGTTTTTTTATTGCTTCATTTAATATATTTGGTAAATTATATATATTGTGTGTTCCAAATACGATATCCATCCATTTATATTCTTTAAGTATTTTATTTACTACTACTTCTTCTTGAGCCATACATCCACAAATACCCACTATAACATCTTTTTTTCTTTCTTTTAGATTTTTAGCTCTACCAAGATATCCAAATACTTTATTATGTACATTTTCTCTTATTGCACATGTATTTAATAATATTAAATCTGCTTGTTCCATGTCATCTGTACTTTCATATGACATTTCTTCTAGTATTGCTTTTATATTTTCTGAATCGTGTTCATTCATTTGACATCCATATGTTTTTAAAAAATATTTTTTATTTTTTCCTATTGTTTTTAAATTATCATCTATTTTATATTCACTTTCTTTTACAATAGATTCTCTTTTTGTTCTTACCTTTGCTTCCTTTAAATTTGGTATTAACATAAACATCACCTAGTAAATTATAACAAAAAATAAACAACTATACAATTGTTTATTTTGTAAAAATCTTTATTTTAAGGTTTTGATTTATATAATCACTCATATAACTTACTATATCATTTACTATATTGATATCAATATATTTAACATTTTCTAAATTTTTCTTTATTATTTTATCATCATATTTAATCATTATTATATTTGCTTTTTCATCTTCAAATGAATATTTTGGACAATTAGTTACATAAAGTATTAAATTTATAAAATTTGTATAATTATCCATTATTTCATCATATTTAAATATATTTTCTAAGTTATTATATTTTTTAAAGCATTTTTTATATTCAACTAAATTTTCTAATTGTTTTAAATATTCATCTAAATATTCTTTTCTTACATCAAAATAACAATATCCATATTTATATAATAATGATATATATATTTTCATAAATTCTATTTCTTCTTTTTTAAACATAAAATCACCTTTTATATTATATGTTTTAAGAAATAAAATATTTGTCGGAATATGTCGAAAAAAAATACTTTTTTATAAGTATTTTTTAAAATGCAAGCACCGAACGAGTTGAATTACGACCGCTACTTAAATAACCTTCATTACGACCAAAACCAAATATACCTGCTCCAGTATTATTGAGCCAACTAGCACCTCGAACAAAGAAAGGATATGAAGGAGAAACGAAATTTGCACAATCACTAAACCACAAACCTTTTTCATTTGAAGAATTTGATTTAGTATTTGCAATTTCTTTTGTAGCATCCCCTAATTTCCCTGAATCATATTTATACCAGATATCAGTACCTATAGCATCACTTCTTTTATAGGAATTATAGTATTTTTTATCTGGAAAATCTAAGCCACTTGTATTTGATCCACCTGAGTTACCATATAATCCTTTAAAGCCACTGTTATATGTACTACTATGTCCAGAATATAAATTACCATTAGAGTCCTCTAATACTCCCATGACGTATTCCCATGAACCTCCACTCATATCATATATTCCTGTTATATTTCCTGTTGTACTTGCTAAGTATCCTTTAGTTGTGTTGTATTTATTTGCACAATCACTACTATTTGATACTACAGCCTCTGATACTGTATTTGCAGCACAACCTGTTATGGTTGTTCCATATTCCAATTGTCCAGAAAAAACTTTACTTTTTCCATAATACCCTGTATTTATATTATTTATAGTAACTTCTGTACATGTAGAACTATTACATCTACCATACTTTGAATATGTTAGGTATGCAGTTGCTCCCCACTCCATATTTGTCATCATATGACTATTTAAATTTGTATGACTATTT
>CABUNR010000021.1:0-23033 GCA_902492995.1 uncultured Bacillota bacterium | reverse complement strand
ATATCTCGTATTTTCTTAATTAAAGGCATTATAAAAGGATGATTTTTCATCATCCCTTATAATCACAATTCATTTATCAAATTTATTGTCCACCAACACTATTTGACAAAGAACCACTTTTTTTATTAATCCATATATTTAGTCATTTGTTTCATCATTTGATTTACTTGTTTTTGACTTGGAGTTCTTCCCATTCCACTCATCATTGCTTTAATCATTTGTTCATTTATTGGAGGATTTTTCTTAATATATTTTTGCATATATTTACGAGCTAGTAAAAATCCAACTACTGCTCCTATTACTAATCCTAATATTACTAATAAAACATCTTGTAACATGTTATCATCCTTTCTGGTAAATTAATTATACTAAATTATATTAGATAATACAACTAACTTTTCTCAACTTCATCTAAAAAATCATCAATTGTAAGTATTTTTTTATCAACATCATCTAATGATATATTTTCTTTTTCTACTTTAATTTCTTTATTTTCTTCTAACTCTTTTACCTCAAATACATCTATTATATTAGCTTTTGATATTGTTGATCCTGTTTTGTAAGCATCACTTATAGGAATTTCCGTTAATTTAATTATATTTATTTCATTTGCTGTTTTAAGTCCTAATTGTTTTTTATAAGGTATTATAAATGTGTTTAATATATTATATGGATTTGTTTTTACTTCTTTTATTATTTTTGAACCACGTCTTGCTCTTGATGATAAGCTAAATTCTGTCAATTTTACTCTTTTTGCTGTATTTTTATTTGTTATAACTGTTAAATATTCATAATCATCTCCAAATATATGACTAGATACAACAAAATCATTTTTTAAACTAATAGATTTTACACCACTTGTTTTAAGTCCTGTAATTGGCACTTCTTCTAGATTATATGAAAGTCCATATCCACTATAAGTTGCTACAAATATATATGGATCATTTATACTTTCTATTCCGATTAATTTATCATCTTCCTTTAATTTAATTGCTACTATAGGTTTATTATATCTTGATACTTTAAAATCTTTTAAATATGTCCTTTTTATCATACCATTTTTCGTATAAATGGTAATTATTTTATCGCTTTCAAAATCATATACAGGAAGACTTGCTACTACATTTTCTATAGCTTTTATTGCTACTATATTACTTACATGTTTTCCCATGTCTTTCCATTTTAAATCTGGTAATTCATATACAGGAATATATAAATAATTTCCTAAATCAGTAAATAATATCAATGTATCTAATGTTGACATTTTATATTTACCAATTATATAATCTCCTTCTTTTATTGTTGTTTCTACTGATTCATCATAACTTCTTTGAGATACACGTTTTACATATCCTTCCTTTGTTACTACTACTATTACATCTTCTTTAGGAATCATTTTAATTGTATCAATTTTTATTTCTGTTATTTCATCTCTTATTTCAGTTTTTCTTGCTACGGCATATTCTTTCTTTACTCTTCTAAGTTCTTCTTTCATGACACTTTTTAATTTTTCTTCATCACTTAATATTGCTTCTAATCCTTTTATAATTAATTTTAAATTTCTATTTCTTTCTTCAAGCTCAGTAACATCTGTATTAGTTAATTTATATAGTTGTAATGTTACAATTGCTTCTGCTTGAATTTCTGTAAAATCATATTCTTTTACTAAATTTAATTTAGCATCACTTTTATTTTTACTTTTTCTTATTGTTTTTATTACTTCATCTAATATACTTAAAGCTTTTATTAAACCTTCTACTATATGCATTTCTCTTTTGGCAGTTTCTAAATCAAATTTTGTTCTTCTTAAAATTACTTCTTTTTGATGAGCAATATATGCATCTAGCATTGGAAGTATCCCAATAGTCATTGGTTTTTTATTTACGATTGCTACCATGTTAAAATTATAACTTATTTGTAAATCTGTATTTTTAAGTAAATAATTAATAATTAAATCTTTGTCTGCTCCTTTTTTTAAATCAATTACAATTCGCATTGGTTCATTTTGATCAGATTCATCTCTAACATCAGTTATTCCATCAATTTTTTTATCATATTTTATTTCTGCTATTTTAGCAACTAACAAGGCTTTATTTACTTCAAAAGGTATTTCATGAATAACTATTTGTTCTTTTCCTTTTTCTTTTACAAATTCATATTTGGCTTTTATATTTATTTTTCCAATTCCTTTAGTATATGCATCTACTATTCCTTTTTTTCCTTCTACTATTCCTCCTGTTGGAAAATCTGGTCCTTTTATTATTTCTAGAATTGTTTCTAACCTTGAATTTGGTGAATCTATTCTTTTTATAGTAGCATCTATTACTTCACCTAAATTATGAGTTGGAATATTTGTTGCATATCCAGCACTTATACCATTAGCTCCATTTACAAGTAAGTTAGGATATTTAGCAGGTAAAACAGTTGGTTCTTTTAAAGTATCATCAAAATTCCATGCCATTTCTACCGTATTTTTATCTATATCTTTTAAAAGTTCATTACTTATTTTTGAAAGACGAGCTTCTGTATAACGCATTGCAGCTGGGCTATCACCATCCATTGATCCATTATTACCATGCATATCAATATAAGGCGTATTTGTTTTCCACCATTGACTCATTCTAACTAAAGCCTCATAAATAGATGAATCACCATGTGGATGATAGTGTCCCATTACATTACCTACTGCAGTTGCTGATTTTTTATGTGGTTTTTCATATGTATTTTTATCTCTAAACATTGCATATAAAATTCTTCTTTGTACTGGTTTTAATCCATCTCTAACATCTGGTAATGCTCTATCTTGAATTATTTCTTTTGCATAGCTACCATATCTATCTCCCATTATTTCTTCCAAAGCATAATTATATATTTTATTTAATACCTCGTTCATATAATCACCTAAGTAATTATAACAAAAAAATAAAAAAAGAGCAAACCACTCTTTTATAAATAATTTAATCTACTTTTTTATTACAATTATCACATATATTATTTTTTTAATTTTGACAATATTTATATTTATTTTATTTTTTCTTCTTATTAATAAGTATTATTGTTACTATACCAGCAAGTGATAAAGTAATTGCGCCTATAATGCATGCAATTATATATTTATTTGTTTCTTTTTTTATATTTACATTTTTATCTATATTTTTTTCTTTTGTTTTATCTTCTACTTCTTTTGTTTCTGAATTTTTATCTACTGTATCATCTGGTATTATATAATCTTCTTCACTATCATCAATTGATTCATAATCGTCATTTAGGATATGTATCCATCCTCTTGTTCCATTATAATCAACATACAAATCATTATCTTCACTATATGGATTAACAGAATAACCAGCTATTGTTTTAATTTCTGTATTAGCTTTTATACTTCCTATTTTTTTAGTTTTGTTATATGTATCATATAGATCAGTTTGTTTTAATAATTTTATTTTTGTTGTTTTACCATAAAATAATGAAATATCTGTATTTGTCCAACCTTTATATCCTTTATAATCAAAATAATAATATGTTCCACCATGTGGTGTAATAAATAAAGAATATGTTGATTCAATTATTTCATTAGCTTTTGTAGAAACAGATTTGCAAGTTTTTAAATCGTCTTCACATAAATTTATACTAGTTCCAACTACTATAAATTTTTGTTTTTCTGGTTGTGCAAGCATGTTTTGATATCCTATTTCTTTAGAACTATTATTGGAATTAAAGGTATATGTTGATACCCATCCTTTATATCCATTATATTCTACATAATTCCATGTTCCACCTTCTACATCTCCTATTTCTGTTTTAAAAGTTGTTCCATATGGAATTATTCCACCAGCTACCTTATCAAAATAATCATTATTTGGTCCTTTATACATAATTATTCCATTTTTTTCAAGAACCTTATATGTATATTGTTTATCTAATTTAAATCCTTCTTCTTTTTTAACTTCTTTTTTTATTATAGTTACATCTTCATCTAATACATATCCACTTTCATCTTTAATACTATAATATATTTTGCCATTTATTTCTGTTGAATATCCTATTTTAATTTTTGTATTATATGGTAAAGTTTTTATTATTTTAGTATTTTCTTCATTTATTACTTTTGCCCCATCTTTGTTACTTACAAATACATCAAATGCCATTACTTCTGGTGCTGCCATATCTGCTTTTACGTTACCTATAAACATAAATGATATAGCAATTAGATAAATTATTATTTTTTTCATACTAACACTCCTTTTAAATAAATAATTTTTCCTATTAAATATGAACCTAAATTCAATAAAAATGATAATTTATATGGTTTATTCATCATACATTTTTTGTATATAAAACCTTCTAATATAACAACTGCTATTTCTATAAATACCATAAATATTCTTCTATAATTTAAACCATATTTTATATTAATTACAAAACCAATTGATACTACAAGTGGATTTGTAATTATATTAACTAACACTACATTTATTAAATCTTTCTTTTTTCTAATTTTAAAAATATATCCTAATGTTGTTTCTATTATAATAGTTGATATTAATGCGACTAACATATAATATGGTAATTTATTTATCATTTTTTAACTCTCTTGCTACAAAATATATTGTTAGAATAATAATAAATAAAACTATTATAGATATTATAATTATATCATTAATATGATTTTTAAGTATAAATTTATCAAGTATAACTTTAAACATTTTTATCACCTTTACTTATGTAATTTAGAATTAAATAGCATATCAGAGATGATGCAATAATAAATATAACAGTTAAATTAAAATTTTTAATTCTTATAAAAAATATTGGTAATGTTCCTAAAAATAAACCTATTGTTGTATGTCCGAAAGCTAGTCCTGGGGTATTTTTTAAAACAGATACTAAAAGCGCTAATGTAAGTGCCATTGTCATACTAAATAACATTACTCCTATTAATGAAATAAACATTATGTTATCGCCAAATATTAAAAATGGTATTGATAATAATGTACTAATTTTTATAGTTTTTTTAAATCCTATAGAATCAGATACTATACCTCCTAGTGCTTTTCCAATTCCCATAAATAAATATAACATTACAAGTTGTACATCTGTTTTATTCCAAGTTGTTGGAATTCCATATCCCATATAACCTCTAATTATTACTACTATTACAGCTAATATTATAACTAATGTTTTACTAATATTTTTATTTTCATAATTAAAATTATCACATGTTTCTTCTTTATATGTATCAGCAAGTAAAATAAAAGGAATCATCGTTATAATTAATATTAAACACAAAATATAACTATATCCATATTTTGCTAAAAGTTTTCCTGTTACAACTCCAAATGATCCACCAGCAACAAAAATTGCACTATGAGATAATTTTCCATTAGACGTTTTAAGTGTTTTTTCTGCTCCACTAATATGTAAGAAACAATTTCCTATACATAAAAAAATTAGTGGAAATACTTGATTTATTATATTTAAATTGAATACTAAAAAAGATATAAATAATAATATTACTCCTATTATACCAGCATTAACTTTTGTTTTATCACATATATAACCAATTAGTGATTGTGGCACAAAAGCAAGGACATCATATAATAATGGAAGTATCCATAAGATGTAACTATCTCCTATTATTTTCGACATAAAATAAAAACATACTACTTCTGTTACAAAATGTATATAAAAATATAAATAGCCTACACTTATATTTTTTTGTTTTAATGCATTTAACACATTCATACTATTACCTCTATTTTAATATACATTAAATTTTATTTTTTTTCAACAAAAAAAATGGAAATTTCCATTTTATGCACTTATCTTTTTAGTCATTACTTTATTTTCTTCTTTTTCTTTAAAGTATTCTAGGTAATTATATAATTTTGTTCTATAAATATTTTGTTGTTTTGGACTAATACATAATTTTCCAAGTATACTTGATAAATAATAAATTATTTCTGATACTTCTATGTAATTATGTTCTTGAATTTTATTTTTTCCTATAATTTTCATTATTTGTTTATATTCGTCCATTTCTTTTAATTTTTCATTACTTATTAATAAATTAAATATCATGTAATTTATATTTGAAAAATTATTTAATAAAGCATCTTTATTTTTTATTAAAAATTTTGCTTTTTCTTCTCTTATCATTCTTTCTTCCATAATTCATCTCTTTTCTATACATATTCATTATATTATTTTATGCAAAAATTATTCCTTGGTCACATAGTTCAAAATAATATCACATATAACTTATTTTGTCAAATTTTAATTATATATGACCATAGCTGAAAAACAATATACTTGTTCTTCAGAAAATATTGATACTCCAACTTGATATTTTATATCTATTACTTCTATATCACTATCCAAAAAATCATTAATTGCTTTTTCTAAATCTTTTTCATGATTTTCATCAAATATTTTTACTTTCATATAATCACCAGTTACTAGTATACAAAAGTTTCTTGTCGAATTGTGTCGAATTATGTTAGCATATTTTATTTTTATATTTAATATATTATAAAGAAAGGATGATTTTATGAATAATAATTATTTTGGTAAACCAATTTTTCCAAATCAAAGTTTTAACAATACACCACCTGGAAATCAAAATTATACTATAAATAATACTAATAGTAATTATGAACCAATGGCATTACCTAGTGAACAATCTTATATTGAAAATATTTTAAGACTTAATAAAGGTAAACAAGTTAGAGTTCATATGACTTTCCCTGATTCTAATGAATTTAGAGATAGAGAATTTAAAGGAATTATTGAACAATCAGGTCGTGATCATATAATACTAAGTGATCCTAAATCTGGTACATGGGAACTTTTGCTTATGATTTATGTTGATTTTATATCATTTGATGAACCTATAAATTATAGTGAAGAATTTATTCCAAATACCTAGAAATTTTTAATATTTTTTGTTATAATTATCTTGGTGATAGTATGCATGGTTTTTATATTGCAATAATTATATTAATAATAATATGTTTTATACTTATTTGGTTTGTATCTGTTTATAATCATTTTCAATCT
The DNA here is from genome assembly GCA_902492995.1 of uncultured Bacillota bacterium. GTDB lineage: Bacteria > Bacillota_I > Bacilli_A > RF39 > UBA660 > OMSK01. Next base: position 15,974 of record CABUNR010000021.1, on the reverse strand, counting down.
TTTATAATAAGAATAAATGAAGCAGAAAATTTTATTGATACTACTTTAAGAAAAAGATATGATCTTTTAAATAAATCTATTAATATTATAAAGGCTCATACAAAAGAAAAAGCTAATATTTTAGAAACAATTGATAAAATGAAATCAAAAAAATTATCTAATTTTGAACTAGACAGACAATTATATGAAGCAATAAATGAATTTAATAAATATAAAGAAAATGAAGATTTGAGTAATAACGAAGAATTTTTAAAAATTGATTTAGGTCTTTTTGAATCTGAATCTGAAATTGTTGCAGCTAGAAAATATTATAATGATATTATTACTGATTATAACAAGCTTGTATTATCTTTCCCTCAAAACATAGTTGCTAAAATATGTAAGTATAAAAAAAGAACATATTATGATGGAAAAGATTTAGATAGTGAAAAACAAGAATCTCTTAAAATCTAAAAAAAGGCTATTACTTGCCTTTTTTCTTTTTGTGTTTACGACTTTTTACTAATATATATAATATTATTAATATTAATATTACAACACATATTCCTAATATATATTTGTCATTAATATTAAATTTTTGTGTTTCTTTTTTATTTGTTTCTTCTTTTTTTATACTTTGAATAATTATTTCATCATCTTTTGAATAACTATATGCTTCTCTTGCATATTTAGCCAAATATTCAGGATCTTTTAACTTCTCCATATCAGTGGATAAGTTTTTTTCTTCTTTTTCTAATGATGTTAATTTTTCATTTAAATTTTTTTCTTCTTGCTTTAAGGAATATATTTTATATGTGTAATATCCAACACTAAATAAAAAATAAAATATTATTAAAACAGATAATGAACCAAAAAATATTAACCTTCTTTTTGATGCTTTACTTATTTTTTTCTTAGCCATATAATCACCTTACTATTAAAGTGATTATATCATTTTTTATATTTTAATGCAATCCTATTATATAATATAAATCCTAACATAATTGAAATTATACAGTATATATGTACTATACCATTATTTATTTTAAGTAATATTAAAAAATATAAAAAGCAATTAAATAATATAAAAATAAATGTTCCTATTATTTTTATATATTTATTACTGTTATATATAATTTTATGATTTATACTTAATAAAAAAGAAAAAAATACTCCATAAAATAGTGACACTATTAATGAAATTATTTGAAGTTTTAATGTCATTTAAATAATTTACTTATTATTGAATCTTCTTTTTCTTTTTTATTAGCATTTTCCATATATGTTAAACTGTTTATTCTTCCTTTAATAGATACATTTCCTTGATATGTGTCTAATTTTATTATTTCAAGTTCACTACCCTTTATTATAATATATCCCATATTTGTTTCGAGTAAAAACTCTTCATCATCAAAACTATCAATTTTTTTTACTCCTGTTACTACTATATTTTTTCTTTCTGTTATAGATATACTATGAGTTCCTACATTTATTATATCCTTGTCCATATTATCACCTAAAAAAATATATGCATCTTAAATTTTATTAGAACAAAAAAAACGCATTATGCGTTTAATTCTTCATTATATTTTTCTAATACAGCATCTTCAAACATTTTTCTGCATTCAGGTGTAATTGGATGAGCTATATCTCTATATTCACCACTTTGTGTTTTACGACTTGGCATTGCTATGAAAAGTCCTTTTTCACCTTCTATAATTCTAATATCATGAATTGCAAAACAGTCATTAATTAATACTGATGCTATTCCCTTCATTCTTGAATCTTCTTTGTCTGTAATACGAACGTTTACTGATGTTATTTTCATAATAAATTCTCCTTCCAGTATTTTCTACAATTTAATTGTAACCTATATTGAAAAGAAAATCAAGAATTAATAGTTAATTTTAATAGTTTTTGTAATAATATCTGAATATGAAAATGATTTTAACTCATTATTATTTAGTTTCACTATAAATACATGTTTATATAATTTTTTTATAGTTACATCATATTCTTCAAATTTATTCCTACCTAAATTGTACTTTATTTTAACTGTTGTACCAATATGGTTATTTAAATCATTTTTAATTTTATCTATTGTAATATAAATTCCTCCTATCTAGGATAACCTACATGCATTGTACCTTTTGTAATAATACCACCTATTCCATATGCACCATATTTTGTATTTTCCAAAATATCTTTTATATCTATATCTTTTGCAATATCAGATAAACTCATTTTAGTTGCTACTATAGCAGGATCTAGGGCATGTATATTTACGCGTTTTGGACTCGATGCGAAATTAGCTCCGGCTTTTATAAGTTCTTCATAATCTGATTGACATCCACCTGCTATAATAACTAACTTTTCATGACTTTTTTCAAATCTTCTTGCTTCTTCTATAGCTTTTTTAAAATATAAACTATTTTTATATAAATTAATATTAGAAGAATCATTTCTTTTTTTTAGATAGGCGTCATGTCCTGTTATGACAACTATATCTGGATTATATTCATTAAGTAATTCATATATTTTATCAGGAATATTACTTTCTTTTAATAAAACTCCAGCAGCCATTATATTAAAATCATTGTAATAATCAAGACATCTATTTAAATATTCTTTATCTCCATCAATATGAAGTATTTTGCCTGGAAGATAAAAGTAATCATTTCTTTCTAATTTTTTAGGTTTTATTTTTTCTAAAAATTCTTCTTCTCTATCTTCAGTATCAGATAATTTTAAATCATCTTTTAAGCTATCAGCACATAGTCTTACATTTATACCAATTAAATAACATATATCATCTTCTATTTTTGATATTTTAAATAATGTATCATTATTATATGAATTACGTGTTACAATATCTCCTACTTTAAATTCCATATTATCACCATTAAATTTTATGAAATATAAAAAAAAATATGAATTAATCATATTTTTAAATATTTTCTTACAGCTCTTAAACTTCCAAACATACCAACAACCATACCGATTATTAATAAGATTATTGATATATAATATATGAATGGAGTTGGTTTTATTAATTTTATAAAATCTGAAAATAATTTTCCGCCAAACTTGTCATATAAAGCTGTATATCCATAACATGTAGTTATTATTGGAATAATTGAACCTAATACTCCTAATATTAATCCTTCTATTATAAAAGGTATTTTTATATTTATATTTGATGCTCCAACAAGTCTCATTATTTCTATTTCTCTTTTTCTTGAAAAAATAGTAATTTTTATTGTATTTATAATTAAGAAAGCTGTAACTATTATTAAGGCAACTACTGCTCCTAAACTTATCTTTCTAACAACTTCAAATGTTTGAACCAATTGTTCTACCATTCCTTCACCATATTTAACTAGTTCTATTTTTTCAATGTTTTCTATCTTTTTTGCTGTATTTCCTATTTCATTAATATCCTTTACTTTGATTTGAAATGTATCTTGTATTGGGCTTTCGCCTTCAGACCAACTAGACATAATATTTTTAAATTCTTCACTTGATGCCATCATATCATCAGCAATTTGAGTTCTTGATTTAAATTTAACACTTTCTACATTATTTAGTTCTTTTATTTCTTTTAATATTTCTTCTTTTTCATTATCTGTTGTATCTAAATTTAAGAAAGCAACCATTGTAACGTCTTTTTCTACTAATTCAGTAAATCTATTAACATTAAGTGTTAATACTATAGATATTGCTACTACTATTAAAGTTATTGTTATACAAGATATACTAGCTAGTGAAAGTGAAAAATTTCTAAATACGCTTTTAAATGAATCTCTTATATTTCTACTTAGTATTCTTAATGCTTTCATTACTATATGTTCCTTTCATAAAATCTTTTAATATTCTTCCACTATCTAATAAAATGGTTCTTTTCTTTAATTTATCAACTATTACCGTATCATGTGTAACCATAATAATTGTTGTACCTAATTTATTAATTTCTTCTAATACTTGCATAATTTCCATACTTGTATTTTCATCAAGATTTCCAGTTGGTTCATCACATATTAATAATTTTGGGCCATTTACTATTGCACGTGCTATTGCAACTCTTTGTTGCTCTCCTCCTGATAACTGGTTGGGATAATTTTTTGCTTTGTGTTTTAATCCAACTAATTCCAGTGCTTTTAATACTTTGTCATGTATTTCATCTTTTGGTTGACCTAATACTTCTAAAGCAAAGGCAACATTTTCATATACAGTTGATTTATTTAATAATTTAAAATCTTGAAAAACGACTCCTATTTTTCTTCTTAATTTATATACTTTACTATTTCTTAATTTAGCTACATCAAGTCCACCTACAATTATTTTACCACTTGTTGGTTTTTCCTCTCTATATAGCATTTTAATAAGTGTTGATTTACCACATCCGGTTGAACCTATTACAAAAACAAAATCACCTTTTTTTATATTCAAACTTAAATCGTGTATTGCTACTACACCAGTTTTATATTGTTTTCTAACATTTCTTAATACAATCAAGTCCACATTATCACCTTCCTATTTATTTCCATATACTTCATAAGCATCTGCTACTACAAAGAATGCATTAGGATCTATTTCATGGATTCCTTCTTTAGCAACAAAATATTCTCTTGTTGGAATTACACACATTAATACTTTTTGTCTGTTTCCTGTAAATGCACCATTTCCTTCTAATACTGTTACACCATGACCTAATTCATTTAGTATAAATTTTTTTATTTCTGATTCATGTGATGTTATTATAAAGAATGATTTTGATTGAGATACACCAATCATTACTTTATCTGTCATCATACTAATTATATATAAATTTATAATTGAATACATTATTTTTGAAATTCCAAATGTAAATATACCACATAATATTATTAATCCATCTGTTAACAGCATTGAATTTCCTAAAGACATTTTTCCATATTTTGATACTATTTGATTTAATATATCTGTACCTCCTGTTGTATATCCTGACTTAAATATAAGTCCAAACCCAAACCCAGATATTACAGCTCCAAATAGTGCCAACATAATAGGTTCTACATCTCCTATATTTATATTATTAGTTAAATAAGTTGTAAGTTCAACAAACACTGGATACAAAATTGAACCTATTATTGAATTTTTAGTTTTTTCTTTTCCAAGTACTATAAAGCTTAGTAAAAGAAGGGCTATTTCTCCTATAAATATTGTTGTAGATGGATTTATTCCACACATTTTTTTTAAAATAACACCTATACCACTTACGCCATATACTATATCACTTGGTAATATAAATAAATTAAATGCAAATGCTACTATAAATACACCAAATATAAATTGTGCATATCTAACTAATATATCTTTTTTATATATTTCTTTTATAATATCTTTTACTTCTTCTTTTTTTTTGAACAACATATACTACCTCCTAATTAAATTACCTTTTATAAATTCATCTATATTACCATCCAACACACTTTTTACATCTGTTATTTCTACATTACTACGATTATCTTTTACTAAGGTATATGGATTCATAACATAGCTTCTTATTTGTGATCCAAAATTTATATCTGATAGATCTCCTTTTATAGCTTTTAATTCTTTTTGTTGACGTTCTAATTCTAAATTATATAATTTATTTTTTAATACTTCTAAAGCTGTTTCTTTATTTTTTATTTGACTTCTTTCATTTTGACATGTAACAACTATTTTAGAAGGAATATGTGTGATTCTTACTGCACTATCTGTTGTATTAACTCCTTGTCCTCCACACCCGCTACTTCTATACACGTCTATTCTTAAATCATTTTCATTTATTTCTATATTCACTTCATTATTTTTAAATAATGGAGATATATCAACAGATGCAAATGATGTATGTCTTCTTTTATTTGAATCAAATGGTGATATTCTTACTAATCTGTGAACTCCTTTTTCACCTTTTAAATAGCCATATAGATTTTCACCATGTACTAGTACTGTAACACTTTTAATACCAGCTTCTTCACCATTTTGATAATCAATTACCTCATATTTATAACCTTTTTTATCAAAGTATCTTGTATACATTCTATAAAGCATTAAAGCCCAATCTTGTGATTCTGTTCCACCAGCTCCAGGATGTATTTCTAAAATTGCATCTAATTTGTCATATGGGCCATTTAATAATATTATTATTTCTAATTCTTCTAATTTTTTTTCTATTTCATTTATTTCTATTTCAACTAATTCTTTTAATTCTATATCATTTTCTTCTTTTATTAAATTAATAATTTCTATATTATTTTTTATTTTTTCTTTTATTTTAGTTATACTATTCAAGGTGTTTTTTATAGAATTTATTTCATTAATAACATCATTGCTATTTTTTCTATCGTTCCAAAAAGTTGGGCTTTTTTCTAATTTTTCTAATTCTTCTAATCGTCTTTTTTTACTATCAGGGTCAAAGTGACCTCCATAATTCTAATGCTTTTTTATCTAAATATTTATATTTATTTACTAGTTCATATATTTCCATAAGTCACCTACCTTATTAATTATAACATTTATTATATTTTTTTTCTATTAAATCAATAAAGTTTACATAAAAAAATAGATAAATTGATTATTATCTATTTTTTTAATTTATACATTTTTATTCTTCTTTTTCTAATTTTACTAGTACTTCTCTTGGTTTAGAACCATTTGATGGTCCAATTATACCTCTTTCTTCTAATAAATCTATACATCTTGCTGCTCTATTATATCCAAGTCTAAATCTTCTTTGTAATAATGATGCACTTGCTTTTCCTTGTGTTACAACAAATTCAACAATTTCATTATATAATGGTTCTTCTGTTGCATCTCTACTATCAGATGAATCAAAATTTGATTTTGCATTCATCTCTTCATCATCCATTGTAAGTGTTTCATCATACCTTGCAATTTGTTGTTTAATTGTGTAATCTGCTACGCTTTTTATTTCTTCATCACTTAAGAATGTTCCTTGAATTCTTATTGGTGTATTTTCTCCTTGTGGAAGGAATAACATATCACCTTTTCCAAGTAATTTTTCAGCTCCTGATGAATCAAGTATTGTTCTTGAATCAATATTAGATGCTACTGCAAATGCTATACGTGATGGAATATTTGCCTTAATAACACCTGTTATTACATCTGCTGATGGTCTTTGCGTTGCAACTATTAAATGTATTCCAGCAGCTCTTGCCATTTGCGTAATACGCATAATAGAATCTTCTACTTCTTTTGCGGCTACTAACATTAAGTCAGCAAGTTCATCTATTATAACAACTATGAATGGCAAATGATTTAATTTATCATCTTCACTTCTTTTTTCATTTTCCTTATCTATATAAGCATTATAACCAGCGATATTTTTAGTTCCACTATCACTGAATAGGTCATATCTTCTTTCCATTTCAACTACTATTTTTTTTAGAGCAATATTAGCCTTTCTTGCATCTGTTACTACTGGGGCTAATAAATGTGGTACACCATTATACATAGAAAGTTCTACTTTTTTAGGATCTACAAGAACCAATTTTACTTCATCTGGTTTTGTACGCATTAAAATTGACACTATTATACTGTTTATACATACTGATTTACCACTTCCAGTTGACCCTGCAACTAAAAGGTGTGGTGTTTTATTTATTTCACAATATACAGGTTTACCCATAATATTTTTTCCTAGTGTTACAAGTAATTTTGAATCACTTAAACTAGAAGGTACTTTTTCTAGGATTTCTCTTACAGTAACTGATAATTTTACTTTATTTGGGATTTCTACTCCTATAGTTGATTTTCCTGGTATTGGTGCTTCTATACGAACATCTTTAGCAGCAAGAGCAAGTGCTATTTCTTTATTTAAACTTGCAACTTTACTAACTTTTGTTCCCGATTTTATTTCTACTTCATATTGTGTTACCGTAGGTCCAGGGTTTATTGCCACTACATGACCTTCTACACCAAAATCCTTTAATACTTGTTGTAATACTTCAACATTATGATTAATTGTTTCTTTTGAATCCATACTTTTACTTTTTACCGGTTTTGCAAGTAAACTTATTGGAGGTAATCTATATCCTTTACTACTAGGCACTTCTTTTTCCTCTTTTATTTCCTTTGTTTCTTTTATCTCTTCTTTTGGTTCTTCTTCAACTTTTATTAATTGATCGATTGAAGATACAACTACTTTATTATCATTATCATATGCCTTTTCTTCTTCTTTAATATGTTCTTTATTTTTCTTATCTTTTCTTATTTCTTTCTTTTCTACTACTTTATCTTTAAAATTTTTCATTATATCATATATTGAAAAACCAGTTGTCATAACAAAACCACATACCATTAAGGTAATAAATGCTACTCTAGTTCCATTTATATCTAATAATGATACAAATAAGCATGAGAATACGGCTCCAATTATTCCCCCTCCTAGATTTGCTTTTGTTTGCATATCTGATATTGCTTTAAAGAAGTTGCTTATTGTTTCTGTGATTATTTTTATACCATTCAAATCTTTATCTTTTAAATATTCCATATGTGAACATACAAATAATCCTATTAAAAAAATGTAAAAACCAATTAATCTTGAATTAAAAAAGTCTGGTTTTTCTCTTTTTATTATCATATATATTCCTATAATTATTAATGATAATAGAAAAATAAAGTCAAATGGTCCTGCTAGAAAAATTGCAAAACTTCTAATAAAGTGTCCAACTACTCCACTTTTTGGAATCCATCCTATTATGGAAATCATTATAAGTAAGAAACCTATAAGTTCTACTGAATATCCTGTTGATTTTTTCTTAGTCTCTTTTCTTTTCTTTTTCTTTGCCATTTTAATGCCTCCTACAATAATTAAATTATATCATAAAAACAAAAAAAAAACTAGAGATAGCATAACGATAAAACCGGTCTTCCCAGGTGGGCACAACATGTTAAGTTTTAGGATCCTTATAAATAAGTATTCAACACCACTTAACAATTACGTTCCCAATCGTTATATTTGTAGGTTTTTCTTAACAACTATCTCTAGTAATTAAATTATATCAATTAATCTATATAAAAGCAATATACTTTACACTTTTATTTTATTAATTTCTTCTTTTGAAAGTCCCGTTGATGAGGTAATAATATTAATATCAACATTATTTTTTAATAAATTTTTGGCAATTTCTATTTGTTTATTATGCTCTTTTTCTTTAAACATCGAAACCATTTCATCATATTCACTTTTTAACTCTAAATCTCTTTTACTATTCATGTCAAATTCTATCATTACCTCATCATCTCCACTTAACCTTATTACTTAATCTACTAGTTTTGATGCGTTTTTTTGCTCAATACTTTCTTTGATGATTTTTCTAATTCTTCCTCTGTTTTACTTGTAAATACTTTGTACCAATCGATTAGATAATTTTCTTTTTCATCATTAGTATAACTCATATTTTTTCCATTTAATTCTAATAATAAATCTACTTCTTTTTTTGATGATTTTAAATTATTTTTGTCTAAATTTCTTTTTAATAGTTTTAAGTTTCCTTTTACTTCTTTTAATGGTATATCCATGTAAAAAGCAATAAATTCTTCTAATAATGATATATTTTTTTCATTATTAAATACTTTTAACATCACATCGTATGTCATTGGTATTATTTTTTTCATATTTCACGTCCTTTAAGGGCATAATATCATACTCAAAACGTTATTACAAATCGCACTTTTTTCTTTTTCTACAATTAAAAATAACAGATTTTTTTATCTGTTATATTATTACCTATTTATTTATTAAATTTTTATCAAAATTACTAAATTTATATGTTTTTAATTTTTTTACATTTAATATTCTTTATCATTTAAATATTCTTAATATATCATTAAATGTTATAAATACCATTAATATCATAAGTAATATAAGCCCTATAGAATGAATAGTATTTTCTATTTTAGGATTAACTTTTTTTCCTCTAATTTTTTCTATTATTAAAAATAAAGCTCTTCCTCCATCGAATGCTGGAATTGGTATTAAATTTATAAATCCTACATTTATACATAAATATGCAATTAAATAAATTATACTAATTAATCCAGCCTTTGCACTTTCTCCTACTATATTATAAATTCCTACTGGACCTGACAAACTATTTAAACTCAATTTACCTGTTATTAAGTAAAATATAATCATAAACATTTGTTCAATTAAATTAAATGTTTTCGTAAAAGCATATTTTATAGATGGAATAATTCCTCTTTCAATTTTATTTTCTAGTACAATTCCATATCTATATACTTCTTCTTTATCTACTTTTTCTAATTTTGGTTTTACATTTATTACTTCTTTTTCATTATTTTCATGTAAAACAGTTAATTTTATTTCTTTACCATTATTTATAGCAAGAGCAAGTGTTAACATATCTTGACTTTTTACTTTTTTATTATTAACTTTTAGTATTTGATCTCCTTTTTTAATATTTGTGTTTTCTATTGGATAACCTTTACTAACTTCACTAATATAATTTTTATTTTGTGGTGCCCCAGTATTAAGTGCTACCACAAATAAAAGAATAATAGCTAATAAAAAATTAAACATTACTCCAGCAATTACCGTTAAAAATCTTTGTAGCCAGGTTTTATTATACATTTGCTTCTCTTCTGGAATACTTTTATCTACTTCGACATCTTCTCCTGCCATAGATACAAATCCACCAATTGGAAATAACCTAATAGAATATTCAGTTTCATCTTTTTTTCTTTTAAACTTAAATAATCTAGGCCCCATTCCAAGTGAAAATTCATATACATAAATTCCAGCTTTTTTTGCAAATATAAAGTGACCTAATTCATGAATAAAAACGGTTACTCCAAGTACAATAATAAAATATATTAATGTCATAAATTCCTCCTATATAATTGATATGAAAAACATAAATCCTAATATTACAAATATGATACTATCTAATCTATCAAGTATTCCACCATGACCAGGCATTATATTTGAAAAATCTTTTTTTCCATAGTATCTTTTTATTGCTGAGAAAAATAAATCTCCAAATTGTCCTATTATTGATAAAAATAAAGTCATTAAAACTGCAACATATATTTCTAATGAAGGATTTATCACCGTTATATAAAAACACGTTCCTATAAATGTTCCTATAACAGTTCCACCTATTGTTCCTTCCCAAGTTTTATTTGGTGAAATACTTTCTAATAACTTATGTTTTCCAATTAATTTTCCAATTAAATAAGCATATGTATCTGTCATAATTGTTATTAAAAATAAATATATAATAGTAGATAAACCGACATTTCTAATCAATATCATTAATGAAAATGATATTCCAAGAAAAAATATTCCACCTATTAAATAAAAGGCATCTACTATACTATATAAACTTCTATCATGATATAATACGGTTGGAATAGTAAATACTAAAAATAATCCCGATATAATACGATAATCTATACTAAATATAATATCTTTATTAGTTATATTTGTAAGTACAAATAAAGTTAATAAAACATATGATATAAATACTATAAACGTTGGTAATTCTTTTTTTATTTGCTTTATATTTAAAAATTCTCTTAAAGCTAGCACTGATAAAATTAAAACTGCTACATTATATATTGTTCCTCCAACTATAAATATTGGAATAAATATTAAGAGTGCTACTATAGCACTAATTACTCTTTCCATCATAATTTATACCTCCAAACCTACGATCTCTTTTTGTATATTCTATTAAAGCTTTATCAAATTCCTGTCTATTAAAATCAGGAAAATAAGTTTTTGGAAAATAAATTTCTGCATACGAATTTTGCCATAACATAAAATTACTTAGTCGCATTTCTCCGCTTGTTCTTATTAAAAAATCAATTTGTGGTAAATCTTGATACAAATTTTTATTAACAATTTCTTCATTTATATCACAAATATCTAACTTATTTTCTTTCACAAGGGTTGCAATCTTTTTTGTCATATCAACAATTTCCATTTGTCCACCATAATTAAGACAAATATTTAAAATACCTTTTTTATTATCTTTTGTTAGATTTTTTAAATAATTAATAGCATCTACAACATCATTTCTTAAATTTTTGTTTGATCCTGAAAACACTACTTTTACATCATTTTTCATAAAGTATTTGGCATCACTTTTAAATTTTTTTACCATTAAATTCATTAAGTATCCAACTTCTTCTTCACTTCTTTTAAAATTTTCTGTTGAAAAAACATATAAACTTAGTATTTTAATACCTCTATTTAATATATATACGCTTAGATCTTTTAAATTATTATATCCAGCTTTATGTCCTTCGCTTCTACTTAGCTTTTTATTCTTTGCCCATCTACCATTACCATCTAGTATTATTCCTACATGATTTGGTATTTTTATATTTGTATAATCCATTTTATACTCCTTATCTACATTATAATTATATTATAATTTATTAATTAATACAAGAAATTATTTTTTTCTATTTTTTAAATATAAAATAAAATTTTTTAATATTTGTTTGTCTTCTTTTTTTATCCATTTGATATTTTCTAATGTAACTATAGCTTCATCATATAATTTATCTTTTAGGTCATTTGCATATTTATAAGCTCCACTATTTATATATATTTCTCTTACTTTTAAAAGATTATATTCATTTATTTCTTTTCCATAATAATTTAACAATTCATTATAATACTTTTTATTTTTTTTAGTATATGAATACAATATTGTTTGTTTAAATTCTTCAATATCAGATCCCACTATTTTTCCAAGATCATCACTATATATACCTAAAATATCATCTTGTATTTGAAAGGCTATACCTATCTTTAAACCAAGTTCTTCTATTGCTTTTAAATAATCTTTTTTTCCGTTTGCAAGTATAATTCCAAGTGATAATGGTCCAATTATTGTATAATATGCTGTTTTAAGCTTATATATAAGCATTATATTTTCTTCTAAATCACTATTAAGTAATTTATTTTCTTCTAAAAATGGTAGGGTTACATCTATTATTTCACCTTTTATTGTTTTAATTACTATATCATTAAAATAAGTTAATACTTCTCCTAAATTAGGATCATTTTTATAATTTTTAGCAATCATTTGATTTGCTTCATAAAGGCCTAAATCTCCCATACATATTGCTATTGAATCTGATATTTTTTTATCTTTATACTTATCATAATTATATGCATGTATTGTCGGTTTTCCTCTTCTTAAATTATCATTATCGATGATATCATCATGAACTAATATAGATGTTTGAAATATTTCAAATGATAGAGCAAGTGGATAACTATATTCACTAGAATCTTTTATTAATTTATATCCTAAGTTTACAAGTGTTCCTCTTATTAATTTACCATCACTATTAAGATTTGAAAAAACATTTAAGTTTTCCTTTATTAATTCATTTTCTTCTCTTTTTATATTATCATTATATTTTTTTAAATATTGATTCAATTTATCTTTTGTTTCTGAATAGTATTTTAAAAATTCATTTTCTTTCATTATCTCACCAATATTATTGTATCAAATTAATAATATTAAATCTATAAATTAATATTATTTAATAGATTTAAATTGACTATTTTTAATTTCTTATGTAAAATTATCTTGTTAGGAGGATTAATATGGTTGAAAATCTTGTCAATACATTTATTAATTTGTTTAATGGTCTTGATAAAAATTTAATTATATTTTTAATTTCTTGTATGCCTATTTTAGAACTTAGAGGTGGACTTATTGCAGCTACTTTACTAGGTTTAAATCCGGTTACAAGTTTTATTATTTGTTTTATTGGTAACATACTTCCAATTCCTTTTATCTTATATTTTATTACTCCATTATTTGATAGACTTAAAAAGACAAAACATTTAAGTAAATTAGTTAATAAATTAGAACAAAAAGCAAATAATAAAAAAGAATCAATTGAGAAAAGTGAATTTATCGGATTGCTATTATTTGTTGGTATTCCACTTCCTGGTACTGGTGCTTGGACTGGTACTTTAATAGCTTCTATGATAAATATGAATAAGAAAAAAGCATTTATTGCAGCTACTCTTGGAGTTATATTAGCAGGAATTATAATGATGATTGTATCATATGGATTAATTGGTAATTTAATTTAAATTCTTTTGAATTTAAATTTTTTTTATGTTTATAATAATAATGTAGTCTGCAAATTTAGGAGATGAATTTATGTTTTTTAAAAAATTTAAAAAATTATTCATTTCTATTCTTCTATCATTATTTATTATACCAATTAATACACTAGCGTATTCAGATTATATTATTGCCGGTGGTGAAAACATCGGTATATCTATAAATGCAAAAGGCATTATAATTGTTGGTACTTATAAAATTAATAATAAAAATACTGTTCTTGATTCTAAACTTAAAATTGGAGACATTATAATTAAGGTTAATGATAATTATGTTAATGATATAAGTGATATGACTAAAATGCTTAATGATATAAGTAATGATAAAGTAAAAATAACATATAAAAGAGATAATTCTATTAAAGAAACTTATTTAACTGTTATAAAAGATGGTAATATTATTAAAACAGGTCTTTATGTAAAGGACAGTATAACAGGTATTGGAACACTTAGTTTTATAGATCCAGCAACTAAAATTTTTGGTGCGCTAGGACATGAAGTTTCTGAAAAAAATACTGGTATAATTTTAGAGGTTAAAGATGGTAAAATTTTTGAAAGTAGTGTCACTGATATAGATAGAAGTGAAGATGGTAATCCTGGGAGTAAAAACGCTATTTTAAATACAAATAACGTTAACGGAAAAATAGATAAAAATACTACAAACGGGATTTTTGGTACTTATACAGATACTATTCCTGATAAAAAAAAGTATAAAGTTGCCAATATATCTGAAACAAAACTTGGTAAGGCAAAAATACTTACAGTCTTAAATGAAAATAATATTAAAGAATATGATATTGAAATACTAAAAATTAATAAAAATGATAAATCTAATAAAAATATGTTATTTAAAATTACTGATAAAAATCTTATAAATAAAACAGGTGGAATTGTTCAAGGAATGAGTGGTTCCCCTATTATACAGGATGATAAAATAATAGGTGCGGTTACACATGTTATTGTTAATAATCCTATTAATGGATATGGTATATTTATAACTAATATGTTAGAAGAAGCAGAAAATTAAAAGAGACTTTAGTCTCTTTTTATGTTATTTTTTAATTAATTTTAAAATGCAAGCACTAAGCGAGCCGAATCGTATCTGCTGGAACCACCAGTGTAACGGTAGAAACCAAGCACACCTGCTCCGGTACCATTGTGCCAGCCACCACCACGCTCGAAGAAAGGGTACGTAGGAGAAACGAAGCGCGCATAATCATTAAACCATAACCCTCTATCATCTGATGAATTTGTTTTAGTGTTTGCGATTTCTTTTGTAGCATCCCCTAGCTTTCCACTAGTATATTTATACCAGTTATCTGTACCTACTGCATCACTACTTACATATGAATCATAGTATTTTTTATCTGGAAAATCTAGTCCACTTGTATTTGATCCTTCTACATTTCCTTTTAATCCTTTAAAACCACTATCTCTTGAATAAAGGTTATCATTAGAGTCCTCTAATACTCCCATGACATATTCCCAGTTTCCTCCGCTCATATCATATATTCCTGTTATATTTCCTGTTGTACTAGCTAAATACCCTTTAGCTGTATTATATTTATTTGTACAATCACTACTATTTGATAAGTAACTTGCTGATACAGTATCTCCTGCACAACCTGTTATGGTTGCTCCATATTCCCATTGTCCAGAAAAAGCTGCACTTTTTCCATAATATCCTGTATTTATGTTATTTATAGTAACTTCTGTACACGATTCATTTGTGCATCTACCATACTTTGAATATGTTAGGTATGCGGCTGCTCCCCACTCCATATTTGTCATCATATGACTATTTAAATTTGTATGACTATTT
>CABUNR010000020.1:0-24383 GCA_902492995.1 uncultured Bacillota bacterium | reverse complement strand
ATAATAAAAGAGTCTTAAGAATTCATTATAAATACCCAAAACTCTTTACACTAAGGAATTATAAATATAGAATTATATTATTAAATAAAATACATTATTAATAAAAACAATAAAATTATCTATTTTTCATTTACTCCCTTTATTTTTTCCTATTAAATTATCTAAAAATACAATAAGATATCCATAACCAATATATACTATAAATAATACTAATAAATTAATTGTTACACCTATTATTCCAAATTTATTAATATCCATATAAAAATATGGTATTGTATCTCCATTCATAAATGTTCCACCTAAAGATACATATATAATTACAAATATTTGATATAAAATAAGAACCGTACTCCAAATAATTGGATATTCTTTTTTTAAATTTCCCTTTTTTCCAAATATTATATAATCTAATATTACAAGGGTTGGTACTGCTAAATGTACTAAATTGCATTCTAACATATGTCCTTCAAAAGCACTCATTCCAGAATTTGAACTCAAAATAACATTATAAACAACCATTGTAAGTGTTATAGCCATTGTAACCATACCCTTAAAAATATAATAAATGTCATTTCTTTTTACTTTGTTTGTTAAAGTTAATACTATTAAAACAGTAAAATATATTAAACATAATAAGTTACTTATATTAGTAAAATATAGTATTCCTTTTTCAAAAGTTAAAAATTTAAAATTTAGATATAATGCTATAGAGGCTACTATAACTATTATAAATCTATATATTAGTTTTATTTTTTCCTTCATTTTTTTCACCTTAAATATATTATATATTTTTATTCACTTGTAATCAAACAATATAGTAAAATGAATGTAAAAAAAGAAAGAAAAATCTTTCTATTATTATCTTTTTATTAATTTTTGATTTTGATTTTCACTTATATTAATATAATCGGTATAATTTCCTAAAAACTCTTCAATTCCTTCTGGGGTTAATTTCCATATCTTGCTTGCTACTTTATTTAAGAAATACCTATCATGCGAAACAAATAACATTGTTCCATTAAAATTAATTAAAATATTTTCAAATTGCTCTCTCGACATTAAATCTAAATGATTTGTTGGTTCATCTAAAACTAATAAATTTGGATTATTTTGAATTAATATAGCTAACTTTAATCTTTTCTTTTCTCCTCCTGATAACATTAAAATTTTCTTATTTACATCATCACGATAAAATCCAATTTTAGCTAATTCCTTTCTTGCATTCTCATTTGATAAATTTGTTTTATCCAAGAATTCTTCTAAAATAGTTTTATTCATATCTTTAAACTTACTTTCTTGATCTAAATAACCTATTTTAACACTTTCTCCAATAAATGTTTGTCCTTCAATTGGTTCTATTTCACCTAAAATTGTTCTAATTAAGGTTGTCTTGCCAACACCATTTTGTCCTACAATACCAATACTATCACCAGCATATACTGAACCAGTAACATTTTCAAATAAAATATCATCATAACCTTGAGCTAAATTTTCAAACTCAATTACTTTTTTTGGAGACCTAGATCCTTCCAAATTAATTTTTAATTTTCTAGTTTGTAAAACAGGTTTTTCTAGCTTATCTATTTTCTCTACCCTATGTTCAATTTGATGTGCTTTAGCCTTTAATACATTGCTTCCTGTAGATTGCATCCATTTAATTTGATTATCCATTCTTTTTAATTCTTTTTGTTGATTAACATAATCTTTCATTTTTTCATCAAATCTTTTATTTTTTTCTATAGCGTAGTTAGAATAATTTCCATTGTAAACTTCAATTATGTTTGGCGTTAATTCCCAAACTGTATTTACTACCTCATCTAAAAAATATCTATCATGTGAAATTATAACTAATGCTCCTTTGAATCCTTCCAAGTATTTTTCTAGCCATTTTAAAGATTCAATATCTAAATAATTTGTTGGTTCATCCAAAAATAGTAAATTAGGATTACTTAATAGCATTTTTGCTATTAATACCTTTGTTTTTTGACCTCCGCTTAATTCTTCAAATTGTTGTTCGCAAAAATCACTATTTAATCCTAAACCTGAAATTACTGTATTATATTTTGTTTCATATGAATATCCACCAATATTTTCAAATTTTTCACATAAATTTCCATATAATTCAACCAATTCATTTAACTTGTTTTCGTCTATACAAACTGACATTTGGTTTTCCAACAAAGTCATTCTTGATTTTAATTTATTTATATCATCAAATGAGCTTAAAATAACATCTTTTACTTTCATATTTGGATAATATGGTTGTTGTTCAAGATATCCAATTTTGGCTTTCTTTGAAACACTAACTACACCATCATCAATTGTTTCTTCTCCTGTAAGCATTTTAAATAATGTTGTCTTACCAACACCATTTAGGCCAACTAATCCAATTTTTTCATTTTCATGAATTTCTAAATTTATATTTTCAAATAATTTATTAGCACCATATTCTTTTTTTAAATTATTTCCACTTAATAATATCATTACTAACACCTCTCTTTTTATAGCTGTGTATTATATCAAATTTTATTTTATTTGTCCAATTTTAATCATTATCCTCCAAATATTCTTCGATTAATTCAATCATAACATCTAATGTATATTTAAACTCTTGTGTTGTAACTTTAATAGATGGCATAAAATTTACAACCTGTGTCATTTGACTCATAATAATTCCTTTTTCCTTAAATTTATACAATAGGTTAGGAATAATTAATGGTTCTTTCGTTTTAGGATTAATAAGTTCAATAGCAATCATTAATCCCTTTATTCTTATTTCTCCAATGTATTCTTTTATTTTTATTTCATTCAAAATTTCTTTAAATTCCTTTTCCTTTTCCTTAACAACATTCAATACATTTTCTTTTTCAAATATATCTAATGTAATATTACCAATTGCACATGTTAATGGGTGTCCAGAATTTGTAAATCCATGTTTAAATTGTTTGTTTTCATCAACATCATCAAAACAATTATAAATATCTTTAGAAATTATTGTACCAGCTAATGGTGATACGCCATTTGAGATACATTTTCCGAAAGTTATTATATCAGGCATAACGTTATATTCTAATAATGCAAAATAGTTTCCGCATCTACCAAATCCTGATGTTACCTCATCAAATATAACTAAGATATTGTGTTTATGACAAATATTAATTAATTCATCTAGCCATTCTTTTGTTGGTATTATTATACCTCCAACACCCATAATTGGTTCAATAATCAATGAACTGATATTTTCTTCACCATAAAAATTAATTTGCCATTCTAAATCTTTTAGACAGGCATATTGACAATACTTTTTTTCTAATCCTAACCTACATTTATAACAATAAAAAGGATACATCTTTAATGAATTAAAAAGTATTGGATCATATGCAATTCTATCCCATGGATCTCCTGAAATAGATACAGTTCCTAAAGTTGAGCCATGATAACTATCATATAGTGAAATAATTCTATTCTTATTTTTATATCCTTTATTAAACCAATATTGTTTAGCAAATTTTATTGCTGTTTCTACGGCTTCACCACCACCACTAGTAAAAAAAACACTACAATACTTTTCAGGCAATAATTTTAATATTCTTTTGGATAATTTTTCACCTTCTTCGTGAACAAATCTAACATTTGGAATAAATTGAACATTATTATTTAAATCATTCAATGCAATATTATATTCACTTCTACCATAGCCCAATATAACATTCCATGTTCCACTATTCATATCTAAATATTTCTTACCATCTTCATTATATAAAAATTCATCTATACATTTTACAATTTTATCTCTGTTATAATGCATTTGCGTTTCTGACGTAAAAAATGTCTTGCAATCCTTCATTTAAATCTCTCCTAATAATACTTCCTTATCAAATTTTTTTTCTTTATTATATATATATCTTTTTAATATTAATCTAAATATACATATGAAAATTGTTTTAGTAATAAAATATTTTTTAAATAGTATTTTAATATCTTTTTTTATATCAGAAATTCTATTTAAAATTACTAAATTCCAGTTTCTATCATCATAATATTTTAATATTACTTCTTTTTGTTCTTTTTTTGTTATTTTATTAAAATAATTTTTACACAAATCTAAATATTGAACATTAGCTTCTACAATAAAATCATTTACATCAGTTATCCCTTTTCCCTTAGCATGAAAATAATATTTTACTAAATCTTTTTCAACTAAATCAATTTTATACCCATGTGCTAATAAATTTAATAATACTACACCATCTTGATGTGAATAAATTTTCTTGAAACAACCAACTTTTACCAATGCCTCTTTTTTGACTAACCAAAAAGATGTCCCCGCAATATTACCTTTCATTTGTTCTAATAAACAATTACCACGGTAATTAGTTCTTTCTTTTTCAATAGCGTTATTTGGATATATAATATCTCCATAGCAATAAATTAATGCTAATTTATCATCTTTATTATCAATAAACATTCTATATTGTTCTTCAATTTTACTTGGATAATATTCATCATCATCATCTAGAAATGCAATATATTTTCCATTTGATAATTGAACCCCTTTATTTCTTGTTTCCGCTCCTCCTAAATTTTTATTATTTTTTACATACTTATAATCTGCATAATTTTCACTTATTAATTTTTCTATTTTTTGACTCAATTCAAAATCCTCATTATCATCAATTATTAATACTTCTAAATTTTTATACGTTTGTTTTTCTACACT
Source organism: uncultured Bacillota bacterium (assembly GCA_902492995.1). GTDB lineage: Bacteria > Bacillota_I > Bacilli_A > RF39 > UBA660 > OMSK01. The sequence goes on along the minus strand of CABUNR010000020.1, from coordinate 19,663 downwards.
ATTTAATGCTCTAATTAATTCATCATACCTTTTGTACGTTGGTATGATCACACTTATTAAATCATTATGAATCATTATCTTTAAAATATTTTAATAATTGATATTTATAATTTTGTAATCCGTAACAAAATGAAAAATTATAATTATTATTATGGCAATATTGAATAGCCTTACTATATATGTAGATGCAAGGTGAATATTTTTTATACTTTTCATTCCAGCCTGTTATTAAATAATATATTATTTTATTTTTTTCATCTCTAAAATATACTGATGTAGCAACTATTTCATTGTTGAATGTAATTTTAATACTATTGAAACCCAAATTACTATATATCTCAGAATATACTTTTATTGCCTCTTTATTAAAGTATTTTTTGTGTTTATTTAAACAATAATTATTCCAATAGTTTAAAGTATAATCTAGGTTACAATTTTTAACTTTGAAAAACTTATCTCCTCTTCTTATATAATAACCGTATTTTTTATAAAACTCATTATATTCTTCTTTATTACTTACATTTTTTACAACATAATCATCTGTATCGGCAAGTACAATCATATGGCTATTAAAAGCTTCATCTCCTATTTCCAATATTTCTTTTATAATCCATTTTTGTTTGAATATTGGGAAGTTATAGGAATATGAAAAATCCAATTTTTTATCATACTTTAATGAATATAAATTTGAATAAAAATTAGATAATGCTAAAATAACTAGCTGTTCAACATTATTAAGAGGTTCATACTCTCCATCTAATTTTAACTCATCCTTCTTTTTTCGATTTAAATATTTAACCAAAATATCATATAAATTTTGATATGAATTATACTTTAATTCATTTTGATTATATATAACCTTATTATTATGGATTTCTAAAACAAAATAATTATTCTTTATTATCATAATACCAAACTCTCATATATCTTTTATTTCCATATTTATAAGAAAATTTTTCTAAATCATTTTCAAATTGAATTCTATTTTCCCATAATACTCTTAATTGTGATCTATATAATAAAATTGCTTCTATTTTCTTATTATATTCATTATCGTTTATACTAATTAGCTTATATTTCATATTTTTTCCCCAATTAGATTTATCATTTTCACGATAATAATAACAAACATATGCAACTTCCTCATAAAAATACAAATTATTCTTAATGTTTGCTCTTTTTATCGCTTCATTTACAAATAAATGATCAGCATGATTTCCTAATCCCATAGGCGCATATATTATATCATAATTAATAATTATGTTATTTAATTCTTTGGTTAGTAGATCAATATTATCATCATCTCTTTCATATTCCAAATGATATATGTCATTTAAATCAGGGTATAAATAACCTAATTTATCTTTTCTATATAAGCATTCTAATTTATCTAAGTATAAACTATTGCATCCAAGTAATTTATGAGCCTTCTTATCTTCTATTTTTCTTACTATCATTGAATTTTCATCCAAAAAACAGTTACTATGAAATTGTTTTGCAGCTTCACTTAAATTTTCTTTTTTTTCACTACCAGAAAATATTGTTAAAACATCGACAACATCACCATTATTAACATATTTATAAATTAAGTCTCCACAAGATAAAACAGAATCATCAAGATGTGGAGATAATATTAATACTTTTTTCATATTTTACTATCCCTCTATTTCTTTATATACTTCTATTATTTTTTCCGACATTTTTCTAATAGAAAATTCATCTTTCGCTAATTTAGTTATACTATTCCTCATTTGTTTTTTTGATTTATCATCTAAAGCTGTTGCTTTTAAAATTCCATTACTTATACTTTCGACATTGTTAGGCAAACATTTAAAGCCAATATTATCCCCTAATATATCATTAATTCCTCCAACATTAGTACAAACAGGTATTGCACCATATTGCATTGTTTCAATTAATGCTCTTGGTGTCCCTTCTGTATCAGATGTTATCAATATAATATCTGTTATACTCTCTATTTCATCTATTTCTTTAACAAATCCAACATAATGAACATTATTGCTTAATTTATATTTTTCTATCAATCTATTCATTTTTGTTAAATCGCTACCATTTCCTGCAATTAAAAAATCTATTTTATTATTTTTCTTGCAAACTTTATTTGCTGCTTCAATTACTAAATCAATTCTTTTTTCTGGTGATAACCTTCCAATATAACTAACAACTATTTTATCTTCTCCTATTCCATATTTTTTCTTTATGTTTTTTATTTGTTCAGATGAATATTTAATTCTTTCTCTAACTCCATTAGGAATGTATCGTATAGTTTTACTAGGTATTTTCATTAATAATCGCTTTTCATCTTTTTTACTAACCGCAATTAAAGTGTTTGAATATTTATATGATTTAAAATCAAAATAAGTCATTATCCTTAACTTTAAAGAATTTTCAATCCAACCATGACAAGTCATTACAACAGGAATATTTTTCCAAGTCTTACCACCAAACATTATTAATTCTTGTGTTAAATAATTTGCATCATATTGATGGCTATGTATACATACAATATTAATTTGTTTTGGCATTTTTTTTATACATCTTACTATTTGAATTTTTCTCCTGCATCCATGTGTGAAAATATATGGAATATCATTTTCTTTTAATCTATCACGATATCTTTCATTATGTGGAAATAATACTAAAGGTGTGTATTCACTATGCTTTAGCAAGTCACAGCTAAGATCTAATACATGTGCATCGCTTCCTCCTATACTATTCCCTTTTTGAGGACAAATAATAAATAAAATAAATTTTTTATTTTTATAATCTTTAGGTAAACTTAATTCTACCTTTTTTTTGATACTCATTTAAACACCTCTATAATATAGACTTTTGCTTTTTTTCCATTTATTAATACAGATAATCTATCATTTAACTTCAAACTTTCAATTTTATCTAATGCGTCCTCAAATTCATTTTCATTTCCCATCAAAATAATAATTTTACCATTTGGTTTTACTATACGGTTTAATTCGAGTAACATTTTATAGTAAAATTCTGTGTAACTTTTATTTTCATGTTCAAAAATATTCCATGGTGGATCTGTTACAACACAGTCTATAAAGTTATTTTCAAAAAAATTCATATCTAAAGCATCAAAATTTTTAACAAAAAAATATTTACTATTATTTTTAAACTCTTTTTTTAATTTTGTATATTTTTCATTATCTATTTCTGATGCAAAAATCATATTATACTTATATCTTTTCATTATTTCTTTAGGAATTGCTCCACTTCCAGTAAAAGGGTCTAATATAATATCGGTTTCCTTTATATCCGCTAATGATGACAATAAATAAGCAACTTCAGGTCTTAATGATCCTTGTTCAATTTTTTTTTCTGTTACACGATTATACGATAATTTTAACAAAAAATACATCATACCATTTGTACGTTGCAAAAAAACAAAATCTAAATCATGTTTCTTTTTTGATACTACTAATCCTAAATTCATTATTATATTGTTTTCTAATTTAGATACTTTATTATAATCAATCTTACATGGTTGATTTCCATCAATAGAAATAATTTTAAAACTTTTACTATTCATTTTTTTGATATAATATTTAATTTTTTTATATTCAATTCTTATCTCATTAACTAAAGTGCTTACATTTTTATCAAAATTTGTAGTATTACACTTAATTGATTTAATTAAAACATATACATTATTAAAGAAAAACAATTTTTTTGGATCAATTAATTCATCAGTTTCAAATATTGCTATTCCGTCACCAATAGACTTAATTTCTAAATTTTTGTAGTTTTTACTAAGTATTATTTTTATTGCTTTGTCCCATCCACTTCCATATGTGCATAAATATTGCATTAAATCACTTCCCTTTGTACATTATATCATATTACTTTTTAATTTTTATAAATTTTACTAACTTAATTTACAATAATTTTTATTATACTACCTCTACATATACTTCTTTATGATCTGTTATATCTCCTAAATCATTTACACCTTTATTTATAACTTTAAATTCATTGGATAAAAATATATGATCTATTGCTGTTTTAGTTTTAAATTTTCTATCATTTGTTTTATCATTTATATCTATTCTATATATATTTAATAATTTTAATTTTTCTATAAATTCATTAAATATATCATTAGTTATTTCTATATTAAAGTCTCCTGTTATTATAATTGGATATTTTCTATATTTTTTTATTATTTTAAATAATTTATTTAGTTGCCTTTTTTGTAAATTCTTTATTTTGAAATCTAAATGCGTATTTATAGCACATATCTTTCTTTTATTACTATCTTCTAATATTATAATTGTAACTATTCTTGGAAATATTTTTTTTAATTTTATAGCATTTATTAATTTATTTATATTAAATGGTATTATAGGTAATAATTTAGTTCTTTTTTTGATTACTTTATATTTTGTTATTATATTATTATTTTCATTATAATCTTTAATTATTTTAATACTATTAGATATTATATTGTTACCATATCTATATCCACCATAAAATTTATAGTTAGGTAAAAATTTCATTATTTCTTTTTTATAATTTCTAGTTAATTCTTGAGTACCTAGTATATCAAATTGTTCATTTATTATATGATTTGCGATCATTTTAGCATTACTAAATCCATCGCTTCTTAATCCGCCTTCTCTATTTACTTTATTATTTCTTAAATTAAGAGTTCCAATTTTCATTATATAAGTCCTAATTCATGAAATACTGGTAACATTTCATTTGCAATTACTAATGCATCACTATATTTTTTAGAATTATCTATTATTTCTTTTTTTAAATCTTTTATTTTTATGTATCTTAAACTGAAATTTCCTATTTTTTCTTCTTTTGTATAATTTGTATTTTTTAAATTAATTTTTTCATTACATTTAATTATATAATAATAAATCACTTCCTTTTTATTTTTTAAGTATTCTATATATATGGCGTCTGGTTTTTTTTCGGGTATTTCTAAAGTAATTCCTGCCTCTTCAGTAATTTCTCTTTTTAGTGTTTCAATTAATTTTTCTTTTTCTTCTACATGTCCACCTATTAATTGATAACAATTATAAGAATATCCAAATAATATTTCATCCAAATCATTTATTAATACAGCTTTTACTCTTATTTCTACATCTTTTATATCCTCTTCTTTTATATTTAAATCATTTTTTATTATTGTTTTCACATTACCACCAAATTAATTTTAACATACTTTAAATAAAAAAAGAACTATGATAATAATTCTTTTATATCGCTTTCTGATAAAGTACCTATTAAATTTTGATCTCTTGTATTTCCCTCTATTATAGAATCTGATAACTTCTTTTTCTTTTCTTGTAATTCTAATATTCTCTCTTCAATAGTTCCTTTTGAAATAAATTTAATTACTTCTACTATCTTTTTTTGACCTATTCTATGAACTCTATCAGTTGCTTGATTTTCTGCTTGTGGATTCCACCACAAATCTAGATGTATTACCGTATCAGCACTTGTTAGATTAAGTCCTGTTCCACCTGCTTTTAACATTATTAAAAATACAGTTGTATCGTCACTATTAAATTTATCTACTAATTCCATTCTTTTAATAGATGATACACTTCCATCTATTAAATAATAACTTATTTTATTTTTATTTAATTCTTTTTCAATAATAGATAAAGCTGTTCTAAATGAGCTAAATAATAATATTTTATGATTATTTTCTTTTAATTCTTTTATTACTTTAATTACTTCTATTATTTTAGATGATTCTTTATCATAATTTTCAAATATTATTTTAGGATCAATACATATTTGTCTTAACCTTGTAAGTAATTTTAAAATTTCAAATCTTGATTTTGTAAATCCTTCTTCTTTTATTAACTCATCCATTTTGTTTTTAGTTTTTTCTACCATTGATGCATATATTTCTTTTTGTGTTTCTTCTAATTCAATATATATATTATTTTCCATTTTAGGTGGAAGATCTTTTATAACGTTTTCTTTTTTCCTTCTTAAAATAAATGGTTTTATTTGATTATTTAAAAGTTCTAATTTATCTTTATCACTTTCAAAATCTTTAAAAGAATATTTATGATTAAAGTCATTTAAACTATTAAAAAAGCCTGGCATTATAAAATCAAATATACTAAATAATTCTGTTAAACTATTTTCAAGTGGTGTTCCTGTAAGAGCTAGTTTTGTTCTAGCATTTATAATTTTTACAGATTTTGATATTAAAGATGTCGGATTTTTTATATTTTGAGCTTCATCTATTATAAATATTTCAAAGTTTTGTTCTTTATAATATTCTATATCTTCTCTAAGTAATCCATATGATGTAATATAAACATTTATTTTTTTATTTTTCAAATTTTCTTTTCTTATATTTTTTGTTTCTGTAAATACATGATATTTTAAATTAGGTGTAAATTTTTGTATTTCTCTTTCCCAGTTATAACATAATGATGTAGGTGTTACTATTAATATTTTAGCATCTTTTTTTTCTTTAAGTATTTTCTTTATTAAGTATAAAGTTTGTAGTGATTTACCAAGTCCCATTTCATCAGCAAGTATTCCTCCTAAATCACATTTATATATATTATATAACCATTTTACTCCTACTTCTTGATAATCTCTTAATATGTTTTTTTCTTCTTTTGTTAATTTTAAATCTATATTTTTATATTCTTTAAAATTAGTAATAAATTTATTAAATAAATTATCTTTAGTAATTATACTATATTTATTACTTAAACTATCTAAATATATTGCTCTATATTTTGGTATTTTTATATCATTACTTAATATATCTTTATTAGATAAATTAATTTCTTCTGTTAATGATTTTAGTTCTAATAATTTATCATTTGTTAAATCTAGATAATTACCTGATTTTAATTTATAATACTTCTTTTTTTTATTTAAACTATCAAATATATCTATTAATTCGTCATTTCCTATATTATCTATGTTAAAATCAAATTTTAGTATATTATCTTTTCCTATTGAAAAGGTACTTTTTATATTACTTTTTTTTACAATATTTACTTTATCTAGTTTTTCACTTGTATATACTTCATATTTATCTTTTAATTTTATTAATTCTTCTTCTAATAAGTATCCTATTTTATCTATATCTTTTAATACAAATTTATCCTTTTCTATTATAAAACCTAATTCTAACATTTCATTTTTTACTTTTTCTTCATATTCTGTATCTCTTAATATTTCTTCATCTTTTTCATAATATGATATTATTTTATCCTTATATTCAAATTTTATATCTAATTTTATTTTTTCATAATTTAAATCAAAATATAATTTTGTTTTAGGCTTTTTTACTATTACTATATCTTTTACATTTTCTGTTACTTCTATATTATTTCTAACAATAGGAAGAACGGAATTTGAAAATATACTTGTATCATTAAATACTAATTTATTTATATTATTATATAATAAACTTTTTAATAATTTAGCAAAGTCATCTTTTAATATTAATATTTTATTTATATAGAAAATATATTTAAGGCTATTTGATAATGGTAATATATTATCAAAATCTAGATCGAATGTTAAATTATAATTATCATCTTTTTTATCTAATGTTGTAGATGGAGTATATTCTTTTATTTCAAATACTTTTATTCCATTTACTGATATATTTTTTTCTTTCTTAAGTTCTAGTATTTCTCTTAATTTATATTCTGTTAAAATAAAATCATTATTTTTATATTGTGAAGCATATATATCATAAGCAAAATCTATTATTTTTTTATCTTCTTCACTAAAATAGTATTTATCACTAGAATATATAAATTCTTTACCAAATTTAACACTACATCCGTTATTGTAATAACAATTAAAAAAAGAATTAGCTTTTGGTTTTAAACAATATTTCCTTTTTTCACCTATTTTTAAATTAAGAAATGAATAATTTGATTCTGCTTTTATATCTATTTCTATATCACATTTTTTCTTTATTTCATTACTTCTATTAACCTTTAATTCATTCATTATACCTAAAGATATTTCTTTATCTATTATAGTCATATCTCCTGTTTTTATATAATCATAATAATTATATAAAATAGCCGCTATATGTATACAAGAATTATAATAACCAAATCTAAAGCAATCGCATTTTACATCTATTATTTTGTTATTTCTAACTTTTATTTGTTGATTACTATATGAAATATTAAAATTATAAATAATTAAATTATTATATTCTTTGTCTATTTTTTTTATCTCTATATAATTTTTAGAAACTCTACTTGCATCACGGTAATCATAATCTTTTACAAAATGGCTTATTTCTAATTCTTTTAAATCACTCATATAGCACACTTCCTTTAAATTTTATTATAACAAATTATAAAAAAAAAAGAAATAATTTTTATTTCTTTAAAACTAGCCCCAAGGAATATCTTTAGGATCAATTCTTTTTGGATTTTTTATATCTTCTACTATTTTTCCACTATTCATTTTAATTACTCTATCACCTATTAAAGCAATTCCTGGATTATGTGTTACTATTATCATTGTTGTATTTAATTTATTATTTGCTTCTATAAGTGTTTCTAATACTATTTTACCTGTTTTTTCATCCAAAGCACCCGTTGGTTCATCACAAAACATTACTGATGGTTTTTTAGCTAAAGCTCTTGCAATACTCACCCTTTGCATTTCACCACCTGATAATTCATGCATATATTTTTTCTTATGTTTAGAAAGCCCAACTGTTTTTATAATTTCATCTACATTCGCTTTATTTTTTCCTAGGTATGAGCCTACTAGGACATTTTCATATACATTTAAATGTTCTAACAAGTTATATGTTTGAAATATAAATCCTAAATTGTTTTTTCTAAATTTTGTCATTTTTCTATCATTATATTTTGAAATGTTTTTTCCTTTATAAATAATTTTTCCTTTTGTTATTTTATCAAGCCCTGAAATAACATTTAAAAGAGTTGTTTTACCACTACCTGAAGGTCCTAATATTACTATTATTTCTCCTTCTTTTATAGAAAGATTTATATTATTTAAAACAGTTGTTTTTATTTTACCTGTTTTATATATTTTATATACATTTTTAATTTCTATTAAATTCATATTATACCTTCTCTCTTTATTCTCTTTTAAGAGCAATTGCTAGTGGAATTTTATTTAATACTTTTTTAGATATATTAATAGCTATATAGTATGCGATTAAAAGAGATATAAGCCCTATAAAAGATATCATTGGATCCGATTTTATTGGAATAGTTACTCCTATATCACCTACAAGTGCTTCTACTATTAATTTTAATATTTTCGTCATTACTGGTATTGAAATTAAATAAGCAATTATTATAAATGGTGTATATATATTAAGTACTATTTTGCTTATTCTTTTGTTGTCATATCCTAGTACTTTCATTAATGATATTGTTTTTTTATTTTCTTCTACTACTATGTTTGCTATTACAGCAATTATTATAAAAGCCATTACAGATGCAAATAGGATTACTATATAGATACTTCCTTTAAATCTATCCATTTGTTTACTTATATTTGCCTTTAAATCCTTAATACTTAATAAATATGTAATAGTATTTGCCTCTTCTTCTGTTAATTTTGATGTATCATTATATTTATCATTATTTGAATAAATTGTTGAATATGATTTTTCGCTTACATTTATTTTTTTTGCTAATGATTTTCTATTTACATATGCATTTGTTCCCATATAATCGGCATTAAAATCTACTATTTCATATTCAAATTCTAAGTTTTCATATTTTAGTTTTATTTTATCTCCTATTTCAAGTTTTAATGTTTCTTTGGCATTTTCATTTAAGATTATTTTATTTTCATCTGTTAATTTATTTATAATATTTTTTTCGGATTTATCTAATACTTTTGTATATTTTGCATCTAAATCAATTCCATTTATATTTAATTTTGTATCTTCTTTTATCTTTTTATTTTTATTATTTTTAGTTTCTATTTTATTAATTGGTGCAGTTATATTTAAAATATAATCTGATTCTTTATCTTTTTTATCATATTTATATATTCCATTAAAATAAGCAACATATTTAAAATTCATTCCTTTAAATGATGCATCTATCATATTATTAAATAAATTCATTCCTATTAATATTAATGTTATTAATAGTCCTGTTAAAAATGATGTTATTGTTACTATAAATAGTTTACCTATTGATCTAAATGCTAAAGAATATTTAAATCTTTCATTAAATGGTAATAATTTTGTTAATCTATTTGCTATTTTACTAAATATATTAACTCGTAAATTGCTTCCTTCTTTTAATAATGAAAGTGGTTTTTTCTTTAACATTATAATTGCTATTAAATAACTTAATAAAGATAATGTAATCATTGGAACTAAAATTGATGTTTTTAAATATTCAAAACTTATACTATAGTTTGATAATGGTACTGAATAATAGCTTCTAAGTATATCAGCAACTTTAAAGTGTGTAGCTATACCTATTATAAAGCCTATTATTCCACCTATTAATGAACCTAAAATTGGATAGACTAAGTAACTAGTTGCTATACTAAATCTACTATATCCTAATGATTTTAAAACTCCTATTTGAAGTCTTTCATCTTCTATTCTTTTCTTCGTTATTACTAATATTATTATTACAGATATTAAAAGTAGTAAATATAAAAAGTATTCTGCAAATAATCTATCTGATGCAAACTCTAGTTGTAATGATCCTATTCTCATTATTCTAACAATTGTATTCATATCCATCATTACAGTTTCTTTTTCATTAAATATTTTTAAAATAGGATCTGTTATTTCTTTTTCTGTTTCTTTTTCATCCTTTGTTGACACTTTTATTTCAAATTTTCTATTTGTTTTGAAATTATATTTTATAGCATAACTATTATCATTTATACCTGTTATTTCATTATAATCTTTATTATACATATAAATAATATTATTATTTTTTTCATCAAATATTGGCATACTCATTGAAATAATTGGATATACATAGTCTGGTGCATATGTAAATCCTACTATTTTATATTGTTTTTCTAATATTTTATAATTATCTCCAATTTTTAAATTATTTTTTTTAGCATATCCTTCTAATATAGTTATTTCATTTTCTTTTTGAGGTAATTTTCCCTTTAATAAATATACTTTATTTATTTTTTTATTTTTATTATATGGTAATACTTTATATAGTTTTTTATTATCTTGTACTATTTTTGAATATTCTTTTTCATAACTGAAATTATATTTATCCCTAATACTATCTAATTTTTTTCTTCCTATAACATCCATGGCATCATATTTATCAAATACTTGTTTTACTCTTGAAATTATACTTACATCGTAACTTGGATTTGTTAAAAATTTTTTATAATTTTCTATTATAGTTTTTTCTTCTTCTGTTATATCTTTTAAACTTGTATTTAACATTTCATTTATTTCATCGATTGTTATATCTTTTGTGTAATCTATATTTACTGCTACTGTTATATCTTCTACATTTTGTTCATCTAAATATGAGTAATATTTGTTTTCTAATCTATCTATAGCACTATTCATCCCTGTATAAACAGCAGTTGATAAAATTACCATAAATATTATTCCAAACATTTGAACTTTTTTCTTTCTTAATCCTTTTAAGGCATTTAAAAATAGTAATTTCATTAAGCCCACCTCAAATCTAATGCATTAACTGTTTTTTCATTTTTTATTACTTCTTTTATATTTCCACTGTTTACTTTTATTACTTTATTTGCCATATTTGCAATTGAATTATTATGTGTTACTATTATCATTGTTGTATGATATTTTTTATTTATATCTTGAAGTAATTTCAAAACTTTTTTTCCAGTTTCTTCATCAAGAGCACCAGTTGGTTCATCACAAAATAGTACACTCGGATTTTTTACTAAAGCTCTTGCAATGCTTACTCTTTGCATTTGCCCTCCTGATAATTGATATGGATACTTATTTATATGTTTAATTAATCCTACTTCTTTTAATATTTCTTTTATATTAAGTGGATTATTTGATAATTCACTTCCTAATTCCACGTTTTCTCTTACTGTTAAATTAGGAATTAAATTATAACTTTGAAATACAAAACCCAAATTATCTTTTCTATATTTAGTTAACTCATTTTCTTTTAATTTTGTAATATCTTTATTTTTATAAAAAACTTTTCCTTTTGTTACACTATCTATTCCAGATAATATATTTAGCATAGTACTTTTACCACTACCTGAAGGTCCTAATATTACTATTATTTCTCCCTCTTCTATTTCTAAATCAATCTTATTTAGTGCATGATTTTCAGTATTATTATTTTTATAAGTTTTTGTTACATTTTCTAATCTATATAACATAATATCTCTCCTTAATTTAATTATATCATAATAAGTTGAGTTTCAATATAGAAAGATTCTCTAAAATTTTTCTACCAAAGTAAAGTAATAAATTTCGAAACTCATTTTAATAATATAATATTTTTTTTATGATTACAAATGCATATTTTCTTACTTTTGTTTTATTTTTATTTTTATTTTTTTATATTTTATATACAAATTTAGTATTTTTTTTATTTACTTTATAATAATATTCTTTTTTTGTCATTTTATTAAATTTTTAAAAAAAGTCTATTTTCTAGACTTTTTAAAATAAACTTAATTGACTTGATTCATCCATTCCATCAAGTATTTTCATCATACGCATTTTTTCTATTAAGGTTGCCGATATCTTACAACGTTTTTGTAAATCTTCTATAGATAAGAAAGGCTTTTTCTCTCTTTCTTCAACTATGTTTTTAGCAACTGTATCACCTAATCCATCAATTGAACTAAATGGTGGAATTATTTCTGTATCGCTTGCTACATTCCAAACTGTTGCAGCACTTTTATATAAATCAACATTTAAAAATTTCATTCCTCTTGCGGTTGCTTCAAGTGAAACTTTTAAACTTTCTGATTGTCCTAATTCTTTATTAGTTGCTTCATATCCTTTGTTTTGAATTTCTATTATTCTATTTTTAATAGTTGTATACCCTTTAATCATTGCATCTACATCAACATCAGTTGCTTTTGATGATAGCCATGATGCATAGAAATATACAGGCATGTGTACTTTATACCATGCAATTCTAAAGGCACTTATTACATATGCTGCTGCGTGGGCTTTAGGGAACATGTATTTTATTTTTCTACATGATTCTATAAACCATTCAGGAATATTTGCTTCTTCCATTGTTTTTACATGTTCTTTCCATGTTTCAGGATCTTTTGAGGCTCTTCCTTTACGAACAAATTCCATTATTTTAAATGCTTTTATAGGTTTAACACCTTTATACATCAAGTAAACCATTATATCATCACGACAGCCTATTGTTTCACTAAAAGGAACTATATTATTTTTAATTAATTCTTGTGCATTTCCAAGCCATACATCAGTACCATGTGAAAGACCTGATATTTTAATAAGTTCCGCAAATGTTGTTGGTTTTGTATCTTCAACTAATTTTATTGTAAACGCTGTTCCAAATTCTGGTATACCAAGTGTTCCTGTATTACACATAATTTGTTCTTTTGTAACACCTAATTTTTCTGTAGTTGTAAATATACTCATTGTGTCTTTATCATCTAATGGTACTTTACTAATATCTGTATTTGATTGTAATTGTATAAGTCTAAGTTGAGTTGGATCAGAGTGACCTAAAATATCTAGTTTTAAGACACATTCTTCTATTGAGTGATAATCAAAGTGGGTTGTTCTCCAAGCACTAGTTGGATCTTCTGCAGGAAATTGAAAAGGTGTAAAATCAAAACAATCCATATAGTCTGGTATAACTACTATTCCACCCGGATGTTGTCCTGTTGTTCTTTTTACACCTGTACATCCAGCGGCTAATCTTTCAACCTCGGCATTACGCATAACTATTGAATTATCTTCACAATATCCTTTTACAAATCCAAATGCTGTTTTTTCTGCTACTGTACCAATTGTTCCTGCTCTATATACGTTATCAGGCCCAAATAGTACTTTTGTATAAGCATGAGTACTTGCTTGATTTAAATCTGAAAAGTTAAGGTCTATATCGGGTACTTTATCAGCATTAAATCCTAAGAATGTTGCAAAAGGCATATCTTGTCCATCTTTTAACATTTTAGTTCCACATTTTGGACAAATTTTATCTGGAAGATCAAATCCTGATGAATACTTTGCTCCAAGTGGATTTCCTTCTTCATCATCAAATAAGCTTGTTTTACATTCGGGACACCTATAGTGTGCTGCAAGTGGGTTTACTTCTGTTATTCCCATCATGGTAGCAACAAAGCTTGAACCTACTGATCCACGGGATCCAACCAAAAATCCCTCATCATTTGAGTGTTTAACAAGTCTTTGAGCAATTAAGTATATTGGGTCAAATCCTGCTCCTATTACTCCACCTAGTGATTTTTTTAATTTTTCTTCTATTTCTTTATCACTTAATTCTTCATTTGTTCTTTTTAAATATTTTCTAACTTGTTCTAATACAGAATCCTTTCCTTTTACAATTACATCATGTAATTTTTTAAATGATTCCTTTATAAGTTCATCACCTGTTAAGTCTTTTAAATCATCTTTTATAGAAGTTAAAACTATATCTCCATAAAGTTCTGTTCCTAGTCTTTCTTCTATCAAATATGGAAGTGGTGATCCATACCAATCATTTGCTTTTGTATAAACAAGATCTGTTACAACGCGTGGACAATCAAGATAGCAAGATCCATCATCAGCTTTAACACGTGGTGAGAATGGAGTTCCTCCAGTATCTGGTATTACTTCTATTTCTTCTACCATATCAAGTATTTTATTGGTATTTTCTACTACTATTTCGTAAGCTAACTGATCACTTAAGAAATTAAAATCATCTAACATTTCTCTTGTTGTTCTAAAGTGTTGTGATGGAATTTCTGTTATTCCTTTTTTAGCAAGTGGATGTCTTCCTCCACCTGGTACTTTTTGGTTAACTATTATTTTTCTAAATATTTTATCTTCTCTATTAAAGTGGTGAACATCTCCTGTTGCTACTATAATTTTACCTGCATCTTTTGTAGCTTTTATTATTTTTATTAAATGTTCTTCTAACTCTTTAGAATCTTTAAAATCACCTAATTGTATTAAATGATCATATACTTCTAGAGGTTGAACTTCAACATAATCATAGAAATTAATTATATTAGTAAGCTCTTCTCCTTCTTTACTTCTTGCACTTGTAAATACTTCTGATTCATAGCACCCACTTCCTATTAAAAGACCTTCTCTAAGTTCGTTTAATTTACTTCTTAAAATTCTTGGTGTTTTATAAATATATACAGTATTAGCAAGTGATATTATTTCAAATAGGTTTTTTAATCCTTTATGATTTAGTGCAATCGCATTAAAGTGATATGTACGACCAAATTTATGTATTTCATCTTTTGATACTAATTTATCTAAGGATTTTATTGTATCAAAATTAAGTGAATCTAATTTTTTTAACATTTTACTAAATACTAAAGCTGTTCCTTCAGCATCGTAATCTGCTCTATGGTGAGCATCTTCTTCCCAAGGTACATTATATCTTTTAACAAGAGCTGATAAGCTATGACGTGCAAATCCTTGATCTAATGTTCTTGATAGTTCTAAGGTATCTATAACAGTATTTTTAAACTCACCTAAATTATATTTTTTCATAGCCATTTCTATAAATGAAATATCAAACTTAGCATTGTGAGCTACCATTGGAAGATCCCCTGCCCACTCTAAAAACATTTTTGTTACTTCTTCTTCACTAGGACAGTCTTTTACCATATCATCAGTAATACATGTTAATTCTGTAATTTTATCTGGTATATGTCTTTTAGGATCTATTAAATGATCAAATCTATCTGTTATATTTCCATCCTTTACTTTAACAGCACCGATCTCTATCATTTGGTCTGCTCCACCGGCATTAAATCCTGTTGTTTCTGTATCGAATACTACATATTCAGTTTCTAATAAAGGAAGTTTGGATGGTCTAACTACTATATCAACTGTATCATCTACAAGTGTTAATTCTGTTCCATATAATCCTTTAAATATAGGGGGATTTTTTTGTTGTTCTAATAATTTATTTAATTCTTCTTCTAGTTGTTTTTTATTATTTATATCTTGTTCTTCTTCTATTTTGGATTTTATATCATCTATTTCTTCTTTTATCTTTTTTCTTATTGCTTTATTATGTGATTTAATTATTCCAAATGATATAGGGAATGCTTGACATCCATTATGGTCTGTTATTGCAACTCCTCTATATCCCATTTTTATTGTCTTTTCTACCAACTCACATGTATGTTTTCCTAAATCTAAATTAGTTATTCCATCCATTTGACTCATCATAGTATGGGCATGTAATTCAACTCTTTTTACAGGTGCATCATCTATTCTTTCTACTTCTTTAAAATCACTTGTATTTATATCTTTTATCTGTAAAGTAAGTTCTTTAGAATATTTATCATCCTTAGTATTACCTCTCATTTTATACCATTTATTTTTCTTTAATTTTTTTATTATTTCATTAAACTCTTCTTCACTATTTACAAATATTTTTCCATATATACTATCTGTTAGGTCAGTTATTTTAAGGGTTAATATTCTAAGACCTGTTTTTGTTTCTAAGACTTCTACATCTTGATATAATTTTGCTTCTATTGTAACCAACTTATTTTCTTCATATACTGTATCAAGTCTTACAGGAGCACTATCTATTACTCTTCCCATTATAACATCTGGGTTATCTTTTTCTACTATTAAAGGTGGTCTTTCATAATCTTTTTTTATGTATTTTTTTCTTGGGCCTTCTGTTTTTACTATTTCTTCTTTTTTAGTAAAGTCTATATTTTTTATATTTTCTTCTAATTCTTTTTTTATTTCTTCTTGAATTTCTAAATCACTTTCTTTATCTATATTTATTTTAATTTTTATATTAAAACCCATTTCATTAAAATCTTTTTCTAATTTCTCTTTAATACTACTTAATTTCATTTCCTCTGCTTTATTATTAACATTAATTTCTAAATATTCATTATAATTTATTTTTGAGTTAATAAAAGATCCTATAAGTGGCGATGATTTACTATATTTTTTTATTAGATTAATGTAGTATTCTTTTAATAAATCAGTATCTATATTATCTACTTCTAGAATTATTTTTACATTATTAAATTCACTATATACTTTTTTGATGTTTTTATTCATTTCTTCTAATAAGTTATATGGTATATTTGTTTCTAATTTTACATAAAAATTATAATTTGTTTTTTCTTTATTTCCTATTATTTTTAAAAGTTTACCATTTTTAAAAAAGTTATAATAATTTTCTCCTATATTTAATTTTTTTAATAAAATTTCTAATTTATTATCCATACTACCACCTCGTATATATTTTATCAAATTTAAGAGTTAAAAAAAAGAAGATTATTATCTTTTTAAATATTTATTATAAATAAAAATCTATCTTTTTTACTTAAATCTTGTTCGACTGTTATAATTGCATCTTTAAAGTATTTTCTACTATATTCTTTTAAATAATCTCCCTGCATATATCCTATTTCAAATGCAATTATATATTTTTCTTTCAAATATTTATGTATATTTTTTATTAGTTCTTCATAGTAATATAATCCTTTATTTTTAGCATATAAAGCAATATTAGGCTCATTATTTTTTACTATATCCATTATTTCTTCATCATAACTAATATATGGTGGATTACTTATAATAACATCATATTTTTTATCTAGAGGTGTTAGCATATCTTTATTTATAAAATTTATTTCTACATCATTTAGTTTAGCATTATTTTTTGCTGCTTCTAAAGCTTTTTTTGAAATATCTAAGGCATCCATATTACAATCAATTTCTTTTTTTAAGGTAATTGCTATACATCCGCTTCCTGTTCCTAAATCAATTATATCTATTTTTTTATTATAATATTTTTTTATATAATTAATTGTTTTTTCTACTAATAATTCTGTTTCAAACCTTGGTATTAAAACATTTTTATTAACATTAATTTTATATCCATAAAATTCAACATTTCCTATTATGTATTGAATTGGTTCTTTATTCTCTAGTCTTTTAAGTCCACTTTCAAAATCTTCTGGTTTTAAATATTTTTTTAAATATTCTATATCATTCATATTACTTCACTTTATTTGTAGTATTTATATTTATAGCATTTAAAACTATATCATTTATACCATAATTTCTATCACAAAATTCTAATTCTGCTTTTAATTTTTCAATACTTTTACATTTTATATGTTTTGTTACTTTTAAACAATTCATACATTTATCTTCATATACTTCATAATATCCTTTTTTGACTGATGAAGTTACAAATCCTCTTTTACCACAATCTAGGCATAATGTTTCTAAATTAATATTTGTATTTCTACTATTATGTCTTGCTTTTGCCATATTATTCACCTCTTAGTTTACGTGCTTGATCTTCTGTTATTAATGCTTCTATTACTTTATCTATATCACCTTGCATAATTCTATCTAATGTATTTAAAGTAAATCCTATTCTATGATCTGTTACTCTATTTTGTGGATAGTTATATGTTCTTATTTTTTCACTTCTATCCCCTGTACCAATTTTGCTTCTTCTTTCAGCACCTAATTCTTTTTCTTGTTGTTGCATTTTATAATCATAAAGTCTAGATGCTAGTATTTTAAAGGCTTTTTCTTTATTTTTTATTTGGCTTCTTTCAGTTTGTGAATATACAACTATTCCTGTTGGAATATGTGTAAGTCTTACTGCTGAATCTGTTGTATTAACTCCTTGTCCTCCACATCCTGATGATCTTGTAATGTCAATTCTTACATCATTCATATCAATTTCGGCATCTACTTCTTCTGCTTCTGGCATTACAAGTACGGTTGCAGTTGAGGTGTGTACTCTTCCTTGTGTTTCTGTAGATGGAACTCTTTGTACACGATGTGCTCCTGATTCATATTTTAACTTTGAATAAACATTTTCACCCTTAACCATGAAACTTATTAAAGAATATCCTCCAGCTTCAGATTTTTCTTCTTCTATTATTTCTATTTTCCAATTTTCTTTTTCAGCAAGTTTTTTATACATTTCAAATAAGTCACCCGCAAATATATTTCCTTCATCTCCACCTGCTGCTCCTCTAATTTCAACAATTACGTCTTTTCCATCATTAGGATCTTTTGGAAGTAATAATATTTCTATTTCCTTATTTAATTCTTCTAATTTTTTATTATTTTCTTCTAATTCTTCTCTTGCCATTTCTCCAAGTTCTGGATCCTTAAGCATTTCTTTTGCTTCTTCTATATTATTTGTTATTTTTTTATATTCTTGGTATGCTTCATAAGCATCTTTTAAACTTGCTTGTTCGCGACTTAATTTTAAGGCTTCTTTTACATTTTGGATAACTTCTGGCTTCATCATTTCTTCTGTAAGTTCATTATATCTTTTTTCTATATTTTCTAATCTCTCAAGCATATAAACACCCTTTCTAAAACTTTTTCTATTATACTATAATATGAAAAAATAAGCAATAATTTGCTTATTTTTTTACTTCATATTCGATACTTGCAGCTTTTGATAAATCTATATCTACT
>CABUNR010000019.1:0-24824 GCA_902492995.1 uncultured Bacillota bacterium | reverse complement strand
AACAATTACATTGTATCAAACTTATGTCTTTTTATTAAATAAAAATAGTGTAGTGATTTATATTCACCAACACTATTTATAATACAACCCAAAATAAAAAAGACTAATGTCTTTTTATTTTGCTTAAATATTTATTAATAACATCTTCATATTTTCCTTCAATAACATTTCCAACTTCTAACATTCCATATTTTTTACCATTATCTTCAAAAGTTTCAATATGCATTTCATTTGCTAGATTCCAAATGATATTTTTTTCAAAAAAATTATTAAAATCAATCAATCTATTTTCTTGTTCATTACTTATCGAATCTGATGGAGTAACAATTATATTTATATGTTCTAAACTATTAATAAAAACGACATATCCCATTGTAGATAAATAATAATATAATAATAAATCATCATTTATGTTTTCAATATTGATATTTTTAAATTCATTTTTTAAATTATCACTAATATGTTGTTTTAAATAAAATAAGTGTTTATCATTATTATCGGTTTCTTTATAAACTGTATCTTTAACTTTTTTATAAAATAGATTAATTTTATTTATATCATCAGTTACGCTTAAATTACATGTATTTTTATTACTCATATCAAAACTACTAAATATAACATTCATATCGCCACTTTTATTTATTAAAATTATTCTAATATCATCACTTATATTATTCATAATATCACCATCTTAATTATAATATATATTTATATAATAGTAAAATATTTTTAATAAAAATAGACACTTTTATTAATTATAAGCATATTCTAAAGTGAGGGGTGATGATATGGCTTATAAAGAAATAGTTACTAAAGCAGTAATTGGTAAAGGTAAAAAATATTTTAAAAATAATTATACAATAACAACTGAAACAACACCTACAACAGTACTTGGATGTTGGGTAATAAATCACAAATTTAAAGGATATAAATCGGGTGATAAAATAGGTGTTGATGGTTCATATGATGTTAATATATGGTATTCGTATGAAGGAGATAGTAAAACAACAGTTGTTAATAAAAAAATAGAATATAATGATTTATTTAATTTAAAAATAAAAGATAAAGATGCATTATCAGATGATACAGAAATTATTGTAAGAACTTTAAGTAATCCAAATTGTGTAAAAGTAAATATTGATAAAGATAACAATATAAACTTTGATATAGAAAAGGAAATGGGAGTAGAAATAGTAGGCGAAAAGAAGATGAAAATTGCTATTGAAGATGATGAAGAACCATGGGATTTAATAGAAGATGATGTTTCAGATGAAGTTTTAGATGAAATCGATAAGGAAGTTAATGAAAATTATATAAAAGAAGAAAAAAAATAAGAAATACGTTTTAAAACGTATTTTTATTTTAGTGTTAATAAAAAAAGGTTGACATCAATATAATATTATGATACAATCAATTTAGAAAGTGAGGGAAAGTGTATGGCAGTTAAATTAAGATTAAAAAGAATGGGAAAAAAACAAGCACCATTTTATCGTGTTGTTGTAGCTGATTCAAGAAGCCCAAGAGATGGAAAAGTAATAGATGAAGTTGGTTATTATGATCCAACTAAAAATCCTGCTGAAATCAAAATAAATGCAGAAAAAGCTATTGATTGGTTAAAAAAAGGAGCTCAACCAACTGATACAGTTAGAAGCATCTTAAGTAATCAAGGTGTTATGAAAAAATACCATGAAGAAAAAATGGTATCAAAAGAAGGTAAGTAATTATGAATTTAGTACCTATAACAGAATTTTTAGTAAAAAGTGTTGTTAAACAACCAGATTTAATATCTGTAAAACAATATGATACGGATGATGAAATTTCTATAGAAGTTTTAGCTTCTAGTGATGATATGCCTACATTAATTGGTAGACAGGGTGTAATAGCTAGTGCAATAAGAACAATTGTTATTGCAGCGGCTTGTAATTTTGAAAATAATAAAAAAATAAAAATAAATTTTGAAGCATTTTAATGCATAAAAATTTAATAAATACTCATAATAAAAATACCTAGGTGATTTTCTTCCTAGGTTTTACTATTATATTGTGGTATAATATCTTTGATAAAGGTTGTGATAATATGCCTGAATTACCAGAGGTAGAAACAGTAAAAAATAAATTAAAAGAAAAATTATTAAATAAAAGAATATTAGATGTAAAAGTTTTTTATGATAATATAATTGAATATCCTAGTGTTAATGAATTTAAAAAAGAAATTAAAAATCAAAAAATAAATGATATAACAAGAAGAGGAAAATGGTTAATTTTTTTACTTGATGATTATTATTTATTAAGTCATTTAAGAATGGAAGGTAAATATGTATTTAGATCTAGTGATGATTTAATAGATAAGCATGAGCATGTTATATTTGTGTTAGATAATGAGGAATTAAGATATAAAGATACACGTAAATTTGGTAGAATGCATTTAATTAAAAAAGACGAATTATTAAAGAGAAAACCTATATGTGATCTTGGACTTGAACCATGGGATAATAATTTAAATAAAACATATTTAAAAGAAAAATATAAAAATAAAAAATTACCTATTAAAACTGTAATATTAGATCAAAGTATAATTGTGGGAATAGGAAATATATATGCTGATGAAGTTTTATTTTTATCAAAAATTAATCCTCTAAAAAAAGCATGTGATTTAGAAGACAAAGAATTAGATAGTATTATTTCAAATACTAAAACTATTTTAAAAAAAGCTATTAAACTTGGCGGAACTACTATTAGAAGTTATGAATCAAGTGAAGGGGTTCATGGCAATTTTCAAGATGAATTATTAGTTCATAATAAAAAAATATGTCCTTATTGTAATAATAAATTAAATAAAATACGAATAGGTGGAAGAGGAACCTATTATTGTTCTAATTGTCAAAAATAATGTAAAATTGTGTCAATTTACAAAATAATAAAAAAAATACTATTTACAGTATTTTTTTTGCTTGTTATACTTAGAATGTAAAAGCATAAAATATAGTATGTTTTTACTAGTCAACATTTCATAAAAGAATAAAAAAAGGAAACTGTCCCCCTGAAGAACAGTTTCATAAAAGAATAAAAAGGGGTTGGCTAGTGTGATACTAGCACTAATCCGGAATTCCGAATTAGTGCTTTCTATGATAATCTAAAATGCCTGATATGTCAAGCATTTTTTTATTATTTTTAAAACTTTTTAATATTTTTAATTGACACACGAACAATTGTTTTATATAATTATTTTGGAAGGTGAATTATGACTTTAGAAGATATAAAAGGATTAGGACCAAAAAATTTAAAATTATTAAATAAACTTGGAATAAATGATATTGGTGATTTAGTTAGTTTTTATCCATTTAGATATGATGTAATAAAGAGAAGTAACATAAATGAACTTGAAGATGGTGATAAAATAATAATTGATGGTATAGTTGAAACAATACCTAATGTATTTTATTTTAATCGTAGAAAAGATAAGATGAGCTTTAAATTAAATACATCTCAAAATATATTTAATATTAATATTTATAATAGAGGATTTTTAAAGTCTAGACTTAAAATTGGAACAACTATTACAGTTATAGGAAAAATTGATAAAAAACATAATTTAATAGTAGTTAGTGATATTAAGTTTGGGGCTATTTTAAAAACTAAAATAGAGCCAGTATATCATACAACGTATGGTATGAGTATAAATACTATAAGAAAATATATTGATTTTGGTTTATCTAATTATAAAGCAAATGATTATTTACCGTTATATCTTCTAAATAAATATAATTTTATTGATAAAACAGAAGCAATTAATGTTGTACATAATCCTGATAATTTAATACACTTAAAACAAGCTTTAAATAGACTTAAATATGAAGAATTATTTCTGTTTATGTGTAAAATGAATTATTTAAAAAATAATGATAGAAATAAAGTTGGTTTAAAGAGAATAGTTGATAAACATGAGGTTGATAAATTTATAAAAGGATTGCCATTTAAATTAACAAGCGATCAATTAAAAAGTATAGATGATATATATACTGATTTAGTAGAGGAATATAGAATGAATAGACTTTTACAAGGTGATGTAGGAAGTGGTAAAACAATAGTTGCTATAGTAAGTATGTATATAAATTATTTAAGTGGATATCAAAGTGCTTTAATGGCACCAACTGAGGTTTTAGCGGTGCAACATTATAACAATGTCAAAGATTTGTTTAAAAAGTATAATATTAATGTTGCATTATTAATTGGTAAAACAACAAAAAAAGAGAAAAGAAAAATTAATGAAGATTTAATTAATGGTAATATTGATGTTATTATAGGAACACATGCTTTATTTACAGATGATGTTTTATATAAAAATTTGGGACTTGTTATTACTGATGAACAACATAGATTTGGTGTTAATCAAAGAGCTAATTTAAAAAACAAAGGGATATCACCAGATATTCTTTATATGAGTGCTACTCCTATACCTAGAACATATGCATTAACCCTTTATGGAGATATGAAAATATCTAATATTAAAACACTTCCAAATGGTAAAAAAGATATTATTACAACTATTAAAAAAGAAAATGAAATAAAAGATGTTTTAAATAGTATGTATAGGGAACTTAAATCTAATCATCAAATATATGTTATAGCTCCTTTAGTAGAAGAAAGTGATAAGGTTGATTTTAATAATGTGTATGAATTAGAAGAAAAGATGAATAAAGCATTTGGTAAATTGTATAAAGTAGGTGTATTACATGGAAAAATGACTTCAAAAGAAAAAGAAGAAGTTATGGAAAAATTTAAAAATAATGAAATACAGATTCTTATTAGTACAACTGTTATAGAAGTTGGAGTTGATGTCAAAAATGCAACTATGATTGTTATATTTGATGCATATATGTTTGGACTTTCATCTCTTCATCAATTAAGAGGTAGAGTTGGTAGAAATGATTTGCAATCTTATTGTATTTTAATAAGTAATCATGAAACAGAAAGATTAAATATATTGACAGAAACTAATGATGGATTTAAAATTAGTGAGGAAGATTTTAAATTAAGAGGTAGTGGAGATATATTTGGTGTTAAACAAAGTGGAGATATGTCATTTTCTATAGCTGATTTAAAAAAAGATTATAATATTTTGCTGAAAGCTAAGGAAGATAGTGAATATTTTTTAATAAATGAAATTGAAAAAACAGAAAATAAATGTTTATATGATTTAATAAAAAATAATTTTGGATTAGATTAATATTGACAATTTTGAGAATACACTTTATAATTATAATAGCGTGATAGTATTCACGCCAACACTCTTACGGTCTAAAGTGTGAGAGTGTAACCAAAACCCCCTGAAGAGGCCGAAAGGCCTCACTTTTGTTTAAAATAAAGGCTTTCGAGCCTTTTTATTTTGTCTAGGTACTAAATTAGGTACGTAAAAGTTAAAAAAGTATAAAAAATAATGTTTTTAGAGTTTTGGAAAAATATTTCCAAAAGTAGGTGAAATAGACAAGTTCTGGAAAAATATTTCCAATACTTTTTTGATTCTTGACAAAACTACGGAAAAATGATAAAATTGCAGTAGATTTGTCAAAGGAGGAATTTTGATGAAAAACGAAGAAGTAGTAAAACTTAAAAATGAATTTTATGAAGATTCTATTATTGGCATAATGAATGCCAACAATGGATATGTAACTTCTAAACAAGTTACTGAACTTGGAATTCATAGAATGTATCTTAACATTCTTACTGATAAAAATGTTATTGAAAGAGTAGCAAATGGAGTTTATCTTGATTCTAGAAAAATAGAAGATCTTTATTATGTTTTTAGTATAACTACACCTAATGCAGTCTTTTCTCATATGACAGCTCTATATTTTCATGGTCTTTCTATAAAAGCACCAAATGATATTTGGGATATATCAGTTAAAAGAAATTATCATAATCCTAAAATTGAAAAACATGATGTTTTTTATGTCCCTAATGATATTTATGAACTTGGACTTACTGAAGTTGAAACTCCTATGGGAAACAAAGTAAAAGCTTATGATGTTGAAAGATGTATTTGTGATATTATCAAGTATCGAAATAGAATGGATTCTGAACATGTTAAACATAGTATTAGAGAATATATTAAGAAAAAAGATAAAGATCTTATAAAACTATCTAAATATGCAGATAAAATGGGTATAAAAAAAGAAGTAATGGATTTCATGGAGGTGTTTTATGAATAGTATGCAATTAAAAGATAAATTAAAGAATATTTCGAATGAAAAAAATGTAGATTTTAACACATTACTTAGACTTTATATGTATGATAGATTTATTGAAAGATTGTCATTAAGTAAATATAAAGATAATTTTATATTAAAAGGTGGATTCTATCTAAGTACATTATTTGGAGTAGAAAACAGAACTACAATGGATATTGATACTGCTTTTAGAAATGCTAACTTTAATGAAGAAACTATTGTTAAAATGATAAAAGAAATAGTATCTATAAAGGTAGATGATAATGCTATAGTATCATATTTAGGAATTGCGCCAATAAGAGATGAAGATGAATATGGTGGCTTTAGAGTAGATATTCAAGTAGAACTTGATAATATAAAAGAAAAATTTCATGTTGATATAGCTACAGGTGATCCAATTACACCTAAAGAAATTACATATAAGTATAAACCTATTTTAGGAGATAAATACATAAATTTATGGGCATATAATATGGAAACAGTATTAGCTGAAAAGATAGAAACAATCCTAAGTAGAGGCGAATTAAATGGTAGAATGAGGGATTTCTATGATGTTTATTTAATTTATACAAAAGATTGGAAAAATATAAATATAGATAATTTTAATAATGCTTTATATCAAACATTTGGTAAAAGAGAATATTTTGGTAATCCATTTATATCTATTGATGTTATTCGAGATAGTGAATCAATTAGAACAAGATGGAAAAATTATCAAAGAAAAAATGAATATGCAAGAAATATTGATTTTGATGATATATTAGATTGTATATGGAAAATGATGGAACAGAGAGATCCTGTAGCAGTTTAGGGGTGAAATTATGGCAAATGAAGTAGGTGGAAGAACAGATAAGAATGGAAATAGATATGAAGTTAACTGTATTATAAAGGCTATTTTAGATGTTGTAGATGAAAGAATAAGTTCTTGCATGTTTGAAGGATTAGGGAATGATGAAGTTGCTACAGATATAATTGTTACAAATTTTGATGGTTCAAAAAAATATATTCAATGTAAGCACAGAAATGGAAGTAATGATAATTGGACTTTTTCTGGATTTAAAGCGTATAATCTCCTTAAACGATGGAGAATGCATTTAGATAACGATCAAAAATCAATTGTTGTATTAGAATCACCAATACCATTTACAAGGCTCAATGATTTAAGCAAAAGAGCAAAAAATAATAATGGAGATGTAAATGCTTTTTATGATAATCAAATAAAGAATAGTAATAATACATTTGATGATTTTAAAAAATATTGTTCTGAACTTGATTTAAATTATGAAAATATAGATGATGTTCAAAAGGCTATGAATTATCTCAAACGAACAGAAGTAGAAGATATGCCTGATAATATAATAAAAGATTATTTATTTATGCATATAAAATTGTTGTTTCTTGGCGAACCCAAAACCATTTATGAAAAATTCCTAGATTTAATATGCAATGAGAATGTTATGGGAGTTGACATTGACAAACAATTTTTATTTGATTTTTTCAATAAAAATAATATTATTTTAAATAACCATTCAAATAATTCTTTAAATTTTAATAATATTGAAAAGTTAAATTCTATTTTTAAAAAAAGCATTAAATTAATAAATAATAATTATATAAATAGAGATGAATTAAAAACAATAATTACAAATATTAATGAAGGTAAATCAATTATGATAACTGGTAAAGCTGGATATGGTAAAAGCGGAGTAATTTATGGTTTAATTGATTATCTTAAAGAAAACAAATATCAGTATTTAGCTATAAAACTTGATAAATATATTCCTGAATGTAACAGCCTAAAATGGAGTGAAAATCTTGGGTTTAACACTTATTTATCTGCTATTTTAGATAAATTTTCTTTAGATAAAAAATGTGTGTTAATACTTGATCAACTTGATGCATTAAGATGGACTACTATGCATAGTAGAAATTCATTAGATATTTGTAATTCTATTATTGAAGAAATAAAAAATATTAACATAGGAAGAAAAAATAAAATATCTATTATTTTAGTGTGCAGAACATTTGATTTTGAAAATGATACATCAATTAGAAAAATCGTTGAAGATGAAAGTAATAACTGGGTTAGAATTGATATTAATAAATTAAGTGACCAATGTGTAAAATCAATTGTTGGATCTGAATATGATAAATATAATGTTAAATTGAGGGAATTACTAAAGATTCCGAGTAATCTATTTATTTTTATGGAGATTCGAAAAGATAATGATTTGTCTGAAGTACATTCTACTTGTGATTTAATATCAAAATGGTGGGAACAGATAATTAAAGAAGGGTCAATAAACGGCTTTTCGCAAAATGATTTATCGAATGTTAAAGAAGTTATAGTTAGTAAAATGAACCAATTAGGTAAAATATCTCTTCCAGAATTCTTTTTAAATGATTATGTTAATTCGGTTGACTTTTTATTATCTAAGGCATTTCTTATAAAAAGTGATAGTTCTATTTCTTTTTCTCATCAAACATTATTAGATTATTTTTCCGTTGATAAAATGATAGAAAAATATCTTAATGGTGAGTCAATTGAATCGCTTATAGGTAATCGTAATGAACAACTTCCAAATAAAAGGTATCAGTTACAAATGTTTTTAGAAAGAATTCATGAACTTGATGATCAAAGATTTATAGAATGTATTGACACTATTATTAACAATAAAAATATTAGAGTATATTTAAAATATGTAGCTTTTGAAGTTTTAGGAACAGTTACAAATATATCAGAAGAAATAAAACAATATATTATAAATAATTATTTTAAAAAAGAGTTTTTTGATATTTTTATTAACATAGTATTCATGAATCATCAAGAAATAATAGAATTACTAATTGATAATGGAACTTTTGATAAATGGGTTAATGATTCAACAAAAAAACAATATATTATTAATTTATTAAAGAGTATTAATTATTCATTTAATGAAAAAGAATACAAATTTATAAAACAGTATATTATAGTAAATGAACAATTAGATAGAGAGTTATATAGTGTATTTCCTTCTGATGTAGTATATGACACAGATGATCTATTTGAATTACGACTAGAAATATATGATAAATTTAGTGAAATGTGGATAAATTCTTATTTGAATTTAGATGAATTATTGTGTATTAATGAGTGTAGAGGAATCAGATATGTTGAATTTTTGACAAATCATTTAGATTTAAAGAAAAGACATATAAAATATTCGGATAATTTGTCTATTGAATATGAAGAAAAAAATGAAATTACAGAAAATGAACTAATTATTGAAAAACTTTTACCATTAATTCCTGAAATTCATGATAAATATGGATTATATGATTGGGAAGATCATGGTAGACTTGAAATGACTGTGCAAAGAATAGTAATATCGTTAATTAAAAGAGCAGTTAAAAATGTAGTAAATAGTGATTATAATAAATTTTGGACAATATTTGAGAAGTACTTAAACAAAGGATTTAGTATTCATAACGAAATAATATTACAAAGTATATATTTTATGCCACAATCAGCTTCAAATAAAATTTTTGAATATTTATTTAGTGATATAAATAATAATTGCTTTGAATATACTAGTAATAATGAACAATCAGTGTCTATGCTAAAGAAAATAATAGAAAAGTTTATTAATGATGCAAATAAAAAAACAATTAATTACGTTATTGAAAAAATTATTCACTATAAACCTAATGATTTAATTGAAAGATGCAAAAGATGCATTGAATTTAAGAAGGAAAATTTTAGCAGTGCAAATTATATTAGTTTTTGGGGCGACTTTCAATATGAAATTTTAAATTGTATTTCAGATAATTTATTAGATGAAAAATGCATTCAATTAAAGAAAGTGTTAAATAGAAAATTTGGTATACGAAATTATTCTATTTATGATTTAAATCATTGTAAAAGCGGTAGTGTTATATCGCCAATTGCCAATAAAAAAATAGGTTTAAAAAGTTGGCTTGGTATATTAACTAATAAAAAAATAACAAATAGTCATAAATCTAAATATGATGAAGAAAAATCTGTATTTATTGATAGTAGTTTATATGAATTTCAATCATCATTGTCAGTAAATATTCAAGAAAATCCGAATCAATTTATAGATTTATTTATAAACAATTCATCAATTATTATACCTGATTATATTTATACATTATATAATTCATTAGCTTATTCTAGTATAATAGATGATATTTCAATTCAGAAATTAGAATTATTGTTTAAAACTTTTAAGTATGAAAATAATTATAAATATGCTCCACTTATTTGTGAGATAATAGCTAGAAAAGAAGAAACAAATTGGAATGCAGAAACAATAGATATGTTGCTAAATATTTATTCTGATATTATATCAGATAAAATAGATAATAACGTAATTATTGATAATAGTAAAGAAGATAGAGATATTGCAGAATCATTTGAACTGGCGGTAATTAATTCATCAATTTATAAACTTGCCTCAGCTGTTTCAAATATATTATGGAATAATTTTGAGTATGCAAAAAAATTCACTAAAATGGTTGAAAGTATGAGTGAATGTAGTGATGAAATATTTAAATATTCAAGTATGAGTATTTTGAATTGTCTTTTAAATTATGATTTAGATTGGACAAGTACGATTATAATTAAATTGTTTTTAAATGATTGTATATATGGTTATAGATCAAATAGAAATATATTTAACTATTTATATGCTAAAAAAAGTAATTTAAGAGAACAAATAATAAAAATAATATTACATGGAATTACTATTAATAGTGAAGACATAAAAAGAGTTTTTTCGTATCTAATGGTAGATTTTTATCTGTTTTATGATGAATTTGAGAATGAGCTATTGAATAGTAAAAATGATACTATAATAAAAAATTCAATAATGGAAATGCTTTTGGTGTATATAAAAAACGATGAATATAAAGAAAAATCAAAAGAAATAATAATTGAATTATCAAAATATCCTGATGTAAAAATAAATCCATATAAATTATTTGATGATGAAAAATTGCTCTTGAGCGATGATAATTTTGTTATTGAATTATTTCAATCATCTGATTCACAAGAATTTATTGAACCATTTATTCATCTCTTGAGAAAAAGAGGAAATAATATCCTCAAATATAGTGAATTGTTGTTCGAGATTATTAACATAGCTTTAGAACAATATGATGAAAACAATCCTATACATTATTATTCTTATGATGATCTTAACTATATCGTAATTATGTTATTTGATTATGCTTACGAAAAAAATAATAAACAAATTCTAATAAAATGTTTAGATGTATGGGATGAGATGTTTTCTAAACAAATAGGCTTGATAAGGAAGTTAAGCAAGGATATTTCGGAAATATAAAAAATGACCTAATCCATTAAAGGACTAGGTCATCTTCTTTTTCATTTTCTAAATCTGAACTATCATCATAATCTATATATTCTGCATCTTCATAATCAATTATATTTTCTTTTGGTTCTGGTAATTCTTTTTGTTGATTTTCTAATAATTTGGTATTTTGAACTTCAATTATTTGAACTATATTTTCAAGTCTATTTTGATACATATGAGAATAAGTGTTTAATGTTTCATCTATTTTAGAGTGTCCTAAATATTTAGCAACTAATGTTATATTAGCACCACTATCTATTAATAAAGATGCACAACTATGTCTGAAATCATGTACTCTTATATCTTTAACTCCTGCTTTAAATGCATCTTTAGTTTTTCTATCTCGTAGAGTAGTTTCAGGCATAGGATCCACATCTCCAAATACATACCATTCATCATTAAAATTATAATATGTAGATGAATCATCATATAATTGTTTTAAATCATCTAATAAGAAATTAGGTATTGGTATTGTTCTATAACTAGACATTGTTTTAGGACTTGAGACAGAGTAGGGTTTATTATTCTTTTTATCAGGTACTTTTGTAACAGCTTTATTTACTGATAAACAACTTTTTCTGAAGTTTATATCATTCCAGGTTAAACCTCGCAATTCTCCATTTCTTAATCCACAATAGAATAGTGTTTGAAAAGCACATCTAAATTTTAAATCATTTTCTACAGATAGAAACTTTTGAAACTCGTTTGGTGTATAAAATTTCATTTCTTTTTTTCTCTCATTTGGATTATTAAAGTTAGCCATTTTATTATAGACTTTTATAAAGTTTAAATCATACCATTTTGTTCCAAAATTCATTATAGCTTTTAAATATTTATAAACACCATTTTTATATCTTGTAGAAATGTTTTTTTCATTCATAAATTGTCTCCATAATTCATAATGTCTGATATTAAATGATTCGACTTTTATATTAAATAAAGGTTCTAAATATGGTTTCATATTTTTGTAATTTGTTAATGTTGTTTCTTTTACTTTATCTTGTTGATATTTATAATGTTCATCAATTAATTGTTCAAATGTTAAATCAGAAAACTCAGTCATGTTTTTAAGATTCATTTTATATTCAGCTTCATGTTCTTTTGCTTCGCGTCTTGTAGCAAATTTTTTAGAATGGTATCTTCTAGGTCTTTCTAAATAGTCTTTATAGGTTAAATCTACAATCCATGATCTTCCATCTTTTGTAGATTCTTTTGCTTTAACTTGTCTTATTGCCATATCTTACCTATATTCCTAAATCTGAAGAGTTATTACCATTCATTTTAGTAAATTCTTCCCATGCTTCTTCTTCAGCACTTTGGAAAGATTTAGTATGTGCTACATCTTGTGCGAGCGATATGTAATCTCCAACAAATGGCATTGGAGGTCTTTTTAATAGAGTATCCAATGCTTTACATAAAGTTTTGAATCCGCTTTTATAATAATCTAAATCATAATCCTTATTTTTTAACTGAGTTTCTAGATTTCTATTTTCTTTATTAATCTTATGTAGTTCTTTATTATTTTTATAAAAATCGTTTTCCATTTTTAATGAGATTATTTCATGATTTTTATCTTTTAGATCTAATTCATTTAAATAGTTTTGCCTTTGGAGATTATCATAGTTTTCTAGTATTTCTCCAACTTCTTTTTTACTATATCCCATAATTCCTTTTTTAATATCTAAATCTATTGGCTTTAGACTATTTTTAAGGTTTTCTTTAGACTTATCCAACTTATCCTTATAATCATTAATTTGATTCCATAAATTGTTTGATTCAGCCTTTAATTCTTCTACTTGGTGCTCTAATTTTGTTTTATGCTTTTTGTTTGCACCTTTTTCACCTCTGTCTAGATTAAAACCATTATCCTTCATATACTCATTAAATGTATCTTGTATAGCTGCAAATGAATTTCTTCCTCCTAGTTGTTTCCAAAATTGATCATTATTTAAAAATTTACCTTCAACTTGTTCATAAACTATTTTACCTTTATCATCTCTTAATAAAATTGGTACTTCTTTTAAATTGCCTTTGTAATCTAATCTTTTTTCTTTAATAAGATTTCCATCTTTATCTCTTTGATAACATTTTCTACTAACTTTATCTACAACAGGTAAGAAGTAAGCTTGTAGGTGAGGTGTATCTTCATCAAAATGTACTTGTGCGATTACCATGTTTTCTTCTCCTACTAATTTAGTTATAAAATCATAGCTATCACAAAAATATTTGATTACATCTTTTGGTATATCATCATCTGATTTTATATCTGGTACTAATATATCTTGACCAGCTTTTTCTCCCGATTGATATTTTCTACCGCTAGGTTTAAATTTCATACCTAATCTCATAAAGAATTCTGGACCACTTGTAATAGTGACTCCATTAAGTAAATTAGTTTTGCTTTTGTGAAGATATTCTATATTTCTACTTTCTAATTGATATTTTACTTCTTGATATAAATTATCCTTTTCGATGTCTTTAAAAGTTATATTAAATTTAGTTCTTTCTGGATCATAATTCCCTGTACCGATTCTTTCTTTTAATTCTCGGCCAAGATTATAAAGATCTTTAGATTTGTAATTATTTTCAAATCTTAGAACTTGTTTTCCTTCATACATATATCATCCTCCTTAGTATTTTTAGAAGTCATATTTAAATTATGACTTATCTCACTAGGGCATAGCCCAATATGTGAGTTAGGAATAATTCCTAAAACCTTTTAAGCAGATTCTAATGGATCAATGAATCTTGCTTTATAATTTCTTGAAGTAGCAGTTCTATTTAACTCTACAAATATGCCTTCTTGTTCTAACCTTTTAACACTACTATTTAGTAGTCTTCCAAATCTTGAAGGTGTTATTAGTAGGTTAAGTTCTGCTACCATTTCAGCTGGTGTAAATACTATTTCTTTTTTCTTGATAACGTATCTCATAAATACTGATAAATTATAATCAAGTTCGGTATTATCTTCATCAATAATTTCAAATTCCAACTTATCATTTTTATTTAGATTTAAAGTTAGTTCTTCAAAATCACGATTTACTATTTTTAAAGTATAAGTATTATCTTTATTATTAATTAAAGTTAATATTCCATTCATGTTTCCATCAATGCCAGTACTACCTAATGTTTTACCTTCTTTATTTAAGTGATGTATTAATAAAAAAGTTAAATGATATTTACTAGCTAATTCTCTATATTTATCAAAAATGTTTTTCATTACATCACTGTAATTGTTAATATCAAATTCATATCCATAATCAATTCCACACATTATATCTATAATTACAAATCTTCCTTTATATACTTCTGAGAATTCTTTTAAATCTAATAAAAGATCATCTCTTAAACAAAGCTTATGCTCAGAATCTTTTTGAACAAAGAAGAATGTATTTGGACTAAAGGTATATCCTGTTAGTTCCAATCTTTCTTTCAATTGATTATCAGATATTTCTGTGCTAACATATAAAACGGGAGTGGGATTTACATCAAATCCTAAAAATTGTTTATTGTTTACTAATGAGTTGGCTATCTGTAGTGCTAAAAAAGATTTACCAACTTTTGGTTCGGCAACTAAACAATATAATCCTTCAGACTTCATTATTTTATTGATAATGTTGTCTTTTTTTTTGCAATTATTTAATTGTTCTATAGCTATCATTTAGTTCTCCTTATTTACCATTGATTTTAAATATGGAATATCAATTTTTAATTTATTAACAACTTTACACATAGGTATTAAGTGACATGGAAGCTTATAGCCTTTATCTGTTAAATCTGTGATTATTTCTTTTCTAACTTTAAGTGCTGAATTTCTT
This sequence comes from uncultured Bacillota bacterium, assembly GCA_902492995.1. Taxonomy (GTDB): domain Bacteria; phylum Bacillota_I; class Bacilli_A; order RF39; family UBA660; genus OMSK01. Next base: position 9,399 of record CABUNR010000019.1, on the reverse strand, counting down.
CCTAAACTTGTTATCTTCATTAAATCATCTAAAGTACACCATTGCTTTGATAATAATTCTAATGTTTCACTTGCTTTCATATATCGTCCTCCTTTTAGTTAAAATAGTTTTTGTAATACTTTTTATAGACATCCTTTTTATCACTTTTATCAATATCAATTAACATTTTAAATAATGCTTTTCTATCAACTGATTCAGAACTATTGCAAGAAAATTTATATTTTTCATATATCTCATCTTTAGATAGATCATATAGTTCGTTAATATCGAATATAGCTTCACATACATATGCTGGTAGTTCAATTTCATCTACATTATCTACAAAGTATCTAATGTATTGTTTTTCTTTTGGTAATTTCATATAATTCCTTCCTTCTATTATTTATTCTCAATTCTCGTAAGTGAAAGGGTAGAGTACCCCTGGACTAAGTCCAACTTGAAATTTTAGTTATTTCATAACTCCCGTACCAATATGGTTATTTCTACCTTGTATTTTTTTGAGTTATGGCATATCGGCGACTTCCACAACTATTAAATTTTCAAAGAACAATAGTTCCAAAATGGCAATTATTATATTAAAATAAATAGTTCCATATTGGCAACCTAATTAAAGTATATATTAAAAGTTCCAATATGTCAATAATAAATTTCGAAAAATTTAAAAATTATTTTTTTATATATTTTTAAATCGAATGTTCCAATTTGGAAAATATATGTTATAATGGATTTAACGAGATAATAGGAGGGTACCTATGGAAAATAGAAGAGAATCTGATATTGCAATTGGTAAAAACATTGCAGAAATACGTAAAAAAGCTAATTTAACACAAAAAGAAATTAGTCAGGTTGTTGGTGTTAACACATCAACTTATAAACATTATGAGTTAGGAGATAGAGGGGTTCCAATTAGTGTAATTAAAGACTTAGCAACATTTTATAAAGTTTCAACTAATTACTTTTTTGAGAACATGCCAGAGTTAAGTCCAAAAGAAGAAGCCGATATTTCAGATTATGCTTTTAGAATTGCTAATTCAAAAGGTTATTTTACTTTGAATGGTGATCCAGAAAAATATTTTGATGATCTGGAAAAGAAAATTCAGGCTAGAGCTAGATTAAGAATAAAACAATATAGAATTGAAAATAAAAAGAATCAAAAAGATTTAGCTGATTTTCTTGGCATTACAGTTTCCGCATACAATAAGTATGAAAAAGGATCAAGAAGTTTAAGTAATGAAGTCGTTAGAAAAATAGCAGAATACTACGATATTAAAGTTAGTGATATTTTAGATTAATAATGACATTATGACATTAGATTTAGGTATGGTCTATACCGATTGTTAATGTCATAGTGTCACTGGAGGTAAAGATGAATAAGCAAGTTTTACAATTTATTTTAGAAGAAGAAAATCCAAACGGAATTATTGAGTGTTCTATTGATGATTGGTTGGGTATTAGTTATAAAATACCAAGAAATAAGTTAAAAGAAGCATCTAGTATTGAATATATAAATAATACTGGAGTTTATATTTTATTTGGTGATGATGAAAATACTGCTGAAAAAATAGCTTATATTGGTGAAGCAGAAGATATTTATAATCGTTTATTACAACATAATAAACATAAAGAATTTTGGAATGAATGTATAGTATTTGTTAGTAAAGACAATTCATTAAATAAGGCGCACATTAAGTATATTGAACATGAACTATATGAATTAAGTAAAGAAGCAAATAGATATCTTATTAAAAATGAATCAAGTCCTACTAAATCATCATTGAGTACTGCAGATGAAATAAGAGCAGAAAAGTTTATTTCAAAAATCAAAATAGTAACAAATATGTTTGGATATAAATTATTTATTAATTTGATTGATAAAAATGATAAAAATGATAAAGAAGATAAAATATTACATTTAACAAATAATGGTGTTGAATATGCTAGAGGATTATTAACTGATGAAGGTTTTGTTGTTTTAAAAGGTTCAAAAGTTAAAGAAGGTGTATTTGAAAGTCTATCTCCTTCACTAAATGGATTTTTTAATAGAGAACGAAGTTCAGTTGATTTAGTTGATAATGTATATATAAATGATCATTTATTTTCATCTCCATCTATGGCTGCTGTAGCTATACTTGGTAGAAATGCTACTGGATATACTGAATGGAAAAACAAAGATAATATTACTTTAAAGAAAATAATGGGAGGTAAATAACATGTTGCAAAAAGAAGCTTTAGCAAGAATTAATATTAATAAATTACTTGAAGATGCAGGATGGAGATTCTTTCCCAAAGATGGAAAGCCTTCTAATATTTCTTTAGAACCTGGTACATTATTAACTCAAGAAGGACTAGATGAAGCTGATAATGTAAAAGTAAAAAAAGGTTATATAGATTATTTGCTTTTAGATGAATATAATAATCCTTTTGTAGTAGTTGAAGCAAAAAAAGAGGATATTCATCCGTTAGATGCGAAGGAACAAGCAAGAAAATATGCTATTTCTTTAAGATGTAAGTATATTATTTTAACAAATGGAAAAATTCATTATTTTTGGAATTTAGAAAAAGGTAATCCGGAGATGATTACGACTTTTCCAACATATGAAAGTTTAAAAGAAAGCAGAGCACTTCATACAGATACAACAAAAATTTCGTCAATGGATATTGATAAATATTATGTTGCAAGTAGTCAGGATCCTGCTTTATCTATTAGCAGTGCTTGGTCGTCTAATAATGATGAATTAATTCAAAAATATTGTAGAGATAACAGTTTAAGAGTCTTAAGATATTACCAATTAAATGCTATAAAGGCAGTTCAATCTGCTATTAAGGAAGGAAAAACAAGATTCCTTTTAGAAATGGCAACTGGTACTGGTAAAACTTTAACATCAGCAGGGATTATTAAAATGTTTATTAGAAGTGAGCTAGCTAATAGAGTTTTATTCTTAGTTGATAGAATTGAGTTAGAAAATCAAGCAAAAAAAGATTTAACTAAATATCTTTCCAAAGATGGTATAAGAGTTGAAATATATAAAGAAAATAAAGATACATGGAATGGTGCTGATGTATTAATTAGTACTATTCAATCATTTACATCTGAAAATAAATATCAAAAAATATTTACACCAACTGATTTTGACTTAGTTATTTCTGATGAAGCACATAGAAGTATAGGTGGAAATGGTAAAGCGGTTTTCGAATATTTCTTAGGATATAAGTTGGGATTAACTGCAACTCCTAAAAATTATTTAAAAGGTGTAGATTTTGACGAAACAGATCCAAGAGAATTGGAAAAAAGAATTCTACTGGATACTTACCATATTTTTGGATGTGATAGCGGGAATCCAACATTTAGTTATACATTAAATGATGGAGTAAAAGATGGTATTTTAATTAGTCCAACTATTGTTGATGCAAGAACTGATATAACAACTGAATTACTTAGTGATAGTGGATTGGTCATTGATGAATCAAACGATGAGATGGAAATTACTGTTACTGATCAAAAAGGTAGAAGAACTAAGGTATTAACTGAAAAGAATTATGAAAAAGATTTTTTCTCAGATTCAACAAACGAAGTTTTCTGTGCTACCTTTATTGAAAATGCATTAAGAGATCCAATAACTAATGAAATAGGTAAAAGTATAATATTCTGTGTTAACCAAGCTCATGCTAGAAAAGTAACACAAATATTAAATATCATGGCTGATAAGAAATTTCCAAATAGATACAATTCTGATTTTGCTGTGCAAATAACATCTAATGTTATGGATGCTCAACAAATGACTATCAATTTTGCTAACAATAAATTAAATGGACATTCTAAGTGGAATGAGGATTATGATACAAGTAAATCAAGAGTAGCTGTAACTGTTGGGATGATGACAACTGGATATGATTGTCCTGATATATTAAATATTGGTTTGATGAGACCTATATTTAGCCCTACAGATTTTATTCAAATGAAAGGTAGAGGAACAAGACTTGCAAGATTTGAATGCAAAGACAAAAAAGTTGATAAAACAACATTTAAGATATTTGACTTCTTTGCAACTTGTGAATATTTCGAAAAAGAATTCAAATATGATGAAAAACTTGCTTTACCTAAACATTTTGTAAAAGGTGTTGGTGGAGATGATCCAACAATAGTAGATATTGTAAAAAATAATGGTGCTGATTATTTATTATCAATTGAAGAAGAAGTTATTCCTGAAGAAGGAATGAAAATTGACAGAATGTTATATGAAAAATTTGAAGATAAAGTAAGAAAAGATCCAAATGTACAAGAAATAATTAAGAATTTAGATATAGATGCAATGGAATGGTATTTAAAGGATAAAGTCTTTGATAAACCAACAGAATACTTTAATATTCCAAAATTAGAACAAGCTCTTGGTATAGATAGAAAGATTACTGTTAAAGAAGTTGCAATGAATATCTTAGGATTATTAACAGGATATAAATCCAAAAAAGAAAAACTTGTTGATGAATTTAACAACTTTAAATTATTAAATAAGGAAGAACTTGAAAAATATGCCGGTAAACAAATTGACGATATTGAAGCCGTATTTGAAGCATATTTGGTTGATGAATATGTTCGTGAATGTGTCTATAATAAAGAATATCCAAAATTAGTTAATTCTGTAATTAAAGATAATTTGAAGGATATTTCAGAAGTTAGACTAAAAGGTAAAAGACTTTTAGAATATATTCAAGATTATGTAGCCGAAAATGATATAAATTGTGATAACTATAAAAGGAGGTTTTAGTAATGGCTAAACAAAACATACAAAAAGCAATTCAAGACTTAAAAGATATTATTGTTGGTAAAGTTCCATTACCAAGTGATCAAGTAGATCAAATAACATTAGCATTATTATATAAATTTATGGATGACATGGATCAACTTGGAATGCAAATGGGAGGAGTAGCAACTTTCTTTGCTGGTGATTATGAAAAATACAGTTGGACTAAAATAATGAACAAGTCCAATAGTGCACAACAAAGATATAATTTATATGCTGAAGGATTAGAAAAGTTCTATGGTAATAGCGCTTTACCAGAAACTTTCAGAAGTATTTTTAAAGATGCTAATATTCCTTATAGAGATCCAGAAACATTAACAAATTTTTTAAAAATAATTGATGAGAATTTTGATTATAACGAAGATTCAGAACAATTAGGTGATGCCTATGAATTTTTACTAAATTCATTGGGATCTGCTGGTGATTTGGGAATGTTTAGAACACCAAGACATATAATAGATTTTATCGTCTCTTTAGTAGAACCAACAAAAGAAGATAGAATACTTGATCCTGCATGTGGAACAGCTGGATTCTTAATATCTGCATATAAATATATTTTAAATTCTAATTTAGATGATAAAGGAAAGAGTAATTTAACATTTGATGAGAAAAACAAGGTTCTAAAAAATATAACAGGTTATGACATTGCTCCATCTATGGTAAAAATATCTGAAATGAATTTATTTCTACATGGAGCTGCAGAACCAAAAATATTTGAATATGATACACTAACTTATGATGATAGATGGAATGATAAATTTGAAACAATTTTAGCCAATCCACCATTTATGACTCCAAAGGGTGGGATTGTTCCTCATAATAAATTTAGTATTAAATCAAGTAAATCTGAAATATTATTTGTTGATTATATTGCTAATCATATTACATCAGATGGAAAAGCTGGAATAATTGTCCCAGATGGTGTAACTTTTAAAAAGGACAAAGCTTTTTTATCGGTAAGACAAGATTTATTAGAAAATTCTCTATGGGGTGTTATTTCTTTACCAGCCGGTATTTTTATGCCTTATGCAAATGTTTCTACATATATTTTATTATTAGATAAAAAGCTTGCAAAAACAAGAAAAAGCATTATGTTTGCAGAATTGAAAAATGATGGATATTCATTATCTACGCAACGAAAAAAGATTGATGGCAACGAAATACCAGAGTTAACAAAAGAAATACTATTATATAAAAATGATGCCAATTATAATAGTGAAAAATTGTTAATGATTGATAGAGATATAATAGCTAAAAATGATTATAGTTTTGATTTAAATAGATATGTTGATAAGAGCATAGATACGATTACTAACAATGAAACAAGTGATGAAATAATTAAAAAAATTCGTCAAAATCAAGAAGATTTTATCAGATTATTTGATGAAATTGTTGAGGATATCAAATGAAAGAATTAAGTGAAGTTTTAAATTTTGAACAGCCAACAAAATATATCGTGAAAAACGAAAACTATAGTGATTCATACTCGACGCCAGTTTTAACTGCGGGTAAGACTTTTATTAAAGGATATACAAATGAAACTGAGGGTATATACCCTGCTAATAAACTTCCGGTAATTATTTTTGATGATTTTACAACTGCTTCTAAGTATGTTGATTTTCCATTTAAAGTAAAATCATCTGCTATGAAAATTTTATCAGCAAAAAACGACTCTATTAATATAAAGTATATTTACTATGCAATGCAAAATATTAAATTTAACTCAACGACACACAAAAGATATTGGATTTCTCAATACTGTCATGAAAAAATAAATATACCGTCTTTAGAAATTCAAAATAAAATAGTTGATCAATTGGAAAAAATAGAGACTGCAATTAAATTAAAAAAGCAGCAATATGAGTATTTTTCTTGTTTAGAGAATAATTTATTTATTGATATGTTTGGTGATAGATATAACAATGATAAAAATTGGGAAACAAAAAAATTAAAAGATGTTGCATGTTTTAGAAATGGTAAAGCTCATGAAAAAGTAGTTGATGAAAATGGTAATTATATTTTAATTACCTCTAAAGCTATTTCTAGCGATTTGCTTGATGTAAGAAAAACATCTGAAAATTTATCACCATTATTTAAAAATGAAATTGTTATGGTAATGAGTGATTTACCTAATGGTAGAGCTCTAGCTAAATGTTTTTTAGTTGATTCTGATGATAAATATACATTAAATCAAAGAATTTGTGCTTTTTCTGATTTTGATTGCAATCCAATTTATTTGAAATTTCTTTTGAATCGACATGAGTATTTTCTAAATTTTGATGATAAAAACTCACAAACAAATTTAAGAAAAGATGATATATTAAATTGTGATTTAATAATTCCTCCTCTTGAATTACAAAACAAATTTGGAAAAATAATAGATAATATTGAAAAAAACAAAATAAATATTGTAAATGGTATAGATTTTTTAGAAGATCTTTTAACTAAGCAAGTTAATAACTTGTTTTAAAAAGAGGGTGTATATCTTGAAATATACAAATAAAGCGATTAATAGAATATTAAGAATTAGAGATTTTGTAGAATCATCTAATACATTATCAAAAGTATATTTAGATTTTGATAATAAAGAATATAATATTGATACAATTAATGATAAGGATAGGGTATTCAAAATATATTGTTCATCTATATATAATTTAATAAATGCAATAAAAGATGATAAACAATTTTTTGATAAAACTGATAAATATTCAGAATTTGAATTATTAGTAAACGAAAAATTTGTTGCAGAAAATAATGAATATTTCAAAGATGAAAATCATCAAGATTCTTTATATAAAATATTAGAAACTATTAGACATCAATCTAATCATTCAAGAAGAGATGAAGATGACAATAATCTATTATTTGACGTATATATTGATTTTAGTATAGTCGATAAACTAAGAATTATAATTGATGAAATGTTCTATAAAGTATTTAATGGTGTTGATAAAAAGAAACTTAAAGAAATTAATTTATCTAAACCAAGAATTAAATATTCTGTTGATAAAATGAAATTACAAATGGAACAGGTCAGAGATAGTGTTAATAAAATTGCTGATCAAGTTGATAGTTATTTTAAAGCCGATAATGAAAGAGCAATGATTCTATTAGAAGAAATATTTACTGCTAGCAATATATACGATTTATTAGCTAAAGATGAAAATGCTTTAGCAAAGCTTGATTCAGCAGACGAAGAAATACAAACTATGATGGATAAAGCAGAGAAGTATATTAATAAGAAAGGAACTGATTTTGAAAAAGAAGCTTTCTTATTAATTAAAGATTTCTTTAAAGATAATGATTCAGAGTCAAAAAATGAATACGATGAAAGAATGAAAAAGTTCCAAGATGATGTTTTAAAATTGAAAGAGAAATATAATAAATAGTTAAATTGTTTTAGGTACTAAATTAGGTACTAAAAAGTGTAAATTTTGATAAATTGTTATAAACTTTTTTAAATCAAAAACACAATAAAGCCCTTATAAATAAAGGGTTTTAATTATATTCAAAAATTAGACAATACGGAACCTAATCGCCCCCTGAAGGAGCCGAAAGGCTCCGCTTTTTGTTGTAATTAAAAGCTTTTAAGTTATTTGATATATGTATTAGGTACCCAAATAGGTACCCATTTTAATTTAGTTTGTCTATAATATTAATTATTTCATTTAATTGATTCTTAAATAGGTGAGAGTAAGTGTTTAATGTCTCATCTATTTTTGTGTGTCCTAAATACTTTGCAACTACATTTATTGTTGCACCACTATTTATTAAAAGTGATGCACAACTATGTCTAAAATCGTGTATTCTAATTTGTTTAACTTCAGCTAACTTACAATCCTTGTTTTTTCTATGCCTTAACTTTCCATTAGTGATAGGTTCTGTATCTCCAAATAAATACCAGTCATCATTAAATCCATAATGTCTTTTAGAAACTTCATATAATACTTTCATAGCTTCCATTAATACTTTTGGTATAGGAATATTTCTTATACTAGATTTTGTTTTAGGTGTAGTTACCATATATGGTTTCTTTTCATCATCTTGAGTTGCCAAAATATTTTTGTTGACACTTAAATATTGATTTTTAAAATCTATATCTTTCCATGTTAGACCTCTAAGTTCACCTCTACGAAGTCCACAATAATATAAAGTTTCAAACAGGGTTTTAAATAAAATATCATCTTCTACTGATATGAATTTTTTAAATTCTTCATAAGTGAATAGCTTTGTCAGTTTGATAAATTAACAAGACAGGAAGCAGTTAAAGAAATAAAAAAATACGTTCATTGGTATAACAACGAACGTATTCAAAAGAAATTAGGATACATGTCACCAGTACAGTATCGACTAAAATATTCAAATTAATATATATTTTTATTTAGTGTGTACTTGACAGGTACTAGTATCGAAATATACTTTTTTTATTATTTAAATTAAATAATAAAATTAATTATAATGAAATTTATTTTCTAAAATGCATTGACAGTTGAATACTTATTCAATTATACTATAGATAGTTGAATATATGTTCAATTATAGAGACAACTATATATAAGTCAAGTCTAAAATGATAAATTTTATAAAAAAGTTTGAA
>CABUNR010000018.1:0-26384 GCA_902492995.1 uncultured Bacillota bacterium | reverse complement strand
AATTATATAACTTGTATTTTCTCTTAAAATTTTCCAACATTTACTTTACTTCATCATTAGGGAATAGTAGTATCTTAAGAAGTTGGTATATAAATATTAATTTAGTTGTTTGATAAATGATTCTAAATCTTTAAGTTCAAGTTTATTTGATAAATTACCAACAAATAAAGTTTTAGAATAGTTAAAAGCAAGAAATGTAATACCTTTAATAATTATTCTATGTGGTTCAATGTAAGAGAGATTAGTCTTATCAATATTTCTAATATTACCATTTATAATTGTTGGAGTAGTATTACAAAAATTACATATAAACTCAATTCGTTTTTTTAGTTCTTCATCAAATTCTAATTCTTTCGTTACAATATTAATCATATAAACCTGTCCTTTCTTAACAACAAAAAAATACCAACTTCTTTTAGAAATTGATATTTTCTATATTAAGTCTAAACTATAAAAGTTCGGACAGATTTCCCAATGGAGGGCCTAGTCGGATTTGAACCAACGATCAGGGAGTTGCAGTCCCATGCCTTACCACTTGGCTATAGACCCATGAACAAATTAATTATAACAAATATTTTTTTTTATTTCAATATATTTTATGTATAAATATAAATTTCTATGAATAAATATAAATTTCGTAAATTTTTGACATAATATTAATATTTTTATATAATTAACTAGGTGGTTAAGATGAAACTGATTCATACAACAATATATAAAGTGTATAATAAAAATGATTTTAAAATTTCCATAATTAATGATGTTCATTTTAGTAGAAAAATAGGTAATAAATTAGAATTATTATTAAGTTATTTTAATAAAATAAAACCTGATTATATATTTATACCAGGCGATTTAATTGATTCAATAAATGCCGTTTTAATAGTTGAACAAAAAAATAAATTAATTGATTGGTTAAACAAATTAGGTGAAATAGCAAAAGTTATTATATCACTTGGTAATCATGACATATATAAAATAGAAAATAATAATATAGATGAATTTGATTATAAATATGATATAGATTTTTTTAAGGAATTAAAGCTAATAAATAATGTTTATTTACTAGATAATGAAAACTATATTGATGATTATATTTATGCTGCAGGAATTACGCTGTCAAAAAAATATTACTATAGGGAAGATATAAATATTTTAAAAAAAGAATTAGAAGATAATAAAAATATATTAACAAATTTACCAAAAAATAAAGTTAAATTTTTACTTATACATTCTCCATATCGTTTAGAAAATGAAAAAATAAAAGAAAAAATAGCTGAATTTGATTATTTTATTTCAGGACATATGCATAATGGATGTGTTCCACCAATTATAAATGAAATATGGAAGTCAAATAGAGGAATAATAGCGCCAACAAGTGAAATGTTTATTAAAAATGCTAGGTCAAAATTAAAAAATGAAAATGATAAATTAATAATAAACGGACCTGTTACAATGTTTCAAAAAAGTTCTAAAACATTTCAGTTATTTAATTTTATGTATCCTATATATACAAGTTTAATGGACTTTAATTCTAAAAATAAATTTAAAGTTATAAAAAAATATCACAAATAAGTGATATTTTTAATTTGATAAATTTTTAAAAAGTAGTAAAGATTATTGTTAAAGATTAATAATTAGGGTATAATAAAATAATAATAGAGAGGATAATAATATGAGTGTTTTAAGAAGATGTAAGGGAAAATCTTTTATAATAATATTACTAGCAATCATTAATATATGGGCATCTTTTAAAATGATTTATGCACTATCTTTATTAAAGGGAATTGAAACATTTATAAGAGTTTTAATTGTAATTATAATTATTTTAATATTAATAGGATCTATATTTACGTATTTTAAATATTTAGTAAAAAGAAAAAGTAAGTATTTTAAATTAATTCCTATAACTTTAATATATGTAATTATATTATCTATAGGATCAAAATATATATTAAAAACATATAAATCATTAGATAATATGACTTCTAATAAAACAATTTATTCAACAAGTTTAATTTCACTTACTACAGATAAATCATTTAAAATAGAAAATATAGGAAATGGGAAAATTGGAATAATAAATGATTATACAAGTATAGATGGAAATGAAATTCCAAAGGAAATAATAAAGAAAAATAAATTAAAAAATAAAGTTGTAGAATATGATGGATATTTGAAATTAATAGAAGCACTTTATTCCAAAGAAATAACATATGCATTTGTGCCAACCAATTATGTAAATAAATTTAAAAATATAGATGTAGATAAATATGAAAATATAGATAATGATACTAAAATAATATATACAAAAGAAAAAAAAGTGAAAAATCAAAAAAATAATAAAAATATTTTGAAAAATCCATTTAGTATTTTAATAATGGGAGTAGATAGTGAAGAAGAGAATTTAAAAAATAGTACTTTTAATGGAGATGCATTAATGTTACTTACGTTTAATCCTAATACACTTACTACAACAATATTAAGTATTCCAAGAGATTCATATGTTCCAATCGCATGCTTTAAGGGAAAAGAAAAAAATAAAATAACACATGCTGCTATGTATGGAGAAGAATGCATGATAAATACAATAAATGATTTGATGGATATAAAAATAGATTATTATGTAAAAATAAATTTTAGTGGAGTTGTTAATATAATAGATTCACTTGGAGGAATAGAAGTTGATGTTCCTTATAGTTTTTGCGAACAAGATAGTAAAAGAAGATTTGGAAAATATACAATTTATGTAGAAAAAGGAAAACAAAAATTAAATGGAGAAGAAGCACTTGCTTTATCTAGAAATAGAAAAAATAATACTAAAAGATGTTCTAGTAAATGGACAAAAGGATATAGAAGTGATTTTGTTAGAGGAGAAAATCAACAATTGGTTTTAAGAGCAACAATAAATAAATTAAAAGATATAGATAGTTTAAATAAAATAACAGATTTACTTGATAGTGTTAGTAATAGTATGGAAACAAATATGAGTACTAACCAAATATTATCTTTATATAATATAGGAAAAGATATATTAGTTAAAAGTAGTAATTCTAATTTAGCTGATTTAATTGGTTTTCAAAGATTACATTTAAGTGGATATGATGCTAGAATATATGATAAAAGAACTGGTCTAAATTTATATGATTATGTTTTGTATGATGAAAGTGTAGAAGATGTAAAAAATGCGATGAAAATAAATTTAGGATTAAAAAAGGCAACATATATAAAAGAGTTTAGTTTTGATATTGATACAGAATATGAAGCAAAAGTAATTGGATCTGGTGATTATAGTAATAAAACACAGAATTTTGAATAATAAATGTTGATTGAAAAAAATTTTTAATGTAAAATTAAGTTAGGTGGTATTATGAAAAAGGGATTTACTCTTATAGAAGTTTTAGCTGTTATTTCTTTGCTTGCTTTATTAGCACTCGTTTTTACTCCAAAAATATTAGAACAACAAGAAAAAAAAGAAAAAGAGATAAGTGAAGCTTCAAAGCAGATATTGTATACTGATGCTTCTAATTATATAAATGATAATGATAAATATATAATAAAAGAAAATAATACATTTTGTATAAAAGTTAAAACACTAATAGATGACAATTATATAAGTATGGATGCAGATCAATTTAAGGATGAAACGATTAAAGTAATAGTTGATAAAAATAATAATTTTATATATAGTATTGATAAAAAATGTGTGGAGAAAATAGATTAATTAATCTATTTTTTTATTTTAAAAGGGTTTTTAAATTTAATGAAGTATTATATATATGAAGAGATGTTTAGATAGGAGGAGTATGAAAGAAAAAATAAAAAGAAATGGTTATTATATTTTATTTTCAGTTATTATTATATTAATTATTATAATAGGCTTTATTTATAGTAAAAATACGACATATAAATATGTAGAAGAAGAACCAATAAAAGAAGAACAAGAAGTAATAGAAAAAGAATTTTATGTTGAAGTAAAAGGTGAGGTTAAAAATCCAGGAGTATATAAAATAGAAGAAAATAAAAGAATAATAGATGTTATATCTAAAGCAGGTGGTCTTACAAAGAATGCTAATACTTCTTATTTAAATTTATCAAAAAAAGTTGTTGATGAGATGGTTATTATAATATATAGTCAAAAAGAAATAGAAGAATATAACAAGAATTTAGATAAAGAAAAGGAAGTTTTAAAATATATTGAAATAGAAAAAGAATGTGTTTGTCCAAACACAAATAATGATGCTTGTATAAATAAAAAAGAGGAGGTAAATAATACACCAAAAGGTAATACTACAAGTGATTTAAAAGAACAAAAATTAATTAATATTAATAGTGCTACAATAGAAGAATTAACATCTATTTCTGGTGTAGGTGAATCAAAAGCTAAAGCAATTATTGAATATAGAGAAACAACTAAATTTAAAGTAATAGATGACATAAAAAATGTAACAGGGATAGGTGATTCTTTATTTGAAAAAATTAAGGATTATATTACTGTTTAGCCTATTAACTTTTATATATGTATTTTATATAACAAATAATAATATTTATAAGTCAAAATATGATTTAAATACTAAAAAAATATATGGGTATGTTAATAATGTTAAAATAACTGATAAAATGCAGATTGAATTAATAGGAAAAGAAAAAGTATTAGTAAATTATAATAATACTGATTTAGATTTAAAATTAGGCGATTATATATTATTAGAAGGAGTCTTTAATATTCCTTCTAATAATACTAATTTTAATTTATTTAATTATAATAAATATTTAAAAAGTAAAAAAATATATTATATATTTAAAGCTAATAAAATAACTAAAATTAAAAATAACAATAAATTAAAATATAAAATTAAAAATAAAATAATAAAGAGAATAGATAAAATAAATAATAATTATTTATATACATTTATATTAGGTGATAATAATTATATTGATTCTGATATTAAAACATCATATAGAAATAGCGGTATAAGTCATTTATTTTCAGTATCTGGTATGCATATAACTTTTTTATCATCTTTTTTATTATTGATATTAAAAAAAATATTTAAAAATAAATATATTATAAATATAATTTTATTTTCTTTTTTAATATTTTATATGTTTTTAACAAATTTTACACCATCAGTTATAAGAGCAACGTTTCTTTTTATTATATTAACTACTAATAAGTTATTTAATTTAAAAATAAATCCTTTAGTAGTAATTTTATTCATTTTAAATATTATGTTATTAAACAATCCATATTATATCTATAATATAGGTTTTGTTTTGAGCTTTTTAGTAAGTATTAATTTAATTATATTTGGAAATATTACTAGTAATTATAATAATTATTTTCTTAAGACTTTCTTTGTATCATTATTATCTTTTTTAATAAGTATACCAATTATGATTAATAACAATAATGAAATTAATTTGCTTAGTCCATTAATTAATGTATTTTTTGTTCCTTTAATTTCTCTTGTTATTTTTCCTTTATCACTTTTAACATTTATTATTCCAAAATTTAATGTTTTACTAAATATATTGATTGATATAGAAGAAAATATAATTTTATTTTTTAGCAATATTAAGTTTTTTATTATAATTTTAAAGAGTATAAATTATTTTTTTATAATAATATATTACCTTTTAATTATATTTGTTATAAAAAAACTTTTAAATAGAAAATATCAATTTTTATTACTAATATTAATTATTTTAATTTTTCATAATAATATAAATTATTTGAATAGTAATATTAATATTACTATGTTAGATATTGGGCAAGGTGATTCTTTATTAATAGAGTTACCACATAATAAAAGTAATATCCTCTTAGATACGGGAGGCGTTGTTAGTTATAATAAAAATAAATATAATTTATCTTTAAATACAACTATTCCTTATTTAAAAAGTAGAGGAATAAAAAAAATAAATTATATGATATTAACGCATGGAGATTTTGACCATATGGGAGAAGCAATTAATTTAGTAAATAATTTTAAGGTAAAAAACGTGGTATTTAATTGTGGAGAGTTTAATGAATTAGAAAAAGAATTAATCAAAGTACTAGATAAAAAGAAAATAAAATATTATTCATGTATTAAAGAATTAAATATAGATAATAACAAACTATATTTTTTACAAACAAAAGAATATGATAATGAAAATGATAATTCAAATGTTATTTATACTGAACTTGGTAATTATAAATTCTTATTTATGGCAGATGCAGGAGTAGAAAAAGAGAAGAATATATTAGATAAATATAACTTATCTAATATAGATGTTTTAAAAGTAGGACATCATGGTTCTAAAACAAGTAGTAGTACTAATTTTATAAGTAGTATTAATCCAAAATATAGTTTAATTAGTGTAGGTAAAAATAATAGATACGGACATCCAAATAAAGAGGTAATAAATAATTTAGCAAACACAAAAATATATAGAACAGATCGTGATGGTAGTATTATGCTTAAGATAAAAAATAATAAATTAAAAATAGAAACTTGTAGCCCATAGAAAGGAGTAGATATGATAGAAGAAATAGATAAAACATATCAACAAATAGAAAACAAGATATTAAATCATGAAATATATCAAAATGTAAAAGATTATTCAAAAACAAAGGAAAAAATAAAAACATATTTAGAAGTTGGAGGACTACTTAAAAATGTAGATACTAAGTATGGAAAAAATGTAATAAAGGACTATTCTAAAAGATTAACAAATAAATTTGGTAAAAAATATACGCCATCATTATTATATAAAATTAAACAATTTTATAATATAATTGAAAAAGTCCCGATATTGTCGGGAAAGTTAACATGGAGTCATTATACAGAATTATTATCAATAAAAGATAGTAACAAATTATCATATTATATAAATACCACTAAGAACAATAGTTTATCTAAAAGAGAATTAAGAGAAAAAATTAAAAATAAAGAATATGAAAGATTACCAATTGAAACAAAAAACAAATTTGCTAATAGTAAGAATATTGAGGTGAAAGATCTTGTACCTAATAATAAGAATAATATAGAAATAGTTACTGAAAAAGCATTACATATAAAGAAAATATTTAAATGAGTAAAAATATAAATTATATCTTCATCAATGAGTGGAACTGGAAATACAAAGAAATTATGTGAGCAATTTAAAAAGGGACAATAGAATCTTTAAATAATGTTCAATAATTAAAATTAAAAGGCAAAAAAATAAACTATTGTTTATGATCTTTACTTGTAAAAAAAATAGAGGTACTTGTGTATATAAAGATGATGCATCAGAAATATTAGAAAAAATGATTAAGGCAAATATTTTAGCAAGTCCAATATACTTTTATTCTATTTCAGGACAAATGAAAACTTTGATTGATAGAACTTATGCAAAGTTTAATTTATTAAGTAATAAAGAGTTTTATTTTATATTGTCGTGTGCTTTATTTATGAAGAACCATGTAAGGATGACTTAAATATTGCCATTAATTCATTTAGAGGATTCATTAAATGTTTAACAAATGCTAAAGAAAAGAATGTTATTATAGGTGATAATATGGCAAGTATTGAAATAGAAAAAAGCGAGGCATATCAAGAGGTTTATAACTTAGGTAAAAGTATAAGTTAGATAAAACTAAAGGTATTAATATGTAATTATAAATTAAATTGTGATATAATTAACTCAAGGTAGTGATTATATGAAAGTTGTTTTAGCTTCAGGTTCAAAGCAAAGAAGAGATATATTAGATTTAATAGGAATAAAATATGATGTTATAAAAAGTGAAATGGAAGAAGAATCTAACGAAAAATTACCAGATAAGTATGTGATGGAACTTTCTTTAAATAAAGCATCAAGTGTTCTTTCAAAACTTAAGGAAAAAGCAATTGTTATTGCATGTGATACTATTATTTATATGGATAAAAAATATGAAAAACCTAAAACAAAAAAAGAAGCTTATAATAATATCATTAAAATGAGAGGAAAAGTAACAAAAGCTTATACAGGGGTTACAATAATTGATATGTATAATAATAAAAAAATTAGTTATTGTGATACTGCAGAGTTAAAATTAAGAAATGATATACTTGATGAAGAAATTAAATGGTATGTTGATAATGAAAAAAACATACTTGATAGATGTGGTTATACTATTTTAGGTAAAGGAATAATATTTGTAGAAAGTGTAAAAGGGGATTATAATACTATTTTTGGATTATCAGCTAGTAGTTTAATAAAACATTTAAAATTATTAGGATATTCTATAAAAGATTTTGAACTTCAAAATAAGTAGGTGGTTATATGATTAATAGAGTAATAAGTTTAGAAGATGCAAATTATTGCGATGAATTACTTACATTACTAATACAAGATGAAAAAAAATATGATAATTCAATAGATGATAAATTTACTGTAAAAGATTATTTTAAAAATGTAATAAAAGATGATAGTAATATTTTATTAAGTTATAAAGTTGATGGTAAAATAGTTGGATATACTTATTTAAAACCTATAAAAAGCAATGATTTAAATGGCTATTTGATAGATGGAATATATGTAATAGAAAAATATAGAGGTAAAAAAATAGGTACAAAACTATTAAAAGAAGCAATAGAAATTTCTAAAAAAAATAATGCTAAATTTATAGATATAAATGTTTTAAATGAAAATAAAGAAGCAAAAAAATTATATGAAAAATTAGGCTTTTTTGAATTTAAAATAAATATGAAAAAAAATATATAAAAAATATTTTTTTTTGTTTCACCAATTTATAAAATGAATATAATATTATGAATAATAAAAAAATATATGAATATATATTAAAAAGATGGTTATATTATTAGTAGCACTTGTAAGTATAAAATATACTTGTTTATAGTGTTACGCTAATGCTTTTTTAGCGTTTTATATAGATAAAGAAACATAGTTTCTTTAAAAAAATCTAGAATTTATTCTAGATTTTTTTTGTTATATATTTCTTTAATTTCATTATAAAAATTTGCTTCTGTAACATTCATATATGGAATTAACCATAAATATAAAATTCCGAATGTAAAAATTCCTAAAATTATCCATCCTAAGAAAGATAGTTTAAGTATAAAAAATTCAAGTTTATATCCATTCATCATTTTTTTACTTAAAAGAAGGGCTTCTTTTATATTCATATTAGGGTTATCAAGTAAAATATAGAATGTTTGAGATAATGAAATAGCTATAATAATACCTGGAATTATAAAAAATATTGCTCCTAAAAATGTAAATATACCTATTAATATAGAGGATACTATATATAGAGGTAACATATCTGCTTTACTAAATAATTCGTCACTTGTAACATTTTCGTCTCTTGATATTTTAAGGAAAAAACTAATATAACCAAATGAAATAGTTCCTGTTATAATTAATTCAATTACATTAGTAAATATATTATAGATATTACTTGAATCTAAAGTTGTAAAATGTGTTATTAATGCATAGATTATTTCTAAACCTAGAGAAATAATAAATAATGTTAATAATAATTTAATAGATTCAAAGTATTTATTATTTAAACTCTCTTTAGCTTTGTTTTTTAATTCAATTCTATTTATCATAAAAACTCCTTTCTAATGTAATTATATAACAATTTAAAATAAAAATAAATCTTTAAAAAATTTCTAAAAAATGGTAAAATAAATAAAGGTGATATGAATGTTACGAAGTGAAGTAGATAAAAATAAAGTAACGCCTATGATGAAGCAATACTTAGAAGTAAAAGAAAAAAATGAAGATATAATAATTTTTTTTAGATTAGGCGATTTTTATGAAATGTTTTTTGAAGATGCGATTAAAGTATCAAGAGAATTGGAACTAACATTAACAGGAAAAAATGCAGGATTAGAAGAAAAAATACCTATGTGTGGGATACCACATCATGCTGCTAATATATATATAGAAAAATTAGTTGATTTAGGCTATAAAATAGGAATATGTGAACAATTAGAAGATCCTAAAAATGCTAAAGGAATTGTAAAAAGAGATATAATTCAAATAATAAGTAAAGGTACTATTATAAATGATGAATCGTTAAATGAACATGAAAATAATTATATAGGAAATGTAATGGATTTTAATCATTGTTATATGATAAGCTATATAGATATATCAACGGGTGAAGTTTATATAACTAAACTTGAACATGATAAGTCAAAACTTGTAAGTGAAATAGTAAGTATTGGAATAAAAGAAATAGTGGTAAATGATAAAATTGATATAAGTATAATAAATATGTTAAAAAATCAATTTAGAATTACAATAAGCAGTTTATGTGAAATAGATGATTTATTAGAATATAAATATATTTATGAAGATATTAGTGATGTAAGATATATTGAAACTTTAAAACATTTACTTACATATATAAATAATACTCAAAAAAGAAATTTGTCACATTTACAAAAAGTAGTAATAAAAGAAAATAAAGATTATTTAAAGATGAATATTCATACTAAAAGGAATTTAGAGCTTACAGAAACATTAAGACTTAAGAGTCGTAATTATTCACTTTTATGGCTACTTGATAAAACTAAAACAGCAATGGGATCACGTATGTTAAGGCAAATGATTGAAAATCCTTTAATAAATAAAGATGAAATAAATAAAAGATATGATGTAGTAGATACATTACTTAGAGAATTTATATTAAAAGATGATTTATGTAAGCTTTTATGTGAGGTATATGATTTAGAGAGATTATCAGGTAGAATTGCTTTTGGAAATGCTAATGCAAGAGATTTACTACAACTAAAAAATTCAATAAAAGTTTTACCTTCAATAAAACAAATATTAACACAAATTAATTTTTATAAAAATGTTGAAGAATTAAATGATTTATATGAATTATTAGAAAAAAGTATATATGAAAATCCACCTGTTTCTATAAAAGAGGGATATATTATTAAAGATGGCTTTAATAGTGAACTTGATGAACTTAAAAGTTTAAGAAAAGGTGGTAAAGATTTTATTGCTAAATTTGAAGCAGAAGAAAAAAATCGTACAGGAATTAAAACTTTGAAAGTAGGATATAATCGTGTATTTGGTTATTATATAGAAGTATCAAAAGGAATGACTAATTTAGTAAAAGAAGAATTTGGCTATGAAAGAAAACAAACATTAGCTAATGCTGAGAGGTATATAAGTCCTATTTTAAAAGAAAAAGAAGCTTTAATTTTAAATGCAGAAGAAAAAATAATAGAACTTGAATATGAATTGTTTACAAAGATTAGAGATAAAATAAAAGAATATATTCCTAAGATTCAAGAAATTGCTAAAACAATAAGTGAAATAGATGTTATGCAATCATTTTCTACTGTAACAGAAGAAAATAATTATGTAAGGCCAATACTAACTAGTGAAAGAAAATTAGAAATAATTGATAATAGACATCCAGTTGTTGAAAAAGTAATTGACACGGAATATGTTAGAAATGATATAGTAATGGATACGGATACAGATATTTTACTTATAACTGGTCCTAATATGGCTGGTAAATCTACATATATGAGACAACTTGCTATAACCGTTATAATGGCTCAAATAGGATGCTTTGTTCCAGCAAAAAAAGCTTTAATGCCTATATTTGATGCAATTTTTACAAGAATTGGTGCAAGTGATGACTTAGTTAGTGGAGAATCAACTTTTATGGTTGAAATGAAAGAAGCAGAAGATGCTATTAAAAATGCTACTCAAAATAGTTTAATTTTATTTGATGAGCTTGGTAGAGGAACAGCTACTTTTGATGGGATGGCTCTTGCTCAGTCTATTATTGAATATATAAGTAATAATATAAAAGCTAAAACTTTATTTTCAACACATTATCATGAATTAACAGATTTAGAAGATACATTATCTAATTTAAAGAATGTACATGTTAGTGCAAAAGAAGATGATGGAAATATAATTTTTTTACATAAAGTTAAAACAGGTAGTGTTGATAAAAGTTATGGTATTCATGTAGCAAAACTTGCTAATTTACCTGAAAATTTAATTAAAAGAGCAGATCAAATATTAGCAATATATGAAAATAAAGAAAAAAATAGAGATGTCATTGTACAAGAATCTTTACCGCTTGTAGAAGAAAAGATGGAATCTAAAGTAGAGGAAGAATTAAAGAAAATTGATATTTTGTCTGTAACACCATTGGATGCTTTAAATATACTTTATAAATTGAAAGAAGAATTAAACGAAAGGTGATAATATGGAAATAAAAAAGGAAAATTGGTGGTTTTATTTATTATTAAATGTAGTTACATTCGGATTATTTTATTTAGTACTTGCTAAGAGTTTAAACTGTTTTAACAAAGATGCTTGGTATATGAAGTGGCAGTACTGGGTATTTGGTTCATTATGTTTAATATTTCCTGTATTTTTAATGTTAATGGTATTTGTTCTTCAAATGAATTGTGCTGTTGCAGCAAAACTTAATGTATCGGGTAGTAATATATATAATGCACCTTATAGTTGGATAATTTGCTTTATAGTTCCAGTATTTGGATGGACACTTCTAATTATTATGTATCTTTATGTATTTATATTTCCAATTATTAAAATAGCAGGTGGTAGAAATGAATAAATTTTTTAAACATATTAATTTGGTTAATAAACATAGATGGTATGTCTTTAAGTTGTGTTTAAAGGCTGGTATTCCATATAGGGGGTTAGTACATGATTTATCAAAATATTCACCAACTGAATTATTTGAAAGTGTTAAGTATTATAATGGAACACATAGTCCTATAATTGAAGTCAAAAAAGATAAAGGATATTCTATTGCTTGGCTTCATCATAAGGGAAGAAATAAGCATCATTTTGAATATTGGATTGATTTAAGCACTACAGATAAAACTCCTATAATTCCTTATAAATATACAGTTGAAATGATTTGTGATACATTAGCTGCTGGGATGGCTTATATGGGTAAAAATTGGACTAACAGTTATCAATTAGAATATTTTAATAATAGAAAAGATAAGTTTTGTATAAATGAAAATATTATAAATGTTTTAGAAGAAGTTTATAAGCAGGTTTCTTTATATGGAATAGATAAAGTTATAAATAAACAAAATCTAAAAAAAATATATAATAAGTATACAAAAAAATGAGTAAAGACTCATTTTTTCATTTTTGCTTTTTTATTATTATATAAATAATTAAAAAGTATTTCAACTTCGTTATTAGATAATAGATCGACTTTATCTTTTAATGGTAGATTTATTTTTTTTATTAATTCAGTATCAATATTATCAACATCAATATTTTCATATTTACTAATTATACAATTATTAATATATAGCTCAATTTTTTCTCTTTTAGAAAGCTTTATTTCGTCTTTATATAAAGAATTATATAATTCTTCAATTTGTTCATTAGTTAATAAGTCTATTTTTTCTTTTAAAGGCAAATTAATAATTTCCCTAAATTCAGGATTAATTATACTTAAACTTGAAGGATTATATTTAATTGTTAAATAACTATTTGTATAAAGTCTAATTTTTTCTAACTTAGATAATTTATTGTTTATTATTACATCTTTCATAAAAAGACCTCCATTTAACAGATTATTCTAACAATTAAATGTTGGATTGTCAAGCTGATTAATTTAAATTTCATTAATATCAAATATATTTTGTTTACTTTAAGAATAAATAATGATATAATTTAGCTATAATATTATGCATAATTGAGGGAGAATGTTATGAATTCATTATTAATAATCTTATTAACTATATTTTCTATATTATTCTTAATAGTGATTGTTTTGTTTTTTGTAATTAAAAATAAAATAGGAGAATTTTCTAAAGCTGCTTTTGGAACTAGCAATTTAATTAAAGGAATTAAAGATCAAGAATTAGATATAAGAGAAGATGCCAAAACATTAACTGGTATGGAAAAACTTGATTTACCTAAATTAATGAATGATTTTAAAGAATTAAATATTAACGAATTAAAACATGAATCAGAACTTAAAGTAGTTAAGTGTTTACATGCTATAGAAACAAAAGAAACTGAAAATATTAAAGAAGAGATTATTAAAGTTTGGATAAATAGTAAAATAGATGATTTAAAAAATGATTCAGTAAATTATGATAATATTAAATTTCATAATACTATTTTAAATAGATATGAAAAGAATGATGCTATAGCTACAATTAAAATACATACAGCATTAGAATATATTTATAGTAAAAATAATAAAAGTCCACATAAGGTTCAAACAAGATTTGAACTTGAATATATATATATAATTGATTCTGATAAACTTGATAGTCAGGTAAAAGGAATAGGACTTAATTGTCCAAATTGTGGAGCCCCAATAAAAAATTTAGGTTCTAAATCATGTGATTATTGTGGTAGTGGAGTAATCGATATTGCAAAGAGAACTTGGGTTTTAAATAATATTAAAGAATTTTAGAAAAGAGGAAAGATTATGGGTTTAATTAAAGCAGTCGTTGGAGCTGCCTCTTCAACATTAAAAGATGAATGGTTAGAGTATATTTATTGTGATAGAATGCCAGATAATGTTTTAATGAGAAAAGGAATGCCAAGTAATACAGGTAATAATAATGGAAGTAGTAATATTATTACAAATGGTAGTAAAATAGTTGTAGGAGAAGATCAATTTTTAATAGTTGTTTCAGATGGTAAAATAGTTGATTTTACTGCAGAAGCAGGAAGATATACTTTTGATAAAGGAACAGAACCTTCAATGTTATATGGAGGATTTGGAAAAGGCTTAATTGAAAGTTTTAAAACATTTGGTTCAAGATTTACAACAGCAGGTAGTGTAAATCATGATCAAAGAGTATATTTTGTAAATATGCGTGATATTATAGGAAATAAATTTGGTACACCTAATCCTATTCCATTTAGAGATAGTGAATTTGGAATGACTGTTGATATAAGATGTTTTGGAGAATATGCAATTAAAGTAACAGATCCAATTAAATTTTATACATCACTAGGTGGAAATGTAGATGGTGATTATGTAATTGGTGATGAGTTTGAATCACAATTTAGTGCTGATTTTATGCAAGCATTACAACCAGCATTAGCATCTGTTGCAATGCAAAAAGTTTCATATGATATGTTACCTGGAGCAGTTGCTCAAATTTCAAATGCTGTAAAAGAACAACTTGATCCTACTTGGGGAGTAAATGGTATAAATGTTGCTCGTGTATCAATTAAGAGTGTTACACCAACTGATGAAAGTGCTAACATGATCAAAGCTGCACAAAAAGATAGAATTTATGCAATGAATCCTGCAATGCAAGGAGCAAGAGCAAATGCCGCAGCAAGTGAAGCAATGGTTGATGCTGCAAATAATGCAAATGGTGCTATGAATGGTTTTATGGGAATTGGAATGATGAATCAAGGCGGTGCAATGTTTGGTGCAAATATATCAGAGCAAAGCAGACAAGGTGTTGCTATGGAATCTATGAGTGCTCCTAGTATGATGCAACCAGAACCAGCTTCAGCTATGCAAACTATTGTACAAGAAGATCCAACTATTAAACCAGAAAATAGTGAAAGTGTTTCAATTACGAAGGATGAACCAACTAGTTTGGAAAATAGTGATTTACCAAAAGCAAAATTTTGCGTAAATTGTGGTACAAAATTAGTTGGAAGATTTTGTACTGAATGTGGAACAAAGGCCGAGTAATTATTGTTACAAAAGTAGACAAAAGTCTACTTTTTTTAAAACTTATATGTTATACTATCTATATAGTAGGTGAGTATATGAAAAAAGGTTTTACACTTATGGAGTTGTTAGCTGTAATAGTAATTATTTCTGTTATTTCTTTAATAATTGTTCCTATTTTGCTTAATATGATTACTGCTGCACAAAGAGGAGCTGCAATAGATTCAGCATATGGATATATTGATGCAACAGAAAAATATTTAATTCATAATAATTTAAAAGGTAATGATAATAAAGCAGTTATTGGAGAAAATAAAGTTACAGATTTAAATAAATATGTTAAATATAAAGGAAATGGACCTGTAAGTGGAATAGTTATTATTAATGAAAAAAATACTGTAAGTGAAGCAATTGATTTATGTATTAGTGGTTATTCTATTCAGTATAATGATAATAAGGCATATATTAATGGTAAATGCAATGATGATAAACCTAAACCAATTGATAAAAAGCCTTGTAAACTTGAAGAAGCAAAAATAGATGATAAAGAATATTTATATATTGATTCTGTAGAGGATTTTTATGCTTTTTCATCTAGTGTTAATAAAGGAAATACATATTCTGGTAAAATTGTTAAGATAAGAACTGATCTAGATTTTAGGGATTATGATAATAAAGCAAAAGTGTGTGAAACTGATGATAATAAAGATGGATTTGAACCAATTGGTTCAAATAAAAATCCATTTAAAGGTACACTTGATGGTGGCGCTAAAACTATATCGAATTTGAAAATAAATAGATCTAATAATGATAATGTTGGTATATTCGGTTATACTGCTGGTGCTAATGTATATGGATTAACACTAGAAAACATTAGTGTAACAGGACATAATTATGTAGGAAGTGTAGTGGGATATGCTGATTCAAGTACCAATGTAAGAGAGATAATTCTTAAAGATATAAATATTAAAGGATCCGATTATGTAAGTGGATTTATAGGACGAAGTGATAAAACTCAAACAAATATAATAATAAAAAGCGGAACAGTAGAAGCAAATTCGTGGGCATATGCAATGAGTTATAATTATGAAACTGCAAATAGTATAATAGAAAGTATAGATTTAAAAGGATCACGTGTGAACTATGGCTTAAGTACAAAAGGATATTATTCTAATAAATGTACATTAAATGAAAATAAAGATACATCAGGTTTTGATAAAAATACAATAGGTGATATAAACTTTTATGAGACAGCAGGTCTTGATACATGGATAGGTGGAGATAATGACTCAACAGGATACTATTTTGACTATAGTGGAGATGATATAGTTTTAAAGAGTATTAAAGATAATCCAATCACCTTTAATTTAAAAGGTTCTGGTGAAATAGATGACCCATATTTAATAAATAATGCTGAAGATTTTAAAGAAGCAGCTGGAATACATTGGACTGGTAAAGTATATAAACTTACAAAAAATATAGACTTTAGTGGGCAAAAATTTTATATGCTAGGAAGTGAATTTAATACATTTAAAGGTACATTTGATGGAAGTGCAAAAACATTAAAAAATATAAATATAAAAGTACCAATTAAAGGCGATTTAAGTAATGTAGGAGTATTTGGAAAGGCAAATAGTGCATATATATATGGATTAACACTAGAAAATGTAAATGTAAGTGGAAATACTTATGTAGGAAGTTTGGTAGGATATGCTGATTCAAGTACCAATGTAAAAGAGATAGTTTTAAAAAAAATATATACAAAAGGATCAGATTATATAAGTGGATTTATAGGACGAAGTGATAAAACCCAAAATAATATAATAATAAAAAGCGGAACAGTAGAAGCAAATTCATGGGCATATGCAATGAGTTATAATTATAGTGTAACAAATAGTATAATAGAAAGTATTGATTTAAAAGGATCACGTGTATATTATGGATTAGATACAAAAGGATATTATTCTAATAAATGTACATTAAAAGGGAATAAAGATACTTCTGGTTTTGATGAAAACACAATAGGTGATATAAACTTTTATGAAGAAGCAGGTCTTGATACATGGATAGGTGGAGATAATGATTCAACAGGATACTATTTTGACTATAGTGGAGATGATATAGTTTTAAAGAGTACTAAAGATAATCCAATTACCTTTAATTTAAAAGGTTCAGGAACAGAAGCTAATCCATATTTAATAAATGACGCTAAAGATTTTAAAGAAGCAGCTGGAATTCAATTAATTGGAAAAGTATTTAAACTTACAAAAAATATAGATTTTAGTAATCAAAAATTCTATATGCTAGGAAGTGAATTTAATACATTTAAAGGTACATTTGATGGAAGTGCAAAAACATTAAAAAATATAAATATAAAAGTACCAATTAAAGGTGATTTAAATAATATTGGCGTATTTGGAAAAACAAGCAGCGCAAATATATATGGATTAACACTAGAAAATGTAAATGCAAGTGGAAATACTTATGTAGGAAGTTTAGTAGGGTATGCTGATTCAAGTACAAATGTAAAAGAAATAGTTTTAAAAAATATATATACAAAAGGATCCGATTATATAAGTGGATTTATAGGACGAAGTGATAGAACTCAAAACAATATATTAATGAAAAGTGGAACAGTAGAAGCAAATTCATGGGCATATGCAATGAGCTATAATTATAGTGTAACAAATAGTATAATAGAAAGTATAAATCTAAAAGGATCAAGTACATATTACGGTTTAAGTACAAAAGGATATTATTCTAATAAATGTACATTAAACGGGAATAAAGATACAAATGGTTTTGATAGTGATAATATTGATGATATTGATTATTATACTTGGAAAGTTGAAACACGAATTGAAGGAGATACAAATAAAACAGGATATTATTTTGATTATATATATTCTAAAGATGAAGTTGGCCTTGTAAAAGTAGGAGATAAATCAAATAAACCTCCATTTGAACCAACAGAAGATAATACAAGTAGTGGTAAATGTACAGCAGTATATGGAAAATGGCTTGCTACTTGTTCACCTTATACATCTGGAATACATGGAGGATATGCATATAAGTTAGCAACTGATGCTGCTGGAGCTTCATGTACAGGAATGGATTCTAAAGTAAATTATTTTCCAGCATATAGAGCTAAAGTAACATATAAATGTAGTTAGGAGATAAAAAATGAAAAAACATTTAAGAAATTCTATATTCTTGTTATTAGTATTATTACTAATAACAGGATGTGGATGTAATAAGAAAAAAGAAAAAACAGATAAAAAAATTAATGAAAAAATAGAAGAAAATGTAACAAATATGAATGATGAAGTTATGAATTCACTTGTTTCAATTGATGAAAATATGCTTATGACACAATTTGGACTAGCAAGTAATGAAGTAGAATACTTTGTAGCAAAAATACCATCATATAATGAAACAAAACCTAAATTTTATATAGCAGTAAAACCTGCAAAAGGTAAAAAAGAATTAGTAAAAAAAGCACTTGATATATATGTTAATTCCTTAAAAGATAGAGCTTCAGAAAAAGAAAAAAACGAATATGATAAAGTTTTAAAAAAGGAAAATAATGGTTATATAATATATATATTAAGTGAAGATAATGAAAAAGTATATAAAATAATAACAAGTAATTTAAAATAAAATTGTGATTTTTCACAATTTTATTTTATTATATGGTATAATATATATATGATAGTAAGCAGGTGGGTATATGAAAAAATTAATATTAGTAGATGGTAACAATTTAATATTTAGAAGTTATTATGCAACTGCATATAATGGAAATTTAATGAAAAGTAGTAAAAATTTTCCGACTAATGCTTTATTTGGATTTGTAAGTATGATAAATAAAATAATTGAAGAAGAAAAGCCAGAATATATGATGGTTGCTTTTGACAAAGGTAAAACATTTAGACATGAAAAGTATAAAGATTATAAAGCTGGAAGACAAAGTACTCCAGATGAGTTGAAACTTCAAATGCCTATAGCTAAAGAACTATTAAATTTGTTAGGAATAACATATTTAGAAATAGATAACTATGAAGCTGATGATATAATTGGAACATATGCAAAAAAATGTGATATAGAAGATGAATTTATAGGAACAATAATAAGTAGCGATAAAGACTTATTACAACTTATAAGTAATGATGTTGATATAAAATTATTAAAGCAAAAGGATTATATTAGATATAATCATGAAACATTTAAAGAAGCATATGGTATTGAACCAATTAATATAATTGATTTAAAGGCACTTATGGGTGATTCATCTGATAATATACCTGGTGTAAAAGGAATAGGTGAAAAAACAGCTTTAAAATTATTACATGAATATAAAACTTTAGATGGAATCTATCAAAATATAGATAAAATAAGTGGTTCATTAAAAAAGAAATTAGAAGATGATAAAAAAAGTGCTTATGATAGTTATGAATTAGCAACTATATATAAAGATGTTCCACTTGAAATGTCTTTAGAAGAATTAAAAATAAAAGAACCAAATTTAAAAGAATTATTAAAGTATTATAAAGAGTTAGAATTTTATTCATTTATAAAAAAAATAGATATAAAAGAAGAAAATAAAATTGAAGAATATATTAATGTAGAAAATATAGAAGATATATCTATAGATACAGATTCAGCATTTTATTTAGAATTAGATGGAACAAACTACCATACCGCAAATATAATAAGTATGACAATATACAATAATAAAAATGCATATTATATAGATAAAAAATTGATAAAAGATGTAATAATTAAATATCAAAAATATTTAAAATATACTTATGATTTAAAAAAGGTTTATGTTGCCTTAAAATGGAATGATATTAAAATAGATAGTGTTGTGTTTGACACAATGATAGCTTCTTCTTTACTAGAATACAATACTAAAGATGACATTGCTGTTTTAGCTAATATGTTTGGATATGAAATAAAATTTTATGAAGAAATATTTAGTAAAAAGAAAAAAATAATAGAAGAAGAGTATAAAGATATACAAATCAAAAAAGCAAGATTTATATATGAAACATATCCTGATATAAAAAAAAATATAGAAGAAAAAGATTTAAGTAATTTATTTTATAATATAGAAATGCCTCTTTCATATGTTTTAGGAGATATGGAATTTGATGGAGTTAATGTTTCAAGAGATGAACTTGTAAATATGGGCAGTGAAATAAAAATAAAAATAGAATTATTGGAAAAAGATATTTATAATGAAGCTGGTCAAGAATTTAATATATCATCCCCAAAACAACTTGGAGAAATATTATTTGAAAAATTAAATCTCCCAGGAGCTAAAAAAAATAAGTCGGGATATTCTACATCAGCAGATATTCTAGAAAAAATAAAAGAATACCATCCAATAGTTAATAAAATACTAGAGTATAGAATGCTTACAAAACTTTATACAACATATATAGAAGGACTTTTAAATGCTATCCTTCCAGATAATAAAATTCATACAATATATACACAGGTGTTAACTAGAACAGGAAGATTATCAAGTATAGAGCCAAATCTACAAAATATACCAATTAGATATGAATATGGAAAATTAATTAGAAAAGCATTTATACCAAGTAAAAATTCAATAATTATGAGTAGTGATTATTCACAAATAGAACTTAGACTTTTATCACATATTGCCAATATAGAAACACTTATAGATGCATTTAAAAATAATATAGATATTCATACTAAAACAGCTAGTGATATATTCGATGTTGATGAGGAAGATGTAACTAAAGAGATGAGAAGAATATCTAAAGCAGTTAATTTTGGAATAATTTATGGTATAAGTGGGTATGGACTAGGAGAAAATTTAAATATTTCAAGAAAAGAAGCAAAAGAATTTATAGATAATTATTTAAAGGCATATCCTGGTATACAAGAATATATGGATAAAACAAAGAAAACGGCTCATGAACTTGGATATGTAAAAACATTAATGGGTAGAATTAGAAATATTCCAGAACTTTCTAATAAAAATTATATGATTAGAAATAGTGGTGAGAGAATAGCACTTAATACTCCAATACAAGGAACAAGTGCTGATATAATAAAAAAAGCAATGGTTGATATAGCAACATCTTTTAAAGAAAATAATATAAAATCAAAAATGATTATTCAAGTACACGATGAACTAGTATTTGATGTTTTAAAAGAGGAAGAAGAAAAAGTAACAGGTATAGTAAGAACGTGTATGGAAGATGTATATAAATTTAATGTACCTTTGAAAGTAGATATAGAAAAAGGAAAAAACTGGTATCAAGCAAAATAGGAGGAATTTATGGATTATCAAGTTAAATCATTTAAAGAAGCAATAAACATATGTTTAAAACAATATGGATATGATAATTCTGATGTGGATATAATAAGAAACTTAATAAATTATGCATTAATAGGGCAATTTAATTATTTTACAAGAACTAATGGTGCTAGAAATTATGTGTTAAGTAAAACAAATAATGATATTTTAAATGAAATGATTAGATATACAAATAATAAGGATAATATTAGTGAAATAATAGATGATTATATTATTTCTCAATTTACTAATAATAAAATAGAAGAAAACACAAATGAAGAAAAATCAATATTAAAAGAAATAGAAGAACAAGCTGATTTAAATAAAGTTCAACAAAAAATTAGGTATTTAAATATTGAATCATTAAATGATTATGATTTTAAAAACAATTTGTGGTCAACTTTTCAAAATATATTTAGTGGAAATGATAAAAATATATCTGGTGATGAATTAAGATATGATATGGTATATGCTGCAAAATGTTCTATAGAAAATTATTGGGGACAAGCAACTGTTTTAAAACAAGTTGATCCAAATAGTAAAAATTTAACAAAATTTGATGCATTAAGAATAGTAGAAGATTATATTTATTCTAATAGATTAGAAGAATTATTTAATATAATAAAAGTAAATCCAATTTTATCTGGACAATTGTTAGAAAATTTATTTGATTATTCTTATTTTAAAGGAGATGTTAAACCAAATAAAGATTCTATGATTAAATTAGATAAAGAAATAGAAAAAATAGGTGAATTAAAGTTAAGAAGTAAGATATTATGCGAAATTTTAAATGGAAATAAAATAGGTGGATTTAATATAGATAAAGATGAGGCATTAATAAATGTATTAAAAAATTCACTTGCTTTAAATGTTTATAGTCAAAATAATAAATCTATTGATTACAATGAGAGAAATTTATATACAGGTAGTGATTTAAATAAAGAAGAAAGTACTATTCAAAATAGAATATTTAATAATAATAGAATTGCTAATAATTTAATTATAAAAGGAAAAACTACTGATTTAAATGATTTGGCTGACATAATAAGAAATTTAAGTGATGAAGATAAAAGCTTTTTAGGAAATATGTATGTATTAAGTAGAAGTTTGCCTGAAAATAAAAATAAATTAGATAATTCTATATATTATGGAACAGATGAACAAATTTATGTATATGGAATGTTAGAAAAGAAGGAATTAAAAGAAAAATTAAAATATGAAGAAGTAAAAAAAGTTGCTTAAAATAATGTTGACTATTATTAATTTAAATGATAAAATTAATTTGTAAATCGTTGATAAAGACAAGTAATAAAAGGAATATTTATAGAAAGTTAGTGGTTGATGGAAACTAATAATATGAATTTTATGAATCTACTTTTGAGAGAAATGAAAACATTTCCGGATGAAATCCGTTATCTAAATTAAGACCCAATTAGGATGGTACCGTGTTTTTCACTCCTATATTAGGGTCTTTTTTTCTTTTGGAGGCTATATGAATAATTTGAAAAAATACTTAAAAGAAGATTTTGAAAAACTAGAATATTTAGATATGTATTCTAAAGCTGAATTAATAGTTAGAGCTGTTTTTAAAAACATTAAGGATAAAGGTGGTAATCCATATTTAGATCATTTGTATTATGTAAGTGACAATTTAAAAGATATAAATATGAAGATTGTTGGATTGTTGCATGATCTAATAGAAGATACAGATATTACATATAATGATTTACTAGAAGTAGGATTTACAAAGAATATAATAGATGCAGTTGAATTATTAACAAAAAAAGAAGAATATGATAAATATATTGATAGAATAATAAATAGTAATAATAAGATAGCTTTGATGGTCAAAAAAGTAGATTTAGAAAATAATATGGATTTATCAAGAATAAAAAAACCTACAAGCAAAGATTATGATAGACTTAATAATAAATATAAGCCACAATATAAAAAAATAGTTAAAAAAATAAAGGAAATGGAGAGATAATATGTTAGATATAAAATTTATAAGAGAAAATAAAGATTTAGTAAAAGAAAATATTAAAAAGAAATTTCAAGATGAAAAGTTACCAATTGTAGATGAAGTAGTTGAGTTAGATGAAAAAATTAGAAACTTAAAACAAAATGGTGATAAATTAAGACAAGAAAGAAATAGTTATAGTGATCAAATTGGACTATTGTTTAGAGAAAAGAAATTAACAGAAGCCAACAATTTAAAGGAAAAAGTTACTATCATAAATAACACTTTAGAAAATATAGAACAAGAAGAAAAAGAATTGAAAGAAAAATTAAATGAAAAAATGCTTGTTATACCTCAAATGATTGATGAAAGTGTACCAATTGGTAAAGATGATAGCTTTAATGTTGAAATAGAAAAATTTGGTGAACCTTTTGTACGTGATTATGAAATACCATATCATTCAGATATATGTGATTCATTTAATGGCCTTGATAAAGAAAGCGCTGGAAGAACTAGTGGAAATGGCTTTTATTATTTAATGGGAGATATTGCAAGATTACATGAAGCAACAATAGCATATGCTAGAGATTTTATGATTGATAAAGGATTTACATATTGCATTCCTCCATTTATGATACATAGTAATGTTGTAACTGGAGTTATGTCATTCCCTGAAATGGAAGCTATGATGTATAAAATAGAAGGGGAAGATTTATATTTAAT
Source organism: uncultured Bacillota bacterium (assembly GCA_902492995.1). Taxonomy (GTDB): domain Bacteria; phylum Bacillota_I; class Bacilli_A; order RF39; family UBA660; genus OMSK01. Next base: position 1,697 of record CABUNR010000018.1, on the reverse strand, counting down.
TGGAACTAGTGAACATTCTATGATTGGAAAATTTAAAGGACAATTAATAGATGAGAGTAAACTTCCAATTGCTATGACATCTTATTCACCATGTTTTAGAAAAGAAGTTGGGGCTCATGGAATTGAAGAAAGAGGACTTTATAGAGTTCATCAATTTGAAAAACAAGAAATGGTTGTTTTATGTAAGCCAGAAGATGCAATGGATTGGTATAATAAAATGCAACATTATACAGTAGAATTCTTTAGAAGTTTAGATGTACCTGTTAGAACACTTGAATGTTGTAGTGGAGATTTAGCCGATTTAAAAGTTAAATCAAGTGATGTAGAAGCATGGAGTCCAAGGCAAAAAACATATTATGAAGTTGGATCTTGTTCTACACTAGGTGATGCTCAAGCAAGAAGACTTGGTATTAGAATGAAAACACAAGAAGGAAATAAGTATTTAGCAACTTTAAACAACACTGTAATTGCAAGTCCTAGATCACTTATTGCTGTTCTTGAATGTAATTATCAAGAAGATGGAAGTGTCAAAATACCAAAGGTTCTACAACCATATATGGGCAATGTAGAAGTAATCAGACCTAAGTCAAAGTAAATATATTTAGTTAAAAAATGATAGTTATGAGTCGCCAATTGGCACTATAACATTAGAAATTGATGGAGAATATTTAATTGGATTATGGTTTAATAATGCAAAAGATGATATTAAACATAATGGTGTGATGGTTGAAAAAGAATTACCTGTTTTTGATGAAATAAAAAAATGGTTAGATATTTATTTTAATGGTGAAGAAGTGAAATTTACTTCAAAATATAAAATAAATAATTTAACACCCTTTAGAAAGCTGGTTATTGATTTAATGCTTAAAATACCATATGGTAAAGTAGTAACATATAATGATATTGCTAAAGAAATATCTTATATTAAAAAAATAAAAAAATGTCTACATAGGCTGTAGAAAGTGCTGTTGGTTGGAATCCTATATGTCTTATCATTCCATGGCACAGAGTAGTTGCACAAAATGGTAAAGGGTTATGGTGGAGGTATTTCGAATAAAAATATTTATTAAATTTTGAAAAAGGAATTAAAAATAATGAAAAGATGTAGTTGGTGTAATTCAAATAATCCTAAATATATAAAGTATCATGATAATGAGTGGGGCAAATTATCTGTTGATGATGATTATTTATTTGAAATGTTAATTTTAGAATCATTTCAAGCAGGACTTTCATTTGAATGTATTTTAAATAAAAGAGAAGCATTTAAAAAAGCTTATGATAATTTTGATATAAATAAAGTATGTTTATATGATGAAGTTAAAATAAATGAATTATTACAAAATAAAGATATTGTTAGGAATAAATTAAAAATAAAAGCCAGTATTAATAATGCAAAAATATTTAAAAAGATAGTAGAAGAATATGGATCATTTTACAATTATTTAAAAACTTTTGCTAAAGGTACAATATATTATGAAATAGATAAAGATAAATCTGATTTATCTTTAAATATATCAAAAGATTTAAAGATGCGCGGAATGAAATTTGTAGGAACAGTAATTATATATTCATATCTTCAAGCAATAGGTATTATATATTCACATGAAAAAGACTGTTTTTTATACAAAAAAAAGTAAGACTTGATACTAGTACCTGTCAAGTACTCACTAAATAAAAAGATAAATTAATTCGAATAT
>CABUNR010000017.1:0-26627 GCA_902492995.1 uncultured Bacillota bacterium | reverse complement strand
AATTATATAACTTGTATTTTCTCTTAAAATTTTCCAACATTTACTTTACTTCATCTTTATATAATATTTTAAGAGTAATAAAAAAAACAACTAATTAGTTATTTTTTTATAATACAATAGTAAATAAATTTCCAGATCCTTTATTAACTAATTTTGTTAGAGTTTGACATAGTTTAAATCTAACATTTTCTGGAAGAAGTGATAATTTTGCTTGTATTCCTTCTTTTACAATTACATCTAAACTTCTACCAAATATTTCACTTTTCCAAATATTATCAGGATTTGTATCAAAATCTTTCATTAAATAATCTATTAATTCTTTACTTTGAATTTCAGAACCTATAATTGGTTCAAATGTTGATTCTACATCAACCCTTATCATATGAATTGATGGAGCAGTTGCTTTTAATTTAACACCATATCTACTTCCTTGTTTTATAATTTCTGGTGTATCTAGTTTCATGTCTGAAAGGGTTGGTGATGCTACACCATATCCTGTTTGTTTTACCATTTTTAGTGCTGATTTAATTTGATCATATTCTAATTTAATTTCATTATAATCTTGAAAGATATTTAATAATTGTGCTTTATTTCCTATATCAATACCAATAATTTCTTTTAATATATCATTATATAAGTTAGCTGGTGCTTCAAGTGTTACTGTAACAATTCCTGTTGAGGTGTTAACATCTGATAGATAAGCTTTATTTATATATTCACAATCATTAAAATGACTTGTTATTAAATCTATATCTTTAAGTTTATCTATTTCAGATACACTTTCTCTTATTTTTTCAATATATATTTTCTTTAGCCAATTGTTTGGTGATAAGCAAGCAATCCATTCTGGCATACTAACATTTACTTCTAGTACTGGAAATTCATATAATGCATTTTTTAGTATATCATAGATATCTTTATCACTCATATTTTCTATATTTATAGGTAATACAGGAACTTTATAAGTTTCATTTAAATTAGTTGCTAATCTTTCTGTTTCTGGTAACATTGGATGAGATGAATTTAAAACTACTATAAATGGTTTCCCATAAGATTTTAATTCATTTATAACACGTTCTTCTGTTTCTATATAACTAGATCTATTGATTTCACCAAATGAACCATCTGTTGTTATAACAATACCAATTGATGAGTGGTCCTTGATAACTTTTTCTGTTCCGATTTCGGCTGCTTCTATAAATGGTATTTCATCATCATACCATGGACATTTTACCATTCTTGGACCATTTTCATCTTCATAACCTTTAGCTTCTGGTATAACATACCCAACACAATCAATTAATCTTATATTCGTATTAAAATCGTCTATTTTTATATTTGCGGCATTACTAGGCACAAATTTTGGTTCCGTTGTCATTATAGTTTTTCCCTGTGCACTTTGTGGTATTTCATCTAAAGTTCTTTTTCTTTCATATTCATCTTCAATATTAGGGACAACTAGTTTTTCAATCACTTTTTTTATAAATGTTGATTTTCCTGTTCTAACAGCCCCAACAACTCCTAAATATATATCACCACCTGTACGTTCTGTAATACTTCTTATAACATCTGTTTTTTCCATTTAATCCCTACTTTCCATAATCACTAAACTATATGTAAAACAAGTTAAATATATTCAAAAAAGCTATATAAAAAATTTTATTTATGGTATAATTAGCTTATATAAGGGAAAGAGGAGTGTTATAATGGAAAAAAAGAATATTGCTACTTGTGTTATTTTATCAATAATAACATGTGGAATTTATGGTATATTCTGGTTTATAAATCTTACTGATTCTGCTGCTAGAGTTAATGATGATGTGGATTTTTCAGGTGGAAAGGCATTTTTATTTACAATAATAACATGTGGTTTATATAGTATTTATTGGAATTATAAAATGGGTAAAGAAATATATGAAGCTAAAATTAAAAATGATATACCAGCATCAGATCAATCTGTTTTATATATAATCCTTGGATTATTTGGATTTCAAATTGTTAATTATTGTTTAATGCAAAATGATTTAAATAGTTTAGTATAATTATGTGTAAAAATTATTTTGATACAACTAAAAAGAGAATTATAGTATCTATTATATTATTTATAAGTGTACTATTTTTTTCTTTTTTATATTATAAAATATATAATATATACCATATTGGAATTCCATGTATTTTTTATAAATTAACTGGTTTATATTGTCCTGGGTGTGGCATTACAAGAGCTTTTTTTTCATTAATGCAATTAGATTTTAAAAGAGCGATACATAACAATCTTTTAATAATTATTGTTGTTCCATTTTTACTATATTATTTAATAATAAAATTAAAAAATTGGATAACATTTAAAAAAAATGATAATATTTATCCAAATTTTCTATGGTACATTTTAGTTGCAATAACTATTATATTTGGAATTTTAAGAAATTTTTCCATTTTTTCTATAATAGCTCCAATAAAATAAAAAGGATTAAAGAATTGATCTAATAAATTTCTACATGAATTGTGTAGATTTTAAAATCATTTCTAAATCCTTTTTTTTATATCATTTTATCAATATCTTTTGGAATATTATCATTTTGTACAGCACTTATTATTTTATCTTCTTTTTCTTTTGAAAGTTCCTTTCCTGTTAATTTACTAAGTTCTTTTATAACACTTCTTAGATTATTCTCATCTTTCATATCACCTTGTTGTAATTTAGTTGCTAAATCTAAAATAGTATCTTTACTTACATTTGTTTTTTTCTCTATTTTTTTAAAAAAATTATCTGAAAAATTCATATATTTTATCCTCCTAATATTAATGTATTCTAAAATAAAAAATGGGTTATAGTTTATTTTTAAAAAATTAAAAAAATTAGGAAAATAAAAAAACTATATTTTTTAAAAATTAAAAAAATGAAAAAAAATATTTAAAACGTTATTTTATAGAAAGTCTTGAAAAATAAGAGAAAACCTCTAAAATTGCAAATTGTAAAAAAATAAAAAAATAAAAAAATGTAAAAAAGTGAAAATTTATTTTTTAAAAAAATGTTATAAAATAAAGGCAAAACAAACCAGCGAACAAATTTTCTTAAAATATTATTAAAAAGTTATTGACTTGATAATTTTTTTGAGATAAAATTTATCTAGAAAGTAGGAGGAGTTAAGACAATGGTTGATGAGTTAGTAGAAACAAAATATGTTATTAAAAGAAATGGTAAAAAGGTAGATTTTGATGGTTCAAAAATTGCTATTGCTATAAAAAAAGGGTTTGATAGTGTAAAGCTTGATGAAGAAGAAAATAAATATACAGAAAAAGATATTCAAAAAATATATCAAGCTGTTATATCAAAAATAGAAAAATTAGAAAAAGCTCAAATAAAAATTGAAGAAATTCAAGATATGATTGAAGAAGAACTTGATAAAAAAGGTTATAGTGATGTATATACTTCATTTAAGGATTATCGTGAGAGAAGAGCTAATTCAAGAAAATTATTCTTCGATGAGAAAAAAACACATAAATTTTTGAAGTCAATTGAAGGGTTAGGACTTAAAACAGCAGGGGAAGAAGATGCAAAAAGAGAAAATGCAAATGTTGATGGTGATACTGCTATGGGTACAATGTTACAATATGGTAGTACAATATCAAAAGAATTTGCAAAATCATATTTGATGAAACCTAAATTTGCAAAGGCTCATGATGATGGAACTATTCATATTCACGATATGGATTTTATGCCAATGGGTACTACAACATGTATGCAAATCGAATTAGATAGATTATTTAAAAATGGTTTTTCTACTGGACATGGATATTTAAGAAAACCAAATGATATAATGAGTTATTCTGCACTTGCAGCAATTGCAATTCAATCAAATCAAAATGATCAACATGGTGGACAATCAATACCAGCGTTCGATTTTTATATGGCACCTGGAGTTTTAAAAACATTTAAAAAACAATTTAAACAAGAAGTATATGATTTATTAGACTTTAGTGATCTATTATCATTTGTAAATATAGATAGAGTAGTAAAAGAAATAGATAAATTAAATTCAATTGATGTAGATATAGAAGAATTTGCAAATTTTTATAAAGAATCATCAACTGTAAAGAGAATATTTGAAAAAAGTTATGAGAAAGCTTTACAAAAAACAAATAGAACTACTTATCAAGCAATGGAGGCATTTGTTCATAATTTAAATACAATGCATTCAAGAGCTGGAGCTCAAGTGCCATTTTCTTCAATAAATTTTGGTACTGATACTTCTAGTGAAGGTAGAATGGTTATTAAAAACTTCTTACTTGCAACTAATGATGGACTTGGAAAAGGAGAAACACCAATTTTCCCAGTTTCAATTTTTAAAGTTAAAGAAGGCGTTAATTATAATAAAGAAGATAAAAATTATGATATGTTTAAATTAGCTTGTGAAGTTTCTGCTAAAAGATTATTTCCTAATTTCTCATTCTTAGATGCTCCTCACAATATTCCTTATTATAAGGAAGGAGATTATAGAACTGAAGTAGGTTATATGGGATGTAGAACAAGACTTATGAGTGATGTTACTGATCCAGATAATGAAACAACTGGTGGTAGAGGTAATTTATCATTTACATCAATAAACTTACCTAGAATAGCAATTAAACATGGTATATGTTTAAAAGAAAGAGAAGAAGCTGATATGGATGGTTTCTATAATGAATTATCTGAAATTATGGAACTTGTAAAAGATCAACTATTAGAGAGATTTGAAATTCAATGTAATAAAAAATGTTATAATTTTCCATTTTTACTACAACAAGGAGTTTGGACAGATGGTGATAAATTAAAACCAACAGACAGACTTAGAAAAATACTAAAACATGGTAGTTTAACATTTGGATTTATAGGACTTGCAGAATGTCTTAAGGCATTAATTGGAAAACATCATGCTGAAGATGAGAAAGCTCAAAAATTAGGACTTGAAATAATTGGATTTATGAGAAATAAAGCTGATGAATATTCTAAAAAATATAATTTAAACTTTACTTTAATAGCTACTCCTGCAGAGGGATTATCTGGTCGTTTTGTTGGAATAGATAGAGCTATATATGGAAAAATTAAGGGTGTAACTGATAAAGCATATTACACTAATTCATTCCATGTACCTGTAAGTTTTAATATAAGTATTAGTAGAAAAATAGAATTAGAAGCACCATATCATGCGTTAACAAATGGTGGACATATTTCCTATATTGAATTGGATGGGGATACTACATCAAATGTTGAGGCATTTGAAAGTATTATTAGACTTATGAAAGAGTCAGGAATAGGATATGGAGCAATTAACCACCCTGTTGATAGAGATCCTGTATGTGGATATGTAGGTGTAATTAAGGATGTTTGCCCAGGATGTGGTAGAAAAGAATTTGAAAGTGTACCTTTAGAAAAAATTAAATGTAGTTGTTAGGAGGAATAGTATGGAAAAATTAGTTGGTGAAGGTGTAGGATTTGAAAGAATTAGAAGAGTAACAGGGTATCTTGCTGGAGATGTAAAACGTTTCAATAATGGTAAGAGAGCTGAAGAAAAAGATAGAGTAAAACATACTGGAATAAAAGATGTAATTAAAGCTGCTAAAGAAGCTGAATAATATGAAAATAAGGTTAGCTGCTGATTTACAAAGTGATAGTATTGTTGATGGTGAAGGAATCAGAACGGTTATTTGGACACAGGGGTGTCCTCATAATTGTTTTGGTTGCCATAACAAATGCACACATGATTTTAATGGAGGAGAATTAATTGATTTAGATTATATTAAAAATGAAATATCTGAATTAAAATTACAAGATGGATTGACTTTTTCTGGAGGCGATCCTATGTGTCAACCAGAAGCATGTAGTGAACTTGCTAAATATGCAAAAAGCTTAAATATGAATATATGGTGTTATACAGGCTATACTTATGAACAGTTAATAACACTTTCTAAATCTAATAAATATATAATGGAATTTTTAGAAAATATTGATGTTTTAGTAGATGGAAAATTTATGTTAGAACTTAAAAGTGATACGGCACTATTTAGAGGGTCTACTAACCAAAGAATTATAGATGTAAAATCAAGCTTACAAAAAAAGAGAGTATGTTTAGTTGAAAAATATAAAGAAAAAGAAGAGGAACAAGTTAAGTTTTGTCATGAAAAATATTTATTTGTATAGAAATTAGTATGATTACTAATTTTTTTTTATAAATAAAATATACTTTAATAGGTGGTATAAGTGAAGGGAAGGGCTCATTTAAAAAGAAGGAAAATAAATTTAAGGCTAAAAAAACATAAAAATAAATTAACTAAAAAGGATAAGTTTATATTAATATTTTTTTTAATAATAATTACAGTAATATTTTTAATAAATATAATTGGTAAAAAAATAACACCTATTCTTATGACGTATGCAGAAAAGAAGGCAAAATCAATTGCGACTATTATGATTACTGAGGCAGTTAATAATAATGTGTTTAAAGATATGAATAAAGAAGATTTATTTATAGAAAAGAAAGACAGTAGCGGTAATAATGTTTCTACTGATTTTAATCCTGTTATAGTAAATACTGTTTTAAATAAAATAACTATATATGTACAAAATTATTTAGAACAATTAGAATCTGGTGGTATTGATGAATTAGAATTATCTAGTACTATATTAAGCAGTTATGATTTAGAAAAATTAAAAAAAGGTATAATATATGAAATACCTTCAGGTATTGTATTTAATAATTCACTAATATCTAATTTAGGCCCTAAAATACCTGTTAAAATAAATTTAAATGGCGATGTTGTAACTGATATAAAAACAGATGTAGAAAGTTATGGAATAAATAATGCTTTAGTTAAGGTAAGTGCTAATGTAAAGGTATACATGCAAGTTATAATACCTTTTAAGACAAAAGAAATAGTTGTAAGTACAAATATTCCTATTGTAATGAAATTAATTAATGGTACTGTTCCTTCATATTATTATCCATTTTCTAGTACAAATAAAAGTTAAATATGATATAATTTATTTAGGTGATATTAATGAATAAAGTAATAAATGAAATGAATTTTAAAATAATAAAAGATTATAGAGAAGGATTTGATTTAGAAGAGATTGAAAAAAAATTAACTGATTATTTTGAATCATATGATTATATAGTAGGTGATTGGTCATATGGTAAATTAAGACTTAAAGGCTTTTGTAAAAAAGATAATAAATATTTCAATAAAATAAATAATTATGATAATTTAGAAAATTATTTAAATAAAGATTGTGCATATAATTGTAAATACTTTATTTTAGAAAGGATTTATGAAAATAAATAAAATTGAGAATATTTGTAAGATAAATTTAAATTTGAAAAAAGATGATCAAGAAAAAAATCATCAAAATCAAGATAATAAATTTGAAAAAGAACTTAAAAAACAAAAAAAATTAAGCAAAAATTAGATTTAAAATCTAATTTTTTTGTATACAAAAAAATTTTTTTTTCATAATAAGAAAAGGTGATAACATGGAAAAAAATAAATATCAGAAAATAGTAAAAAAACATACACCTAAAGAAAATAGGTTATCTAATGGAATAATAGCTTTTTTTATAGGTGGAATTATGGGAATTATAGGAGAATTTTTGGTTGAATTTTATTCTAGTTTTTTAGAAATATCAACTAAAGATGCAGGATCATTTATGATAGTAACTTTAATTTTCTTGGGATGTTTATTTACTTGTTTAGGTTTTTTTGATAATTGGGTTAATTTTGCAAAAGCAGGCTTGTTTGTTCCTATAACAGGATTTGCTCATGCAATGCAAAGTGCTGCACTTGATTATAAAAAAGAAGGATTAGTAACAGGAATAGGCACTAATATGCTTAAATTAACAGGATCTGTAATAATATTCGGAGTTGTTAGTGCATATGTATTTGGAATTATTAGAATATTATTTTTTGGAGGTAGCATATGACATTTAAATATAACAATGTATATATAAATGAGGTATCAACGATAACAGGACCATATGAAAAAAAAGGACCACTTAGTTCATATTTTGATAAAAGTTATGATGAATTTTATTTTGGATGTAAAAATTTTGAAGAAGCTGAATCAAAAATTCTTTTAGATAGTGTTGAAATATTATTAAATAAAATTTCTAAGCTTAAATCTGATATAGATTTATTTATATCAGGTGATTTGTTAAATCAAATAACTTCTTCTAATTTTGCTGCTTTAGATTTAAAAATTCCTTATTTAGGAATATTTAGTGCATGTGCTAGTAGTGTAGAAGGATTAATAATTGCTTCTAATATGATTGAAGCAGGCCAAATAAAAAATTGTATAGCATCTGTTTCATCACATAATAATGCAGCAGAAAAACAATTTAGATATCCAGTTGAATATGGTGGACCAAAACCTAAAACGGCTACATTTACCGTAACAGGTGGGGCAAGTGCTTTTTTATCAAATAAAAAAAGTGGTATAAAAGTTGAGTCATCAACTATTGGGGTTGTAAATACTATGGGTATTAAAGATGCTTATCAAATGGGGGCAGTAATGGCCCCGGCAATGGCCGATACACTTTATAAACATTTAAAACAGACCAAAAGAACTAGTGATTATTATGACTTAATATTAAGTGGTGATCTTGGTAAATATGGTAGGGATATATTAAAAGATTATATGAAATCAGAATATAATATTGAACTTAAAAATTATGATGATACAGCTTGTATGATATATGATTTAGAAAATCAAGCAGTATATTCAGGTGGAAGTGGTCCTGCATGTGCACCACTAGTTGTTTATTCATATGTATTTGATTTAATGAAAAAGAAAAAAATTAATAAAGTTTTATTGATTGCAACAGGAGCTCTTTTATCACAAACAAGTGTTAATGAAAAAAGAGAAATTCCAAGTATTGCTCATGCTATAAGTTTGGAGGTATAAATATGATATATTTAAATGCATTTTTAGTTTCAGGATTTATATGTTTACTTGGGCAGATAATATTAGATAATACAAAATTTACAGCTGGTCATGTTACAACCTTATTTGTATGTATAGGAGCCTTTTTAGATACATTTAGTTTGTATGATAGAATTATTTTATTTGCTGGAGGTGGGGCATTAGTTCCTATAACAAGCTTTGGGCATTTGTTAATTCATGGTGCATTAGAAAAAGCTCAAGAATTAGGTCTTATTGGACTTTTCTCTGGAATGTTTGATTTAACTGCAACAGGTATAATATCCGCAATTATAATATCTTTTTTCTTATCATTAATTTTCAATCCTAAAAGTTAAAAAAAACGATTAAAAATCGTTTTATCTATAATATCCTCCATAATAGTATGATACAGGATATGGATAATAATTGTTATAGTATGGTCTTTGATAGAAGGCAGGTGCTAATAGTCCTCCTGTTATTCCTCCTAATACAAAAGGCCCTAAGAATCCACCAACAAATCTGTCATCATTTTTATTTTTATAAAATGTTTGATTATTATAGAAATTTGGATTGTTATAATACATATTAAAACCCCTTTCATAATATATTATGTAATAAATAAAAAGGAGTGATAAATTGGAAGAGAAATTAAATAGTTTAAGTAAAACAATAGTAAATTATTCATTAGATGTAAAAGAAAATGATCGTGTTTTAATTACAACACAGACAAGTGAGGCTAATTATTTAATTAAATGTTTAATTAAAGAGATTGTAAATAATAAAGGAATTCCGTTTGTTAGAATTGAGAATCAATCATTAGATGCAGCTCTTTTAGAATTAACAAATAAAAGTAGAATAAATGAAATAAAAAAACATAAACAATTTGATATAGATAACTTTGATTGCTTTATATCTATAAGGTATTCTATTAATGATTTTGAATCAAGTAATGTAAAAGCTTCAATAAGGAGGGAAATAGGTGATGCTATAAAAGAAATAGATCATGTTAGAATTAATGAAAGAAGATGGGTATTACTTAACTATCCATCAAATCTTGATGCTTATAAAGCTAATATGAAAACTGATGATTTTAAGTTGTTTGGAATTAATGCAATGTGTATTGCTTATGATAAAATGTACAAAGATATACTTCCTTTAAAAGAAGTTATGGAAAATACTAAAAAGGTTAGAATTGTAGGAGTTAATACTGATATAACATTTAGTATAGAAGGAATGCCTGCTATACCATGTTGTGGGAAGTATAATATACCAGATGGTGAAATTTATACAGCCCCTATTAAAGATAGTGTAAATGGGATTATTACTTTTAATACTAAAAATCCATATAGAGGATATGTTTTTTCTAATATTTCACTAAAATTACGTGATGGAAAAATTATAGAGGCTAAAGCATCTAATAATACAGACAAATTAAATGAAATTTTAGATATTGATGATGGAGCACGTTATATTGGAGAATTTGCAATTGGACTTAATCCTTTTATAAAAAATCCAATGGGAGATATTTTATTTGATGAAAAAATAATTGGTAGTATTCATTTTACACCTGGTCAAGCATATTATGATGCTTATAATGGAAATGATTCTAGTATTCATTTTGATTTAGTTTTAATAGAAAGAGAAGAATATGGTGGAGGAGAGCTTTATTTTGATGATGTACTAGTAAGAAAAAATGGAAAATTTGTATTAGATAAATTAAAACATTTAAATTATGAAAATAAATAAATTATTTACATATATTTAATTAGGTGATGTTATGAAAAAACTATTTCAAATTATAGGATTTATTTCTTTAATAGGATTTAGTTTTTTTTATACTGAAAAAACTATTAGTGTTGTAAAAGAATATGATGATATCATGATTAATATAAAGAGTGTTAGTAATAAGTATCAAAAAGATTATATAGATGCATCTATAGTTGGCAATAAAATAATACCTGGTGTTAGTGGTGTTAAAGTTGATTTAAATAGAAGTTATAGCAAAATGAAAAGATATGGTAGTTTTGAAGAATCATTGATTGTTTTAAAAAAAGTTAATCCAAGTATTTTGTTAGAAAAAAATAAACACAAATATATAATAAGTGGTAATCAAAATAAAAAAATGGTTAGTTTAATATTTTTAGTTGATGCAAATAGTAATATTGATAATATTATCAATATATTAGATAAAAAAGGTGTTAAAGGTAATTTTTTTGTTGATGGTAAATGGTTAGAAAAAAATAGTAATTTAGTTCCTATTTTAATAAGAGAAAATCATGTTATAGGCAATTTAAGTTACAATAATGATTATTTAGATAGTTCATTTGTATGGATGGAGACTATTATAGAAAAAATTGGAAAACAAAGTGTTGGATATTGTTATACAGAAGTAGAAAATAAAGATATAATTGATACATGTAAGTTAAATGATAATTACACTATTATGCCAAGTATTGTTGTTAAAAATAGTCCATATATGGAAGTTAGAGAAAACTTAAAAAGTGGTAGTATTATTTCATTTAAAATAAATAGCAGATTAGAAGAAGAATTGCCTATTATAATTAATTTTATAAAAAGTAGGGGATATAAAATAAAAAATTTAAATGAACATTTAAGTACTTAAAAAAGAGGATTTAGTCCTCTTTTTTTGTTGCTAAAGATTTTTTATAACCTTTAGATATAGTAGAATCTGCTATATCTAAATTATATGATTCTCTAATTTTCTTCCATGTATTATTAAATAAATTTTTATCATTATTTAATTTATTTTCACTAATAGCATTTAATATTTTAGTTTTTGATTTATTAAGACTTGGTTTTTTAGTATTACTTATTTTTAAGATAACATGATATCCATAAGTACTTTGAACTGGTTCTTTAGTATATTCATTATCTTTTAATTTTAAAGTTGCATTAAAGAATTCATCAACAACATCACCTTTAGTAAAATTCTCAATTAATCCTTCTTTTTCAACAGATGCTGTATCACTTGAATATTCTTTAACTAGATCTTTCCATTTTTCACCATTATCTAATTTCTTTATAACTTCTTCAGCTTTTTCTTTAGCTTTCTTTTCTGCTTTTTCTTTTTCTTCATCAGACATATCATCTTTTACTTCAGGAGATATTAATATATGTTTAACAGTATAATCTCCATAAATTTCTTTTTCATAATATTCATTTATTTCGTCATCTGTTATTTCTTTTTTTATATATTCTTTAGCTACTAAAGTTTTTTTGCGATCATTTGCATAATCATTAATTAAGTCTTTATCACTAGAATATCCATATTGTGTTAAAACAGTATTCCAGTCATATCCAGCTTGTTTATATTGACTTTTCATTGATTCAACTTGAGCTTTAGCATATTCTATAGCTTCAGAATCATCTTTAATTTCTTTATTAACTATATATTCATCAATCATATTTATAAGAACAGTTGAACCATAGTTTTCTTTTAATTTATCAAATAATTCTTCAGCAGTAATATCCTTTCCTTTAACTTTAGCAATAACTTCTTTACCATCTTTAAGTTCTACTTTACTTTTACAACCAGAGCATATTAATAATATACTACAAAGTGAAATAATTAATATTTTCTTTTTCATTTTATCCTCCTTTAAAACACAATTATATCTTATCAAAAAATAACTTAAATTACAAGAAAAATAAACACAAGTAATCACATAAAAGAAAAATTTCCATAGAATAATGTGAAAAGATAAAAAAAAGGAGGAATGTTATATGTGTAATTCAGGTGTATCAGGAGCTGCTATTGTTTTAGTTTTATTTATTCTTTTAATCATAATACTAGGGGCTTATATCTAGTAGATAAGGAGGTTTATTATGTCTTGTCAAAATAATTGTAAGGAGACATGTACTGAACAAAGACGTGGTGGAAGTGGATTTGTAATCTTAGTTGTTTTATATATCCTACTTGCAATCATTCTTGGTTCATGCATTTGTTATTAAAAGAGGTAAACCTCTTTTATTTTTTTTGAAATTATTGTAAAATTAAATTGGTGATATTATGTTAAAAGTTGAAAATGTTACAAAGTATTATGGAAATTTTAAAGCTGTTGATAATTTGTCATTTCAAGTAGATAAAGGAGAGATTTTTGGACTTTTAGGTGTAAATGGTGCAGGCAAAACAACTACTTTTAGAATGATTATGGGATTAATTGAACCTAGTAGTGGTTCTATAACATTAGATTCTAAAAAAATTGATTATAGTGTTACTGATAATATTGGCTTTTTAACTGAAGAGAGAAGTTTACTTACTAAGTTAACAGTTAAGGAACAAGCTTTATTTTATGGTAAGTTAAAAAGTATGTCTAAAAGTGATATTTTAAAAAGACTTGATTTTTTACTTGATAAATTTAATGTGGCTTCATATAAAAATAAAAAGATAAAAGAACTTTCAAAAGGTAATCAACAAAAAATTCAATTTATTTTAGCAATATTAAATAAACCCAAATTATTAATATTAGATGAACCTTTTTCTGGATTAGATCCTTTTAATGTTGAACTTTTTAAAAATGAAATTATAGAATTATCTAATGAAGGTAGTATGATTATATTTTCTTCTCATCGTATGGAACATGTTGAACTATTTTGTAAAAAGCTTGCTATTATCGTAAATGGTAAAACGGTTTTATCAGGTAATTTATCTGATATAAAAGAAAAATATAGAAAGAAAAATATTTTTATTAAGGCGGATATTGAGAGGGAAGATTTAACTAAAATTCCTGGAGTTGTTAAAGTTATAGAAAAATCTGATGAGTTTTTAGTTCAAATAAAGGATAGTTCATTTATATCTTCAGTTTTTAATGTTGTAAAACAAAAAGACAATGTTGTTAAATTTGTTGTAGAAGAACCATCATTAAATGAAATATTTGTATCAAAGGTAGGTATGGAATATGGTAAATAAATTATTATTTTTAACAAAAACTAGTTTAAATAGAAAAATAAAAACAAAATGGTTTTTAATTACAAATATATTGCTTGTAATTATAATTTCTTGTGTTATTAATATGGATTCAATTATTAATTTGTTTGGTGGAGATTTTAATAAAAGTACAAAAATATATGTGGTTGATAATACAGATAAATCTTATGATTTATTAAAATCTAATTTGGAAAAATCAAATAATTCTATAAGTAGTAGTGATAAGTTACGTTATAATATAAAAAAATCAAATAAATCTAAAGATAAATTAGTTAAGAATTTAAAAGAAAATGAAATTGTTTTGATTATAAATGATGATAAAGAAAATACTTTAGATGTATCTTTAATTAGTTTAGGTTATATAAATACAATTGATTATCAAATTTTGTCTAATGCTATTAATAATACTAAAATAATGATTGCTATAGATAATAGTAATATAGATTATAACGATTTAAATAATATATATAAAGAAGTTAATATAAAAAGAGAATTGTTGGATAAAAATTTGAAATCAGAAGATGAAAATATGGAAATGATTATGACAACTGTTTTTCCGATAGTTATTTTACCATTTTTCATGTTATCACTTATTTTAATTCAATTAATAGGATCAGAGGTAAATGATGAAAAATCTACTAGAGGGATGGAAATTATAATATCTAATGTTTCTTATAAAACACATTTCTTTTCAAAAGTAATTGCTGGTAATTTATTTGTAATATTACAAGGATTATTATTAGTAGTATATTGTTTAATTGGCTTTTTGATAAAAAAACTTATTCCGTCATCTGGAGGAATAGATGCAGAAGTAGTTAAAATTATAAATAGTATATCTATAACTGGTTTTGTAAATAAATTAGTATATATCATACCTATTACTTTATTTTTAATGTTATTAACATTTATAGCTTATTCCTTAGTAGCAGGTATACTTGCTTCTATGACTACTAATGCAGAAGATTTTAATCAATTACAGACTCCAATAATTATTATTTCTTTAATAGGTTATTATCTTTCTATGATGGCTGGTGTATTTAAAGGAGCATTATTTATAAGAATCTTATCATATTTTCCTTTTATATCAGCAATATTGTCACCATCTTTATTAGCATTAGGTCAAATAGGTATAATTGATATGGTTATATCAATTATAATAGTGATAATAACTATATTAATTTTAACTAAATATGGTCTTAGAATATATAAAGAAGGTATTTTAAATTATTCGTCAAAAGATTTATGGAAAAAGATGTTTAAAGCAATAAAAAATTGACATCTTTTTTTAATTGAAAAAATTTTTAAAAAGTGATATACTCTATGAAGTATTAGAGGTGAATTTATGAAAAAAAATATAAAATTTTCAAAAATAAAAGAATATATTGGTGTGAAAGCCTTAAAAAAAGACTTTATAGATTTTTTTAAAAGCTTAAAAAAATGGTCTAAGAGTTATATAAGTACTAATATACTATTTATGACTTTTGTTTTAACATCATTAATAAATGCATATTTAGTTAGGTTTTTTACAGTAAAAAATTATTTTAATATAAAACCTGTAGTAGCAGATTTAGCGGTTATTCTTATAATTGGTGCATTTGGATATTTATTTAAACCAAAACATCAATTTAAGTATTATTTTATATGGTCAATTATTTTTGTCGTAGATTGTGTTGTTAACTCTGTTTATTATACAAATTATTTATCATTCGCATCATTTTCTCTTTTAAAATCATCAACACAAGCAGTTGGTGTTAGTGATGCTATTATAAAGAATATATTAGAATTAAAGGATTTCTTTTATGCTTATCAAATAGTTGCTATGATATTTGTTCATAAGTTTTTAAAAAAGAAAAAATATTATGAAAGAGTATCGAAAATAGAAGTTGGAAAAGTTAGAGCTATAAATACATTAGTTGTGGGTATAATATTTATAGGACTTTTTGTTTCTATGTTAACATCTAGAGATATTAGTCGTTTAGGAAAACAATGGAATAGAGATTCAATAGTTCAGGAATTTGGATTATATACTTATCAATTAAATGATTTGTTTTCAACTTTAAAAGCAGAATTAAATCCATTATTTGGTTATGATGAAAGTGCTAAAGAATTTAGAGAGTATTATGATACAAAAGAAGATACATCTACTGTAAATAAATATACAAATATTTTTGAAGGGAAGAATGTACTTGTTATTCATGCTGAGAGTATTCAAAACTTTGTTTTAGATGCAAGTTTTAATGGTATAGATGTTGCTCCTAATTTAAAACGTTTAGCAAGTGAAGGTTTATATTTTTCTAATTTTTATTCACAAGAAAGTGTAGGTACTAGTAGTGATACAGAATTTACATTCGCATCAAGTTTAATGCCATCATCTAGTGGTACTGTATTTATGAATTATTTTGATAGAAATTATGTAACAACTCAAAAAAAATTTAAGGAAAAAGGGTATTATGTATTTAGTATGCATGGTAATAATTGTTCTTTCTGGAATAGGGATATTACACATAAAAGTTTAGGATATGATAGATTTTATTGCTATAAAAAAGACTACAATATAGATGAAACGATTGGACTTGGTCTTTCTGATAAATCATTTTTTAAACAATCAATTCCTAAAATAAAAGAAATAAGTGAAAATAATAAACATTTCTATGGAACTCTTATAATGCTTACTAATCATACTCCATTTACGGATATTGATTCTGTAAGTGATTATAAAGTTACAAAAAAATATAAAAAATATAATGAAGAGATAAATGAGGAAGAAGAAGTTGAAGCTCCTTATTTAGAGGGAACAACGATTGGAAGTTATTTTAAATCAGTTCATTATGCTGATCAAGCATTAGGTGAATTAATGGATGGATTAGATAAAGAGGGTATTTTAGATAATACTGTTGTAATTATTTATGGTGATCATGATAATAAACTAAAAAAATCTGAATATAGTAAATATTATAATTATGTTGCTGAGACTGATTCTTATTTAAAAAAAGGTGATGAAGGTTATACAGATGTCGATTATTATTTCTATGAATTAAATAGAAAAGTTCCTTTAATTATCTGGTCAAAAGATAAACAGTTAAAAACTGAAGTAAAAGATGTTATGGGAATGATTGATGTATCACCAACACTTGGCAACATGTTTGGATTTAAAAATAAATATGCACTTGGTAATGATATATTTAGTGTTAAAGATAATGTTGTAGTATTCCCATCTGGTAATTGGCTTACAAATAAAATGTATTATAGTCAAAGTAGAGGAGAAGGAAAACTATTAAATGAAGAGGAAACAGTTAGTTTAGATTATATAAAAAAATATAATGATTATTCTGAAAAATTAATTAAAATATCAAATGATATTATTGTATATGACATGATAACCAAATATGAAGAAACTCAAAAGATTAGTGAGGATAAAAAATGAAAAAAAGAAGATTAAAAACATGGCCTATTATAATACTTTTAATATTTATAATACTAATACTTTGTATAATTAGTATTATAAAAAGTTTAAATGGAAATAAAAAAGTTAGTACCGAAACAATAGATACAATAAAAAATTATAATTATAATTTAAATCAAAATGAAAGTTCTTATTATAAAAGTTTATTTAAAGAATTAAAAAAGGTATTAAGTAATAAAAATATTGATGAAGAAAAGTATGCTAGTATAATTAGTAAAATGTTTTTAACTGATTTTTTGAGTTTAGATAATGCTATAAATAAAAATGATATTGGTGGATTAGATTTTGTTTATGAATCTTATTTAGAAACATTTAAAACAAAAGCCCAAGATACATTATATTTATATGTAGAAAATAATATATATGGTGATAGAAAGCAAGAATTACCTGTTGTTTCTAATGTAAAAGTAAATAATATTAGGACTAATAGTTATAATGGAAGCAAAGTGCAAGATGAAAAAGCTTATTATGTAAATTGTAGTATTTCTTATAAAAAAGATTTAGGATATCCTAAGAGTGTAGAATTAATTTTAATCCATAAAAATAATAAATTAGAAATTGTTAGTATGAAATGAAAGTTTTAACTATTAAACAACCTTATGCAACTTTAATAAAAGAAGGATTAAAAGAATATGAATTTAGGACTTGGAAGACAAATTATAGAGGAGAATTTTTAATTCATGCCGGTTTGTCAATTGATAAAGAGGCAATGAAAAAATATGAACATTTAAATTTAGAATATCCAACTGGTTGTATTATAGCAAAAGCAACCATTACAGATTGTATAAAAATTGATGATAATATGAGAAAACTTTTAAGAGAAGATAATCCTTTAGTTTATAGTAATATTATAAATAATAATGATTGTTGTTGCTATGGCTTTAAACTTTCAAATGTTTATCCTATAAAACCGATTTATATAAAAGGAAAATTAAGCTTTTGGAATTATGAGGACTAAGAAATTAGTCCTTTAATGTTGAAAATAAATATATTTTTTGTTATAATACTTTTGTATTTGGGGTGGTTTTATGGATTACATTCAAGAATTTGAAAAGTGTAGAAATATTGGAAGTAAAAAAGGTAGTAAAATATTATTAGAAAATTGGTTAAATGAAAAAAAATATATATTAAGTTTATATGAAAAGTTTTTAGAGACAATGGATTTTATTCCTAAAAGGGGAGTACTTGAATTTAATAGTTCAGAAATTAATTCTATTTTACCTTATATAGAAAATGATGCAATTGGTATATCACTTTCTAATAAAGGAAAAGATGAAAGACTTTATAATAAAGTTGTTTCGATAAATGGCTCTATTTCAATTAATAAAAATGATGTTTATTTAAATTATTGTGATAAAAAAAGATTACTTAATTTTATTAATTTTTATGTATCAGATTTATATTATGATGATTTAGAAATATTAAAAAAGTTAATTAGTTGTAATAAAAATGTATTTATAGGAGTAAATGGTAAAGTAGATGATCTTAATTATCAAGACAATTTAAAAAAATTATATGAATTAAAAAAAGAAATAGAAATTTATACAGGAAAAAATATTGATGGAGAAATTACTTATATATCAGATTATTATTTAAGTGCTATTACACCAAAAATGAAATATAAAAAACAATAAGTTTGTAAGACTTATTGTTTTATTTTATTTATGGCATCTTTAATTATATTAATTGAGTTTTGTAATTTATTTGTTTCCTCATTATTTAATTCAATATATATTTTATTTTTAACACCATTTTTATTAATGATGGCTGGTAACCCTATATATATATCATTTTCTTTATCATAATTAGATACAGTTAGAATAGCATTTTCATCTCCTAAAATGGCATTAGTAATTCTAACTAAACACATACCAATTCCATAATAAGTAGCACCTTTTTTTTCTATTATTTTATATGCTGCATTTTTAACTTCTGTATCAATTTCTTTCATTTGTTCTAGATTTAAATAATCTTTTATATTTTGAAGTCCTATGTTTGCATTACTCCATGGAACAAATTCTGAATCTCCATGTTCTCCAATAACATATGCATGTACATTTTTAGGACTTATTTTTAATTTATCACTTATTAAATATCTTAATCTAGATGTGTCTAAGCTTGTACCACTACCAATAACTTGATTAGGTTTTAGTTTTGAATATTTATATGTTAGATATGTCATAACATCAAGTGGGTTAGTTGCTACTAAAAATATTCCATTAAAATTATATTTCATAACATTTTCTACAATAGATTTAAAAATAACACTATTTTTACTAATTAAATCCATTCTAGTTTCACCTGGGTTTTGATTTGCTCCTGCAGCTATACAAACTATTTTGGCATCTTTACAATCACTGTAATCTCCAACTTTAATATTAATCTTAGATGGAGCAAATGCTAGACAATGATTTAAATCCATTACTTCTCCTATAATTCTTTCTTTGTTTAAATCAATTAAGACAATTTCATTTACATATGTTCTTTGATTTAACATAGCATATATATAGCTCATTCCAACATTGCCACATCCGATAATTACAACTTTATTGTTCATATAATCCTCCTTATGCATTATAGTATATCCAAATGCAACCTAAACATGCAATTAGAACAGTTATAATTATTTTAACTGTGTATAAAAGTGCTTTTTTCTTAAAATTATTCATATTATCACCAAATTTATTATAACACAAAAAAAATAACACATAAAGTGTTATATTAATCTTAATTCATATTCACTATAGAATGGTTTATTTTTATCTATTCTATCATAGAATAAAATACCATTTAAGTGATCTATTTCATGTTGAAAAGCAATTGATAATTCTTCTCTCGCTCTAATTTTAATTTTATTACCATCAATGTCATATCCGCTAACAGTTACTCTAGCATATCTTTTTACATGCCCTTCAATTTCACGATTAACACTTAAACATCCTTCTCCAGCATCTGCGGCAATCATTTCCGTTGAATTACTTACAATTTCTGGATTTATGACAACGTAATTTTTGAATTTTCCATCTTCATATTCATCTACAATAACAATAATTCTTTTTAATATTCCAAGTTGCGGAAAGGCTAATCCCATTCCAGGTCGTAAATCATATTTTTTTTCATATTTTTCTATTTGACTATATGTTAAGTGTTTAATTATGTGTTCTATTATTTCTTTATCACTATCTGATAAAGGAAATGTAACTTCTTTACTAACACTTCTTAGTATTTTTAAGTCTTTTTTATTCATATCATCAATAATATCAAGCTTTTTAAACATCAAACCACCACCAATAGTGCTATTTTATCACAAATATAAAAAAAAATAAATATTGGTTTGCTCATTTTTATATGTTTTGTTATAATTAGTTTGAGGTGGATTATGAAGGATGATAAAAGTATTAGTAATGTTGATTTTGAGATAAAGTGGGAAGGGAAACCTTCTGGTTTATGGCAAAGGTTTTTAACTACAATTAATCTTAATTTTACAATATATCAAATTACAAAGGATGAACTTATAATAAAAACAGGTTTTTTTAAACAAAAAATAAATACAATAGAACTTTATTTACTTAAAGATCCTGATTTAACTATTTCATTATATCAAAGGTTACTTCATATTGGGACTATTTCTGTTATAGTTGATAGTCATAGTACAAGTGGTAGAGCTGGTGAAAAAATTTATATTCGTAATATAGCTAATTGTGAAGCCGTTAGAAAATTACTTAGAGATTCAATTGAAGATGACGTTATGGAAAGAAAAATAACATATTTTGATAAAGTTTAAAAAAACTCCTAATGGAGTTTTTTTTAGTTTCTATCCCAAGCTCTAGCGCCAATGATTATTACTAATAAAATAAATAGAACTAAAATTACAGCTGCACCATATCCAGCACCATAACCATTTTGTTGATATCCGCATGGATTTCCACAACCATAACCTTGGTATCCACCATAGTAGTACATAAAAATCCCTCCTATTCTTATCTAATATATTTTACTCACAATTTGAAAAAGTGTTACTTAACTTATTTAAATTGTATATAAAATAGATTATAATTAAGTAATGATAAAAATATATCTTATATTTTGTTAAGGGTTTAAAAATTTAATTGTTTATTAATTAATAATATGTTAAAATTAAGATAGGTGATAATATGAGAGGATTAAGTAAAGCAATAAAAAATATGGATAAAACTTTATTTATTTTAACTGCACTTTTATTTATTTTTGGTTTACTTAATATTGTATCTGCATCAAGTCAAACAGCTGTTTTAAAATATAATCATGATTTGTATAGTTATTTTTTTAGGCAATTAATAACTATATTACTTGGCGTAGTAATTGGAATCTTTATTATTAAAACCCCTACAAAATCATATAAATTACTTGGACCTCTTGTATTTATTTTAGTTGCTTTTATATCACTTGCTGTTTCATTAACAAGTTTTGGAGCAACTTATTCTGGAAATAATAACTGGATAAATATAAAAGGTTTTACATTTCAACCAAGTGAATTTGCTAAACCAGTTATGATTGTATGTGTTTCACTGTTATTTGAAAAATATTATAATAAATTAAGAAGTAAAAAAATAGAACAAAGAGAAAAATATGATATTATCTTTAAAATAATGATAGTTGGAGCTTTTTTTCCAGTAATTATATTTTTACAGAAAGATTTAGGAACTATGATTGTAATATCTGTTATTTTTGCAATACTTTTTATAACTAGTCCTATTCTTAGAGTTGATAAAATAAGAACAATTGGTTTATGTTCAGTATTAGGCGTTATTATGTTATTTATTTTATTAAATAAAGGAGATATTTTATCAAATGCTCAATCAAGTAGGTTTAACTTTTTTAATCCTTGTAGTAATTATGAAAGTGGTGGGTACCAAATATGTAATGGATTTATTGCTATAAATTCAGGTGGTATATTAGGTCAAGGTATTGGTAAAAGTAAACAAATTTCTTATATTCCAGAATCACATACAGATAGTGTATTTGCTATTATAGCAGAACAATATGGTTTAATTATGACTACAATAATTTTTATTTTGTATGCTACTATATTAAAGAAAATACTTGATATATCAGTAAATAGTACAACTATTAGAGGAAGATATATAGCACTTGGAATAGCTTCATATATATTTTTACATATTTTAATTAATTTAGGTGGTTTATTTGGAATAATGCCACTTACAGGTATTCCTCTTCCTTTTTTGTCATATGGTGGATCATTTACTATTTCTCTTATATGTTCTTTAGCTGTTGTACAAAGAATTGCAATTGAAAATAAATCTTAATAAAGTATAAATAATTAGTTCGTTTAAATTTATACTTTTTTTTTTTTGAAAAAATTGATATAATTAATAATAGGGTGATGCTATGAAAAAGACTAAGATAATGGCAACAATTGGACCTGCAAGCAAAGATGAAATTATATTAGAAGAAATGATAGAAAATGGTATGAATATTGCTAGATTAAATATGAAATATTCTAATATTGATTTTTGTAGTGAAATTGTATCAAAAATTAGAAATATAGATAAAAAATTAAAAACAAATACAGCAATTTTACTAGATTTAAAAGGACCTGATATTAATGTTGGCAAATTTATAGGTGGTAAAGCTTATTTAAAAGATAATGATAAAATAAGAATTTATATGAATCCAGTTATGGGTGATTCAACAAAGTTTTCTGTTTCATATAGTAATTTAATTAAAGATGTTAAAACAAATACTATCATGAAAATAGATAATGGATTAATTCATTTGAAAGTACTTGAAAAGGGTGAAGATTATTTATTATGTGAGGTTGTAAAAGGGGGATTTATAGAAGATGATAAATCTATTATTGTTCTAGATACAAAACTTAATATACCTTTTATAACAGATCAAGATAAAGAAGCAATAAGATTTGCTAGTAGAGAAAATATTGATTATTTAGCTTTATCTTTTGTTTCAAGTTCAGAAGATATTTTATCACTAAATGATTTATTAATTGAGTATAATAATGATCATTCACTTATAATATCTAAAATTGAAAAAGAAAAAGCATTAGATGAGTTAGATGAAATAATAAAAGTTAGTGATGGAATTATGGTTTCTAGAAGTGATCTTGGTGTTGAGGTACCACTTGAGAGAATTCCTGGAATTCAAAAATCTATTATAAATAAATGTCATATACAAGCAAAAATTAGTATTGTTGCAACTGAGATGTTATCAACATTAGAACAAGAAGTAAGACCATATGGATCTGAAGTTAGTGATATTGCCAATGCTATTATTGATGGGGTTGATTCTATTATGTTAACAGGGGAAACAACTAAAGGAAAATATCCTGTTTCTACTATTTCTATGATGAACAAGATAATAGAAACTTCAGAAGGTGATATTAATCATTATGAATTATTAGATAAAGCTTTGAGAACAGAAAAGCAAGATATAACAGGTGGAGTTGCATATAGTGTTGTTGAATGTGCATCAAGACTTAAATGTGTAGCAATAGTAACACCTACTATTAGTGGTTATACGGCCAAAAAAATAAGTAGATTTAGACCTAGTTCACCAATTATAGCTTTAACACCTGATGTTTTAACTGCTAGAATTTTAAATTTATATTATGGTATATATCCTGTTTTAGTAGATGAAATAAAATCATTTGATATGATGCTAAAATTATCTAAAAATTCAGTTAGTAAGTATATGAATGTTTTATCTGGTGATAAAATTATTATTACAGGAGGTTATCCATTTAAAGAAGTAAAGCATACTAATTTTATGAAAATAGAAGAATTATAAAAAGGGGTGAATAGTATGGATGATAACTATTCAAAAGCAAGCAAAAAAAATATTTTTCAAGGGGACTATTATAGGATTACTGTATTATCTGAAAGATTAGTTAGACTTGAATATAGTACTGAGGGGATATTTGTTGATATGCCAACGCAACTTGTTAAAAACAGAGATTTTGGTCAAGCTATTTTTGAATATCATGAAGATAGTAAGTATCTTTTAATAAAAACTAAATATTTTATGCTAACATATTTAAAAAATAAACCATTTGGTGGTGGTAAAGTAAATCCTATTTCTAATTTAAAAGTTGAACTTTTAAATTCTGGTAAGATATGGTATTATGGGCATCCTGAAGTTAGAAATTATGGAGCACCTTCTATATCTATAGAAAATTCTAACAACAAGTTAAAATTAAAAAGAGGTCTTTATTCTACAGATGGTTTTGCTAGTATAGATGATTCAAATAATTATTTAATTAATGGACAAAATGAACTTGTAAAAAAAGAAACTAATAGTATAGATATTTATCTTTTTATGTATTTAAATGATTATTTAGGATGTTTAAATGATTATTATAAACTAACAGGTTATCCTCCTTTAATACCTAGATATGCACTTGGTAATTGGTGGAGTAGAAGTATAAGTTATGATGATAATTCTATTAAAGAATTAGTTGATTCTTTTAATGAAAAAGAAATTCCTTTATCAATTATATTATTAGATAAAGGATGGCACATTGATAGTTTTGAATCTAAAAAAGTTAATTCAGGTTTTTCTTGGAATAATGAAAAATTTATGAATCCTTCTGTTATGATTAATTATCTTCACTCTAAAGGTATTAGATTAGGACTTAATGTAGATCCTAGTAATGGATTTTACCCATTTGAGAGAAATTATGAATTTATTAAAAAATTAGATCCAAGTGATAATGTTGTTGTTCCATTTAATGTATATAATATTAATTATATTAATGCTTATTTTAGTTATCTTATTAATCCTTTAAGTAGTGATGGGGTTGATTTCTTTTGGATTGATATAAATGATGCTAAAAATAAAGATATGTTGTGGGCAATGGATTATTATCATTATAAATATGGAGCACTTGATTATCGTAAAAGACCTTTTATTATGACTAGAAATTCTAATATTGGAGAACACAGATATCCTGTTACTTATTCTGGTAAAACAATTGTTAGTTGGGATACTCTTAAAATGATTCCAAGATATAATATGTTAGCAACTAATAATGGTAATAGTTTTTGGGCTCATGATATTGGTGGATATTATAATGGTATGGAAGATAATGAACTTTATACTAGATTTGTTCAATTAGGTACATTTAGCCCTATTTTAAAATTTGGTAGTGCTGATGGTAAATTTTATAAAAGAGAACCTTGGAAATGGAGTTATAAAACTTATAAAATAACAAAGGATTATTTAAAGTTAAGGCATAACTTAATTCCTTATTTATATTCTGAAAGTTATAAATATCATAAATATGGTACGCCATTAATTATACCTCTTTATTATGAACAACCAGAAGCATATGATGATCCTATATATAATAGTGAGTATTTCTTTGGAAGTGAATTTTTTATTTCTCCTATTCTTAAGGTTAAGGATTATATTATGAATAGGGTTATTCATAGATTTTATTTACCTAGTGGTACTTGGTATGATTATGTTACTGGTAAAAGGTTTGCTGGTGGGAAGCAATATTTATCGTTCTTTAAAGATGAAGATTATCCTGTTTATGTAAAAGCAGGAGCAATTATTCCTTTAGGACATAATAGTAATATAAATGATACGACACCTCCACGTGATATGGAAATACAAATTTTTCCTGGTAAAAGTAATACGTATAAGTTATATGAAGATGATGGAGTTAGTGAGCTTTATAAAAATGGATATTATCTATTAACAGCAATAGAATATACTTATGTTAAAAATAATTATACTGTTGTTGTAAGACCATTAGAAGGTAAAACAGGTATTATACCTGATAAAAGAAATTATACTTTTAATTTTAGAAATACTAAATTTGCTCAAGATGTTATAGTATATATTAATAATACAAAGGTTAATTTTAATAAATATTCTAAAAATACAAGTTTTGTGGTTGAAGTTTTAGATGTTCCAACAACTGCTCAATTAACAGTTATATGTAAGGGTAGAGATATTGAAATATCAGCAGAAAGAATATTTATGGATGATATTGAATCTATTATTTCTGATTTACAAATTAATACTATTATGAAAGAAAAGATAGATGAAATACTAAATAGAAATGAATCTATTAAGAAAAAAAGAATTGCAATTAGAAAGTTAGAAGCCCAAGGCTTAGAAAGAAAATTTATTCGTTTATTCTTAAAATTATTAGAATATTTGGATATGGTATAAAAGCAGAAAAAAATCTGCTTTTTTTTGACTTAGTGTAAAGAGTTTTGGGTATTTATAATGAATTCTTAAGACTCTTTTATTAT
>CABUNR010000016.1:0-27371 GCA_902492995.1 uncultured Bacillota bacterium | reverse complement strand
AATTATATAACTTGTATTTTCTCTTAAAATTTTCCAACATTTACTTTACTTCATCTATAATCTTGTAAAAAAAAATTATTTATTATATAATGTAGATAGGTGATGTTATGAGCATAAAAATAGATAGAATAGCAAGTAACCTTGTAAAAGAAATAAGTTATATTCTTTCAAATGAAGTTAAAAATCCTAATATAAAATTTGTTACAATAACAGATTGTCATGTAACAAATGATTTAAGTTATGCTAAAGTATATTATACTGTACTTGATACAGATAAATTAGAAGAAACAAAAAAAGCCTTAAAAAATGCATCAGGATTTATTAGAAAAGAATTAATGGATAGAGTAGAAATAAGATATATGCCAGAACTTGAATTTATATATGATGAATCTATAGAATATGGTAAAAAAATAGAAAATATAATAGAAAAAATTCACGAAGAAGAAATTAATAGTGATAAATAATAAGTAGTTATTTTATTAGTAATTAGAAAGTTAATGGAAGATGAAAATTAACCAAGGTAAAATAATGAAATACATATTTTGAATTAAATCGTGTAATTACGTTATAAATAAAAGAGCATAAGTCATTATGAAATAAGGTGGTACCGCGAATATTCGTCCTTATAATAATGGCTTTTTAATATTTAAAGGAGAAATTATGATAAAGAAAATTATATTTGATTTGGATAATACAATTATAATGTGGAATGATACATATTATAAAAGTTTAAATAAAACATTTGAACATTTAAGTATTGATTATAATGAGAATGCAATAACTAAAATAAAGGAAGCTGTAGATAATTATGAAAAAGAATATAATACTTTTGATAAAACAGACATGAAAAATATGTTTGAAGAATATTCTAAAATAAAATTACCAAATAACTTTATTGATACATGGATTTATTACTTAAAAGAATGCTACCCCAAAAAAATTGATAGAAATTTAGTAGATACATTAGAATATCTAAGTAGTAAATATGAATTAGTTGTACTAACAAATTGGTTTACAGAATCACAAGTAGGAAGATTAAAAAATTGTGGATTATTAAAATATTTTAAAGAAGTTATAGGAACAGATAATATACTTAATAAACCTAATAAAGAAGCTTATTTAAAGGCAATTTATCCAAATAATATAAAAGATTGTGTTATGGTTGGTGATTCAATTGATACAGATATAAAAGGAGCAATTAATCTTGGGATGAATGCAATATTATGTGATTATAAAAATAAATATAATGGGAATTTAAAAAATATAAAAAAAATAGAAGAATTAAAAAATATATTATAGGAGGAAATAAAATGGAATTAAATAAATATATAGATCATACAAATTTAAAAGTAATCGCAACAAAAAGTGATATAGAAAAATTATGTGAGGAGGCAATAAAATATCATTTTGCTTCAGTATGCGTGTCACCATATTACGTAAATTTAGCAAAAAATCTACTTAAAGATTCAACTATATCAGTATGTACTGTAATAGGTTTTCCAAATGGATATAATACAAAAGAAGTAAAAGCATTTGAAGCAATTAACGCTATAGAAAATGGTGCAGATGAAATTGATATGGTAATAAACTTAGAAGCACTTAAAAATGAAGATTTTGATTATATAAAAGATGAAATAGAAGAAATAAGAGATTCTATAGATGGACATATTTTAAAAGTTATAATTGAAACTTGTTATTTAAGTGAAAAAGAAATCAAAAAAATGACTGAAATATGTAATGAAACATTTGTAAATTTTATTAAAACATCAACTGGTTTTGGTCCAAGAGGAGCAAGTGTAGAAGATCTAAAGATAATTAATAAATATAAAAACGACTTACTTGAAATAAAAGCAAGTGGAGGAATAAAAAATTTACAAGATGCTTCAGATATGATTAATAATGGAGCTACAAGATTAGGTACAAGTAGTGGTGTAGAGATAATGAAAGGAGAAAAATAATGACATTATATGAAGAATTAAAATGGAGAGGACTTATTAAAGATGTAACAAGTCCTGAATTAGAAGAAAAACTAAATAATGAAAAATTAACATTTTATATTGGAACAGATCCAACAGCAGATTCAATGCACTTAGGACACTTATCAAGTTTTTTAATATCAAAAAGATTAGCAAATGCAGGACATAAACCTATTTTATTAATTGGTGGAGCAACAGGACGTATAGGAGACCCTAGACCAACAACAGAAAGAGAAATGAAATCGGTAGAAGAAATTGAACATAATATTGAATGTTTAACAAAACAAGCTATAGAATTATTTGGATTTGAAGTCGTAAATAATTATGATTGGTCAAAAAATATTAATTTTATAGATTTTTTAAGAGACTATGGTAAGTATTTTAATATTAATTATATGTTAGATAAAGATATAATTAGAAGAAGATTAGAAACAGGAATTACATATACAGAATTTTCATATATGATAATGCAAGCATTAGATTTTTTACATTTAAATCAAGAAAAAAATTGTACATTACAGGTTGCAGGATCAGATCAATGGGGAAATATTACAGCAGGTGTAGATTTAATTAGAAAAAAAACGGGTAAAGAAGTATATGCCTTTACCATGCCACTTGTAACAGATAAATCAGGTAAAAAATTTGGAAAATCAGAAGGTAATGCTTTATGGCTTGATAAAAATAAAACATCTAGTTATGAATTATATCAATTTTTAATAAATGCTGAAGATGAGAAAATAATAGATTATTTAAAAGTATTTACATTCTTAACAAAAGAGGAAATAGAAAAAATAGAAGTTGAACACTTTAAAAAACCAGAACTTAGAATCGCACAAAAAAAACTTGCAGAAGAAATAATTACATTTTTACATGGAAAAGAAGAATATGATAAAGCATTAAAAATAAGCGAAGTATTATTTAGGGGAAATATTAATGAATTATCTTTAAGTGAAATTAATGATGCATTTAAAGATGTACCAAATTTTAAAATAAATGAAGAAGTAACATTAATAGATTTACTTGTAAATAATAAGATCGCAACTAGTAAAAGAGAAGCAAGAGAATTTATAAATGCTGGATCTATTTTAATAAATGGTGAAAAAGTAGAAGATGAAAATCAAATTATTTCAAAAAATAATGCTATAGAAGGAAAAGCTATAATTATTAGAAGAGGAAAGAAAAAATATTATATGGGGATATTTGAATAACTGATTATAATCAGTTATTTTTAATATATTTTAAATTAAAATGTTGACATAAAAAAAATAATAGTTTACTATTTAATAAAGTAGTACCCTAAAGGAAGTGTTAAAATTGAAAGAAAAGAAAATAATTTCATTTCTTTGGCAGTACAAATTCTTTATTTTTATATGTATATTTTGTGTTTTACTTGAAATAATATCTGATCTTTTATTACCAATTATTTTATCAAATACCATAAATATAGGTATATTAAATAGTAATGTTAATTATATATTAAAAAATATAATATTAATGATAGTAATATTATTTATAGGCATAATAGGAAGTGTAATAAGTACTTTTTTAGCATCAAAAATAAGTAATAATGTAGGTTATAATATAAGATATAAAATAATAAAAAAAATACTAAATATAGATTATAAACAAATAGATAATTTAAACATTGGAAAAGTTATAACAGTTGTAACAAATGATATATCATCAGTAGAAAATATTATTTTTTTGGTATTAAAACTTTTAATAAAAATACCATTAATTTTAATAGGAAGTATTATTTTATGTTTAAGTATAAGTAAAAAATTATCATATATTTTATTAATAATAATACCACTTATAGTAATTATAAGCATAATATTTATAAAAAAAACATACCCATATTTTACTTTAACAAACGAAACATTAGATGATATAAATGATTTATTAAGAGAAAATATTACAAATATTAAATTAGTAAAATCTGAAAATTTAGAAGATATAGAAACAAAAAAATTTGATAAAAAAAATACAAAATACAAAAATATAGATACAAAAGCCTTACTAACATTATCTTATATGATGCCTATAGTAATATTTATAATTAATATTACAACTATATTAATATTAATATTATCAAAAATAGAAATACAAAAAGGTAATTTTTTAATAGGAAACGTAACTGCATTTATAGAATATATTAGCTTATTATTACAAGCAATTATGTCTACATCAATGATTTTTTTACTAACTATTCAAAGCAGTGTCTCAATTAAGAGAATAAAAAAACTATTGTGTATAAAAGAAGAAGAAAAGCAAAGAGGAATAAAACCTATTTTAAAAGGAAATATAGAATTTAAAAATGTATATTTTAAATATAATAAAAAATATAATTTAGAAAATATAAATTTTAAAATTAATAGTGGAGAAAAAGTTGTAATTATTGGAGAAAGTGGTAGTGGAAAAACAACATTAATTAATTTAATACACAAAAACTATAAAATAAATAAAGGACAAATATTAATAGATAATATAAATATAAATAAATATGATATAAATTATTTAAAAAATAGAATAGTTATGATAAATCAAAAACCAGCAATTTTTAAAGATACAATTCTAAATAATATAATATTTAATAAAAGTGAAAATATTTATAAATATAGTAAGATAACATTATTTAATAAAGTTATAGAAAAAAAAGAAAATAACTTAAACTTTTTAATAGAACAAAATGGAAAAAATTTAAGTGGCGGGGAAAAGCAAAGATTAGTACTTACAAGAAGTATAATTAACGATTTTGACACTTTAATATTAGATGATTCAACTTCATCACTAGATTTAAAAACAGAAAATTTAGTAATAGATAACCTATTAAAAGAATTTAAAGATAAAACAATTATCTGGGTAACAAATAGAGTAACATTTATAAATAAATTTGATAAAATTATTTTACTTAAAGATGGAAAAATAGAAGCATTTACTACATTTGATAAAATTATTAATAATAAAGAATTTATAGAATTATCAAAAATGGAGGTGCTATAATGGAAATTAATAAAATAATAAAATATATAAATAAAAAAGTTATTATAACTATTTCAATATTAACCATTATAAATACAACAATAAGTATATTTATTCCATATATAATAGGATATATAATAGATAATATAACTAAAAATATAACAAGTTTTATAATTATATTACTATTTATATATATAATTAATTATGTTTTAACAATAATCCAAAATAAAATAATAATAAATAGTGTAGAAAATACAATATATAAAATAAGAAGAGATACACTAAATCATTTAGAAAAACTTCCATTATCATATTTTGATAAAAATGATATAGGTAATATAATTAGTACTTTAACAAATGATTTAGATAAAATAAGTGAATGCTTAGAAGAAGTTATTACAACTATAATAAATAGTATTATTACAGTTATAGGTGTTACTATAATAATGTTTTATATGAATGTTACATTGTCAATTATAGTTATATTATCTGTACCATTATTTTTTTTAATCATATTAAAAATGAGTAAAAAAATGAATTACTATTTTGATTCTCTTCAAAATTCACTTGGAAATTTAACATCAAGTACAGAAGAAATAGCAAGTAATATTAAACAAATAAAATCAATTAATAAAGAAAGTTATTTTATAGATAAATTTAATAATATTAATAAAATATATAGAGATTATGCTATTAAGTCAAGCGTTTATTCATATTTAATTTTACCAATTAATTTAATTATAAATAATTTGAGTAATATTTTAATAATAGGTGTTGGCTCTATACTTGTTGTAAATAAAAGTATTACAATAGGTAAAATAGTTTCTTTCTTATCATATGCATCAATGTTTAGAAATCCAATAAATGACATTTCATCCTTAGTAGCAACTGTAGGAGAAGCAATTGCGGGATTTAAAAGAATTAATAATATTTTAAATCAGAAAATAGAAGATAATGGATTAATTGTTCCTTCTATAAAAGGAAATGTCGAATTTAAAAATGTATATTTTAAATATGATCAAAAAAATATATTAAATAATATAAATATAAAGTTAAAAGAAAATGAAAATCTTGCTATTGTAGGAGAAACTGGAAGTGGTAAAACAACTATAATAAATTTGATAGAAAAATTTTACAAAATAAATAAGGGACAAATACTAATAGATAATGTTGATATAAATGAAATAGATAAAAATGAATTAAGAAAAAATATAGGACTAGTTCTTCAAGATGCTTATTTTTTTAAAGATACTATAATGAATAATATAAAATGTGGTATTGATATAACAGATGAAGAAGTTATTCATATATGTGAAGATATAAATGCTAATAAATTTATAGAAAAATTACCCAATGGTTATTATACTATAATAGATAATAATGCAAATAATTTATCAAATGGTGAAAAACAATTATTATCAATTGTAAGATGTTTAATAAAAAATCCTAAAATTGTTATACTAGATGAAGCAACAAGTGAAGTCGATATAAAAACAGAAAAAAATATATATGAAGGAATAAAAAAAATATTAAAAAATAGAACATCAATTGTTATAGCACATAGACTATCAACTATAAAAAATTTTGATAAAATATTAGTATTAAAAACTGGAAAAATAAAAGAAATTGGTAGTCATAGAGAGTTAATTGATAAAAAAGGTTTATATTATAATATGTATATTAAACAATTTAAATAAAAATACTTTTAATTTTAATAAAAATTTGATATACTAGTTAATAGATATAATAAAGAGAGGTTGATAATATGAATGAAAATAATAATATGAATGTAGTTGATTTTAATAATTTAAATAGTACAAATAATAACCCAAATACGTATCAACAAAATCAACCTATGGAACAAAATTATAATAATCAAACTATAAATTATAATCAAAGTATAGATAACTATAATCAAAATACAAATTATAATAGTCAAACTATGAATAGTCAAAATATAGATAATTATAATCAAAATATGTATCAACAAGAACAACCAAATTATAATCAAAATACATATCAACAAGAGCAACCAAACTATAATCAAAATACATATCAACAAGGAAAGTTAAATTATCAAAATCAAAACTATGAAAATATAAATTCTAGTAATCCTGTACCAGTACTTAATATAGAAGATACTAATCAAAATGTATTTGGCGTAGAACTATCTGAACCAAATAATATAGATGCGCAACCTGTGAATAACGTTAATGTACAACCTGAAGTTAATAATGTTGTCGAAGAAAAACCAAAATATGGATATGCAAGTAATGAAAAAGCAAATTTAAATGCAGATGAAAATGCTAATATAAAATTTATAATTTTTCTAGCAATTTTAATGCTTGCTGTAATTATTGCTCTTCCATATTTATCTAAGTTTTTATAAACTCTTAATTGAGTTTTTTTTTATTTTTATGATATAATTAGATAGGTGGTATAATGGATTACAAAATAACTATAAATGATTTTGAAGGCCCAATGGATTTATTACTTCATTTAATAAAAACAAATGATGTGGATATAAGAGATATAAGTATTGAACAAATAACAAAACAATATCTTGATTTTATAAATAAAATGGAAGAAATGAATTTAAATGTTGCAAGTGAATATTTAATTATGGCAGCTGAGCTTTTAGAAATTAAATCATCAATCCTTCTTCCGAGAAAAGAAAAATTAGAAGAAATAGAAGAAGATCCAAAAGAACAATTAATAAACAGATTAATAGAATATAAAAAATATAAAGAAATAACAAATGATTTTAAAAAATTAGAAGAAGATAGAAAAAAATATTTTACAAAAAGTGTAGAAAATTTAAGCCTTTATAGAAATGAAGAGGAACAACTAGACCTAGGAGATGTAGATTTAGATCAATTACTAGAGGTATTTCAAAAATTTTTAATTAGAAAAGAAGAAGAAAAACCTTTAAATACTAAAATAAGTAAAAAAGAATATTCAGTTAAAGATAGAAGTGAAGAAATAAGAAAAATATTAAAGAATAAAAAAAGAATAGACTTTGAAGAATTATTTGAAATACATAAAAAAGATTACATTATAGTAACATTTTTATCAATTCTAAGTATGGCAAGAAAGCAAGAAATAACAATAAAACAAGATGATAATTTTGATAATATATATTTAACATATAGAGGTGAATAAAATGGATTTAACAGGAGTATTAGAAGGTCTTTTATTTGTTGTAGGAGAAGATGGAATAACAACAACACAAATAATGGAAATATTAGAAATAGATGATAAAAAATTAAAAGAAATAGTAAAAGAATTAACTCTTATTTATAATGATTCAAAAAGAGGAATAACATTAAAAGTATTAGGAAATAAATTAAAATTAACAACAAAAGAAGAACATAAAAAATATTTTGAAAAATTAGTAGAAGTTGAAGATACACAATTAAGTCAGGCAGCTTTAGAAACACTTGCTATTATTGCTTATAATGAACCAATAACAAGAATAGATGTAGATCAAGTAAGAGGAATTAGCAGTAGTCATATGATAAGAAAACTTGTATCAAGAGATTTAATAGAAGAAAAAGGAAGAAGTGAAAGTGCTGGAAGACCTATATTATATGGTGTTACAGATAAATTTTTGGATTATTTTGGCCTATCAAGTACAAAAGAACTGCCAAAATTAGAAGAAATAAAAGTAGATGATGAAGAAAAAGATTTATTTGAATCAAAATACAAAGAAATAGACTAAAAAAGCATTAGATTTTAACTAATGCTTTTTTAATTCATTCGCATAATTACCAATAACAGTTGTGTTAGATTTTACATCTTTTACAACAACACTACCGGCTCCAATTTTGACATTATCGCCAATATTTATAGGACCTAATATTTTAGCTCCAGCTCCAATCATTACATTACATCCAACATTTGGATGTCTTTTAAATTTATCTTTACCTGTTCCACCTAAAGTTACAGAATGATATATAGTACAGTTATCACCAATAACACAAGTTTCTCCAATAACAATTCCACATCCATGATCAATAAACAAATTTTTTCCTATTTTAGCCCCGGGATGAATCTCAATTAGTGTTAAAAATCTTGATATTTGCGAGATTAATCTAGCAATAAAAAATAATTTTAATTTATAAAAAAAATGTGCAATTCTATGAAAAAACAAGGCATGAAATCCAGGATATAATAAAAAAACTTCTAAAATATTTCGACAAGCTGGATCCTTTTTTTTTATATTTAATGCATCACTTAATAAATTTTTAAAAAACATAAAATCACCTATTATAATATAAAAGAAATTAATGTTTATGTGTGTATTAATAACTAAAGTATGGTAAAATAAGTTAGGTGATAAAATGAATTTAGAAACACTAAACAAAGAACAAAAAGAAGCAGTAAAACAAACAGAAGGACCTCTTTTAGTACTAGCAGGAGCAGGAAGTGGTAAAACAAAAGTATTAACAACTAGAATTGCTTATCTTATAAAAGAAAAAAGTGTAGATCCTTATAATATTCTTGCAATAACATTTACAAATAAAGCTGCTAAAGAAATGAAAGAAAGAATAATTAATATGTTAGATAATGAATTCTATGGTATGCAAGTATCAACTTTTCATTCATTTGGCTTATCTATATTAAGAAAATATGCAACCTATTTAGGATATAAACAAAATTTTACTATTATTGATAGTGATGATTCACTGACAATTATAAAAAAAATTATCAAAGAATTAGATCTAGATCCAAAAAATTATAATCCTAAAGCTATAAAAAATAGAATAAGTAGTGCTAAAAATGAACTATTAGATCCAGATAGTTATAGTAAATATGCTAATACTGATTTTGAAGAAAAAGTAGTTGAAGTATATAGAAGATATGAAAATACATTATTTAATAGTAATTCACTTGATTTTGATGATTTATTAATATTACCAATAAAACTTTTTAGAAAAAATATAGAAGTATTAAGAGAATATCAAGAAAGATTTAAATACATATTAGTAGATGAATATCAAGATACAAACGAAGCACAATATATTCTTGTTAAAATGATAAGTGCTAAATACAAAAACATTTGTGTAGTAGGAGATGAATCTCAATCAATATATTCTTTTAGAGGGGCAAATTATAAAAATATTTTAAATTTTGAAAAAGACTATGAAAATACAAAAACAATTTTATTAGAACAAAATTATAGATCAACTAAATATATATTAAATGTTGCAAATGATATTATAAAAAATAATATTAATAGAAAAGATAAAAAATTATGGACAGAAAATACTGAAGGATCAAAAGTGAAATATTATAAAGCTTTAAATGAAAAAGATGAAGCTTATCATATTGTAAGTGAGATAAAAAATTTAATCATAAATGGCGTAAAAAAAGAGGATATAGCTGTTTTATATAGAACAAACGCTCAATCAAGAAATATAGAAGAAGCACTTTTAAAAGAAAATATTCCATATAAAGTAGTAGGAAGTTTCTTTTTCTATAAAAGAAAAGAAATTAAAGATTTAATTGCTTATTTAAAGTTAATATATAATAATAGTGATAATACAAGCTTACTTAGAATAATAAATGTCCCAAAAAGAAAAATTGGTATAAAAACAATAGAAAATTTAGAAATGATGGCAACACTTAATCAAACAAGTTTGTATGATGCAATAGAAAGTGGAAAAGAACTAGAATTTAAAAAAATAATAGAAGAAATTAAAGAATTAGAAAAAGATTTATCTTTAACAGAATTAATAGATACAATTTTAGATAAAACAGGAATAAAAGAAGAATTAGAAAAAGAAAAAACATTAGAAGCAGACATCAGATTAGAGAATCTAGAGGAATTTAAATCAATAACTAAAACATTTGAAGAAAAGTATGGTATAATATCATTACAAGCATTCTTAGAGGAAATTAGCTTAGTTGCTGATATGGAAGAACATAATCTTAACACTGATTTAGTAACATTAATGACTGTGCACTCATCAAAAGGATTAGAATTTGATAATGTATTTATTGCAGGATTAGAAGAAGGAATATTTCCACATAATAATTCTTTATCAAGTCATGAAGAAATAGAAGAAGAAAGAAGACTTTTCTATGTAGCAGTTACTAGAGCAAAAAAAAGATTAGAGCTTGTAAATGCAAAAAAAAGAATGTTATATGGTAATGAAAGTAATAATTTACCAAGCCGATTTATAAATGAAATAAATGAAGAAAATTTAGAAGAAGAAAAAAATATAAATGAAAAGATAGTAAAAGAAGATTTGATCAATGAAAATGAAGAATATAGTCTAGGAGAAAAAGTTGAACATGATATTTATGGAGTAGGTATTATAGTAGCTATAAAAGATAAAACACTAGATATAGCATTCAGTCATGAATATGGAATAAAAACATTTATAAAAGGACATAAAGTAATTAGAAAGGTTGATAAAAAATGATATTAAATTTATATGATTCATTAAAAAAAATAAGTGACAATTTTAGAGATTGGATTATATCACATAGTAGTCCAGTTTTAATGATAGTGCTTTTCTTAGGAGGACTTTTAATATTTACTGTAGCATGGAGAGCACTTCATAAAAATGATGAATAGGAGAAGATTTATGAATAAAAATATTACACTAGTAGTTTTAGCAGCTGGAATGGGAAGTCGTTTTGGGGGACTTAAACAAATTACCCCAATGGGACCAAATGATGAATTTATAATAGATTATTCTGTTTACGATGCAATAAAAGCAGGATTTAATAAAGTAATCTTTTTGATAAAAGAAGAAAATTATGAAATTTTTAAACAAACAATAGGAAGTAGAGTAGAACCATATGTAAATGTTGAATATTGCTTTCAAAAAAATGACAATGTTCCAACTAATGTTGAATTGCCAAAAGATAGAGTTAAACCATTAGGAACGGCTCATGCAATTCTTTGTTGTAAAGATAAAATAAATGAACCATTTATGATTATTAATTCAGATGACTTTTATGGTAGAGATGCTTTTAATGAGGGAGCAAAATTTTTAAAAAATTTAGATAATCAAAATAAATATGGTATGATAGGATACAAAGTAAAAAATACGATTACAGAAAATGGTGCTGTAAAAAGAGGCGTTTGTGAAGTAAAAGAAGATAAATTAATTAAAATAATAGAGAGTAATGTTTCTAAAATAGATGAAGGTATAATAGCATCTCCTTTAAATAATACAAAACCATTTATGGTTAGTGAAGATACTATTGTATCTATGAATATGTTATTATTTACTCCAAGTATTTTTGAATATATCGAAAAAAAATTTCCAATTTTTTTAGAAGAAAATAAAGATAATTTAGAAAAGTGCGAATATTTAATACCAGATGTATTATTAAATGCAATAGAAGACAATTATATAGAATGTACTGTTTTAAAAACTAATGCAACATGGTATGGAGTTACATATAAAGAGGATACAGAAAATGTTAAAACATCATTAAAAAAATTAGTTGATAATGGTGAATATCCTCTTGATCTTTGGAGTAAAAATAAAATTTATATAAAAAAATAAAAGAGTTTTTTTAAGAACTCTTTTTTTTAATACTTATATATGTTAAAATAATTTATATGGAGGAATACATATGGAGAAGTACTTACCAGATATTTATAAAAAAAATATATATGAAATAAATTATGATAAATTAAAAAGTTTAGGAATAAAATGTCTTTTATTTGATTTAGATAATACAATTGTACCATTTAGAGAAAAAGAACCTAGAATTGAAACAAAAGAATTATTTTATAAATTAAAACAAAAAGGTTTTAAAATTATTATTTTTTCAAACAGCCCTAAAATGAGATTAAGTAAATTTAAAGAAGAATTAAATGTAGATATTTTTGGTAGTGCAAGAAAACCTAGAATTAAAAATTTTAATAAAGTACTAAATATGTATAAATATGATATAAATGAGGTTGCTATTATTGGTGATCAAATATTAACAGACATAGTTGGTGGAAATAATGTGGGTATTACAACTATTTTAACGACTCCATTAGAGCCAAAAGATCCATTTTTTACAAAACCAAACCGCTTTAGAGAAAAAAGAATAATGAGAAAACTTAGGGATAATAATTTATTTAAAAAAGGAAAATATTATGAATAAGTGTATAGGTTGCGGGGCATTTTTACAAACAGAATCAAAAGAAAAAGTAGGATATACCAAAAATTCAGATTCAAAATATTGTGAAAGATGTTTTAGAATAAAACATTATAATGATTATAAATTAGTAGATAAAAATAATGATGATTATATTAAAATATTAAAATCAATACCAAATAGTTCATTAGTAGTATTAGTAGTAGATTTATTTAATATCGGTAAAGATTTAGAAATAATAAATAAATATTTAAAAAATAAAATATTACTTGTTCTAACAAAAAGAGATATTATTCCATTGTCAGTATATGATAAAAATTTAGAAGATTATTTTAATAATTATAAATTAAATATTATAGATAAAGTAATAGTAAGTAGTAAAACAAACTATAATTTTGATTTATTATATAAAAAAATAAAAGAAAATAAAACAGATGATATATATGTAATAGGTTTTACAAATGCTGGTAAATCATCATTAATAAATAAATTAATATATCATTATTCAAATCTGTATTCTAATATAACAACGAGTTTTTTACCTTCAACTACATTAGATACAATTGAAATAAATTTAAATGATATAAAATTAATAGATACTCCTGGATTATTGGATGAAGGAAATATAATAAATAATGTAGATTTAAAAAAATTAAAAAAAATAATTCCAAATTGTGAAATAAAACCGAAAACATATCAAATAAAAACAAAACAATCGATAGTAGTAGATGAATTACTTAAAGTAGAAATAAATAAAAACAATAGTTTAACTTTTTATATGTCAAATAATTTAGAATTCAAAAGATATTATAAAGATAATGATAAACTAAATAATTTAAAAAAGCATGAATTTGATGTTCAAGATAATACAGATATTGTAATTAATGGACTAGGTTTTATAAAGATTGTAAAAAATTCAAAAATAATAATATATACATTAGATAAAGTAGATGTTTATACAAGAAAAAGTCTTATATAGACTTTTTTTTTATAAAAAAAATGATATAATTATAATAGGTGATAGTATGCTAGGAAAGATAATTTCTATAGAAGATAATACAGTTAAAATAAAATTAGAAATAGAAGTAGATAAAGTAGGAAGTTTATCTAATTTACTTGTAAGTATGCAAGATGATGATAGAAAATATATAGGGGAGATAACAAATATAGAAAAACAAACAGCTGATATTAATTTATTAGGGGAAATAATAAATGAAAAGTTTGTTTTTGGTGTTATAAAAAAACCTTCTTTTAAAGCAATAATTGAATTGGTACCTAAAGAAAAGGTAAAAGGAATAATTAGTAAGGAAGAATATTTAGAAAATAAACATTTATATATTGGAAAAAGTACGATATATGATGGTGTTGATATATGTGTAGATATAAATGATTTTTTTAGTGAACACTTTGCTATATTTGGATCAACTGGAAGTGGTAAATCATGTAGTGTATCAAGAATAATTCAAAATTTATTTAGCAAAAAAACATATATACCATATAGATCAAGTATTTTTATGTTTGATGCATATGGAGAATATCATAATGCCTTAAAAAATTTAAATGAAGTTGTAAATGAAATAAGTTTTAAAGCTTATACAACAAATCCAAATACAACAGATACAGAACTTCTTAGAATTCCACCTTGGCTACTTAAAGCAGATGATATTGCTTTACTTTTAGGTGCAACTAAACATTCTCAACTACCAATAATTGAAAAAGCATTAAAATTAGTAACCGTATTTGCTAAAGAAGAAAAAGAAGTTTTAAAAATAAAAAATGACATTATAGCAAGATCTTTACTTGATATATTATCAAGTGGTAGAGAATCATCGCAAATAAGGGATCAAATATTTTCCGTGTTATCATATTATAATACAACTGAGTTAAATTTAAATTCAATGGTAGAACAACCTGGTTATAGTAGAGAAATAAGTAAATGTTTTAATTTAGATGCAACTGGTAAAATAAGGGAAATGGAACTTATTATGAATTTCTTTAAATCATATTTAACTGATGA
The DNA here is from genome assembly GCA_902492995.1 of uncultured Bacillota bacterium. Classification (GTDB taxonomy): domain Bacteria; phylum Bacillota_I; class Bacilli_A; order RF39; family UBA660; genus OMSK01. The sequence continues at coordinate 12,281 of CABUNR010000016.1, read as the reverse complement.
TTATGAACTTAATTTACCAGATGGAAGTTTTAAATATACATTAAATGATTTAAAAGATGCATTTGATTTTGCTTTAATTGAAGAAGGAGTTTTAAAAAGCGATAAAATATATGATGAAGCAAATATATTAAAGGTAAGATTACATTCCCTTGTAAATAGTGATGAAGCATTATATTTTACTTATCCAGAATATATAACAAAAAGGGATTATATAAGAAAATTATTAACTGCTCCAAATGGAAGAAAAGCTCAAATAATTAATTTTAATATAAATTATATTGATGATAGATTAGCTAAAACAATAACGAAAATTTATTCTAAAATGTTATTTGATTATGCTAAAGAGTTAGAAAATAGAGGGTCATTTCCATTTCATATAATATTAGAAGAAGCACATAGATATGTTCAAAATGATAATGATAATTTCTTACTTGGATATAATATATTTGAGCGAATTACAAAAGAGGGAAGAAAATATGGAGTTTTAATGGGATTTATTTCTCAAAGACCTAGTGAACTTTCTGAAACAGCTATATCACAATGTAGTAATTTCTTAATATTTAAAATGTTACATCCAAAGGATGTTGAATATATAAAAGAAATGCTTCCTAATGTAACAAATGAAATAATAAAAAGGCTTAGAATATTACAACCTGGTAATTGTGTAGCATTTGGTAGTGCATTTAATGTTCCTGTATTGATCCGTATGGATATGCCAAATCCAGCGCCATCAAGTAGTAGTTGTGATTTAATTAATACATGGTTTGTTGAAAAAAGGTAATTTATAAATTTAATGGTGGCGGGCTGGAGTTTATTATTGTATTTCTACTTATCATAATGTTGGTAATTCTGGAAGTGGATCTTCATATATCGGTAACTCTAAGTTAATAAATAAAGCAATGAAAATACAAAAACCATTAGTGTAAAAGATGTATCTGAAACTCCAACAAGTAATTATGCAAAAAAAGGAAATGGATATGCTAAAATAACATTAATAAGTTTAAAATAAATTAATATATAATTTTATAAATAGAACTTAGTTCTATTTTTTTTATAAAAAAATAAGAGCTTAAGCTCTTATCTGTTATAGAATTCAACTATTAATGATTCATTTATATCAGCATTTAATTCGCTTCTTTCTGGCATTCTTACATAAGTACCAGCTTTTTTCTTATCATCAAATGTAACAAATTCAACACGATTATTAACGTTTTCTAATGAAGCAACAACAGCTGGATGATTCATTGATTGTTCTTTTAATGAGATAACATCACCAGGTTTAACTCTATATGATGGAATATCAACTTTTTTACCATTAACAGTAATGTGACCGTGGTTAACAAGTTGTCTAGCTGCTCTTCTAGTAGAAGCAAATCCCATACGATAAACTAAATTGTCTAAACGACTTTCTAGTAATCTTAAGAAATTTTCACCATGAACACCTTTCATTTTTCCTGCATCATTAAATATTTTTTTGAATTGTTTTTCATTTACTCCATACATAAATCTAACTTTTTGTTTTTCTTGTAATTGTGTACCATAGTCAGATAATTTTTTACGACGATCGTTACCATGTTGACCTGGAGCATATGGTTTTTTTGTAAGTTCTTTACCATTTTCTAAAACAGAGAATCCAAAACGACGAGATTTTCTGTATGTAGAACCAGTATATCTTGACATATAATTCCTCCTTCTATATTTCATATACATCAGAGTTCTTTGTCAAATTATAGGGTGTTTATTTAAATATCTTCGCTTTGCAGCTAAAGTTACTAATAACCAATGTAATAAACACGTTATAAAATTCAAAGAAAGCTGCTAGATGAATACGCAGTTATAATTATATGCTAAAATTGAGTATAAGTCAATAGAAATACTATAATATTTTATCTATAAGACCATAATCAAGTGCTTCTTTAGCACTTAAAAAATAATCTCTTTCAGTATCTTTTTCTATTCTTTTTAAATCCTGTTTTGTGTTCTTTGCTAACAACTTATTTAGTTTTTCTCTTAATTTTAAGATTCTTTCAGCCGCAATTTTTATTTCTGTTGCTTGTCCTTGAACTCCACCAAGTGGTTGATGAATCATTACTTCACCATTAGGTAAACAAAATCTTTTTCCAGGTTTTCCACTAGAAAGTAAGAAAGCAGCCATAGATGCAGCCATACCTACACATATAGTAGAAACATCACTTTTAATAAAATTCATAGTGTCATATATTGCCATACCAGCTGTTACACTTCCACCAGGGGAATTAATATAGATACTTATATCATCATGATTAATTGAATCTAAATACAAAAGTTCAGCTATTACAATATTTGAATTAACATCTGTAATCTCATCATTTAAAATGATAATTCTATCTTTTAAAAGTCTAGAATATATATCATAACTTCTCTCACCATTACTGCTTCTTTCAATTACTGTAGGTACTAAATTCATATTACACACCCTCTCTATATTTATAATAGTAGAAAATATAATATTTATTCATCAAAATATGTGACAAAATAATAAATTATTGATATAATTGATATGATATAAAGAATAGAGGGATAACATGTCTAAAACAATAAAAATAAATTTTAGAGATATTGAAGTAAAAGAATTTGAAGCAGGAGTTAAATTAAAAGAAATAAGTGATGCATTTTCTAATTATTTTAATTATCCAATATTAATTGGTAAAGTAGATAACGATATGGTCGAATTAAATGAACCAATAAATCGTAGTTATAATGTTGATTTTTATGATAGATCAAGCGGCGTAGGAAATAGTATATATGGTAGAACATGTCAATTTTTATTAATAGTAGCTGTAAAAAAATTATTGGGTGACAATGTAGAAGTTGTTATAGAACACTCTATTGATAAAGGATTTTATTGTGAAATAATTGGATGCGATTTAGATAAACCAGTAGTAGACCGAATAGAAGAAAAAATGAGAGAAATATCAAATATGGATTTAAAAATTCAAAAAATGAGTGTATCAAGATTTGATGCAATTAAATATTTTGAAAAAAGAAGACAATTTGATAAAGTACATGCATTAAAATATATAAGTAATACATATGTTAATTTATATAGAATAGATGATATCTACGATTACTTCTATGGTAAATTAGCTTATACAACAAAAGATATAGATGATTTTAAATTAACCTACATAAAAGATAATGGATTCGTTTTAAATTATCCAACCACTTATACACCTGAATGTACACTAGATTATGTTCATCATGAAATGTTATTTGATAAATTTTTAAATTATACAAAATGGGGAAGAACTATAAATGTTACAAATGCTGCAGAATTAAATGAAATAATATCAAAAGGAAAATATAGTGAATTAATAAGACTCGCTGAAGTATATTATAATAATCAATTAGTAGAAGTAGCAGATAGAATATATAATGAAAAAGGAAACATAAAACTTGTTTTAATAGCAGGACCTTCCTCATCAGGAAAAACAACAACATCAAAAAAATTACAAGTTTATTTAGAGAGTAAAGGAATAAAACCACATCAAATATCAATAGATGACTATTTTGTTGATAGAGATAAAACAAAAGTATTACCAAATGGAGAACTTGATACAGAATCACTTGATGCAGTTGATGTAACACTATTTAACAAACACCTAACTAAATTATTAGAAGGAGAGAAAGTAGAACTTCCAGAATATAATTTTGTATTAGGAAAAAGAGAGTATAATGGAAAATATTTGCAAGTAGGAAAAAATGATGTAATTATAATAGAAGGACTTCATGGATTAAATGATGATCTTACAATGTCAATTGATAGAAGATTTAAATATAAAATTTATATAAGTGCTTTAACACAATTAAACATAGATAATCATAATAGAATTCATACAAGTGATACAAGAAAATTAAGAAGAATAGTCAGAGATAATAAATATAGAGGAAAAAGTGCAAAAGAAACACTTCATATGTGGAAGGAAATTAGAGAAGGAGAAGAAAAATATGTCTTTCCTTATCAAGATGATGCTGACTACGTAATTAACTCAGCATTAGTATATGAAATAGGCGTATTAAAAGTATATGCTGAACCATTACTTTTTAATGTAGATGAGGATGACCCTAATTACCCAGAAGCAATAAGACTTATTAATTTACTTAGAAACTTTTTACCTATACCTAATGATTCGGTACCAAATGACTCTGTAATAAGAGAATTTATAGGTGGAAGTAGTTTTAATTAGAAAAGAGGATAATATGATTAAAGTAGCAATAAATGGATTTGGAAGAATAGGAAGATTAGCATTTAGACAAATGTTTAAAAAAGAAGGATATGATATAGTAGCAATAAATGACTTAACAAGCCCTGAAATGTTAGCTCATTTACTTAAATATGATTCAGCTCAAAAAAGATATGAAGGACATGATATAAAAGCAACAGAAAATTCTATAATTGTAGATGATGAAGAAATAATTGTTTATAAAGAAGCTGAACCTAAAAATTTACCATGGAAAGAACTTGGAGTAGATGTTGTATTTGAATGTACTGGTTTTTTTACTAAAAAAGATAAAGCTATGGCTCATATAGAAGCAGGTGCTAAAAAAGTAATAATAAGTGCACCAGCAGGTGATGATGTAAAAACAGTAGTATATGGAGTTAACCAAGATATACTAAAAAGCACTGATACAATAATTAGTGCAGCATCATGTACTACTAACTGTTTAGCTCCACTTGCTAATAATTTAAATAAATTTTCACCAATTGTAAGTGGAATAATGACGACAGTTCATGCTTATACAGGAGATCAAATGTTACTTGATGGACCTCATAGAAAGGGCGATTTAAGAAGAGCAAGAGCAGGAGCTATAAATATAGTACCAAATACAACCGGAGCAGCAAAAGCAATTGGACTTGTAATACCAGAACTAAAAGGTAAGTTAATTGGTTCTGCACAAAGAGTTCCAGTACCAACTGGATCAACAACTATTTTGGTTGCTGTTGTAAAAGGTAATGATATTACAAAAGAAAAAATAAATGAATATATGAAAAGTAAAGTTAATGAATCTTTTGGATATACAGAAGAACCATTAGTTTCATCAGATATAATTGGTATAACAGAAGGATCACTTTTTGATGCTACACAAACTATGGTAACAAAAATAAATGATGATTTATACCAAGTTCAAGTAGTTGCATGGTATGATAATGAAAATAGTTATACATCACAAATGGTAAGAACTGCACTTTATTTAGAAAATTTGATGTAAAATTAAAATATTTGTATAAAAGAAACAGTAAATCTGTTTTTTTTTAATTCAAAAAAAGCAAAATTGTCATTTGCTATTAAAAAAAATATATGTTATTATGCTTTTGAAAAGAAGACAAAGAAAGGAAAATTATGCTTGAAGAATTATATATATGGAGAAAAATATTTGAACAAGAAAATAATGATTTAGATTTAAAAAATTTAATTAAATTAGTAGTAGAAGAACCAGATGCAAGAGAATATATTTTTAAAAAAGTTAAAGAAAAGTCATCACCTATTATAAAAAGATACAATATAAATATAAACTTAGATAAAAATATAGAAAAATACGATTTAGAAGAGTTATCCGATATGATAATTAATAGTTTAGAAAATGCTTTAGCAAGTGAAAATTCTCTTTTGATAAAAAATAAAAGATATTAAGATTATCTCTTAATATCCATTATAACAGGTAGAATAATAGGTTTTCTTCCTGTTTTTTTGTATGTATAACTTGAAAGTTCATCTATTATTTTAGATTTAATTTCAGTATAGTTAATTGGTTTATCAAGCATAGAAAGTATTGCTTTTTTAGAAACATTTTCTAAACTTCTAAGTAATTGTTCATTTTCATTTACTAATACAAATCCTCTTGTAGTTATATTTGGATTTCCTAATAATTTTTTTGATTTAATATCTATATTAGCAACAACTATTATAATTCCATCATTAGCCATTAATTTTCTATCTTTAATAACAGTATTAGAAACATCTCCAATTCTATTACCATCAACATAAATATCATCAGCTTGAATAAATCCATCTCTTTTAACTTTACCTTTATACATAGATAAAACTTCACCATTTGAAAGTACAAAATTATTTTCTTTAGGTATACCACATACAACACCTATATCGGCATGTTTTTTAAGCATTCTATATTCACCATGGAATGGTGCAAAATATTTAGGATTAATTAACCTTAACATCAATTTTAATTCTTCTTCACTAGCATGTCCACTGGCATGTATATCATTTAAAGATGTATTTGTATATACTTTAACACCTTTTAAATATAACTTATTTATAGTTCTAGATATACTAGCTGCATTACCAGGAATAGCACTAGATGAGAATATTACAATATCGTTTGGTTGTAATTTTATTTGTTTATGAACACCATCAGCAATTCTAGAAAGAGCCGCTAAAGGTTCACCTTGACTTCCTGTACAAAGTAAACATACTTTACTAGGATTTAATTTATTTGCTTCTTCAGGTGTTATAAAAATACCTTTATTAGTAATATATCCACCCTTAACAGATATTTCAATATTATTTTCCATACTTCTACCAAAAGTAGCAATTTTTCTTCCATTTCTTCTACAATTATCTACTATATGTTTAAGTCTATATACATTAGATGCAAAAGTAGCAATTATAATTCTACCAGTTTCTCTTTTAAATATTTCACTTAAAGCATCATCAACTTTAGATTCACTTTTACTAACGCCTTCAATTAATGCATTAGTACTATCACTTAGTAATAATGTTACACCGCGACTTCCAATTTCAGCCATTTTATGAATGTTAGCTGTTGGTCCAATTGGTGTTAAATCGAATTTAAAATCTCCTGTAGTTACAACAATTCCATTAGGTGTTGTAATACAAATTCCGTGAGAATCAGGTATTGAGTGTGTTGTTCTAAAAAACTCAACTTCCATAGTTTTAAATTTTACTTTTGTATTTTCATCATAAACAACTAAATTTTTATATAAAATATTTCTATCTTCTAGTTTTTTTCTTATTAATCCTACCGCATGATTTGGTGCATATATTATAGGAATATTTACAGTTTGAAGTAAAAATGGGATACCTCCTATATGATCTTCATGCCCATGAGTAATAAATAATCCCTTAATTTTAGATTCATTTTTCTTTAAAAATGAAAAATCAGGTATAACATAATCAACACCCATTAACTCATCTTCAGGCATAAGCATTCCGGCATCTGTTATTATAAGTTCATCACCAGTCATAACACAATACATATTTTTTCCTACTTCACCAAGTCCACCTAAAGCGAATATTTTTGTATCATCGCTTTTTACTAATTTCACTTTTTAACTCCTTTCATTTTATTTGAAATCCAACTTCCTACATTATATACTTTTTTTTTATATTTGTCTAGTTTATAGATTTTAAGTTTTATCATAAAAAAATAAAATCATATTTTAATTTATTTACATAAAAATAAAATTGTGATATTATAAAGAAAGAATAGAGGAGTGTTATGAAAAAATATTTAATTATTATTTTATGCTTATTTATTATGACAGGATGTATGAGTAAAAATAAAAAAGAAACAGAGATAAAATTAGACAAAAACGGTAATACAAAAGAAGAGGTAAAAACAAATGATTTAACTTTTAATGATATAAAATTAAATTATAATGGAAGTATAACTCTATTAACTTCAAACATAAAAAATACAACAAATAAAACAAAAAATATTAAGGTCACAATTATATTAAAAAAAGATAATAAAGAAGTAAAAAAATTAAATCAAATAATTGAAAATATAGAACCAAATAGTAATAAAAAAATAAATGTTGGAATAGTAGGCGACTATAGTGAAATAAAAGACGTTGAATTTAAAATAGTAGAAGAATTTTAAAAATATTATAATTTATAATCTTATGGGAGAATAATATGAAAGAAAAAAAAGGATTCACATTAATAGAACTTTTGGCAGTAATAGTAATAATTGCAGTGGTAACTGTTATATCAGTGCCAATTATAAATCATATGATAAGAATAGCAAAAGAAAAAGCATTTTTAAATAGTGCATATGGTGTATTAGATGCAGCAGAATATTATTATACAAGAAGTCAAATGAATTTAGTTTATAATGAAGAAAAAATAGTACCACTTGCAAATAAAACAGAAAAAAATGCAAATGTTAATGTATTAACAACTGACAAAATAGAAAAAATATCATTACCAAATAATGATAAAATAAAAATAAAAGGAAAAATAGATAATGGAACAGTATACATAAAAAGTAAAGGAAGTATTGCCCTTTCTTTATGGAATGATGATTTAAAGTTATGTGCTATAAAAAATTATACAGAAAATGAAATAACAATAGGAGATAGAGAATTAACAAAAGAAGAATGTGTAGAAGGTAATTTAGTAGAAAGTAAAACTGAATCAGGAATGATTTGGGATGGATTTATAACACTAACTCTTTATTATCCAGAAAATTCAACTGATAGAAAATATAGAATAGGAGAACCAGGAGAGGTAAGAGAAGAAGATTGGATAGATTATGAAGGTGCAATAACAATACCTCTAAAAGATGTAGAAAATGTTTATATAAAGTATAAAATAAATGGCAAAACATATATAATTCCACCAAAAGGAACAATTTATGTAGATATAGAACCCAGTAGTTTTGAAATACCAAAAACTGGCGGAAAAGTAGTATCAAAAATAAATGCAACAGAAGGATCAGATATTTATTATAAAACAGGAAGTACATGGGAAAGATATGATAAAACAAAATTAATAGAAGTAACATCTCCAAGTATAATAGAAGCAAAAGCAGAAAAATTAGAAGACGTATATGATAGTGATGGAAATAAAGCATACACAAGAAAAATAACTGCATATGATTCTGTTTACATAAGAGAAAAAGGAACAAATGTAGGAACTAGTGGAAGTAAGCAAGACCAAAGTTCAGGCTCAAGTTCAGGCTCAAGTTCGGCCTCAGTTATAAGAGATGAAGAAACTGGATTAATAATACCAAGCTATTATATAAAAGGTCCAATTATAAATGTAACTCCTACAGATTTAACAGATGAAGTCGAGGTAAGTTTAAGTACAAAAGAAACAGCTAGAAAAATATATATAAAAGTAGGAAATAATTCATATAAAGAATATACAGATCCTATAACTATAAATAGTAATACAAATATATATGCATATTATGTTAGAGAAAATGATGGAGCAACATCAAGTATTAGTAGTAAAAGAATAACTAACATTTATAAAAAAGGCTATAATTGTAATTTACCAAATATAAGTATAAATCAAGAACCGGGTTTAAATCATAAATATGTAAATAAAGTAACATTAAATATAACAACGGATGGAAATGATTTAGAGTATAGTAGTAATGGAGTAGAATACCAGAAATATAAAGATAAATTAGAAATAAAAGAAAATAAAAGAATATATGCAAAAGCAAGCAATGATTGTGGTACACAAGTAGAATATATAGATATAACAAATATAGGTGAAAAAGGAGTAATAACACCACCTGTAAGAAAGCAAAAACTAAATGTAGAAATAAATGTAAATCCTGAACCTGCAACAAGTACAGAACTTGTAAAAGAAGTAACAGTAAGTATAAATTATGATTCAAAGGCAACAAAAAGATATTATAAAATAGGAACGAATGGCAAGTTAATGGAATATAGTAATCCATTTAAAGTAGAAGAAAATGAAACAATATATGCATATGCAATAAATACAACAGGTTATGGAGAAGATTCAAAATTAATAGACAACATAGGGGATAATGAAACAAATACAAAAAAAGGTCTAACAAATCCAATAATTACTGCATATCCAGATAACCTAAATCAAGCAAACAGCGTAGATGTAAATATAACATTTGATAAAAATGCAACAATAAAAAAATATAGAATTGGAAACGGTAGTTTAAGGGAATATAATGGTTCATTTAAGGTAGATAAAAATGAAACTATATATGCTGTAAATATAGATAGTGATGGAAATAAAAAAGATGCAATTTACGAAATAAAGAATATAGTAAATAAGCAACCTATTTATATGATAGATTATGGTAATTATTTTATAATAAAACTAAATTATCCATCATCTTCAGAAGCAAGTAGTAGAGAATATCGCTTTGGAAATAATGATTGGACTAAATATAAAGAAGAAGGTATTTTATTAGCAACAAAAGATACAAATTTAAAAAAAGATGGAAAAATAATTATAAAAGATGAAAATGGTGTAGAAAAAGAATTTAAAGGTGATTTTTACTATATAAATTGTTCTCCAAGTGAAATAATGGAAAAATTATTCATGAGATGGGATACAGGTAAGCCAAAAACTCCTGAAATTATAGTAGTACCAAATGATCCAACTAGAAAAGCAAAAATTAAAATAATGTATGATAATACAAGTAAATTAAAGGAATATAAATTAGTATTAAAAGATGGTACAACAAAAGGTTGGATGAAATATACAAATGAAATAGATGTAAATAGTAAAAATACTGTAATATATGCAAGAAGCAGAAATGAAAGTGAAGTATATTCAAATACTGCAATAAAAGAAATAACAAACATAGATGAAGAACCACCAGTTATAAATTTAACTGCAAATTTAACAAATAAAACTCAAAGTTTAAATGTAAGAGTAAATGTAACAGATGATGTTTTAGTAGATACAGTAATGTATGAAAAAGGTCTAAAAGGAGAAAGTTATTTTAAAACAGGTGGAAAATTAATAGAAAATAATAGTATCATAAAACTAACAGAAAATGGAGAATATACATTTTATGCAAAAGATAGTGTAGGAAATGAACAAACATATACGATACTAGTAGAAAATATAGATAATAATCCACCAAGTATAAAGATAACCGATAATAGTAGTAAACAAGGAATTGAAACAAGCATTACAATTGATTATGGAGATTCAAAAACAAAAAAATATAAAATAGGTAAGAATACTACATCATGGACAAATTATACAGATACATTTACGTTAACATCAAATACAGTCATTAGTAAAAATTTAGGTAATAGTGATAATACGGTTACAATATGTGCACAAGGAATTGATAGTGTAGGAAACAAAAAAGAAGAATGTTTAGATATTTTAACATTAGATATAGATGCACCAAAAGTACCAGTTATAAATGCTAATGCAAATTATCCAGTATTAACAGAGTATGGTGTAAAATATGATGGTAGAACAACAATCAATTATGATAAAAGAAAAGATATAGATAATTATTACAGTTTAGATGGAAAAGAATGGACAAAGTATACAGGAACATTTGAAGTAACAAGTGGAACTATATACGCAAAAAGTGTTAAAAAAAGCACAGGACTTGAAATTTCAGCAACAAGAACAATTGTAGTATCAAGCAATGTATTAGGTGTAGCTGCATATGATGGAAATAAAGAAACTGCAGCATGTGGAATAGTACACTCGCCAAGCTATGTTGATATTTCACCAGAGATGATAGGAAAAGAAATAAGAATTAATGCAAGTACTGTATGGCCAAGAAGTCTTTATGTAGTATTTTATAATTCATCTGGAACAAAGCTTTCAGATGTAAATATCATAAATGCAGGTGGAACAGCAAATAAAATATTAAAAATAATAAATAATACAGCTAAAATAGGTATGTATACAGATACAACAGATTCGTCTCAAGGTGCGTGTGTTTATGAAATAGAACCATATAATTTACCAACATACACAGTAACAAATGTATATCCAAAAATAACAGAGTATGAAGTACAAAAAGGATATAATTTAGTAGATGTAAATTATTTTTCAACATCTGTTAAGAGATTATATAAAATAGATGAAGAAAATTGGCAAGAATATCAAGATAAGAAAATAAAAGTAGAAACTGGCAAAACCCTGTATTTAAAGGGAATAGATAAAAATAATAAATCTACAGAAGTAGTAAGTTATAATTCAACTTTAAAGGCGAATGCATTAGGTGTAGCTGCATATGATGGAAATAAAGAAACTGCAGCATGTGGAATAGTACACTCGCCAAGCTATGTTGATATTTCACCAGAGATGATAGGAAAAGAAATAAGAATTAATGCAAGTACTGTATGGCCAAGAAGTCTTTATGTAGTATTTTATAATTCATCTGGAACAAAGCTTTCAGATGTAAATATCATAAATGCAGGTGGAACAGCAAATAAAATATTAAAAATAATAAATAATACAGCTAAAATAGGTATGTATACAGATACAACAGATTCGTCT
>CABUNR010000015.1:0-28827 GCA_902492995.1 uncultured Bacillota bacterium | reverse complement strand
AAACTTTTATGGATATGATATAATTTATTAAAGGGATGACTTATATGAAAAAAAAATACATAATAATAGAAATATTAGTATATATAATTTTGTTAATTATTTTATTGTTGCCAATTGTAATAAAAGTTAATGAAAAGAATAAAAATGATAAAATAAATAATGATATTTTAGAATATATAAGATATATAGATAAAAATATAGATAAAACAAATGATGGAACATATTATAAAAAAATAGATAAATTAAACAGCTATAATATAGAATTAACAAATGAAGAGTATGTAATTAAAAATGGAAATGTTTATAGAGGATCTTTTTGTTATAAAAATCATCAAATAAATTATTTAGATAAAAAAATTATATCTGTTAGTAATGAATGTAATGATTCATCTGAAAAAATAAAAAATGCAAAGATTAAAATAAAAATAGAAAATTTGAATAATTGTTCTAAAACAAAAAAAATAAATATTAAATATGATGAAATTAAAGGTGCAAAATTAGAATATAGATTATATGATATTAACGGAAATATTTTAGATGATTGGACAGAATTTAGAGAAAATTTAAATGTTAATCAAGATGGAAAAATATATGTAAGACTAAAAAATGATTTTATATCAAGTGATATTATAGAGGCTACTATAAAAAATATAGATATAGATAATATAAAAGTTGAAAAACCAATTATAAAAGAATTACATGACGATAAAGTAGTTTTAGAAAATGAAATAAAAAAAGAAGAGTCAAGTGATGTTTGTAAATTAGATTATTCAACAGTTGAATATGGTTATAGTACTACTAAAGATGGAAAATATATCTATCAAAAAGATAATCAAATTAAGATTGATAAAAATAAAAAGTATTATTTTAAAACAAGAGTAATGTCTCCAACTAATGATAAATTAATAGAGTCTAAACCATATTACTATGAGAGTAATAATAAATGTGTAATTAATGTATTAAATGAAGATGAAATAACAACTAATAAGACAGTTGTAATTACACCATATAATGATGATGAAATATATTATAAAATAAATAATGGAGAATGGATTAATTATGAAATTCCTTTTAATATAGATACAGAATTTACAAATATTTATTGTAAAATTAATGATGAAATTTATTCTTATACAATTACTAAGGGTATAGATAGTACACCACCAACTAAACCGGTAACAAAAATGTATAAAGGAAATTTTAAACTAAATGATAAGAAAAATAGTTTAACTAATTATGATAATGAAGAAACAGAAGAAGATATTAAAGTTGTTATAGAATCAAAAGATTCATCTGGAATAAAAAAATACCAATTTTCGTATGATTTAAATAGTTGGACAGATATTGAAAAAACTAATTGGTATAAAGGATTTAATAACGATAAATCAGAATTTTATTTTTGGATTACATGGCCACAAAAAAAAGAAATTTACATTAGAAGTATAGATAATCCTGGAAATATAAGTGAGGTATCTAAAAAGGTAATAATTAATAAAAAATAGAACTATAATAATTCAAAATACACTACTAAAAGTGTATTTTTGTTCGTTTGACAATTATTTATAAAATAAGATATAATTATTAAAGTGAAGACAATGAGGTGTGTGTTAGATGAAAGAAAAAATTACTATTATTTGTCCTTTATATAATGCTAGTAAATACATCTTAAATTTAAATAAAAATTTAAAAAAACAAAAAAATGTAAATATAGTAGAAATAAAATATATGCTTACGGAAAGTAATGATGATACAGAAAAAATTTTAAAAGAAAATAATATAGAGTATGAATTAGTAAAAAGATGTGAATTTTCCCATAGTTTAACTAGGGAAAAAGCAGCTATGAATTCAAAAGGAGATATTTTAGTTTTTATAACACAAGATATTATTCCTAAAAAAGATAATTGGTTATATGAATTGGTTAAGCCAATTATTTCAAAAGAAGTAGATGCATGTTTTTCAAGGCAAATATGTACAAATAATTCAATTGAAAAATATACAAGAGAAAAAAATTATCCAAAAGAATCTAGAGTGGTTTCAAAAGATGATATTGATAAATTGGGACTTAATACTTTTTTCTTTTCTGATGCATCATCAGCTATTAAAGCTTCAACATATAAAAAATTAAAAGGTTATGATCAAAAAAATTTACCAACAAATGAAGATATGTATATAGCATATAAGTTGATAAATAACGGTTATAAAATAAAGTATTGCTCCAAATCAGAAGTAATTCATTCACATGATTTTACCTTTAAACAACAATACGATAGATATAAGCTAACGGGTATGTTTATGAAACAAAATAGTTATTTAGATAAATTTGGTACAACAAAATCAGGCGGTGGACTTGCAAAATATGTTTTAAAAAGAGCTATAGAAGAAAAAAATATAAAAGTATTAATTAAATTTATTCCAAATATGGCAGCTAGATATATAGGAATGAAAGTAGGTAAAAGAAAATGAAAATTTTAGGATTATATCTTCCTGCTTATCATAAGGATAAAATAAATGATATGTCATGGGGAGAAAATTTTACTGAATGGGATAATGTTAAGGACGGTAAGCCTCTATATAAAAATCATTATCAACCAATTGTTCCATTAAATAATAATTATTATGATTTATCTAAAAAAGAAGTAATAGAAAATCAAATAAAATTAGCAAAAGAATATAAAATAGATGGTTTTATATTTTATCATTATTGGTTTGGAAATGATGTAACAGCACTTACTAAACCTGCAGAAATATTAAAAGATGAAGTAAAAAGTCAGATTGATTATTGTTTTTGTTGGGCAAATCATAGTTGGTTAAAAAATTGGATTAATGGTAATAATGAAGTAATCGCAAAGCAAACATATGGTGATAACTTTGAATGGAAGAAACATATAGACTATTTAATCCCCTTTTTTAAGGATAAAAGATATTTAAAAATTGATAATAAACCTATGTTATATATATATAATATGAGTGATATTCCTAATTTTAATGATATGCTAAAATTATGGAACGAAAGCTTAAAAAAGGAAGGATTTGATGGTTTATATATTATAGAATTTATTTCATCAAAAAATAGAAATAAAAATTATGAAAAGACTGATGCAGTAGTTGAATTTGAACCGCTATATACAACTTTTTTTGATATTTCTAAAATAAAACTTTTTAAAAGATATTTAATGAAAAAATTTAATAAAATTGATTTTCAGGATTATAACTATTTATGGTCAAAAATAATAAATAGAAAAAGAACATATGGAAATTCTATTATACAAAAAGGTTGCTTTGTTGGATGGGATAATTCAGCAAGAAAAGGTTATAATTGTATGATTGTAAAAAATAATACCCCAGAAAATTTTTTTGATAATTTAGAAAAATTAATTAATAATAAAAGAAAAGATAGTACAAATGATTTTATTGTTATAAATGCATGGAATGAGTGGAGTGAAGGAGCAATTTTAGAACCTTCTTTAAAATATAAATATCAATACCTTGAAAAAATAAAAAAAATAAAGGATGAATATAATAAATGATAATTTATATATTACTATTTATTATTTTAATTTGTTTAAAATATATATGTAAGGATAATAAAAAACTTTTCTGTCTATTAGCAGGTATTATTTTATGGAGCTTGTTAGCATTTAGGAGTATTAATATTGGTGTAACTGATACAAGTAAATTATATAAACCTTTTTTTGAAAAACTAATTAATATGAATTTAAATGATATCTTTGCTTATAAATGGATGTCTGATAAAGCATTTTATATTTTAATGAAATTTATAAGTTTATTTACAAAAAATTTTCAAATCGTATTAGCAATACTTGCAATACCTTATGTATTTTTTAGTATGTATATTATAGAAAAAAAATCACCTAATCCTTTATTAAGTGTAATAATATATGTATCTTTGTATTATATGTATGCAACCTTTTTATTAAGGCAAGTTTTTGCAGTAGGAATAATATTATTTTCACTACAATATATAGAAAAAAAAGATTTCAAAAGATTTTTAATAACCGTACTCATTGCATCATTATTTCATGTAACTGCATTAATTTTCTTATTAGTATATCCATTTGCTTTAAAAAATAAGTACGGAATAAAAAATTATATTTATATTCTTATAGCCTTTATTATTAGTATAAGTCTAAAAAAAATAATATTGTTTATTCTTCCAATAATTGACTTTACAGGAAGAATAAAGACAGGTTTTATATATAGTTCTTATTCTTCTGATGGTAAAATATCAATGTTTGGATTGCTTATTTTAATAGTTATATTATTATTTTCAAATCATTATTATCAAAAAATGAAAGAAAATGATAAAAAAAATACTGATATTTTATTTAACATTTCAACACTTGGAGCAGTATTTTTTGCATTATCAAAAATTTTAACAGAATTTTATAGAGTTTCAATATATTTTAGTATAGTAAATATATTACTACTACCAATGGCCTTAAATAAAGAAAATGATCAAAAGAAGAAAAAATATTTTGAAATAGCAATAATCATATTATTTATTTTATATTTTTTATTTAGGACAATTAACAATGTTAATGCAAATCCATATATGTTTTTTTGGGAGGATTAATTATGAAAAATATTACAATTGTTTGTCATGATCATAAAAAGTCTGGTGCAAATATGTCACTTTTAAACTGGCTAAAAGATGTAGATAAAGAAAAATATAATATTACAGTTGTTGTGCCAAGATATAATCAAGAGTTCTTTTTAGATTTAAAAAAGGTTGGTGTATATAAAATAATAAATGCACATTATATTGTAAGATTTAAAAAATTATATAAAAGGTGTTTGAGTGAAAAAATAAAAGATACATTAAAAATGATAATGAGTATTTTAAATCCTATAAATTTATTTATACTTACTAAAAAGATAAAAAAAACTGGTGTTGATATAATTCATACTAATTCTTTTTCAGTAACATATGGATATTTAATTTCAAAAAAATTAAAAGTTCCACATGTCTGGCATATAAGAGAATTTATGGAAGAAGATCATCAAATAACACATTTAAATAATAAAAAAATTGCTGAATATACCAAAAATTCATATGCTATATATATAAGTGATGTTATAAAAAACAAATTTGAATTTAGGTATCAATTTAAAGGATCGTATCTTATTTATAATAAAATAGAGTATGATAATATGTATAAAAAAGAAAAAGAGTTTTATAGTGATAATAAATGTAGCATTATAATAGTTGGAACTCTTTCAAAAAACAAAGGTCATATGGATGCTATAAAATTAATTGAAATGAATAATAATATAGGAAAATATAAAATGACATTGTATATTGTAGGAGATGGCCCATATAAAAAAGAATTAATAGGGTATGTAAAGAGAAAAAAAATAAAAAATATAGATTTTTTGGGACATAGAAATGATGTTATTAATCTAAGAAAAAAGATGGATATAGCATTAATGTGTTCTAGAAATGAAGCTTTAGGAAGAGTTACAGTTGAAGCACAATATTATGAAAATCTTGTAATAGGGGCTAACTGTGGATGTACACCTTATATAATAAAAAATAATAAAACAGGTTATTTATATGAAATAAATAATATTGATGAATTATACAAGATAGTAGAAAAAGCAATTGTGAATAAAAAGGAAACAAAAAAAATAATAGAAAATGCAAAAAAAATATCATTACAAAAATTTAATTGTGATATTTCAAAAAAAATATTAGATATTTATAAGGCAGTTCTGGAGAGTGAATAAATATGTTAATTTATTATAAAAATTAAAAATACATTATTTTATAATTCTAAATATATTTTAATTATTGAAAATAAAAATGATATAAAAAGAAGTACAAATTTTTGAAATAACACCCTTTAGAACTATAAGGTCTTTTATGTCATTATTTATTTAAATGGTTTTTGCAGAGTAGAAGACTTTAAATTTTTTTGTAATAAAAACTATTTTGTAAAGGTAGTAATGTTAGTATTTATATTTGCTTTTATAAAAAATGAATCAAATCTTGAAAAGTATGTTTTGAAATTATTATATTTCCAATTATTGGAAATATAATAATTTGGTCAACTTTAAAAAAGCATATAACTAAAGTTCCTATAAAGTCATTAAAACTTTTTAGCCATTTTAAGGATACTTTTATATTATTTATTCCAAATATTGCATTACAATTTTATTTACTTTTAGATAAGACAATATGTTTTGGACTGATTGGTATTTCAGATAATTTAGTTCCATGGTTTTTTGGCGAAAATTATCAAAAGGTATCCAGTTTATTAAAAATATTTTCATTAATTTTAATCCCGATTGGAATTAATGGTGTAACTGGAACACAATATCTAGTTTGTAATAACAAAGAGAAAATATATACGATTTCAATTGTAGTTGGGGCAATAATTAATTTTTTATTAAATTTAATTTTGATTAAAAAATTTTATTCAATAGGGGCTGCAATATCTTCTGTTTTTGCAGAATATATTATTACTTTGATACAAGTAATTTATATATATAAATTAAAGAAAGATATTACATTAAAAGATATGTTTAAAGAATCATATAAATGTTTAATAGCTGGAATAATTATGTTAATTACTTTAATATTTTTAAATAGTATTTTTGCTCCAAGTTTAATAAATACATTTATAATGATAATATGTGGAGCATTTGTTTATTTTATAGTATTAATTTTATTAAAAAATAAATTTGTGTGTGATAATTACTTAAAAGTAAAAAAATTTATAAAAAGATAGTATGGAGGAATAGATATGAAAAAAATTTTAATAACAGGTGGAGCAGGTTTTATTGGAAGTGAAATAGTAAATAAGCTAATTAATAAAGATTATGAGGTAATTGTATATGATGTAATGACAGAACAAATTCATGGTAAAAATTTTGAAGAATCATATTTATATAAAAAAATAAAAGATAAATGTAAATTTATACATGGTGATGTAAGAGATTATGAATTACTAAAAAAAAGCATAGAAGATGTAGATTATATAATTCATTTGGCTGCTGAAACTGGTACTGGGCAATCTATGTATGAAATAAATCAATATAACTCAGTTAATATAATGGGAACTTCTAATATTCTACAAGCAATTTCATCTTTAGGAAATGAAAGTAAAGTAAAGAAAATAATATTATCTTCGTCTAGATCAGTTTATGGAGAAGGTGAATATTATTGTAAAAATTGTGGGAAAGTACATCCTAAATCAAGAAAAAAAGAAAATATGATAAATAAAGATTTCAATATGTATTGTGATATATGTAATTCTGTTTTAAAAATAATACCAACAACAGAACAATGCTCGGTTGTTCCAAATTCTTTATATGCATATACTAAATATGCACAAGAAAAAATGTTAGAGACAATGTGTCCAGCTTTAAATGTAGATTACACAATATTTAGATTTCAAAATGTATATGGAGTTGGCCAATCTTTAAAAAATCCATATACAGGTATACTTTCAATTTTTTCAACATTAATGCTTGATAATAAAGCGATAAATATATTTGAAGATGGTTTAGAAAGTAGAGATTTTATAAATGTTTCAGATATTGCAGATGGTGTTATTAGTGCAATTGAAAATGAAAAATCAAATTATGAAATAATTAATTTAGGTAGTGGTGTAGGAACAAGTGTAATAGATATTGCTAATATGTTAAAAAAAATATATAAAAGTAATAGTGAAATAAATGTTTCTGGAGATTTTAGAATAGGTGATATAGCTCATAATATTGCTGATATATCAAAAGCACAAAAAATATTGGATTTTAATCCTAAAATTAGCTTGGAAGAAGGATTAAGTGATTTTTGTAATTGGGTTATAAATGAAGAAAAAGATAACAGTAAATATGAAAAATCACTAGAAGAGATGGAAAACAATGGATTATTTATAAGAAGTAAATAATTAAAAAGCCTATTAAGGCTTTTTTCTTGAATTTCTATATAAAATAATATATAATCAATATAGAGGAAGTAATACGAAACGGATTGAGATGCATGAAAAAAAATAAATTAACAATAGTAATGGTAAATGACTTTGATTATGTTCAAGGTGGAGCAAGCAAAGTTGCTATAGATACAGCAAATCTTTTATTTAAAAATAATATAAATGTTATATTTTTTTCAGCAACACATGAGGAAAATAATTATCATTTTAAACAAATATGTACCTATCAAAAAGAATGCTTAAAAGATGGCATGAAAGGTGCAATTAGAAGTTTATATAATAAAAAGGTAAAAAAAGAGTTTTCACATTTACTTGATACTTTAGATAAAGAAAATACAATAATTCATGTTCATGGATGGACTAAATCTTTATCAAGTGTTATTTTTGATGTGGCAAATAAAAAAGGATTTAAATTAGTTCTAACTGTTCATGACTATTTTTCTGTTTGTCCAAATGGAGGATTTTATAATTATAAAAGTGGTACTATATGTACAAAATGGGCATGTAGTTTTAATTGTATAACAACAAATTGTGATTCTAGAAATTATGCATTTAAATTATTTAGAATAATAAGGCAATTTATACAAAATAAAAATACAAAAAAATTAAAAAATATTAAGTATATGATATCTATATCAGATTTTAGTATAGATAAAATAAAGCCTTATTTAAGTAATACAACTATAAGGAAAATTTATAATCCAATTCCAGTTTTAAAAAAAGAATTTGATTTTTCTCTAAAAGAAAATAATTATTTATATGTGGGAAGATTAACAAAAGAAAAAGGTGTAGAAAATTTATGTGAGGCAGTTACAGAAGCAAATAAAAAATTAATAATAGTAGGTGATGGTGATTTAAAAACGGGATTAGAAAAAGAATATCCTAACATTGAATTTGTTGGATGGAAAAAATCTAGTGAAGTAGAAAAATATATGAAAACCTCAAAGGCATTAATTTTTCCGTCAAAATGGTATGAAGGAGCTCCACTTACAATATTAGAAGCCCTTTGTGTTGGCTTACCATGTATTGCATCAGATAAATGTGCTGCAGTCGATTTTATTATTGATTCTAAAAATGGTGTACTTTATGATGGAACAACTAATGGTTTAATAAAAGCAATGGAAAAGTTCGAAAAACTTGATTTAAATAAAATATGTAACTTTGCATATTCAAATTATTGGAAAAAACCATTTGATGAAGAAAGACATTATAATGAACTTATTAAATATTATAAGGAAATTGTAGGTGAAAAAAATGAAAGATAAAATAAAAGTTAGATTTCTAATTCTCTTTTTTTTGATTATTGCAATATATCCCAAAATAAATATTATATCTATTCCAAGAAGTAGAACAGGAGTAAGATTTGATGATATTTTTTGGGGAATATATTTTATATTTTTAATAAAAAATATAATAAAAAATGGTTTCAAATATTATGGCAAGTTTTCTAATATAGTTAAAGTATTTATAATATGTGTTATATCATTTTTTATATCAAATGTATTAGGCATTTTTAATGGAAATGTTAAAATAATGTTATCGACATTACATTTAGTAAGAAAGATACAATATTTTTTATTAATATTTGCTGGATATGATTTAGCTAAATTATTGGATAAAGAAAAATTTGAAAAAATATTAAAAATAGTAATAATTTTTCATATTGGATTTGTTATATTAAGTTTATTTAAAATAATACCAGATATAGGTTTTTTAATAGATAGAATTTCAAATGATAGAGCATATTCAACATTTAGTGGTCCATATGAACTTGCAGGTTTTTTGTTATTACCAGTACCATTTTTATTAATGAATTTAATAAAAGAAAAGAAATATATAAATTTATTTTATATTGTTATGTGTTTTATAGGAATATATTTATCAGAATCTAGAATATCATTATTAGCATTTATAATTATTATTTTCATAACTTTATATTTTAAGGTTATAAAAAATAAATCATTAAAATTAATTTTACCATTAATTGTGTTAATTTTAGGAATTTTATTATTTATTAATCCATTACATATAAAGAAATTAGATAGATTTAGTAGTGTTAATATATCCTCATTTATTACTACTACTAAAGATGCTTGGAATAGTACGAATTATAATTTTTATAAAGAAAATGGATACATATATTATAAAAAAGAAGTTACAAATTCAACAAATGATTTAAGTTTTGCAATGCGTATTTCAAAGTGGACAACATTAATAAAAGAAAGCTTAAAAACTCCATTATTTGGAATGGGACTTTCAGTAGCTGGAGAGGCAATGGATGGTAGCTTTGTTAGATTATTTTGTGAAACAGGAATAATTGGATTAATTTTATGGCTATTTTTATTAGTTACTATAATAAAAGAATCAAAAATATTAAAAGAAGAAGACAGATGGATAATAAAGATGATGATTTTATCATTAATTATAGGTTCTTTATTTATAGATATTTTTGAAGCTTCAAAAATTATGATGATATTTTGGTTCATAATAGGATTTTTATTTTATGATACAAAAGAAAATAAAATAAAGGTATGTCATATTGTATCAGGCTTTGATTATGGTGGCGTAGAAAATGTAATTTATAATTATTACAAAAATATTAATCACAATAATTTTTCAAATAGTATAATTAGTCATAATAAAATAAATAAAAATAATTCTAATATGTTTAAAAATTATAATTTTAAATTTTACGAAGTAACGCCTAAGAGTGAAAATATGTTTAAAAACTTTTTTCAATTAATGAAAATAATTCATAAAATAAACCCAGATATAATTCATGTACATATGTCAGAATCAAGTTTTTTAGCTCTTTTTATAGCACTTTTATGTGGTGTTAAAATAAGAATATGTCATGCTCATACAAATGTTGATTTAAATAGTAAGACAGGAAAGATTGAAAAACTTTTTTGTAATTTATTTGCTAATGAATATTTTTCATGTTCATATGAAGCAGCCAAAAATTTATTTAATAATAGAAATATGAAAAAAGTAGTTATTATAAAAAATGCTTTTGATATTGAAAAATTTGATTATAATGAAAAGATAAGAAAAGAATTAAGAAAAAAATATAAAGTTGATAATGATTTTGTACTTGGACATGTAGGAAGATTTTCAAAAGAAAAAAATCATAAAAAAGTTATTACTGTCTTTAGAGAATTATTAAAAAGAAATAATAATGCAAAATTATTGTTAATAGGAGACGGGGAAACAAAAAAAGATGTTATTAATAATATTTTAGATATTAAAGAAAAAGTAATTATTATAGATAGTACTAATGAGATAGAAAAATATTATCAAATGATAGATGCTTTAATATTACCATCATTATCGGAAGGACTTGGAATCGTTATTATAGAAGCACAAGTATCAGGATTAAATTGTTTTGTTGCAAACAATATATCAAAGGATGTCATTCAAACAGATAATGTAACATTTATAGATATAAATCGGGATGATAAGGTGTGGGCAGATGAAATAAGTAAAGTTGATATTAAAAAAAGAAAATCACAATTAAAAAGAATGCTAAAATCAGATTATAATTTAAAAAATAATGAAAGAAAATTAGAAGAATATTATATTAATTATATAAAATATTATATGTAGGTGATAACATGAAAAAAGTAGTATTTTTAATTTTGCATTATTTAACGATAGAAGATACAATAAAATGTGTTGATTCAATTAATATTAAATGTAAAGATAAAAATTATGAAATATTGATTGTAGATAATGGTTCAAAGAATAATACAGGATTAGAATTACAAAAAAAATATAAAACTAATGAGAAAATAACTATTTTATTATCTGATAAAAATCTTGGATTTGCATCTGGAAATAATTTAGGATTTAAATATGCAAAGGAAAATATGAATCCCGATTTTATTGTAATGATAAATAATGATATTATTATGTTACAAGAAGATTTTATTGATAAAATAATAGAAGAATATGATAATAGTCATTTTGCAGTACTAGGGCCAAAAATTATATTAAATGGTCATGAATTTAATTATCCAGATCAAATGCCTACATTAAAAGAATTAAAAAGAATAAGGTTTAAAACAAAAAGATTATATTATTTTAATAAAATATATTTAAGATATATTATTTCTATAATTATTAGAATAGAAAAAATTTTAAAAAAGGAAAAGAAATATAATATAAACATTAGAAAAGAAGATGTATTGTTAAATGGATGTTGTCTAATTTTTTCAAGAAAATATATTAATTTATTTAATGGATTAGATAGTAGAACATTCCTATATTATGAAGAACAATTATTATTATTAAGAGTTAGAAATAATAACTTAAAAATAGTCTATAATCCAAAATTAGAAATATATCATAATGAAGGAGTTTCTACAAATAAATCAATCAAAAATAAAAGAAAGAGATTTGATTTTAAACTTAAAAATGAATTAGATTCTTTAAATATATTAATTAATGAAATGGAAAAGAGTAAATAGTATGAAAGATGTTACAGTTGTTATACCAGTATATAACTCAAAAAAATACATTAAAAGATGTATTGATAGTGTTTTAATTCAAACTATGAAGAATTATAAAATATTGTTAATTAATGATGGTTCAACAGATAATTCATTAAAAATAATAGAAGATTATAAAAATAAATATCCTAATATTATATCTATAGTTAATCAGGAAAATATGGGCGTTGCCAAAACAAGAAATAAAGCAATAGAATTAGCTACTACTAAATACATAATGTTTATAGATAATGATGATTATATTGATAATGATTATATTGAAGAATTTTATAAAAATATAAAAAATACTAACAATAAAGTTGTAATTGGTGGATATAAAAGAACAAATCAAAAAGATGAAATAATTGAGTATATAAAATTAAATCCATTAAACTATTTTGATAGATTAAAAGTAACAACTCCGTGGGCAAGAATTATAGATAGAAATTTTTTAATAGAAAATAATATTAGATTTTTAGATAATAACATAGGTGAAGATATATATTTTGATTTATTAATTAATTTTACTACAAATGATATAAAGGTAATAAATTATTCAGGATATAACTGGTTTTATAATGATTTTAGTGTATCAAATACTATTCAAAAAGATCAAAAAAAGTTAGACATTTTTAAATTACTAAATTCATGTTATGATGAATTAGAAAAAAGAAATTTAATAAAAGATAATTATGAAATAATAGAAGCTTTTTTCTTTAGATATATTATCTGGTTTTTATATTATACAACTAAAAATATATCATATAGTGAATTATCTCAAATATATGATAAATTGTTTATATGGTTAAAAGAAAGGTTTCCAAGGTATTTAAAAAATAAATATGTGTCATTATCAAACCCTAAAGGTGAAAAGTTTAAAGATAGATTATTGTATTATTTACTCAAAATAACTAATAAATTTAAATTAGGTAAAAAATATTTATATTTATATAATAAAAGAAAATAATAAACAATTTTAATAAATAGTAAGGAAGAAAAAAATGAAAAATATTAAAATATATATAGCAACACATAAAAAGGCTAAATTACCAAAAATGGATGGTTATATACCAATTCAAGTCGGATCAGATTTACATGAGGATTTAGGATATATAAAAGATAATACAGGTGATAATATATCTAGAAGAAATCCTAATTTTTGTGAATTAACAGCTTTATATTGGATATGGAAAAATGAAAAAGATACTGATATTATTGGATTATCACATTATAGAAGATATTTTTTTAATAATAAAAAAAATAATGATTTTGATAATATTTTATCAATAGAAAAAATTGATAAAATATTAGAAAAAAAAGACATAATATTACCAAAGAAACTTAAATTTGGTAGAAAAAAAACAGTAAAAAGTCAGTACTATGAATCACATCACACAAACGACTTATTAAAATGCATGGAAATATCTGATAAATTATATCCAAATTATTCGAAGTCTTTTAGAAAGGTATTAAAAAGAAAATATTTATATGCTTTTAATATGTTTATAATGAAAAAAGAAGATTTTGATAGTTACATGGAATGGTTATTTAGTATTTTTAGTGAATTAGAAAAAGAAATTGATTTAGAAAAATATGATTCATATAACCAAAGAGTTTTTGGATTTTTATCAGAAAGATTGTTTAATGTTTGGGTATTAAATAATAAACTAAAAATAAAAGAAATAACTGTTTCAAACATAGATGAAAATGCTATTATATAGTTTGAAATATTTATGTAAATTTATTAAACTTGCTTTTTTGTAAGATAAGATAAGAAAGGATTAATCAATAAATATGTTTTAAATGTTTATTGCACGAGTACAATATGAAAAAGAAATCAGTAAAAAAAAATTATGTTTATAATTTAATATATCAAATACTTGCTATTATAATTCCAATTGTTACTACTCCATATTTAGCAAGAGTGCTTGGTCCAAGTGGAACTGGAATATATAGTTATACTATATCAATAGTAACGTATTTTATACTTTTTGGATCACTAGGAATAAATTTATATGGACAAAGAGAAATAGCATATGTTCAAAATGATAACTTAAAAAGAAGTAAAATATTTTCAGAACTATTAGTATTTAAAACAATAACACTTAGTATATCTATGGTACTTTTTTATTTAATATTTTGTATAAGCGGAAGATATAAAATATATTATTTAATATTACTTATAGAAATTTTTGCTAATATTTTAGATATAAATTGGATGTATCAAGGATTAGAAGAATTTAAAAAAGTAGTTATTAGAAATATTGTTGTTAGATTATTATCATTAATATCTATTTTTATGTTTGTAAAGACAAAAAATGATGTAGGAGTATATATTGCAATATATTCACTTACAACTTTATTTGGTAATATAACATTATGGTTTAAAATTAAAAACTATGTTTCTATCAATTTTAAAAATTTAAATTTAGTTAAACATATTAAACCTAATTTAGTATTATTTGTCCCACAAATAGCTGTTCAAATTTATACAGTTTTAGATAAAACAATGCTTGGAGCAATATTAGGTGATATGAATGAAGTTGGTTATTATGAACAATCACAAAAAATAATTAAAATATTGTTGACAATAATAACATCCGTTGGAACAGTAATGATGCCAAGAATAGCAAATTGTTTTGCAAGTAATGAACATAAAAAAATAGAAAATTATATGTATAAAACTTTTAATTTTGTGTATTTAATAGCAATACCACTTATATTTGGATTAATCGCTGTTTCCTCTAATTTTGTTCCATTATTTTTTGGAAAAGGTTATAGTGAAGTAAAAATAATAATGGATATAATGAGTATAATAATATTATTTATTGGATTTAGTAGTGTAATTGGTAATCAATATTTACTATCGACTAAAAGACAAAAACAATATACAATATCTGTAATTGTAGGTTCAGTTGTAAATTTAATACTTAATGCATTATTAATAGGTACTTTTAAATCAATAGGAGCAACTATATCAACTGTTATTGCAGAATTAGTAGTTACATTATTACAATTATATTATGTTAGAAAAGATTTTAAAATTTCTAAAATATTATATATGTCTATAAAATATATAATATCGGGAATTATAATGCTTGTTTTATGTATTATTATAAATAAATTGAAATTAAATGGAGTTATTTCTATATTATTACAAGGAATTATAGGAGCGATTGCTTATTTTGGAAGCTTATTAATTTTAAAGGAAAAGTTTTTTAAAGATTTACTAGATAAATATGTTTTAAACAAAATAAATAAATTTTGTAAAAATAATTTTTCATAAAAAATTATTTTTTTTATATCATATAATGTGATATAATTTTTATATAAGATAGGTGATAATATGAAAAAGAAAAAATTGATAATATTAATA
This sequence comes from uncultured Bacillota bacterium, assembly GCA_902492995.1. Lineage (GTDB taxonomy): Bacteria > Bacillota_I > Bacilli_A > RF39 > UBA660 > OMSK01. The sequence continues at coordinate 13,003 of CABUNR010000015.1, read as the reverse complement.
GTAAGCTTTTTGATTCTATTAATACTGGTACTTGTTTTATTTATAAATAAATCTAAATCCGATAAATCTAATAAGCAAAAAGAAATTAAAGGAAATAAACAAGAGGTAAAAAAGATAGAAGAAAATAATAAAATTAATATAGTTGATGTAAATTCAACATCAAGACCACTAGCAGTTAGTGTTAATAACACGCCTGTTGCAATTAAAGTTCAAACAGGATTAAATAAAGCTTTTCTTGTTTATGAAATAGCAACAGAAGGTTCAACATCAAGACTTTTGGCACTTTTTAAAGATACTAAAGATTTAAAAGTTGGAACAATAAGAAGTGCAAGACATAATTTTATTGATTTTGCCTTAGAAAGTGATGCTATTTTAGCTGCATATGGATGGAGCATATATGCTGAAGAACAACTTAAAGGCGGAGCGATAAACTATGTTCAAGGATTAGTTGGGGAAGGAAGTATGTGGAGAGAAAATCCAGAAAAATTAGCTTCTGAACATACAGCATATTTAAATACATCAAAAGTATTAGATTATGCTAATAAAAAGAAAAAATATAAGTTAGATTCTACAAGTGCTGATAAAACAATTTTGTTGAATTATAAAGCTGGAGATGTTGATTTAACTAATAATAAAGATGTTATGAATGCAAGTGAAGTAATTATAAATTATGGAAGTGTTTCAAATACATTCAAGTATAATAGTGATACTAAAATGTATACTAGAATAGTTAATGGAAAGGTAACAAAGGATTATGCAACAAAAGAAGAATTTACAACAAAAAATATTATTGTAGAACGTGTTGACTATAAAATGTGTGATAATAATTACTATTGGGATTTAAAAACAACAGGTAGTGGGGAAGGTTTTTATATAACAAATGGTAAAGCAGTACCAATTAAGTGGAGTAAGGAATCTAGAAGTTCAAAAACTAAATATACATATTTAGATGGAAAAGAAATTGAAGTAAGTGATGGAAGAACATATATAGAGGTACAAGTAACAAAACGAAAAACGGTAATAAGATAGGAGATAATATATGAAAATATTAGTAACAGGAGTAGCAGGATATATAGGAAGTCATACATGTGTAGAACTTTTAAATAATAATTATGAAGTAATAGGTTTAGATAATTTTTCTAATAGTAAAAAAGATGTATTAGATAAAATTAATAAAATAACAGGTAAAAGTATAAAATTTTATGAAGGTGATATGATTGATAGAAACCTTCTAGAAAGAATATTTAGTGAAAATAAAATAGATGCTGTTATTGATTTTGCAGCATATAAAGCAGTAGGTGAATCTGTAAAAAAACCTATTGAATATTATACAAATAATGTTTCAACTGTGTTAGTACTTTTGGATGTAATGAAAAAATATAATTGTAAAAAATTAGTTTTTTCTAGTAGTGCTACTGTATATGGTGTTCCTAAGGTAATACCTATAACAGAAGAATGTGAAACAGGAGGAACAACTAATCCTTATGGGACAAGTAAATTGTTTGTTGAACAAATAATTAAGGATTTATATAAATCTGATAATGAATGGAATATAGCAATCCTTAGATATTTTAACCCAATTGGTGCTCATGAATCAGGTTTAATAGGGGAGGATCCAAATGGAATTCCAGCTAATTTAATGCCCTATATATCAAAAGTAGCAAGTAAAAAATTAGAATGTTTATCCGTATTTGGAAATGATTATGACACACCTGATGGAACTGGTGTAAGGGATTATATACATGTTGTCGATTTGGCTATAGGTCACATAAAAGCTATAGAAAAAATAAATAAAGATAATGGTTTATTTATCTATAATTTAGGGACAGGTATAGGTTATAGTGTTCTTGATATAATAAATGCCTTTGAAAAGGTAAATAAAATAAAAATAAATTATAAAATTGCACCTAGAAGAGAAGGAGATATAGCAACATGTTATTCTAATCCAACTAAGGCATTAAATGAACTTGGATTTAAAACAACAAAAACAATTGAAGATATGTGTAAAGACGCATGGAATTATGAAAAGAACAACAATTAATTTTGTTGTTTTATTATGAGAAAGTAATATAAAATAATTGAATTTATATAAAAAATATAGTAAAATTTATATAGTTGGGAATGATGATATGGGACTATTTAATTTTAAAAACATTTTTAGAAAAGAAAAAAAAGAAGTAGAAAGTTATGAAAAAGGACTTGAAAAAACAAGAAAAGAATTTCAATCAAAATTAAATTTATTGACATTAAAATATAATAGAATAGATGATGAATATTTTGAAGAATTAGAAGAAATTTTAATAAGTGCAGATATTGGTGTAAATACAGTGATGGATTTTATTGATAGATTAAAAAAACGTGTTAAACATGAAAATATTTTAAGTGTAGATGACTTAAAAGAAATAATAGTTGATGAAATGTTTATTATTTATGTAAATAACGATATTATCGTAAATAAAATAAATTATGCAGAAAAAGGGCCTACCGTTCTTTTATTTGTAGGAGTAAATGGTGTTGGTAAAACAACGACAATAGGTAAACTAGCTTATAAGTTAAAAAACGAAGGGAAAAAAGTTTTATTAGTTGCTGGTGATACTTTTAGAGCTGGGGCTTTAGAACAGATAAATGAATGGGGAGAAAAAATAGATGTTGATGTAGTTTTTAAGGAAAATGCAGATCCATCAAGTGTAATATATGATGGACTGATAAAGGCTATAAATGAAAATTATGATGTTGTTTTAATAGATACAGCAGGAAGACTTCAAAATAAAGATAATTTGATGAAAGAATTGGAAAAAATTAATAAAGTAATTGGAAATTTGATAGAAAATGCACCTCATGAAACACTTCTTGTTATAGATGCAACAACTGGTCAAAATGGTATAAGTCAAGCTAAAAGTTTTAAAGAAATAACTAATATTACAGGTATAGTTTTAACTAAACTAGATGGAACTGCAAAAGGTGGTATAGTACTTGCTATAAAAGAGAGTGTTGGAATACCTGTAAAATATATTGGCCTTGGTGAAACTAAAGATGATTTAAAGGTATTTGATATTGAAAACTATATATATGGTTTATTTAAGGAGATGTAATAATGAAAAAAGGTGTAATGAATAAAAAGATAAATCAAACTAATTTATTTATTCAAATTATTTTGTTAGTAATATTAGTTTATTTTTTAACATTAGTGATTTTTATACCAAATTTTAAAAATTTAGTTGATTATTTGCTTTCATTTACTTTAATTGTTATGGCTTATAATAATTATAAAATATATAAAAGAAAAAATATGACATTGTTATATAGTATAGTTGGATCTTTATTATTGGTTATGTCTATTATAGAAAGTATTCATGGATAAAAATATTTATTTAATAAATTTGTATGATCTTTATGGATCATTATTAACTAAAAAACAACAAAATTATTTTGAAGAATATTATTTTGATAATTTATCTTTAAAAGAAATAAGTGAAAATTATAATGTAACTAGAAATGCCATATTCAATGTGTTAAAAGAAACAGAAGAAAAATTAAAAAATTATGAAGAAAAGTTAAAAATATTAAAAAAAAATAAACAAATATTAAATATAGTAAAAGATGAAACATTAAAAGAAGAAATAGAAAAAATAATAGAGAGGGGATAAAAATGTTTGGAGAAATTGAATATATTAATGATAATGTAGCACATATAAAAGTAAAAGAAGGAACGCCTATAAATGAAGATTTAATGAATATGCATGTTATCTTTGAAGATGATAAGAAAAAAATATTAGGTGAAGTAGAAGATATAACAAAAGAAATGATTAAAATAAGATTTTTAGGGGAAATTGTAAATGGTAAATTTGTAGGTGGGGTAATTAGAAAACCTAATTTATCCTCTGAAATTAGAGTTATAACAAAAGATGAATTTAAACTTATAATTGGAGAAGATAATGCATCAAGTATGATGCTTGGTGTATCACCTTTGTATGATGATTGTCCAATATATGTAAATGTTAATGATTTATTCTCAAATCATATGGCTATATTTGGTAATACAGGTAGTGGTAAGTCTTGGGGACTTGCAAGACTTTTACAAAATGTTTTTGAAAATAAAAACATTGTTCCATTTAGATCAAATTTTTTAATTTTTGATGCATATGGAGAATATCATACAGCCTTTAGAGAAATAGATAAAATAAATCCAAATTTTAATTTTAAATATTTTACGACTAATATAAATGATACTGAAGGATCATTACTAAGTATGCCAATATTCTTATTTAATGTAGATGATTTAGCACTATTTTTAAATGCAACATCTCATTCACAATTACCTATTATAGAAAAGATGCTTAAGATAGTTAGAATATTTGCAGAAGATAGTAATATGAGTGAAGATTATAAAAATCATTTAATAGCAAAAGCTATAATGAATATTTTATATACTAATCAAACCTCTACAAGTAAAAGAAATGATATATTTTCTATATTAAATGATTGTAGTACTGAAAAATTTAATTTAGAAGCGCCTGTTCAAGGACTAGGTTATACAAGAAAATTTAGAGATTGTTTTATAATTGATAAGGAAGGTAATTTTACTGAAAGTATCTTAGTTACTGATTATGTTTCTTCATTTATAAATCCAGATTTAGATCAATATGAGTCTAGAACAAATAATTATTATAATTTAAAAGATTTAGAAAAAGCTCTTGATTTTACTTTAATAAGTGAAGGAATGCTTAAAAATGAAAGAACATATAGTGATGCTATTTCATTAAAAGTAAAACTACATTCAATTATTATTGGTGAAAATGCTAAATATTTTGATTATCCAAATTATATTGACTTAAATAATTATATAGCATCTCTTGTTACTTGTAAAAATGGACACAAAGCACAAATAATTAACTTCAATTTAGAGGATATAGAAGATTCTATGGCTAAAGTTATAACGAAGGTATATACAAGAATGTTATTTGATTTTACAAAAAAGTTACCAGATAGGGCATCTATCCCATTTCATTTGTTTTTGGAAGAAGCACATAGATATGTTCAAAATGATAATGACAAAATTTTACTTGGATATAATATATTTGATAGAGTTGCTAAAGAAGGAAGAAAATATGGACTTATATTTAATTTAATAAGTCAAAGACCAGTAGAAATTTCTGAAACAGTTATATCACAATGTAGTAATTTTATTATATTTAAAATGAATCATCCAAGAGATCTTGAATATATTAAAAAAATGCTTCCAAATATAAATCAAGAAATAATAGAAAAACAAAAGAGTTTGCAACCTGGTACTTGTGTAGCATTTGGTAAAGCATTTAAAATACCTTTAATTATTAAGATGACACCACCAAACCCACAACCATATTCTAGTAACTGTGATGTTGAAAATAGATGGAAAGCATAAAAGCATAAAAATATGCTTATTTTATTCATTAATATAGTATAAATGTGGTATAATAGAAAATACCAAGGAGGATTTAAATGAAAGATAAATATATATGGCTGATTGGAGAAAATAATGGTAATACTATGAATAATAATTCATATTATTTTTGGAAACATGTTGTTTTAAAAGATGATATGATATTAAAATATTATGTTGCCAAAAAAAATAAAACAAATAAAAAAATTTATAATGAGCTTACACTAGAGGAGAAAAAATATTTTGTTTGGAAAAATAGTATTAAACATTATAAGTGTTATAAAAATTCTGATATGTTTTTTGTCTCACAAAGTTATAAGGATATTCAACCATCAAAAGGTGGCGGAGCTATTAATGCACCTGTTATTTATTTACAACATGGTATAACAGGAATAAAAAAATTAGGTTATACAGGTAATTCTTATAATAATCATTTATTTAGATTTGTATATTATAATACTGAAATGTATGAAAAATTTCAAACTGAAAACAATATGAAAAGTTACCAACTTTTATATGGAAAGTATTTTCCAAGATATAAGGAGTTTGCACGTAAGCAAAGAGATTTATCAGAAGAACAAAATCAAATATTATGGTTTGCAACGTGGAGAGAATACTTTGGAAAAAACAATGAAACAAAAAATTTTTTAAGAATAGTAAAAAGAACATTACAAAATAAAGAATTAGTTGAATTTTTAAAAAAGAATAATTTGAAAATTAAATTTTGTATGCATTCATTATTTTCAGAGGAACATAAAAAATATTTAAAAGAAAATTTGAAAGATGTTATTGAAGTTATTGATGCTAGTAAAATTGATTTAATGGATGAAATGGTAAAGAGTAAACTTTTAATAACAGATTATTCTTCTGTAGGATTTGATTTTACTTTTTTAAATAAACCAGTAGTATTATTTCAACCTGATAGAGAATCATATTTAAAATGTAGAAATTTGTATTGTGATTATAATGAATTAGAAGAATATAGTTTTGATAAATCAAAACAACTTATTAAGTATATAATTTCAAATAATTATGAAATAAATAATTTTTTCAAAAAAAGGTTACCTGATAAAATAAACTATGATGAGATAATTGAAGGAAAATTTATAGATGATATGTACGAAACATTAAAGCAAAGTCAAATTAATAAAGTAGTTTTTTTAGGATATAATTTTTTTGGAAGAGGTGGTACAATATCAGCTACCAAAGCTTTAGCAGAAGGTTTATTAGAAAAAGGGTATTGTGTTGAATTTTTATCACTTAAAAAAACTGCAAGAATTAATTCAGTTGATTTTCCATATGGATGTACTGTAAAAAGTTTATATTATGCATCAAGAAAATCAAAATCAGCAATTATAAAAAGATTAATTTTCTTTTCAAAACAACATTATTCTTATTTTAAAATGGATTCAAATAAAAATTATTTAATTCCATATGTAGGATATGGCTTAAAAAAATATTTAAAAAATGTAAAAGCTAATGCAGTTGTATCAACAAGAGAAACAATGCACCTTTTCTTAAAAGATGCTAAAAATAAAAATATAAAAAATAAAATATATTTTTATCACACAGATGGAAATTTAATAGAAGGAATATATCCTGGATTAATGGATAAATTAAAACAAATTAAATTAGAAAAGTGTGCTTTTGTGACTGAATTAAACCGACAAAAATATATAGATAAACTTGGTTATTCTAATTATTCTAAATATGCAGTTGTAGGAAATTCAATTACATCCAATTCGATGATAACAAAAGATGAAATACATTCAGTTGCAAAAAAAGATGTTTATACAGGAATTTATTTAACAAGAATTTCTAAAGATAGAGTAAATGATTTAAATAATGCAATTAATTTTGCAAAATATTTAAAAGAAAATAAAATTAAAAATATTAAAATAGATGTATTTGGAACAGGCGATTATGTTGATATATTTGAGGATATAATATACGATAATGATCTAGATGATTATATAGAATATATGGGATTAACTACAAATCCAAGTGAAGAATTAATTAAACATGATTTTGCAGTAGATTTTTCACTAAATCAATCATTTGGAATGTCATATATTGAAGGAATTTTAAATGGTTTAACGACTTTTGCATATGAGAATTATGGCTCAAAAGAAGTTTTAAAGGAATTCCCAGAATTATTTATAAAATCTAATGAAGATTTAGTAAATAAGATTAATAATATTCCTAATGTAAGTAAAAAAGAATTATGTAATCGTTATGATGTGATTATGAATAAATATTCAAGAGAAGCAGTAGCTGATAGATTTATAAAATTTATAGGAGAGTAATATGAGTAATAATAGTGGTAATAAAAATAAAAAGAAGACAACGAATAATAAAACAACAAAGTCTAATGTAAAAAATAGTAATACTAAAAAAAAGAATAATACAAATTCAAAAAATAATAAAAAAACGTATAAAAAATCCACTAAAACAAATCAAGTACAAAAAATAGAAAAAAAAGATATTATTTCAAAAATAGAAAATATTGATGAAGATATTAAACCAGAAAATGTTGATAAAACGTTAAAAATTGATATAATTGAAACTCCTAAAAAACAACCAATAAAAAAAGAAAAGAAAGTTGTTAAAATTGATATAAATGATAATAATAAAATAGTTAAGAAAAAAAATGATGAAAATAAAAAATTAAATAAAGAAACAGATAACAATGAAAAAACTATTAAAATAGATATAGAACAAGTTTCTAAAAAGATTAATAAAAAAACAACACAAAAAAAAGAAACACATAATAAAGTAGAAAAAAATAACGATGAAAAAACTATTAAAATTGATGTTGAATCTATTCTTAGTAGAGAAAAAAAATATGCTGATACATATGATAAAAATAAAGAAGTTAGGCAACATGTAAATTCAATTTATAAGAAAAATAGTACCAAAGTTAAAAAAATAAATATTAAAAGAGTAAAAATATTTTTATTGCTATTATTTATATTTGTAATAATATTACTAGTTAATAATAAGATAAAACATAAAAAAGACATAAAAAAGGTAGATAAACCAGTTGTTGAAATAAAAAAAGAAGAAAAAAAGTCAATTGTTGATGTTTTAGGAGAAAATAAAAATTTATCTGATTATCCCTTAAATTTATATACATTAGATGGTTCTAATGATGTAACTCATCCTAAAGTAATAAGTTTTAAAAATAAATGGAATGGGTATAAATATTGGATAGCTTATACTCCATATTTACATGGAGATCAAGCAAAAGAAAATCCATTTGTACTTGCAAGTAATGATCTTATAAATTGGGAAACTGTAAAAGGATTTAAAAATCCTTTAGATGAACCTGAAGATAAAGATTTTAGAAAAGTTTATAATTCAGATACACATTTAGTATATAATTATGATAATGATATACTAGAATGTTATTGGAGATATGTAAATGATAAAGAAGATAAGGTTATTATTTATAAAAGAACCACAAAAAATGGCGTTGATTGGACGGAAAAAGAAGTAGTATTACAAGATAAAAGAACAAAAAGAGATTATTTAAGCCCAGCAATAATATATGAAAATGGCAAATATATGATGTGGTATGTTGATAGAGATTTCACTGTTTGTTATAGGGAATATGACGTTTCTAAAGATGAATGGTCAGAACCAGAAAAAATTGATATTGAGTATGATGAAAAAGTAAAGTCATGGCATATTGATGTTATAAAAACCAAAAAAGGTTATGAAGCTGTTTTAGTTTCATTTGATAATTTTAGAAGAAGATCTAAAATGAAACTATATTATACATATTCAAAAGATAATAAGGAATGGACAATAGCAAAACCAATTATAGATAAACCAGAAAATGGTGGAATTTATAGAAGTTCATTATTATATGAAGATGGTAATTATTATTTGTTTTATTCAGTTATAACAAAAGAATTTGATAGATATGTTTCTATAGCTTATGGAACTGATATGACTTTATTAAATGGATTAAAAAAAGATGATGTAGATAAGTTTATTGATTATATAAAAAAATCTAATTAGATTTAGTAAAGAGTGGAGTTATGAATAAAAAAAATATTAAAAAGTTTTTATTATTTATATTATTAATATTCTTTGTTTTTTGCTTTGCTTTTGTTGTATCAAGAAAAAAACAAGAAATAATAAATTTATATACTTATAATATAGTGTATAAACTTAATTATAATAATAAAATTAAAAATACAAATACAATAGAAGATAGTATTGGTAAAAATAAAAAATTAGGTAATTTTTATCTTAACTTAAAAGATGAAAGAGGAAGAACACAAGCTACACATCCTAAAGTTTTAAGATTTCAAAAAAAATGGAATGGTTACAGATATTGGATAGCTTATACACCTTATCCATATGGTAATGCTATAAAGGAAAATCCATGTGTCATGGCTAGTAATGATTTAGTTAAATGGAATATAATAAGTAAAAAAAATATTCCACTTGATAAACCGCTTGGAAAGGCTACAAAGAAAAGATATAATTCGGATACGCATTTGGTTTATATTAATGATACAGATACTTTAGAACTTTATTGGAGATATGTAGACGATATAAAAGGTACTGTAACAATTTACAAAATGACAACAAAAGATGGTATTAAATGGTCAAATAAAGAAATTGTATTAAAAGATAATAGGAAGAAAAATGATTATTTAAGTCCAGCAATAATATATGAAAATGGTAAATATATGATGTGGTATATTAATCAAAATATAAAATTGCAGTATACTGAATATGATACGAATAAAAAAATTTGGACAACACCAAGAGAAATAAAAATTGATTATAAAAATAAAAAGTTAAAAACATGGCATATTGATGTAATAAAAAATGAAAATCATTATGAAGCAATAATGGTTGCATATGAAGATTGGAATAATAGAAAAAATATGAAACTTTTCTATTCTCATTCTTATGATAACTATAATTGGACGTCTGCAAAGGAAATATTAAATTCTAAAAAAGGTGGGCTTTATAGAAGTTCAATATTACATTTTAATCATACTTATTATATTTTATATTCAGAAATTTCTAAAAGAGGAAAAAGAGGTATTGGAATTGCCTATGGAACCGATATAAATGATTTAAATGGTTTAAATACAAAAAATATAAATAAATTTAGAAAATATATTAATCTAAATGGATAAAAAATGGTATATTATATACTATTTTTTTTTCTTATGATATACTATTTATGGTGATTTATATGTTGTTTTATAGACTTTATGTATTATTTTTAAAATTTATTTATATATTTATGAAATTATTCAGAACAAATAAATATAAAATATTCTTTTTAAGTAGACAATCTGAGAATATTTCTCTTGATTATAAGATGTTAATTGATGAAATAAAATTAAAATATCCCCAATATAAAGTAGTTAGAATTAATTGCATGATAAAAGGTGGGGTGTTAAATAAAATAAAATATAATTTTTCTATAATTGTTCAAATGTATCATTTAGCTACTTCAAAAACATGTGTTATTGATGGTTATAATATTCCAGTAAGTGTTTTAAAACATAAAAAAAGTTTGAAAATAATTCAAATTTGGCATTCATTAGGTGCAATAAAAAAATTTGGATATCAAACTTTAGACAAGGAAAGTGGAAATAGTAGTAAAGTAGCAAAAATTATGAAAATGCATAATAATTATGATTTGATTGTATCAGGTTCAAAGGCAATGATACCATATTTTAGTGAAGCTTTTTCTAGTACTGAAGATAAATTTATTACATGTGGTCTCCCAAGAATTGATTATTTGATTAAAGAAAGTAAATGTAATAGAAAAAAAATATTTACTAAATATCCATATTTAAAAAAGAAAAAAATTGTTTTATATGTACCAACTTTTAGAAAAAATAAAGATTATTATGTTGATAAATTAATAGAGGCATTTAACCATGATGAATATGAATTAATTATAAAAGGTCATCCATTAAAAAAAATAGGAAATCAAAGACTTTCAAATGAATATACTTCATTAGAATTATTATCAATTGCTGATTATGTTATTACAGATTATTCAGCAATATCTATAGAAGCATTAGTAATTAATAAACCTATTTATTTTTATCTATATGATTTAGAAGAATATAAAAAAAATGTAGGTATTAATATTGACTTAAAGAAAGAAATGCCGCATGCTACATTTGCTCAAGCATCAAAAATAGAAGAAAGTATAAGAAATAACAAATATTCAACTAAAGAATTAAAAGAATTTAAAAATAAATATTTAGATAATACTAAAGGAAATGCAACAGAAATATTAGTAAAATATATAGTAGGTGATTTATGAGAAAATTTGTTTCGAATTTATGTAAAAAGAATAAAATAATAAGGAAAATAGTTAAATGTATATTAGGATTTTTGACTAATGTTAGATATATTTTTTATAAAGTGACAACAAAAGTAGATAACAAAATGATTATATTTGAAGCATATCAAGGTAGAAACTATGCATGTAGTCCAAAAGAAATATATTTAAAAATGATAGATGATCCTAGATTTAAAGATTTTAAATTTATATGGTGTTTTAAAGATACTTGTAGAAATTTAAATAATAAAAATACTATTATAATAAAATCAAAATCAAATAAATATTATAAATATTTTGCAAAAAGTAAGTATTGGATTGTAAATTCATTGTTAGAGGAAGCTATAAAACCTAAAAAAAATCAAGTTTTTTTACAATGTTGGCATGGAACTCCTCTAAAAAAACTTAGATATGATATAGAACATGATGGTGTTTTAAATGATACAAAAGAAATTAAAAAGAGAAATGATATTGATACTAGAAGATTTACATATTTTATATCCCCATCAAAATTTGCTACAAAATGTTTTACATCAGCTTTTAATTTAAAAAAATTAAATAAAGAGAATATTATAATAGAAAAAGGTTATCCTAGAAATGATTATTTATATAATTACAAAAGTGATGATGTAGAAATCTTAAAAAAGAAACTTAATATTCCAAAAAATAAAAAGGTAATATTGTATGCACCAACATTTAGAGATAATCAACATGAATCAGGTCTTGGATATACTTACAGTTTAGGATTAGATATTAAAAATTTATATGAAAATTTAAAGGATGAATATGTAATATTATTTAGAACACATTATTTTGTTTCAAATACAATTAATTTTGAAGAATATAAAGGGTTTATATATGATGTTTCTAAATATGATGATGTAAGTAGATTATATATTATAAGTGATTTATTAATTACTGATTACTCAAGTGTATTTTTTGATTATGCTAATTTAAAAAGACCGATAATATTTTATATGTATGATTTAGATGAATACAAAAATAAACTAAGGGATTTCTATATTAATTTAGATGAATTACCGGGACCAATTCTTGAAAATGAAAAAGATTTATTAAAAGAAATAAAAAATTATTCTTTTGATAAATATAAATCGAAATATGAAAAATTTAATAAAAAATTTAACTATTTAGATGATGGTAATGCCAGTGATCGAGTAATTGATGTTGTTTTGATGAAGTAAAGTAAATGTTGGAAAATTTTAAGAGAAAATACAAGTTATATAATT
>CABUNR010000014.1:0-29223 GCA_902492995.1 uncultured Bacillota bacterium | reverse complement strand
TAGACTTATTGCTTTTTTACTATATAAAAAGTCTCACATCAATTGTAACACTACAATGTCAAAAAAAAGAGAAATTTTTTATTTTCCTCTTTTAAAGAAATATTTAACTAAATATACCTCTAGTGATATAAAACATGCTAATAAAAGCCACATAAGTATTTCATACAATAATCCATTAGCATATTTACCTAACATACTAAATAAAGATGTTGGAATATAATCATTTATAAATTTATTAAGTTCAACTATTTTTAAATGATCACCAATAAAATGTAAAATTCTAAAAAATATTTCCACAATTCCTAAAAAATATACAACATTTTTATAATCTCTAAAGAAAAATGCTATAATAACAATTAATATTAATAAAATAATTAAATCCATAAGACACCTACCTTGAAATAATTATAACATAAAAAATATAAATTTTATATAATTTCTTCTTTTATTTTTGGATTTTTTAAAACTTCAACCAATTTATCAATTTCTTCTTTTGTATTATAAAAAGATAAAGATATACGACAAGTATTTTTAATTCCAATTACTTCTTTTAACATTTTTGTACAATGATTACCTGCTCTAACACATATGTTATATTTATTTAAATATATGGCTAAATCTTGAGCAAAAATATCTTTAACATTGAAAGTAATAATAGGACTTGAAACATTTTTATTTATAATAATAATATCTTTAACTTCTTGAAGTCTTTTAATTGCATAATCCTTTAAATCTTTTTCATATTTTTCAATATTTAAAATACCTATATTATTTATATATTTTATAACTTCACCAAATCCTATTACACCAGCTATATTTTGAGTTCCAGCTTCAAATAAATAAGGTATATCGCTATAAACTCTAACTAAATCACTATTAAATGAAGCATTCATGCCTCCACCAAATGTTATTGGCTTCATTTCATTTAAAAGATATTCCTTACCATATAAAACTCCAACTCCAGTTGGGCCATACATTTTATGTGCAGAAAAAGCTAAAAAATCAATATCCAAATCTTTAACATCCGTTTTAGTGTGAGCAATGCTTTGACTAGCATCACCAACTACTAAAATATTATTTTTATGTGCTATTTCAATAATTTCTTTCATAGGTCTAACATCACCAACAACATTTGTTATAAGTGCTAAACTTATTACTTTAGTATTATTATTAATAATTTTTTTAATACTATCTATATTTATACTTAAATCATCATCTAAATCAACATATTTTATTTTAAGTTTTAACATATTAGCAAGTTCAAACCAAGGAAGCACATTTGATGCATGTTCTGATTTTGATATAATAACTTCATCATTTTCTTTTAAATAATATTTAAAAAAACCAAATATTATTTTATTTAATGAATCAGTTGCTCCACTTGTAAAAACTATTTCTCTATCACTACTTGCATTTATAAATTGTTTAACTAAAGTTCTTGTATTTTCAAAATTTTGATCAACTTTTAAACTGATATCATAATCACCCCTATGAGCATTTGCACTATAATTATTATAATAATCAGTTATTGCTTCACTTAATACTTTTGGTTTTAAAGAAGTTGCTCCATTATCAAAATAAATAATATTTTGTTTTAAAAGCATAAAATCTTCTCTATTCATTTAAATCACCTCCAATACTTATTTATAATTTGATCTAATTTTTTCTTATTTTTAACATCCACATTTAAAAATCCCTTAATAAGTAAATTAAGAGCTTTTTCTTCTGTTATACCTCTACTCATTAGGTAAAAAAGTTCTTTATCACTAAATTTTCCTATAAGGGCTGAATGATTCGCTTCTACATCATTTTCATCTATTATTAAAATAGGATTTATAGTACATTTCTTATCATTTAAATTAATTATTCTGTTTGACTGATTAATAATACAATCATTTATTCCGTTATATACAATACCTGTTACATTAAATTTTGTACTTCCATCTTTAAAATTAACCGCTTTATTTATTAAATTACTTATTGTATTTTTTGCATTATGATATACTACTATATCTAAATTTTGTTTGTTTTTAGAAATTGAATTATAATTATAATCAACATTAGCAAATTCACCATTTAAATAAATAACATCAAGTTCTTTTACTTTATTACAATCATAAAATTTATTAACAAGTAAATTACTATTTCTATTTAAATAATATTTATATTGTACTTTAATTTTATCTTCACATCTAAGTTCATATAATTTTAAGTAATCATTTTCTTTTACTTCTATTATTATATCCAATTTTGCTTCATCAATAGAATTATATTCAATTACTAAACTGGTACTTTTTAATGTGTTAATTTTTATCTTGGTTATATCAAAAACATCTTTTTTTTCTATTACTTCTACATCTAATGATGAATTAATATCCAAAGATATTTTATCACCATTTACTATTATTTTATTCATTTTATATTTTTTCCTCTACTTTATTTATATCATTTTTTTCTATTTTATTATATCCATTTTCTTCTATTTCACTAACTAATTCAAAAGTTCCAGTTTTAATTATTTTACCATTCATCATTATATGAATAAAATCAGGTTTTATATAATCAAGCAGTCTTTTATAATGTGTAATTAGAAGAACACTTGCATTATTTTTTTCTTTATATTCTTCTACTTTTTCACCAACAATTCTTAAACTATCTACATCAAGACCTGAATCTATTTCATCTAAAATAACAGTATTAGGTTTTAGAACATACATTTGAAGAATTTCATTTTTTTTGCGTTCTCCACCACTAAATCCTTTGTTAACAGGTCTATGAATCATTTCTTTATCCATTTGTAAATTTTCTACATCAAGATTTATTTCTTTAATAAATTGCATAAGTTTAAAATTTTTTCCTTCTTTTACACTACGTGCAGTTCTCAAAAAATCAGCATTAGAAACACCATCAATACTAGGTGGCATTTGAAGACCTAAAAATATTCCAAGTCTTGCTCTTTCATCTACTGTTAAATCATTAATTACTTGTCCATCAAATAAAATTTGTCCTTCTTCTATTTTATAATTAGTATCTCCCATTATTACTTTAGATAATGTTGATTTACCAGTACCATTTGGTCCCATAATAGCATGAACTTCTCCTGAATTAATTGTTAAGTTAAATTCATTTAATATAATTTTATTATCAACGCTTACTTTTAAATTTTCTATTTTTAATGTATGCATATTATCAACTCCATTTTATATTTTATCATTTTTTTTTAATTTTTTGAATAAAAATATATTCTTTTTCTAATTATATAATAGAATATTCGCAGATATTCAAAAAAAAGACTATTTTTTAGTCTTTTTATATATCAAAATTCCATCTCTATCTTCTCTTTGATATCCATATTTTAAATCACTAATTCCTCTAAATTTAAGTATTTCCAAATTATTAAATGTTTTTTTTACTTCTTCTAAATTGTAAATAATTGGTACTTTCATCTTATCATATGCATCATCTATTCCATACATATAACATACAAGAATTTTTCCATCATCATTTAACATATTAGAAATATCTTCAACTATTTCCTTCATCACTTCAAAGTAATCACTTTCATACATCACTTCAAGATATTGAAATATATTTGATAACATTATAATATCATATTTTTTATTTATTTTCTCAGGCAAATCTGCTATATCTGATTTATAAAAATTTACATTTTTAATATTTTGCTTTTTTAATTTTTCATAATTATCTTCTTGTAAATATAAGTTTGTTTTTTTTATTATTTTAACTGGTTCTTCATCTTTTGAAAAAAGGGATGAATCTCTTATATAAATGTCACCAACTTCTTCATATAAAAAATCCCAAAAATGTTTTGACGTACCTGTTAAAACATCTCTTATTTTTTTATACGATTCTAGATTAAAAGCTTTATAATTGCTTTTAAAAAAACTAGGATATCCATAAAAACAAAAATACTCAAAAAATTCTTCAAAATCAAGTGTTTTAATAGCTGACATTTTAAGATCATAATAATACTTCGAAAAAGGATTTATATCAAAAAAATCAACATTTTTAATACCTTTTAAAAACAAATTTATAGTATGATCTCCACTTGAACCTACTGTTAAGATATCCTTATCTTTAAAATCAATTAAATCATAATATCCTTTAATATTTTCAGTACTAAAAGGATATATATGACTAAACATAGATCTATCATAATCAAACATATCACATATTAAAGAAAGTGCGAAATTTATATTAAGTTCTACTTTTTCCATAGTATTCTCCCTAAAAACAATTAATTGCTATTATAACATATTTTCTTTTTTTTTAAAATAGTTTATAATAGTTTTGGGAGGATATTTATGGATTGTGTTTTTTGTAAAATAATAAAAGGAGAAATACCATCATATAAATTATATGAAGATAACTTAGTTATGTGCTTTTTAGATATAAATCCAGATTCTGATGGACATATGTTAATAATACCTAAGAAACATTATAAAGATTTAGATGACATTACACCTGAAGTTTTAACCCATATTATGAATATAAGTAAAAAAATGAAAAAATTATTAGAAGAAAAATTAAATATTGATGGTTTAACTCTTATTCAAAATAATGGTGAAGTTGAAGAAGTAAAACATTTTCATTTACATCTAAAACCATTTTACAACAATAATTTAAAAAGAGATGTAAAAGATGTATACGAACTATTAACAAAATAAAAAGATTTCAAAATATTGAAATCTTTTATTTTATTGCTTCTTTTCTTGATAAATTAAGTCTTCCTTTTTTATCATATCCTTGTGATTTAACTAAAATTTCATCACCTAATTTTACAATATCACTTGGTTTTTCTACTCTTTCTTTGGCAAGTTGTGATACATGTACTAATCCTTCGCATCCAGGCCATAATTCTACAAAACAACCAAAATCTTCTATCTTTACAACCTTTGCTTTATAAATTTTTCCATCTTCTACTTCTCTTACAACATCTTTTATCATGTTAGCTGTAGCATCAATTATATCTTTATCCATATGATAAATTGTAACAGTTCCATCATCTGCTAAATCAACTTTAACAGCATTAGAATCATTTACTGAATTTACATGACTACAATCTAAAATAATTTTAGTAATAGTATCTCCACCACGACCTATAACATCTTTAATCTTATCTGGATTAATTTTAAATATCATTGTTTTTGGAGCATATTTACTTACTTCTTTTCTTGGCTCAGATATTTGTTTTTCCATAACATCAAGTATTTCCATACGAGCAACTTTTGCTTGAGCTAATGCTTCTTTTAATATCTCTTTAGTAATACCTTTAATTTTTATATCCATTTGAAGTGAACAAATACCCTTTCTTGTTCCACCAACTTTAAAATCCATATCTCCTAAATGATCTTCCATACCTTGAATATCTGTTAATATAGTATAGTCTTTTCCATCATTTGATGTAATAAGGCCCATAGCAATTCCCGCAACTGGTGCCTTTATTGGAACACCTGCAGCCATTAAACTCATACATCCAGCACATATTGTTGCTTGACTAGATGATCCATTTGATTCAAGTATTTCAGATACAACACGTACTGTATATGGAAATTCTTCTTCGCTAGGCATAACTTGTTTTAAACATCTTTCACCAAGCGCTCCATGTCCTATTTCTCTTCTACCAGGTGCCCCATATCTTCCTGTTTCTCCTACTGAAAATTGAGGAAAGTTATAATGCAACATAAAGTGTTTTTCAGCTTCTAGACTAATTCCATCTAATACTTGATATTCATTTAATGCCCCAAGTGTTGTAATGGCAAGTGCTTGTGTTTCTCCTCTTGTAAATAAAGCACTACCATGTGTTCTTGGAAGTAGGTCAATATCTGTTTTAAGTGGTCTAATTTCAGTCATACTTCTTCCATCAGCTCTAGTACGTTCATTAACTGTAATTGACCTAAATATATCATATTCAAGTGATTCTAAAACTAATTTTACTTTAGTAAGTAAAATACTTAATTCATCTTTATCTAAATTTTTATTTTCTTCTTCATATTTTGCTACTACTTCTTCTTTTATATTATCAATAGCTGCATATTTTTCTAGTTTTTCTTTTATACGCATTGATTTATCTAATCTATCTTTTGCAAGATTTTTTATTTCTTCTCTTAAAGAATCTTCTATTTCAAGTTTTTCATATTCCATTTTTTCTTGTCCAACTTCATCTATTATTTTTTCTTGAAATTCACATAATTCTTTAATTGCTTCATGTCCAAACATTAATGCATCTAGCATATCATCTTCATTTACTTCCTTGCTTCCTGCTTCAACCATATTAATAGCATATTTTGTACCTGCTACTACTAAATCTATATCAGAAAGTTCTAATTCATCTGGTGTTGGATTTATTATAAATTTATTATTTACTCTACCAACTTTAACTCCAGCAATTGGCCCATCAAATGGGATTTTAGAAATTGATGTTGCAAGTGATGATCCAAACATTGCTGAAAGTTCTGGTGAATAATCATTATCAACAGAAAGGACTGTGTTTACAACTTGTACTTCATTTCTAAAATCTTCAGGAAACATTGGTCTCATTGGTCTATCAATCATACGTGCTGCAAGTGTTGCTGCATCAGTTGGCCTTCCTTCCCTTTTTATAAATCCACCTGGTATTTTACCTACTGAATAAAGTTTTTCTTGATATAACACCATTAATGGAAAGAAATCTGATAATATATTAGCAGTTTTTGATACAACAGCAGTTGATAATATTACTGTATCACCATATCTTACTAAAACAGACCCATGAGCTTGTTTTGCAAGTTCTCCTGTTTCTACTACTAATTTTCTTCCTCTAAAATTTAGTTCAAAAGTTTTTTTCATATTTACCTCTCTTTACTTAAAATATTTTTCTATATTTTTCTAGTATTAATACTTTTTCTAATTTTTTATCCTCTTTTATAAAAGGTTCTAAATTAACTATAATAAAACTACCTAATTCTACTTTACCATAATATTCATTATAAGTTTCTAAATCTATTAATCTATCATTTTCTTTTAATATTAATCTTTTACTTTTTAAAATTATATATTCTGGTTCATACATCACAGAACCATTAATTTCTATTTTATTTATTTTATATACATGAGCTATATCGCCAATATAAATTTTATTTAAATCTATTTTTTGTTTTAATGATTCATAATATATTTTTAAAGCCTTTTTCTTTGAAATTCTATTTCCAATACTTGCAATATTATTTAGTTTTACTAAACTTTCATCTATGACTTGATTTTTTTCATAAATTTTATTTCTTACTAAATCTTTATAAGAATCATTATTTATCTCATATAACAATGTTTGCATTCCATCTTTTGTAAGTAATAAATCATTTTTTTGATTCATATAATCCATAGCACATGAAGAAATATCAAACTTATCTATATTATTTATTCTGATTACACCACTATATAAATTTTCTCCTTTCATAAGACCTCCTTACATAAATAAAGACACTTAAAATAAGTGTCTACTTTATAAATTATTTTCTTAGTCCAAGACTTGCGATTAATTCTCTATAACGATTAATATCTTTTTCTTTAAGATATGCTTGTAAGCTACGTCTTTGACCAACTTTTTTAAGAAGTCCTCTTCTAGAATGGAAATCATGTTTATGTTCTTTTAAATGTTCTGTTAATTCATTAATTTCTTCAGTTAATATAGCAATTTGAACTTCTGGTGAACCAGTATCACCTTGTTTTCTAGCATATTTTTTTACTATTTCTTCTTTTTTAGCTTTTGTAAGTGCCATATATATTCTCCTTTCATATAATTCGCTTATACCTAGATAAAAGTCGGAGACTCTTAAATCCAAGAACAAGTACAAATATAATATACACTAATTTTTTATTTTTTGCAAGAAAAAAATAAAAAAAAGGAATAAATCCTTTATTTAACATATGGTGTCCCCTCAGGGATTCGAACCCTGGACCCCGAGATTAAGAGTCACGTGCTCTAACCAACTGAGCTAAGGAGACAACTAACAAATTAATTATACCATATATTAAATAAATTTCAATATTATTTTACTAAAATTTTACCTTTATAAACTTTTTTACAGTTTCCTTTTAATATTATATCTTCATTATTTTTATATGTTACCTTTAAATTACCTCCTAATTGTTCTACTAAAGTTTCACAATTTTTAGAAATATCATTATTTATTGTTGCACTAACAACTGCAGCACATGCTGCACTTCCACATGATTTTGTTTCTAAATTTCCTTTTTCATACGTTCTTATTTTTATTTTTTTATTTATTATTTCTTCAAATACAATATTTACTTTATATGGAAATTTATAATGTTGTTGAAAAGATAGTCCTAATTTATCAATATCTAATAAGTCTATATTTTTAGTACAAACAACTATATGTGGATTACCAACTGTAATTGCACTAACAATATAATTTTTTCCAAGTACTTTAATTTTTTCGTTTACAAATATGTTTTTTTCTGTTATCACAGGAATTAATTTTGAATTTAAATTGGGTTTTCCCATATTAACAGTTACTTCATCACTTAAAAAATTTATATGAATGTTATAAAATTTATCATCAATATTTACATCAAAATTTTCTTTTACTAATTTTTTATCATATAAATATCTTGCAACACAAATTATACCATTGCCACTTGTTTTTACACTTGTTCCATCACTATTAAATATTTTAGCTTTATATCCCATTAAATCTTTTTCTATAAATATTATTCCATTTGCACCTATACCAAAATTTCTATTACTTAATTTTATTAATTTGTTTTTATTTTCTATTAATTTTTCTTTATCATTTTTTGTATTATCAATTATTATATAATCGTTTCCTAATGATTCCATTTTTATAAATTTCACTTTATCACCTATATAATAATATTATTTAAGTATAAAAAAAGAACTAAATAAATAGTTCGAATTTTTAAATGGTGACCCGTATGGGATTCGAACCCATGTATGTAGCCTTGAGAGGGCTATGTGTTAAGCCACTTCACCAACGGGCCATTACATATTAATATTACCATTAATATGTAATTTTTTCAAGATGTAATTTATTAATTAAACAATTCTATTCTAGATTTTATTCTATCTTTTCCAAGCAGTCTTAATATTTCATATAAATCTGGAGTCATACTTGATGTTGTAACCGCTACCCTAATTACTGTTGAAATATCAGCAACATTTCCTTTAAACTTACTAGGATCTTCTTTATATTCTTTCATATTAGAAGCATATCCTAATTCTTCTGATAATTCTTTTACTTTATTAAACCAAGTATCTTTATCATCATTATCATTATAATATTTATCAATATATGTATTTAGTATTAATTTAATTTCATCTTTATCTGTTATATTTAAAAAGTCATATTCTTTTTCTTTTTTATTAAATAATTCATCATACATATACCATATTTGTGGTTTAATTGCCTTATAATTTTCATAGTCTTTTCTAGGTTTTTTTTGCTCTCTTTCTATATTTAGAATGTTTGTTGTATATTCTTTATATTTAGAGATTAATTCAAAGAATTCTTTATCATATTTTTCTGACCAATTATATAAATTATCATACACTTCACTAGCACTCATTTTACTTATAATATTTTTAGAAATATTATTTAGTTTTTCTATATCATATAAAGCTCCTCCACTTGATGACATTTTCTTTGGTGAAAAAGGAAATTCTAAATATGATTTTTCTGGATTTTTATCATGCCATTCTTCATAATTAGAATTAATTATCGTCATTAATGATTCAATAACAGCTAAAGTAGGATATCCGTTTTCTTCATAATAACTCATTGTTGCTTCTGGATCTTTTCTTTTACTTAATTTTCTTACACTATTTCCTTCTTTTTTAACAATTAATGGGGTATGAATATATTTAGGTGGTTTTGCATCAAACGCTTTAAAAAGTTCTATATGAATTGGTACTGATGGTAGCCATTCTTCTCCTCTTACAACATGTGTTGTTCCCATTAAAAAGTCATCTACAAAATGAGCAAAATGATATGTTGGAAGTCTATCACTTGATTTCATTATTACAATATCTTGATCATTTTCTGGAAGTGATAAAGTCCCTCTTACTAAATCATCAACAAAAAATCTTTTTTCATTATCACCAAGTGATTTAAATCTAATAACATACTCTTCACCATTTTTTATTTTTTCTATTTTTTCTTCTATACTTAAATTCCTACATTTAGCATATCTTCCATAATATCCAATTCTTGCTTTATATTTTTCTTGTTTTGCTCTTATTTCATCTACTTCTTCTTTTGTACAAAAACAAGGATAGGCTCTATCTATTTCTATTAAATATTTAATAAATGCATGATATATTTCTTTTCTTTCACTTTGAATATATGGCCCGTAATTTCCTACTATTTTTCCTTCATATTCATATTCATCTGGTTTTACATCATAATGATTTAACGTTTTCATTATAAGGTCAACAGCTTCTTTTACTTCTCTTTTTTGATCAGTATCTTCATTTCTTAAATAGAATATACCATTACTATTTTTAGCTAATACATAATCAATTATTGCTTGATAAAATCCACCTAAATGCATAAATCCTGTTGGAGATGGTGCAAAACGTGTTACTTTTTCTCCTTCCTTTAATTCTCTTTTTGGATATATTTGTTTATAGTCCTCTATCGTTTTTGTAATATCTGGAAATATTACGTTTGCTAAATCTTTATTTGTCATAAATACCTCCTTAATTAACTAAATAACATAATAATATAATTATATCACTTTATTAAATATAACAAAAGAAGAAATATATATTTTATTTATTTAAAGATAATATTTTAGAATTTATTTAACATATTATATATGTATTTAATTTGCTACCAATAATTATAACATATTTATAAGTCATATTAAATAACAAAAGAACATGTATATGTTCTTTTATTTTATATGTTTGGATCAACTAATACTTTAATTAAATTGCTTGACCCACTTGATAATTCTTCATATGCTTTTTGTACATCTTCAAAACAAATTGTTTTTGATAAAAACTTTAATACATCTATTTGTTTATTACTCATCAAATCTATGCATGTTTTAAATTCATCTTTTGTATAAGCAATTGCACCTTTCATATTTATTTCTCTTAATACACCTACTACTGTTGGAATTGTTATTGGAGTTGGTGATACTCCTACAAGTATTATTGTAGAACCTGGTTTTACCGCCATTAAAGCAGTAGATACTGCAATAGAATTACCACAACAATCAATTACTACATCAAAACCTTCATTAGCATCAGCAAGTAAATTTTTAACTATACTTTGGTCTGCTTTATAATATTTATCAGCAACTTTTAGTTCAACCGCTTTTTCTCCTCTTTTATCATTTACTTCTGATATAGCAACAAAACTTGCTCCTTCTAATTTAGCAAACATAGCAGCAGTAAGTCCAATTATTCCCCCTCCTATAATTAATACCTTATCACCTACTTTTATATCTGCTAAATGTATTGCATGAAGCGATACAGCAGTTGGTTCTACCATAGCAACTTCTTCATCTGTTATATTAGTTGGTACTTTAATAACCATATCACTCCTTACATTTATTTTTTTAGTTAATCCACCAGGATTATTTACAGATAATCCAATTGCTTGATTCCATGTTTCTAAACAATATTGGCTATTACCACTCAAACATGCACTACAATGTCCACATGGACTTATAGGTAAGGCTGTTACTCTATCACCTATATTTAAATCATCTCTATCACCAGGATCTATTACAATTCCACAAAATTCATGTCCCATTACAACACCAATAGGATTTCCCATATCAAAATTATGAATATCAGATCCACATATTCCTGATTTAGTAATCTCTATCATTACTTTTCCATTTTCTTTTTTTGGCTCTTCTATTTCTTTTATTTCAAATTCTTTTACACCTTTTAATGCTACACATTTCATATTATCCCTACTTTCTAATTTATTATATCATTTAAAAATAATAAAACCAATAATTTAATAATTATTGGCAATTTTTTTACATTAATCACATTGTAATACAGTTATAGCAATTACACCTA
Organism: uncultured Bacillota bacterium; assembly: GCA_902492995.1. Taxonomy (GTDB): domain Bacteria; phylum Bacillota_I; class Bacilli_A; order RF39; family UBA660; genus OMSK01. Next base: position 17,138 of record CABUNR010000014.1, on the reverse strand, counting down.
CTATATCATCTACACTGCATCCCCTTGATAGATCGTTTATAGGGGCATTAATTCCCTGTGTAATTGGCCCATATGCCTTAGCATTTCCAAGCCTTTCTACTAGTTTATATCCAATATTTCCTGAATCTAAATCTGGAAATACAAGTACATTAGCTCTTCCAGCTACAAAACTATTCGGAGCTTTTATTTTAGCTATTTCTCTATCTATAGCAGCATCAAGTTGCAATTCTCCATCTATTATAAATAAAGAATTCTTTCTTGCTATTTTAGTTGCTTCTACAACTTTTTTTACATCACTTGAACTGGCACTTCCATAAGTTGAATAAGAAAGCATTGCAACAACTGGTTCACTATTTAATAGTTTTTTAAAACTCTTTGCAGAATCTATAGCAATATTAGCAAGTTCAATTTCATTTGGATTTTGATTTAATCCACAATCAGCAAATATAAATGTTCCATCTAAACCATAATTTTTATTTAAAACATCCATTAAGAAAAATGCTGATACTAATTTGCTATCTTCTTTTGTTTTTATTATTTGTAAAGCTGGTCTTAAAGTATCTTTAGAGGAATGACAAGCTCCTGATACAACTCCATCTGCTAAATTATCTTTTACCATCATACATGCAAAATACATATAATCATTCAATATTAAATTTTTGGCATCTTCTTTTCTAATATTTCTAAGAAATGCTAACTCATCAATAAAAGTCTGTGTTAAAGGCGATTTTAAAGGATCAATTACTGTTAAATTATTAAGTAAAATATTATTATTTTTAGTTATTTCATCTTTATTGCCTAGAATTATTATATCAGCAATATTATTATCAGAAGCTATTATAGCCGCCTTTAAAACACGTTCATCCATATATTCTGGAAGAACAATTTTTTTGCCTTTTCCTTTAGCTTTTTCTATTATTTTTTCTATCATTTGTACCTCCCATAAAAAAAATTAGAATTTTATCTAATCACGATTAATCATATTTAATAAATTTATTTTAAACATATCTTTATCAGAATGTTGTTTTGATACCATAACACCTTTATATGTAACAAGTTCTGATTGATGACCTTCACTCAATATATCTTCAGGAGTTATTTTGTCGAGCATAACTATTTTTTCATTTTCATATACAACGTAATGTAATTTAATCTCACCATGTACTTTAGCAAATAATGTATCAGTAGGCAATTTAAGTTCATATGTTCTAGTATTGTTTGCTTTATTTGTTTTAACTACTTCTCCTAAAAAATTACCATCTTTTAATTTAGGATAATAATCAAAGTGCAATTTCTTATATGCCAACATATTATATTTTTTTAGTGATCTTTCAAGTTTATGAAATTCATTTTCATTAACATAATCAAATAAATATGCACTATTCATCTTTATGCCTCCCAACAAGTCTGTCATCTATTCTAAATAAATAATATCATAATTTATATTTAAAGTCAATTAACATTTTAAATTTGATAATTAAAAAAAAGAATGCACTTTTACATTCTTTTTGAATTTTCATCTAAAGTATCATTATATGCATAAGTATATGCTGATACAATTCTATCTTTCATTGCCATTAATTCAGATTTAATGTTTGATACATTACTTGAAACGGGAACAAAAGTTTCTTCTCCATCATATGGAACATCTGTTGGATTAGTTTCAGTTGTTTTAGTTTCTTCACCTGTTGTGTCTGGAACAAATTCAGTTGTAGCTTGTTCATTTTCTTTTCTAGCTTTTTCTTCAGCTGATATAAATGAAGCTCTACTATTATTCCATTCTAAATTATAGAAATAGTTATAAACTACATTATAATCTTTACAATCTAGTGATGGCGCAGCTCCTACTGATTTTGTAGGCATTTGTGATGCTCTACCAGCATATGAGCTTGAATAAGCACTTGCTGCTGCAGATGAACCTGCAGTAATACCAGCAGCCTTAGCTTGAACATATGTCTCATTTGTTTTTTCGCCTTCGCTTGTTTTTACTTCTTCAGTTGTAGGAACTTTAGCACTTTCTGGAACTTGACTTTCAGGAACTGTTGTTGTAGTTGTTCCTTCTTTGAAACTTCCATCTTCTTTATAATGATTTGGTCCAAATGGATTATCATTTACAACATCTAAATCACTTTTTTCTGGTCTAACTTGTAATGATAAATCTATTCTATCAGAAATTGATTCAATTAAATTTTCATATGAGTACACTTCACTACATTCAATACTACTAGTTCTTGATATAGTTTCTTCTAATGAAGTTTTTGAAATACTTCTTAAATTACTTCTTAAACTTACTTCTGATGTACCCTTAGCATTTAACTTACTTATAGCTTCTAATATTTCTTCTCTAGTCATATTTTGATATCCTTCGATTTCAAATTCAGAAGCTAAAGCATTAATACTTTCATCAGTCATTGAAGATACATATTCGCCTTCAATACATCTTACATAAGAAGTATTAAAAATTTGGGCTAAATCTTCATCATCAAGTATTATTTCACCATTATATAAACTATCTGCTGAATCAATTAACATAATTGCTAAATCTATAGTCATTGGATTATAAATTGACTCAATTTCAGCATTATTAGATATAAGACTATTTTTAACATCTATAACATGTTGAGCTAAAGTATCTAATTCACTTTTATTATTACTATCAATTGCTGTATGCATTGCTGCAACTGTATGAGCTAAATCTTGAATAAACTTTCTATCATCTTCCTCTTTTATAATTTTACTATAATCAAGTTCACTTGATTCTACTGATACTATTGTTTGTTCTTGGATTAATTGTTCTTGAATCATAGAACTATTTAAAATATCCATAGAATTCATATCATGATCTTGATTTAGAATATCGTAAGTTTTTCCAGAAATTTTACTTTTATTTAGCATTAAATAATAATCTAAATATGATTTTGCCATTGAATCTTTCATATCATCTGTTATATCATAGTTGTACATTCCTTTAGCTAATCCATCATTAACAGCTGCTACAACATCATCTTCTATTAAATCAATTTCATCATAATATTTTAAGATGTTATCTGAAGCAACTGCATCACTTGCAGTTGCCTCTGTAGTTAAAACATCTTCAGTTGTTACATCAGTTGTAGCTTCTTTTGTTACATTACCTTTTTCACTATGTTTTTGAATTGCTCTACCTGTTGCATATCCAGATCCTGCTAAAACAAGTGCTCCTGATAATAATACTAATTTCCCTTTTGTTGATAAATCTCTAATTCTAATTTTCATATTTATCGCCCCTTTTTAATTATTTTGTAACCATTTCTATTTTAACATTTCCTGTATAATGATAGTTATCATTTAATAATTTTGTATCATTATAAGTACTCCATTTTAAATCTGTTGATCCAGGTGTTTTTGATTTTGTTCTATATCTATAATATGTTCTTGTATATGTATCATAAACTGGTGCTTTTTCTTGTTTCTTTTCATATCCTGTTAAAACTGTTTTAGTAGCTTCATAAGCTGTTGTATATGATTTATAACTTGCACAACTATATGATGTTGTTGTTTTTGGAACTCTTTGATACATTCTATATAAATATACAGTTCCTGATGTACAATCATTATCACAATACCAATTATATGTACCTACTTTTTCATATCTTGTTGTTGAAGTTGAAGTTGGAGCTGAAGTAAGTTTAACTGTTCCAATATATTTTTCTTCATAACCTGTTACAGTTGAAGTTAAATTATAAGATTCACATGCTGTTACCCTTTTAGTACCAACTAATACTTTTTCTTGACTAAAGATTGGTTTTGTTAAATCATTTACAGTTTTTACATTATATCCAATTAATTTTTTATATTCTGCTTGTTTTGTTTGAACTTCTCTTGTACTTGTTGGAGAAACTGAAGTTGTAGACCATTCTGACCAATCAGTATATTTAGCTGTACCATCAATTACTTTTTTGTATTCATATAAATATACATATTCTGGTTCTTTTTCAATACAAGAATCTTCATATTCAGATTTGCTTACAATTTTACCAGTTTTATCATAATATTTTCCATTTACTATTTTACAATAATATGTTTTTCCTGGTTCTTTTGTACATGCTTTTATATATGCCTCTTTACTAACTTTCTTTCCATTGTTGTCATAATATTTTCCATTTACTATTTTACAATAATATGTTTTTGTTGGTTCTTTTGTACATGCTCTTGTATAAGCAGCTTTTGTTACTACTTTTCCATTATTATCATAATATTTTCCATTTATATATTTACAATAATATTTTTTTGTAGTTATTTTTGTTGTAGTTGTTTTTGTTACTTTTCTTACTACTTTTGTTGTTGTACCTTTCTTCTCACAGATAGTACCTTTACAATAATCATAACATCCCATGTTAACGATTAAGTAATTTTCTTCTTTACCACATTTTAAATTAACTTTCATAACATATTCTTCATCATGTTTTGTAACTAAAACATATGAATCATCTAAATCACATTGTTTACCATTTTTATCAGTGAATGGTAATATGATTTTTTTATCAAGCATTTCTCTTAAAGTTAATTTTGTTGAATCACCAACTTTTTGTGGTAATCTTTGTAATGTAAAATAATCTTTTGCTGATTCTTTCATTGATAATAAGTTTTCATTAAATATGCGATCATATAATATTGATAAATTATTATTGTTATCTGAATTATCTATAGATGCTATAGCTTTTTTCATATCACTCTTCATTGGAAATAACCAAATTAAGATAAATATAAATAATGCTACGAATAAGAATTGTAAAACTACAGTTCTCATAGAAAAATTGTTTCTTGTTTCGGTATACATAAATACCCCCCCTTTAAAAATTTATGTCACCTATACTATCACAGAAACTTTGTTCTGTCAATATGTTTTTTTTCATTTTGAAAAAATTCTTTTAAAAATCAAATTTTTCTTTGAAATTTAAGGGAATTCTTTTTCTTGTTGTACTTTGATTCTATCATATTTTAATAATTTTGTCAAATTTTAATACGAACAATCGTACTACCTACATTGTTATAACAAATTATATAATCTTCAACATTTTTATTTTTCTTTAAAACATTATGTGTTGTTTGTTTTAATATTCCTGTTCCAACACCGTGAATTATGACAAATTCTTTATTTTTAAGTTTTATATTTTCTTTTATAAAATCTTCTACAAGAACTCTTGCAGAATTTCTATCTAATCCATGCAAATCTATTGAAGGTAAATTTGATATAAACATTGTTTGTTCTAATTTCATATTATCAACCTACCATTTTTTTATTTGAAAAAATTTTTTCATATCCATTATATCAAAAAAAATAAGATATTTCTATTAAGACATTGAAATATCTTATTCTTAACTATTTTATTGTAAATTTAACAGATATGTAATGTTCTAAATTTTTACTATCAATTACTTTTTTGAGCAATCTATAATCTCCAGCCTTTAATTTGCCATAACTATTAGTCCAATCTATTTTAAATATCAAATCATTTTTATTAGTATAACCTATACTATTAAAGTTTAATTTTTTTATAGGCGTAATATCTTTATATGTATTATCGTATATTTGAATTTTATAATCATCACCGTATATATATTCTGCATCACTACTATCTTTTATTTCAATAGTTATTTTATTATTATCAAAATCTCTTTTTGTTATTTTCATTTTAACATTATCTATATCATCAATTTTAGATGAACATAAATTTTTTACTTGATGATTTGAATATAAAATATAAATATCATTAACCCCCTCTTTTGTATTGCATTCCATCATATAAAAATCACTTTCACCAAATAGTTTTGTTTCTGGATCATATTTATAAAGAATATATTCCAAATCTTTAGTACTATATATTTGCATATTATTTTTTATTTCGTCATAAGTAATTTTATTAGCATTAATACTATTAATTAAAGATTCATTATTATACTTAACATCAAATGTCATATGAATTTTTCTACCATCTATAAAGTTAGTAGCATAAATATATTTTTCTAATTGTTCTGGAATATTATCTTGAACATCACTATTATTTTTACATCCAGATATAAAAATAATTAAAGTACTGCATATTATAATTTTAACTATCTTATTTTTCATATAATCACCATCTTTAGTATATAATAAAAAAACTAAGATAGCAATAAAGTTATAAATTAAATATATATAATTTCAATTACATATTCTTTTTTAGTATAAACGATATCATCCATATATTTTTCTAAGCCAATAAATATAGTTAAAAAAACTAAGATATTTCTATCTTAGTTTAATCTAATTTATTAATTATTTTTTGCTTTAATTGCAGCTTGTGCAGCAGCAAGTCTTGCGATTGGTATTCTAAATGGTGAACATGAAACATAAGTTAAACCAACATTATGACAAAATTCAACACTTGAAGGATCTCCACCATGTTCTCCACAAATACCAAGTTTAATATCAGGTCTTACTTTCTTTCCAAGTGAAACAGCCATTTCTACAAGTTTTCCTACACCTTTTTGATCAATTCGCGCAAATGGATCTTGTTCATATATTTTATTTTCATAATATGAGTTTAAGAATTTACCTGCATCATCTCTTGAAAAACCAAATGTCATTTGTGTTAAATCATTTGTTCCAAATGAGAAGAATTCAGCTTCTTTTGCTATTTCATCTGCTGTAAGCGCAGCTCTTGGAATTTCAATCATTGTACCAATATGATATTCTATGGAAGAATTTTTTTCTTTCTTTACTAATTCTGCTGTTTCAACAACAATATCTTTAACAAATTTTAATTCTTTTACTTCACCAACTAATGGAATCATAATTTCTGGTACTATATCATATCCATCTTCTTCTTTAACTTCTATTGCAGCTTCCATTAAAGCCCTTGTTTGCATTCTTGCAATTTCTGGATAAGTAACATCAAGTCTACATCCTCTATGTCCCATCATAGGATTAAATTCATGTAATTCATTACATTTTGCTCTTAAATGTTCAACTGTTACATTCATACTACTTGCAAGTGCTTCTATATCAACTTCTTCTTTAGGTAAAAATTCATGAAGAGGTGGGTCTAAATAACGAACTGTCATTGGAAGATTTTTTAATTCTTTATACATTTGTTTAAAATCACCTTTTTGATAAGGAATTAATAATGATAGTGCTTTTTCTCTTTCTTCAACTGTTTCAGATAAAATCATTTTTCTTATAGCAAATATTCTTTCATCATCAAAGAACATGTGTTCTGTTCTACAAAGTCCGATTCCCTCAGCTCCAAGTTCTATTGCTTTTTTAGTATCCCTTGGAGTATCAGCATTTGTTCTAACACCAAGTGTTCTAAATTTATCAGCCCATGACATAACACGTGCAAATTCTCCAACTACTTTCGCATCTACAGTTTTTATCTCACCATCATAAATATTTCCAGTTGTACCATCAATTGATATTACATCGCCTTCATGATATACCTTTCCAGCTAATGTAAATCTTTTATTTTCTTCATCCATTTGAATATCACCACAACCTGATACACAGCACGTTCCCATACCACGGGCAACTACAGCTGCATGAGATGTCATTCCACCACGTACTGTTAAAATACCTTGACTCGCTTTCATTCCTGTAATATCTTCAGGTGAAGTTTCAAGTCTAACAAGGATTACTTTTTCATTATTTTCATGCCATTTTTCTGCATCTAAAGCTGTAAAAACTATTTTACCACAAGCTGCTCCAGGGCTTGCTCCTAAACCTCTACCAACTGGCTTTGCAGCCTTTAATGCATCATCATCAAATTGTGGATGTAATAATGTATCTAAGTTTCTTGGATCAATCATTAAAATAGCTTCTTCTTCAGTTCTCATACCTTCATCAACTAAATCACAAGCAATTTTAAGGGCAGCTTTAGCTGTTCTTTTTCCATTTCTTGTTTGAAGCATATAAAGTTTACCATGTTCAACTGTAAATTCCATATCTTGCATATCTCTATAATGAGATTCTAGTGTTTTACAAACATTCTTAAATTCTACAAATGCATCTGGAAATTTTTTCTCCATTTCACTAATTTTCATTGGAGTACGTACACCAGCAACAACATCTTCTCCTTGAGCATTTGTTAAAAATTCTCCAAATAAACCTTTTTCACCTGTTGCAGGATCACGTGTGAATGCTACACCTGTTCCGCAATCATCACCCATATTACCAAATGCCATAGATTGAACATTTACAGCTGTTCCCCATGAATATGGTATATCATTATCTCTTCTATAGACATTAGCCCTTGGATTATCCCATGAACGGAATACTGCTTTTATAGCACCCATTAATTGTTCTTTTGGATCATCAGGGAAATCAGATCCAATCTTTTCTTTATATTCAAGTTTAAATTCGTGTGCTAACTCTTTTAAATCATCTGCATCAAGTTCAATATCTTGTTTTACACCTTTTTCTTCTTTCATCTTATCTATAAGTTGTTCAAAATATTTTTTTCCAACTTCCATAACTACATCTGAATACATTTGGATAAATCTTCTATAACAATCCCATGCCCATCTTGGATTATTCGATTTTTCTGCTATAGTATTTACTACTTCTTCATTTAAACCTAAGTTTAATATTGTATCCATCATACCAGGCATTGATGCTCTTGCTCCACTTCTTACTGATACTAATAATGGATTTTCCTTATCACCAAATTTTTTTGAAGTAATTTCTTCCATTTTTAAAATTGCTTCATTAATTTGTGATTGAATTTCTTCATTTATTTCTCTTCCATCTTCATAGTATTTTGTACAAGCTTCTGTTGTTATTGTAAATCCTTGTGGAACTGGAAGACCTATATTCGTCATTTCAGCTAAATTAGCTCCTTTTCCACCTAATAAGTTTCTCATACTAGCGTTTCCTTCACTAAATAAGTAAACAAATTTTGTCATAAATCTCCTCCTATCTTGACAATATCATTATAACAAATCCCCTAATTTTATTCAATAATTTTTTTACAAGAAAAAAAGCTAAAATTTGATTTTTTTAACTTTTTCTAAATAACATTTTCCACATAATGGAACATATTCAATATTTTCATCTTTTCCATCTATTTTTACTTCTAATCCATCTAAAGTATATTCATTATTAACCTTTCTTCCAGCAAATCTAGCTATCTCCATACATTTACATAATGTTTTTAATTCTTCTAATTCATCAGCAATTTCAAGAAGTCTTCTAGATCCTTCAAATGATTCCATTTTAAAATTTGTTCTAAGTCCGTAGCATATTACTGGAATATCTAGTTTTTTTGTAATAAAAAATAATTCGTCTATTTGTTTTTTATTTAAAAATTGTGCCTCGTCTATAAATATACAAGCTAAATTATCTGTTATTTTGCTTTTTAAAAGTTTTAATATAGAATCATCATTTATTAAAATATCAACTTTTCTTTTTAATCCTACTCTTGAATCTAACATATCAGGCCCTTTAGTATCAATAATAGGTTTCATAACCAAAACATTATAACCGCATTCTTCATAATTGTGTGCCGTTCTAATTAAATCAATACTTTTTCCACTATTCATTGTTCCATATTTAAAATGTAGTTTTGCCATTATATACCTCACTTCTAATCCAACTAGTTATTACATTTACAATATAATCAATTTCATTGTTAGATAATTTTTTATTTTTTTCTATTTTATGTATCTTCATTAAACATCCTCTACAACATGTTCCAGTAGCATGCTGTGCTATAAATACAGGATGTCCACGATATGGTGTTTGTTTTCCATCATTAAGTATATTAGCTGGTGCAAGTCTTGTTCTTACAAAGTCATATGTATGTTCTACTATTTTATTCATTCCTTTTTCTATAACATATCTTTTCATTTTTTCATCTAAATGAAATGAACCTCTAAATTTAGTTTTAGAAAGGTCTTCTAATAATTTATCTATATTTTCCATATTATTTTTCCTTTGCCCTTGGATGTGTATTTAAATATACACTTCTTAATCTTTCATTTGTTACATGAGTATATATTTGGGTCGTTGATAAATTTTCATGTCCAAGTAATTCTTGAACACTTTTTAAATCAGCACCATTATCTAACATATGAGTTGCGAATGTATGTCTTAATGTATGGGGACTTACATGATAATCTAATTCACCCTTTTTAAGTATATTTTGTATTATAAGTCTAATTCCTCTATCCGTTATTTTATCCCCATTTTTATTTAAGATTAAATATTCACTATTCTTATTTAATTTTGATCTACTATTATTTAAATATAAATCAAGTAATTTCATTAAAGTATTTCCATATAATACATATCTTTCTTTATTACCCTTTCCAAGTATTAATATTTTTTTATCATTAAAATTAATATCTTTTATTTTTATATTAATTAACTCACTTACCCTTATACCTGTTGAATACAAAAGTTCAAGTATTAATGCATCTCTAAGACCAAGTGTTGTTTCTTTGTTTGGAATATTTAACAAAACTAAAAGTTCATCATAATATAAAAAATTAGGTAGTTTTTTATCCAATTTAGGGTTTGATATTAATATCATAGGATTTTTATTTAAAATATTTTCATTATTTAAATACTTATAAAAACTTCTTAATGTACTAATATGTCTTGATATCGTTTTTTTCATATATTTTTTTTGGTACATATAAGCTAGATAATCTCTAATAAATTTATAATCTACATCTTTTATTTTTTTATTTTTTAAATATTCATTAAATTCTAATAAATCCTTTTTATAACTTTCTATTGTATTAATTGAATAATTCTTTTCTATTTTTAAGTATTTTAAAAATTTATCTATATATTCACTCATATTATCACTATCCATTAAAATTATAATACACGAACATTTTTTTGTCAAATAAAAAGACTATTTTTTAGTCTTTCCAACATATTCATCCATTTTATTTAAATCCACTCCAAGTGCTAGTGCTTCAACATAACTTAATCCATAAATTATATCATCCAAATCTATCATTTCTTTTACTTCTTCATTATTACTTTTATATATTAATGCATCTTTATATACCTGGCTTTCTTCTAATGAATAATCAAGTGGGATATTTATATTCATAGTACGAGCAAGCAATTCTTCTTCATCTTTTGTTATTTCTCCAACTAAAGCTCTTCTTCTATCTTCATTTTTAATAAGTCTATTAACTTTTTTTTCTTTATTATAATATTCATCTATAGATGATACAACATCTCTTAAAGTGCGATAATTTAAAAGATCTTCTATTATTTTTTCCTTAAAAAAAGTTACATCATCAATATGATTAGAATCATACATATAAATAATATGTTTTTTTAAATTATAATTAATATTATAACTATTTAATATATAATTTCTTACACTTTTTTTATTTAATTCTTGAAATATAATATCTTGATAATAAATAAAGTTTTGATTTTCACTTTTTATTTTTGATTCACTATCTTCTGTTAATAATCTAAATACATTAAATTTTTCATATAGTGGTTCTAAAAGTTTATCTTTACCATCTTGTTTATATTTAATAAAAATATCTGCAGTAGAAAAATTTATATAACCTTTTTCTATTAAACGTTCTATTAAATGTTGCTCATCTTTAAAAAAAGTTGTTACTTTGTCAATTGATGAAATATTAACTTTTTCTTTTTTTACACTACTATCATTTAAATCTTCAATTGGAAGTACAACAAATTCATTTGTGTATGTATTTCTTACAACTAAACTATATATTCCAGAATTCATATCATTCACCTATCTTAATTATATATTATTTTTTTTAAAAAGAAAAGAAATAATTTTAATTTAAAGAAAAATTGTGATTACTTTTTATAATCACAACTACTGCATTTAATTTCATTCTTTTTATTTATTACAAGCATTGAACCACATTCAGGGCAATTTTCTCCGATTGGTTTATCCCAGTATGCTGTTTTGCAAGTTGGATAATTATTGCATCCATAAAATAATCTTCCTCTTTTACTTTTCTTTTCGATTATTTTACCATCACAATTAGGGCAATCACATATTTCTTTTACCTCTTTTTCTTCTTGCTTTATATATTTACATTCAGGATAATTACTACATGCTATAAATTTGCCATACCTACCTTTTCTAATAACAAGAGGATGTGAACATTCTGGGCAAATTTCACCTGTTTCTTCTGGTGCTTCTTTTTCCATTTTATCAAATGCTTCTGTTAAAAGTGGTTCAAACTTTTTATAAAATTCATCTAAAGTTTTATACCATACTTTTTTTCCTTCAGCTATTTCATCTAAATCTTCTTCCATATTTGCGGTATATTCTACATTTATAATTGATGAAAAAAATTCTTGTAATTTATCAGTTACTTCTATACCAATCTCAGTTGGGCGGAATTTTTTTTCAACTATAGTTACATAACCTCTATCTTTAATATTACTCATTATAGTAGCATATGTACTAGGTCTACCAATACCAAGTTCTTCCATTGCCTTAACTAATTTTGCTTCAGTATATCTTGCTGGTGGTTGAGTAAAATGCTGTTCTTTTTCTATAGATTTAGATATAACTATATTAGATTTATATGTATCAAAAGGAGGAATTATATCTTCTTTTGTATCTTCATAATCCTTATATACTTTTAAATATCCATCAAATGTTATAACTTGACCTGTTAATTTAAATTGATAATTATTATTATCAAATATAACAGTTGTATTTTCTGTTTTAGCAGGTGCCATTAAATAAGCAAGTGCCCTATAATAAATCATTCTATATAATTTAAATTCATCATCATTTAAAAATGGTCTAACACTTTCTGGAGTTCTTTTTATACTAGTTGGTCTAATTGCTTCATGTGCATCTTGAACATTTTCTTTATTTTTACTTTTTTTAACTATACCAACATAGTTTTCTCCATATTTTGCTTTAATAAAATCTTTTGTTTCATTTATAAAATCTATTGATAATCTTGTTGAATCAGTACGCATATAAGTAATAAGCCCAACTGTTTCATCAGAAAGCTCAATTCCTTCATAAAGCTTTTGAGCAACCATCATTGTTTTTTTTGCATTCATATTAAGTTTATTAGATGAATCCTGTTGCAAAGTACTTGTTGTAAAAGGAAATTTAGTTGCTTTTTCCTTTGTTTTTTTATCAACACTATCTATTTTAAATTTATTTGATAGTTTATCTAATATAAGATTCGCTTCTATTTCATTTTTTATTTCTATTTTTTTATTATTATAACTTACTAAATCAGCTTCAAATTCAGGAAAAATTGCTTTAATAGTATAATATTCTTCAGATTTAAAAGAATTTATTTCTCTTTCTTTATCAACTATTAATTTTAAAGCAACACTTTGTACACGTCCAGCACTTGTTCCACTTGTTTTATATTGCATCAATTTACTTAATCTAAATCCTATTATTCTATCAAGTATTCTTCTTGCTTCTTGTGAATTTACTAAATTATTATCTATTTTTCTAGGATGTTTAAATGATTCTAATATAGCGTTTTTTGTTATTTCATTAAATACAACTCTTTCATATTTATTATCATCTATATTAAGGGCATCATATAAATGCCAAGAAATTGCTTCTCCTTCACGGTCAGGGTCAGTTGCTAAATAAACAAAATCACTATTTTTAACATCTTTTTTTAATTCATCTATTGTTTTCTTTTTACCTTTTATTGTTGTATATTTTGGTTTAAAGTTATCTTCTATATCTATACCTAAACCATATTTACCAGATGTTGCTAAATCTCTTATATGTCCTTTACTTGATACAACTTTATATTCATTACCTAAATATTTTCCAATTGTTTTTGTTTTAGCTGGAGATTCAACTATTACCAAATTTTTTGCCATAATTCTTCCTCCTATGTCACTTAAATTTATACACTATTATTTTTTCTCTGTCAATATTAATATACAACATTTAATTTTAAAATCCTTTTAATTTTTAATTTCTCTATTACATTTACTACCCCATGCATCTATTAATTTAGAATCTTTATATATTTTTAAAATTTCACAGTTATTAGCACATCTATTACATTCCATTCCTTTAGTCTCAAATTTTATATTTTTTATATTTAAATTAAATGTTTTATCATTACTATTTTGTTTTGCAAGTATTGCAATTCCAATTGCTCCCATTAAATGACTATTATAATCAACTATAACATCTTCATTTAATATTTCTTTAAAATATTTTAAAACAGCTTTATTTTTACTTACTCCACCTTGAAAAACAATTGGAGGCATAATTTTTTTACCTTTAGCTAAATTATTTAAATAATTAATTACTATACTTTTAGAAAGTCCTGCTAATATATCTTCTATTTTATAACCAACTTGTGCTTTATGTATTAAATCTGATTCTGCAAAAACAGTACATCTTGCAGCTATTTTAACTGGATTATTTGATTTTAAAGCAATAGATCCAAAATCTTCTATTTTTATACCAAGTCTTTTAGCTTGACTTGATAAAAATGCACCTGTTCCTGCAGCACAAAGTGTATTCATAGAATAATCAGTTATTATACCTTTATCTAAAAATATTATTTTAGAATCCTGTCCCCCTATTTCTAAAATAGTTTTTACGTCTTTATAATAGTTTAAAGTTCCAACAGCATGAGCTGTTATTTCATTTTTAACTATATTTACATCCAATAATAAACCTATTAATTTTCTTGCACTTCCAGTTGTTCCAATTCCCTTAATTACAATACTTTTATCTAAATTTTTCTTTAATGATTCTATTAATTTTTTTACAGCTTGAATTGGATTACCATTTGTTTCTATATAATCAGATTTTATTATATTATTATTTTCATCTATTATTACTCCTTTTGTAGATATAGAACCTATATCAATTCCTAGATAACAATTCTTCACTTTTCTTCCTCATTTCTATCATATCATAAAAAGCCTCCAAACGTGTTTTTATACCAACCTCACTAGTATTTGCATCAAATGAAAAAAATATTATTGGTACATTATATTCCTTACATATTTTATTTATTATACTCATAATGCCTATCTCTGGTGTACAAAAAGCTGATTTTATATGAATAATTCCATCATAATTATTCTTACATAAATATTTACACCTTGCTATATTATCATGGCTATCAGCACCCATTTTATATTTATTATATTCTTTTGTATATTTTAAATATTTCCTACCTTTTTTATGTTTTTCAAATAATAAAAAATGTACATTAGTAAATCTCTTTACTTCGATATTATAACTTGCTAATTCTTTTTCTAAATAGTAATTAGCAAATGGTTCCATTATTGTATATAACTCACCTATAATGCCTATTTTTAATCTATTTTTTGGTTTATTTAATTTTATCTTTTTTAATTTTTTATAATATTTTTTATACGTTTTTCTTAAATTTATAAAACCTTTTATAGACTTAAATTTATGTAGCATTTCCTTATTTATTTTTTCCATAATATCATCTTTTGCAAAGCCAATATTTGATCTAATATAGTCATCACAAATATCCATATATTTAATCATTTTAGCAGTTATAAAAGTATGATATAAAAGTTTATCTAATTTTAATTTTGGATTAATTTCCTTTAATTTATGATATATTTCTTTTGGATTTGTTACACCTTTACTAACTAAATTAACTAATTTAAATTCATAACCTAAATCTTTTAATATTTGTTCTTGAAGTTCAAAATAATAACCATATCTACATCCTCCACCAAATTGAATTAAAACGTTAGCTCCTTTATTTAATGCTTCTATATAAGTACCTAATGTGTACTTAAATGGTGTACAAGTAAATTCTGGACTATTAGCACTACCAAGTTCTATTGTTTTTTTAGTAATTGGTGGTGGTATAATAATAGAACAATCTAATATATGACTAAATAGATAATAAGCAGGTACACTATAATTACCTATTAATGGAAAAGATACCTTATTCATTTTACTCCCTCCTTTATAATATCAATAAAACTTTCAATTCTAGTTTCAAATCCTGCCATTCCATCAACATCATCAATAATTAAATTAAGATATGGTTTTTTTAATTTTCTAAATACTAATTCATTTGCAAGTGAATCTGGTCCACATGGAAATGTAGATATAAAAATAATCCCATTTATTTTATCTTCCGTAAGTGGTATTGAGCCAATATTTTCCTTATTATATTTAAAATACAAAGAATATGATAATTTTTTACTTAAATTAGATGTTATATCACTATGAAATAGATTGCTATAAATTATTTCTACATTATTATTTTCTAAATATGTTATTATATCTTTACCAATCATGTTATCATACAAATTATAAGGATGACCTACTAACAATATTTTCAATTTTTCACTATCAATTTTTCTTATATTTCCTTTTATCTGTTTATTTTTTATATTATTTGCCTTTATAGTAGCTTTTTTATATGCCTTTTTTGCATATTCTTTTGAATATCCAAAATTTGTTACTATATCTATTAATCCTTTTTCTTCTGTTTCATTATTCTCTATATTAATATTATAATTAAGTAATTTTATATCAAATAAATTATTTATAATATCATAAAGAGCTAAAAAATTGGTGCAAGTTTGATTATCAATCCCATAATTATCAACTCTAGGAATTAAAATATAATCACATTTATCTTTTAAATAATTAACATGTGCAATATAATTTTTAATAGATAAACACATTTCATCAGTAGTTTTTAAAATAGCATCATTCATCATTTTTTTATTTGTATTTGGACTAACTACAAGTTCTATATTAAATTCATCAAAAAAGTATTTCCAAATATCTTTATAATAATAATAAAATATACTTCTAGGTATACCAATACGTATTTTCATGTTATCACCTAGAAAATAATATGCAGTAGTTAAATTTTTATGTAAAACATATTAAGACAAAAAAATAGAAATTATTTTAATTTTTCTATTTCTTCTTTTGATAAACCAGTTACTTCTGAAATAATATTTATATTCATATTTTTATTTAACATATTTTTTGCTATTTCAATGGATTTATTATTTTCACCTTGTTCAATTCCCTGTTCAATTCCTTGTTCAATTCCTTTTTTCATTCCTCTTTCAAGACCTTTTTTCTCTGCTGATGATATTCTAGAATTAAATATTTTTCTTTTGTCTTCCT
>CABUNR010000013.1:0-29348 GCA_902492995.1 uncultured Bacillota bacterium | reverse complement strand
GCTTCTTTTCTTGCATCATTTATTATATTTGTTACAATTGGTGTTGCGATTAAAGCTATTATAGCTAGTATTACTATTACCACTAAAAGTTCTATTAATGTTAGTCCTTTTTTATTGGTATTTCTTAAAAATACCCTCACCCGGTTTTGCATTTAGTTACCATGCTACACATTCCTACTATCATTTTATCATATATAAATAATACAACCAAAAAAGAACTTTTTCAAGTTATTACTTTTTAAAAAGTTATGTTATTTTTAATTATATATCAACCAAAAAAGAATTATTTTTCTAATTCTTTATAATTTAAACAAACCTCATCTAAATCATTAATTAAACTGTCAACTTGTTCAAAACTTTTTAATCTTACACCACTAGCAAACTTGTGTCCACCACCATTATATTTACCAGCAACTTCATTAATAACAGGACCTCTTGATCTTATAGAACCTCTTATATTATTATTAACTCTATCATAAGAAAATACAGCCCAAACCTCTACATTTTCTATATAATTAAAATCATTAACCATATTACCTGCAGTTGCTGCATCAACACCATATTTTTCAAGTATTTCTTCAGTTATTTTAATATATGCAAATCCATTTTTTGTAATATTTAAATTATCCTCTAAAAAGCCATGAAATCTTACTTCTTTAAATGGTCTCATATATAATTTTTTATAAAGTGGAGTAAAATCCATCTTTGTTTCTCTAATAAGTTTTGATACTAAATCAAAAGTTTTCGGAGTTGTATATGAGAATAAAAATCTATCTGTATCTGCAACTAAACCAATAAACAACTTTTCTGCAGCACTTTTACATATTTTTAATTTAGTATTAAATACAAGTTCCATTATCATTTGAGATGCACTACTAGAATTTTCATCAATCCATTCAATATCACAATATTTTTCAATAAAAGGATGATGATCAATTTTTATGCTATAAGCATAATTATTCATAAAAGCTGTATCAACTCTTCCCTTATCAGGAGTATCAGTAACAATAAGTAATGAATTAGACGTATTATCTGGAAGCTTATCTAATAAACCTAAATATTTAAATTTTGATGTAGAACATCCAATAACATAAACATTTTTATTTGGAAAAGTATTTTTAATTATTTCTTTTAAACCGATACTGCTTCCAAGAGCATCTGGATCAGGACCTACATGACGTGCAATAACAATATTATCATACTTTTTTATTGCATTATAAATTTTTCTATAAATATTATTCCCCATTTATTCACATCCTATTTAATTAAATTATATGTATCTAAAGCAATCATTAATTCTTCATTAGTTGGAACAACATAAATCGATACTTTAGAATCATCTCTACTTATTTTTATCTCTTCTCCTCTTACAAGATTTGCTTCTTTATCAAGATAAATATCTAAACAATTTAACTTGTTTATTATTGCTTCTCTTGCTTCACTAGCATTTTCTCCTAATCCAGCTGTAAATATAATAGTATCAACTCCACCAGCTTCAACATAATATTCAGCAATATATTTAACAACTGTTTGAACATATTTATCAAATGCTAATACACATCTTGGATTATTTTCCATAACACCCGCATATATATCTCTAAAATCACTATATTCACCACTTAATCCTAAGAAACCAGATTTTTTATTTAAATCATTCATAACTTCATCTATTGATTTACCAGTACTAGAAATAATATAAGGGATAATTGATGGATCAATATCACCACTACGTGTTCCCATCATTATTCCAGCAAGAGGTGTAAATCCCATTGTTGTATCTACACATTTTCCATCTATAACTAAAGATAATGATCCACCGCTTCCTAAGTGACATATAATTGCTTTATAATTATCTTTATTTAATAATCTACTTATTTGTTTACTTATATAACAATGACTTGTCCCATGAAAACCATATTTTCTTACTTTATAATCTTGATACCATTCATATGGAACTGGATATATATAATTAACTTCATCCATTGTTTGATGAAATGCTGTATCAAATACACCAACCATAGGTACATTAGGTAAAGCATTTTTAACAGCTTCAATTCCAAGAATATTAGCTGGATTATGAAGTGGAGCTAAAGAAATATATTTTTTTAAATCTTCCACTACTTCATCTGTAATAATAACTGATTTGTTATATTTATCAGCACCATGAACTAATCTATGACCAATGCCATCTATTTCATCTAAAGAAGAAATTATGTTTAATGATACTAATCTATCTAGTAGTATTTCAACTGCTACTGTATGATTAGGCATTTCAACTTCTTCTCTGATTTTTTCTCCATTATATTTTATTGTATAAAAACTATTAGGTAATGTAACTCTCTCAAAATATCCACTTGCTATACATGTTTCATTATCCATATCAAACAAACTAAATTTAAGTGAACTACTTCCAGCATTTATTGATATTATTTTCATAATTGACCTTCTTTCTAACATAAACATTATACTATAAATTTAAACATAATAAAAGAAGTAAAATAAGTTTTACTTCTTTTATTTAAATATTGATAATGAATATGTATCTCTTGCAATCATAAGTTCTTCATCCGTTGCAACAACATAAACAGGTATTTTAGATTCATCTTTTGTAATAATACCTTCTATACCTTTTCTAACAATTGTTGCATCATTTTTTTCTTTATCTAAAACTATTCCAAGTGAAGTTAATTTCTTTAATGTTTCTTCCCTTATAATAGAATCATTTTCTCCTCCACCTGCAGTAAAACATATTGCATCAACATTTCCATTTAATTTAACATAATATTTTGCTATATAATCAACAATTTTATCTGTATACATATCAAAAGCTAATAACACTTTTTCATCATTTGCATAGAAAGCTCTATCCAAATCTCTTAAATCGCTCATTCCAGCAATACCTTCTAAACCACTTTCTTTATTTAGCATAGTATCAATTCTATCTAAATTAAATCCTGTTTTTTTACTAACATAATTTAACATAGTATAATCTATATCTCCACTACGTGTTCCCATCATTATACCGGCATTTGGTGTAAATCCCATAGAGGTATCTATACATTTTCCAGAAGAAATTGCTGATATACTAGCACCATTACCAATATGACAGATTATCAAATTTGGATTTTCTTTATTTAATATTTTTTTCATTTTTTCAGTTATAAATCTATGACTTAATCCATGAAATCCATACTTACGAACATGATATTTAACATACCATTCATATGGAACTGGATATAAATATGTTTTTTCTTTCATTGTTTGGTGAAATGCTGTATCAAAGCATGCTACTGGTATAGCACTAGGTATAGCATTTTTAAAAACTTTCACACCCATTAAATTAGCTGGATTATGAAGTGGAGCTAAATCAGAAATTGATTCAATTTCTTGAATTACTCTA
The DNA here is from genome assembly GCA_902492995.1 of uncultured Bacillota bacterium. GTDB lineage: Bacteria > Bacillota_I > Bacilli_A > RF39 > UBA660 > OMSK01. The sequence goes on along the minus strand of CABUNR010000013.1, from coordinate 25,948 downwards.
TCATCTATTACAACACTTTTTGAATATTTATTTCCGCCATGAACAATTCTATGGCCAATTGCTTCTATTTCATCTAAATTATTAACAATTCCCTGTTCAATTAACTCATTTAATAAAATTTTTACTGCTTCTTCATGATTTTTGATTTCTACATCTTTTACTATTTTTTCATTATTTATACGAATACTATAATTACTACCTTCTAAACCAATTCTATCAAAAGTACCTTTCATTAATACTTCTTCTTCTGGCATTTCATATAGTCTGAACTTCAATGTTGAACTTCCTGCATTTACTGATAACAATTTCATCTTATCAAACCTTTCTAAATTTTATATTCAATTATTCTTAAATTAGGAATATCTATTTTACTCATGTCACCATCTGTAGGAATCCCATTAACTAAATAATGTATTCCTCTAAGCACAGCACTATGTGTTACAACTAAAACATTTTTATCTTTATATTTTATTCTTATATCTTCTATAAATTCAGATAATCGTTTCATAAAATCCTGTACTTTTTCTATTTTATTATCATCTGTATTAATATAAAAATTCCAACATTTTATAGTATCAACATTTTCAATACTAACACCTTCACACAATCCCCAATTTCTTTCTATTATTCTATCATCTATATTAATAGGGTATTTATTATCTGTAATAATACGTGCCGTATCTATAGCTCTTTTAAGAGGAGAAGATATAACTACATCTATATTAAGCGATTTAATTAATTCTTGTAATTTTTTAGCATCTTCTATTCCTTTTAAACTTAAATCAGCTTCCGTTTGACCTTGAACTAACCCATATTTATTTTTATCAGTTTGTCCATGTCTTATTAAATATAACATCATATTATTTTTCCACCGGTTTCATTGTAGGAAATAATATAACATCACGAATTGAATCAGATTCTGTAAATAACATTACAAGTCTGTCAATTCCATATCCTACCCCACCTGCAGGTGGCATACCATATTCTAAGGCTTCAACAAAATCCATATCAATATCATTTGCTTCATCATTTCCTAAATCTTTTTCTTTTAATTGTTCTTCAAATCTTTCTAATTGATCAATTGGATCATTAAGTTCTGTATAAGCATTAGCAAACTCTCTTCCACCTATAAATAATTCAAATCTATCAACAAATCTTGCATCATCTTTATTTTTCTTTGTAAGTGGTGATATTTCAACAGGATGTCCATAAAGGAATGTTGGTTGAATTAATGTTTCCTCAACATATTTTTCAAAGAACAAATTAATTATATGTCCAACTGTATGTTCATGTTCTTGTACTTCTATATTATGTTCATTAGCAAGTTCTAATGCTTCATCTAAACTCATTTCTTTTTTAAAATCTATTCCTGTTTTTTCTTTTATAGCATCAACCATACTAATTCTCTTCCAAGGTCCTTCTAGATTTATTTCATATCCATACCAATTGTAATTCATTTTATGCATTACTTCCTTAGCAATTTTTTGATACATTTTTTCTGTTAAATCCATCATACCATTTAAATCAGAATATGCTAAATAGGCTTCCATTAAAGTAAATTCTGGATTATGTTTTGGATCCATTCCTTCATTTCTAAATACTCTACCTATTTCATATACAGCTTCCATTCCACCTACTAATAATCTTTTAAGTGGTAACTCTAAAGCAATTCTTAAATACATATCTAAATCTTGTGCATTATGATGTGTTACAAATGGTCTTGCACTTGCTCCTGTTAAAAGTGTTGATAAAACTGGTGTTTCAACCTCCATAAATCCTTCATTATCCATGAAATTTCTAATGCATGTTATTATTTTTGAACGTAGCATTGCGACATTTCTTGATTCATCATTCATAATTAAATCAACATAACGTCTTCTATATCTTTCCTCTATATCTGTAAGTCCATGAAATTTTTCTGGAAGAGGTTTAAGTGCTTTAACTAAATGTGTATATTCTAAACACTTAATTGTAACTTCTCCTGTTTTTGTTTTCATAACTTTTCCATGTACACCAACAATATCACCAATATCAGCAGATTTAAATAAACTATATGTTTCTTCTCCTACATCATTTATTGATATATATATTTGAATAGGTCCTGTTTTATCTTTAATTGAAAAGAAAGAAGCTTTTCCCATTTTTCTTATAAACATTATTCTTCCTGCTACTGTTGCAGTATCAGTCATATCATCAAATGCTTCATGATCTATATCCTTATATTTTTCTTTTAATTCCATAGCATATGCGTCTCTTTTAAAACTTTGTCCATATGGATCTAAATTAAGTTCTTTTAATTTTTCTAATTTTTCTCTTCTTACTAATTCTTGTTCTGTAAATTCTCTCATTCTTTCACCTCGTTATCAATTACAACACTTTTACTTAAAATGTCTTGTAATCCTTTTTTGTCATGTCTATATAATATCATAAAAAGACTTGTAATTACTAGTATAAACTGTATAAAACCTAAAATTATTAAAGATATTAAGTATATTTTACTACTTACTAATTGAACTAAAAAAATTGTTATAATAGAATATAATAAGCCATCTACTACAATACTTCTTATGAATGTATTAAATATATTAAGTTTTTTTGCATCTTCTCTAGTTATTTCTAATTTCATTATATATTGACCTAAAGTTGCTTTAAATATAATAGGTATTATTACATAATAAATAATTATTATTATAACACTAACAACATTATAAACTACATTTTCACTATCAATACTACTTAAATAGTTTGAATATTCACTTGCATATGAACTAAATGTAATTTCTCCATTTAAAGCTTGTTCAGTTAAATCATTAATATCTTTATTTAAAAATTCAACATTACTATTTTTAGGTATAAAATATGAAACTATCATTAAAATTGCTGATATAAAAATAAAATCAATTATATAAGCAATAATTCTTTTTGATGCATTAGCACACATAAGATTCCTCCTTCAAAAAACTACTAATTAATTCTTTAAATTCTTCTATAGTTTTTGTTTTAAAAATGTCTTCTTTTAATTTTGAAGTATTAGGTATTCCTTTTAAATACCAAGCAGCATGACTTCTCATTTCAAGTAAAGCAACTTTGCTATTTTTTGAACTTGAAAGCAAATCTAAATGATGTAATATCATTTTTAATTTTTCCTCATTTGATACCTCTTTTGGTAATACACCATGCTCTAAATAATCAATACATTCTTTAATAAGCCAAGGATTACCTAAAACACCTCTACCTATCATAATAGCATCACAACCAGTTAAATCAAGCATTTTCTTTGCATCAAAACAACTTTTAATATCACCATTTCCTATTACGGGAATATTTACATTTTCTTTTACTTCCTTTATTATTTCCCAATTTGCTTTACCACTATAACCTTGACTTCTAGTTCTTGGATGAACTGTTATAGCACTTGCTCCTGCTTTTTCTACTATTTTAGCAATCTCTACAGCATTTATACTATTAAAGTCCCATCCACTTCTTATTTTCACAGTAACTGGAACATTAACTGCTTTTACAACAGCCGAAACTATTTCATATACTTTTTCTGGATTTTTTAATAATGCGCTTCCCGCTTGTGATTTTAAAGCAACTTTAGGAACAGGACATCCCATATTTATATCTATAATATCAGGATGCATATTCTCTTCTATATATTTAGCTGCTGTTACAAACGATTTCTTATCACTACCAAATATTTGTTGTGCAATTGGCCTTTCACTATCTGTCATATAAAGCATATCAATTGTTTTTTTAGAGCCGTAACTTATTGCTTTATCACTAACCATTTCAGCATAAATAAGCCCTGCACCCATTTCTTTTATAATTGTTCTATATGCATGGTTACAAATACCTGCCATAGGCGCTAAAACAACATTATTTTTCATTTCAATATTTCCTATTTTAAACATGAAATCACCTATATAAATTATAACAAAAAAAAGATATTTTGTCTTTTACTTTATTAAATTTTTAAAACTATTAGGTATACTACTTTCAAACTTCATTAATTTATTATTTTTAGGATTTATAAATTCTAATCTATTAGCATGTAATGCCATTCTTTTTATCGAATTGTCCTTAGAACCATATTTTTTATCTCCTACTATTATATTACCAATTTCTTTAAGTTGAACTCTGATTTGATTTTTTCTACCTGTTTCTATATTTATATCAAGCATTGTATACTTTTCATTATTTTTTATTTTTTTATAATTTGTAATAGCAAGTTTTCCATCTTTACTATTTGTTACATATGTATACATATTTTTATCCTTCAAATATGATTTTATTGTACCATTATCTTTAGTTTTCCCTTCTACTATAGCAATATATCCTCTTAATTTAACAAGATTATTCCAATTATTTTGTAACTTATCTTTTAATTCTTCTGATTTTGAAAAAAGAACTATTCCACTTGTTTCTTTATCTAATCTATGTACTATAAATATCTTATTATTTTTATTAGTTTTTTTCACATAATCAGACACCATATGATATAATGTTTTTTCCTTTTCCTTTAAAGAAGTAATAGTAAGCATATTAGCTGGTTTATTTACAATAATTAAATCTTTATCTTCATAGATTATTTCTATATCATTAATTTTATTTTTTATTACAACTACATCATTTACCTGTAACATATAATTAAATTTACTTACCCTTTTATTATTAACATAAGTATTATCTTTTAATATATTTTTTATTGTATTTTTAGATTTATTTATATTTCTATATAAAAATTCTAACAATTCCATTTTTTCATTTACAATATATTTCATAAATTATTCACCTTACATTAAATATCAATATCAAACTATTTAATTCAATAATTTTTTTACATATTGTTTAAAAGCTTTTTTATCATTAACATTAAAAGAACACTTAATTTTAATATCATTTTCTAAATAAAGTATATCTAATGAATTTAAACATATGCTTGAATCTTTTTCTACAATATTAAAAATTTGTAATAAAATTTGTAGTAAATAAATTTTTTCAACAAGTTGCTTTAATTTTGAAACAACTTGATTATAATCATCATATACGTATTTATGATTATCATCTAAGACATCAATATATTCTTTTCCAACTGCTATTTTCTGTGTAACACTTTTTGGTATCAAGTTATCAAGTTTTCTTGAAGATGAAAATTCTATATTAACATTATCTGTTTCATTAGTCATAATTTTATTTCTTAATTGTTTTAATATATTTATAGAATCAGTTTTACTTATTTTTTTAATTTTTTTAGCACTTTTTAAAAATATATTTGAATTTATTTGTTCTTTAGATAATGATGATAATAATTTATCTAATTTTTTATATAATTTTTTCTTCTTTTTATTTAATGCTTCAATGTCACTATATAAAAATTTAATGCTATCAAAACTATCAATAATAAAAAATAAATCGTTTTCTATTTCTATATTATCCCTATTCCAATAATTTTCATTTAAATAGGAATAAATTAAATTATATTTTTCTGATTTTATTTCTTTTTCATTTAATTGCTTTTTATATTCTTCAATTTTTTTAAAATTTTTATAATTTCCAATTAATGCAGCCCTTTTTATATTTTTATTTGCGAATTTTTCAACAACATTCATATTATATTTCCTTTCTAAAAAATTACAAATTTTTAAATATTTTACTCATATTCTCATTAAATACAAGCGTTGCTATATTATCATATTCTGTTTTATCTTTATTAATCAATATTAAATTTTTACCTTTAAAATATCTAATAAGTGAAGCAGCAGGATATACAGTTAAAGATGTTCCAGCTACTATTAAAGTATCACAATTTTTTATATAATCTATCGCTAAGTCAAAAGTATCATTTAATGGTTCTTCATATAAAACTACATCAGGTTTTATTATTCCACCACATTCGCATTTTGAAATACCACTACTATTAAATACATAATCTGCACTATAAAATTTATTACATTTAATACAATGATTTTCATAAATAGTACCATGTATTTCAAGTACATTTTTACTTCCGGCTTTTTTATCTAATCCATCTATATTTTGTGTAATAATACATTTTAGTTTACCAGTATCTTCTAACTCTTTTAATTTTAAATGTGTAATATTTGGTTTAATATTTAAACTATTTAATTTATCTTTATAAAATCTATAAAAATATTCTGTATTATTATAAAAAAAGGTATGACTTAATATTTCTTCTGGTGGATAATCATATTTCATATTATATAAACCATCTTTACTTCTAAAATCTGGTATTCCACTTTCTGTAGAAACTCCTGCTCCTCCAAAAAAAACAATATTATTACTATTTTTTATTATTTCTTTTAATATTTCTATTTTTTCCATAAATTCTCCTAATTAAAACTAAATTCAATATTGTTATCTTTTAGTATTAAATATGCATCAAACTTTGTATCTTTTTTTGATATAAATCCCTCTATTTTAGATGTTTTACCCTCTTTAAGTAATTTAATAGCATTACTTTTTGAAATGACTCTTTTACAAATAACACCATTAATTCTAAAATTACATCCTTCTTTATATCCAATACATCCATAACCATATCGATTTTTTATTACATCTTTGCCACATCTTGGACACTTACCAATTAAATCTCCATAAAAACCATTATCTGTATCTTTTTCAATGGGAATTTCTTTTTTATTAAATACATCTTTAATTTCTTGTTTTGCTATTTCAACTGAATCATTTATTTTAATTTCACCATGATAAACCTTTTTTAAAGCTTTACCCATTTCACTAGTTTTATATTTATCCATAGAAATCCCCATTTGAAGTAAAGATTCTATTAAAAATTCTCCTTTAGGTAATATAGTATAAACATCTTTTTTTAAATTTATATATTCGCTTCTAATAGCATTATCAATTATACCTGTACGAGTTGCTTCTGTACCTAATTCTAATCCTTCAAAAATAGCTTTATAGTCTTCTTCATCATCATATTCATTTTCTTCTTGTTTTATTTTATCTTCCTTAAAAGGATTTTTTAAATAATTATTAAGTGTTTCTATTGTATAGTGCTTTGGAGCTGATGTTTTCTTTTCAACAGGTTTAAAGTTAATATTTACAATATCTCCTTTATTTAAGTTAGGAAGTATTTTATCTTTTGATGTATATTCATCATATTTAGTCCAACCAGGTTCTAGTATAACTGTTCCCTTTAAATTAAATTCTTCTTCACCAAGTTTTATTTTAATTTCTGTTTTTTCTACTAAACATTCAGTATTACAAAATACAGAAACAAATCTTTTAAGAACTGTTTTATATACCATTTTTTCATCATCAGTTAGTTTTTTTATATCAGGTATTTTATAAGTAGGTGTTAAAGCAGAATGTGATTCTATTTTAGCATCGTTAAAAATTGTTTTTTTATCCTTAAATTCTACTGGATAATTTAATTTGCTTAAATTATTTATAATTGTTTTTATTTTTTCTTTTTCTGCAGTAGCTAAATATTCTGAATTAGTACGAGGATAAGTTAAATATCCATCTTCATATAATTTTTGAATAATTGTAAGTGATTTATCCATAGACATTTTATACTTTTTACCTAATACATTTTGCAGTTTTGATAAAGAATATAATTTACCTGGTTCCATTTTATCTTTTTTTACTTTTTTTGAAACAACAATAGCTTCTAAAGAATTATATTTATCACACTCTTCTTCTGCTTTTTTTAAATCTTTTTTATCAAATTTTAATTTACTATTTAATTCTACTATTTCGCCGTTTGTTTCTTCCTTACTTGATATTCCATAATATATATCTTGAACAAAATTCCTTATGCTCAAATCTCTATCATATATCGCCTTTACAATAGGAACAATTACTCTTCCAACACGTTCTAAAGTTCCTGTTTTTAAGGTTGCATAACGTGTTAAATTAACACCATATAACCAATCTATATACGTTCTTGCATATCCTTCATTAGCTAAATTATTATATTCTTTTTCTTCCTTCAATTCAGATAAAGCACTATTTATTGTTTCTTTTGTCTGATCTGGTAACCATAATCTAAGTAATTTTTTTTGACTATTTAATGCATTTTTTATACATAATCTAACTATAATTTCTCCTTCTCTATCAGCATCTCCTGCATTTATAATAGTATCTACTTCTTCTTTATTAATTAATTCTTTTATAATATTAAACTGTTTTAAAACACCTTTATCAGTCTTTTTATTATTATCTTCTTTTAATTTAAATTTAAACTGTTCTGGAAAACAAGGTAAATTATCCATTTTCCATTTTTTATCAGGATTTTCCTCATAATCTTCTATATCATATAAACTAAATAAATGTCCAAAAGCCCATGTAACTATATACTCATTATTAGAAAAATAACCATTATTTTTTTTCATATTACCTATAGCATCCATTATATTTCTTGCTAGGCTAGGTTTTTCTGCAATAATTACCTTCATAATTCACCCACTTAATACTTTATTATTATAACTTATTAAATTAATAAATTCAAATAAAAATATTCACAAATGTGAATATTCTAGTTCTATTTTTGTTTTCTTTCAAATACTTAATTCTTATCTCTAATTTTTTAGAATTATGAGCAAAAGCATCATATATTTGTATTAAATATCCTTTATAACTTAAATCATAATTTTTTTAACATCACTTATTAAAATATTTTGTAAAAACACCTTAAAATTCAACATATTCTTCTGTATTATATAATTTGCCATCTATTTCTATATAAATAGAATATTTACCATTTAAACCATCATTATTAATATATTTTGTAACAGATATACCCTTTTCAGTTTCTAAATCTGTTAAAATATCTACACAAAGTGCTGTATAAGGTTTTTTACTTACTGGGAAATTATATATCTTAGTTTTTAAATTTCTATATAAGATAATATTAACATTAGTTCCTTTTTTAAATCGACCTTTTACTACTAATCTATCTATTTCTTTTGTAATATTAATATCATGAGATTTATATTCTTTATCAATTTTATTATCTTTTAAACTAAATGTAATCTTAGATGATTTTGATTTTGTTTTACCTAAACTACCAAGTCTTTTAGAATTTGAAAGTTCAAAATTTTCATCATCATTATATAAACTCATTTTTTCTACTCTATATGTATTTGTTGGCAATTTCATTTCAAAAATTACCTCACCATCTTTTAATTCAACAGTATCTGATACTAATTTATCATATCCACCAAGACCAGCAGGTTGATTTGAATTTTTTCCATCTTTATAAACAATTCCACCAGATAAAATAATATAATGATCTTTATCAAGATAATCAACATCTGAAATGTATGGTGAATAAAATTCACTACCACGTTCTTTTCCATATTCAAAAACTTGTTCAATTGTCATTTCTTTTGTATTTATTTTATACATTACGCCTCTTGAATAAGAATCACTTGCATCTACATATTCTTCCTTATTTTTTGATTTATTATTTCCATTATCAAATAAGAATACATATCCCTCTGGGGTAATCATAGCAGCATGTTGGCTCCATTGCCATTCAAAATTATCTCCAACTGGTTTAAAGAAATATTTTTGATATTCTTTACTCCAATTTGTTGAATCACCTATAATCCAATTCAATTTACCTGTTTTATAATCAATGTTTATGACAGCATCCATGTGCCTTCCAGATAATGTTATAGAATTTGTTTTTTTATCATACCATACAGAATTATTATGAAACCAATCATAACTTGACCAATTTTCACTTTGACCATCTTTTTCATTTAATATATCTTTTAAATCATATTTTTTTACAATTTTACCTGTTTTTCTATCCATTTCAACAATATAATCTTCAACAGTTCCATCTCCACTATTAAAATTATCACTTGAAATTAATAAATTTCCATTTTTCATTTCATAATAATCATGGTGATATCCACCTTCTAGACTATACTCATAATATATTTTTCCTAATAAATCCATTTCATATAGTCCAGTCATATAATATGGACTATTAATTAACCTTTCTGTACTTACAAGTAAATGACCATTTTTTAATTTATCGATTTTCCATAATGCATAATTAGTTAAATACCATCTAACATCACCATTAACATCATATGCACATGTATATCCCATACTTGATGGAGTATAAAAATATAATTCATTTCCAAGCTTATCTTTAACTGCATTAACTGATTCAGGTAATACCATATTATCTGGTAATTTATCTGTTTTAATAGTTAATTCTTTTTTTTCTTCACCAATTTCTATAATTACTTTATTTTTTGTACCTGCATAAAGTCCATATATTGGTAAGTAATGTTCTTTTGCCTTACTAAAGGAATGTGTAAATGTTGTATTTTCATCTTTTCCCTCAATTGTTACTTTAACTTCTTCCATTTTTTCTGTTTTAAATAAAACTAGAGCTGTTAAAGGAGATGTTCCATAAGGATTTAATATAACATTTGGATTTTCAAATGTATATCCATCTATTTTAAATTTATTTTGTAATTTTTCTTGTTGTTCTATTAAACTAGAAACTTCTTTTACTTTTTTTGTATTCACATTTTTATTATCAATATAAAGCAAAAATACATTCACCATAATTAATAATGTTACAACTACCACACCTACTATATTTTTTTTATTTTTATTCATATCATTCACCTCTTATAATATTATAACAAAAAACTATATCAATTTATAGTGTTATTACTATTATTTTTTAGCAATGTAATAAAGTACAGACATTGTATAATAAAAATTAAATATAACACCAATTCTAAACATTCCAATCCTAAATTTATTTTTTATAATACTTGCAACAATAAAACTACCAACAGCAAGCAAAAAATAGGAAAAAATATAATAAATTGATAAATCAACTACACTTTCTTGTGATTTTTTTATAAAATAAGTCGTTAAAAAAGGCTTAAAAATAATACCATTATTTTTTTTTAAGCATTAATTGTAATTATAATATTTTCTTCTAATCTTTTATTTTTCACGCAACCGCCTAAATAATTTCCTTTATTAAATCTGACACACTAGCATATTCTTTTTTTGCTACTTTCTTTAATTCATCTACCGACTCTTTCATAGCATATCCATTAAAATTTTTTATCATTTCAACGTCACTATAACCATCACCTATTGTATATACATTTTCTTTTAATAAATTTAATCTATTTAATAATAAATCTATAGCTTTAGATTTGTTTGTTTCATTAGATATTATTTCAAATGAATTTTCTGCTACAAAATATAAATTAATATCTTCAGAATATTTTTTATTAATCTCTTCATATATATTAGTTGCATCTTCTTTTGTATCATATTTAACATTAATTTTTGTTAAATCTTTATAGTTGAAATCAACTCTACTTTCTAATTTACTACAACAAAATCCTTTAACTAATTTATCTAATCTTAAATCTCTTTTTATATAAGGTATAATTTCATTCTTTAACGGAAAATTAGCAAGTATATTATTTTGTTTATCTAATATAGTTGCTCCATGATTTATAATTACATAATCATAGTCAATATTATATAAAATTGCTTTATTCCTAAAATCAAAATAACTTCTACCTGTTGCGATAACAAATAAATTTCCTTTTTCTCTAAATTCTTTTATAGCAATCTTATTTTTTTCCATATCATTATCATTCAAATAGAATGTTTGATCATAATCACTAATAAGAATTTTTTTATTTACACGCATACATTTTCCTCCATCACACATACGCACTCAACGTGATGAGTACCAAAACAACGAACATATTGTTTTTCCACATTCTCAAAATTTGTCTCACAGATAAATCTTATCATAAATTGGTCTTTTTTTCTAGTCGCATCATATCCTTCAATAACTATATAATCAACCAATGCAGTAAAAACATCTTCATCAAAGTCATTTACTATTTTATTTTCTACTTTATTAATTTTGATTTCTAGAACATTCTTTTTTTATTTGCATTCTTCTATTAATAGAAACAGATCAGAATTTTTATTCTGATCTGTTAGATAAATTGTAATTTGTAGATTATTTTATAATATTATTCAAATATTATTTTTTGTTATTAACTTGTTTATACACATTTCTTTCTATATATGATTTTTTTCTATTAGTTTCCCATATTCCATAAGTAAAACCTACAATCATAAATATAAATTGTATTCCATTATCTTTTACAAATCCATAAATTATAAATCCTACAATAATAATCATTGCAATTGTTAATTCAAAAAAATGCTCTTTATCCCATTTGTTATCATAATATTTTATTTTTTCTTTTAATGTAAATGAACTATTTTCTAATGCATTAAATAAATTAATATCTGCTTGTTCTTTAAATTTTTCTTCTTTAATTTTTTCACCTGCAAAAAACTCATTTAAAGTAATTCCTAAAATATTACATAAGTCTTTATATAAAGATACATCAGGCAAACATTTTCCATTTTCCCATTTACTTACCGATTTATCAGTAACACTTAATTTATCTGCTAACTCTACTTGTGTCATCTTTTTTTCCTTACGACATTCAACAATTAATTTTCCAATTTTTTCTTGATTCATAAAATTAACTCCTTCCATAAAATTATTTTATATCATATATCTACTATTTAACACCTATTAAAAGTAGAGTTAGATAAATTGTAATTTATTATTAAATATTAAATTCAACTGCTACATTGAAATTTTCATATTTTTCTTCTTCGTATTCATAGTCAATTTCTTTTATAATTCTGTAAGTTCCTTTTGCAAGTTTACCATATGAATTTTCCCAATCAAGTTCAATTTCTTTACTTTCTTTTGCAGAAAGTTCAAATATAGGTAGAGTAAAATATAATTCAACATTTATTTTATGCCATTCTCCATCTTTATTAATTTCTATTTCATATGGATTTCCATATTGAAAATTTTTGTCGCTATTATTAGTTAAAACTAAAGTTGCACTTTTATTTGTTAATGTTCCTTCTTTAATAGTCATTATAACATCATTTTGTGAAATTTTAATATCAGACTTATTTCCTATATCAAATTCATTTTTTTGCTTTTTACAACCAGTCATTCCCAATACCAAAACCCCACATAATAAAATAGTTAAAATTGTTTTTTTCATAATCCTTCCTCCATTTCAACAAATTACTATTTATATAACTAACATTATATTTGATAGTTTTCATTAAAAAATAACCTCATCAATTCTCTTACCATTCTATCTGAAATTTTTATAGCTTCTACTAAAATAGGCATATTGAATATTAATTTTTCTATGTGCTTCCAGACTTGCATACCGCCAGTGGTTATGATGAAAATAAAATAAATATAATACAATAATCGTTCTTCCTAAACAATATGTTGTATAACTCTTCAAAAAAGTTTTTCTAATATTACTAGTTAGTTCAACTGCAAAAATTTATAACATTTCTTTCTTACATAAATTTTAAAAAAAGATTTTAATTAGAAATTACTATAAATTTACCTTCTTTCATCAATTCACCTTCTCCTTTTTTAGCCAACTTGATACTTATAGTTTATGCAAGCATACGATAAACAAACTAGATTAAATTTTTTTAATAATTTTCTTTCTTTAAAACTCCCAAGCCTAAATAAAATTTCTCATTACATAATAATTGTTCTTTTATTTTCTTTTGCAATGATGTTTCTTCAGATAGTTTATTATAATCATCACATTCATTTATCTCATATACAAAATTCATAATATCATTAATACAGTCTTCACCATCTTTAATATCAAATAAATTATGAAAAAGTGAAATATTTGAATTTTTATCAATTATATTATAATTTTGATTCCTTATTTTTTCGACATAGTACTGAAACACATTCAACGTGTGATGTTCGTTAATTATGAATAGTTGCTTTTTATATGTTTAGGTATAACTGACTAATACATAATAAACACTCTTATTAGTTGAATGTTTACTATGTATATATAAATTTTCTTATAAAACAATCAATAAAAATTTATATTACATATTTATTATTTTTTCAAATACTTCTTTTATATTTTTCCCTGTTGCTTGATAAGCATTAATACCAACTAATTTAGCACCATTTACATTTTTTTCATTATCATCAAAAAATATTATTTCATGACTTTCACATTTTAGTTTATCAATTACTTGCACATAAATATCTTTCGATGGTTTTATACATTTCATTTCATATGATAAAAATATATAATCAAAATTTATTTTTTCAATTTGTTGTTTATATCTTTTGTAATCCATTAATCTAAGATTGGATAAGAGTCCAACCTTATATCCTTTATTTTTTAAGACATTTATAATTTCAATAGTATCATCATATAAAGAATTATCTAAACTATTATATATTTCATAAAATTGTTTAATTGATAAATCACTCTTACAGAATTTTAATAACGCTTCAACATGTTCATCATCTGTAGCAAGTCCCATATGAGCTTTTAAAACTAACTCATCACCCCACCAGTATTTTAAAAATTCATCATAGGGAATTTTACAATTTAATTTGTTATACAAACCATAATCATCTAAAGATTTTGCCAAAACATTTCCAAGATCAAATAAAAATATTTTTTTCATGATTACACCTCAATATTGCTTTCTATATATTTATAAATATCATTATATGTTTCATATCTATCTAATGAAGTATCAAAATAACAAATATTATTTAAAATACATTCATTATAAAGATTTATACTATTATTAATTGTTTCTTTTGAAATGGATAAAAGCTCTTCCTCACTATATCATCCATAAGTCCAATCAAGATTAATATCATGTTTTAATATTTTATTTTTCAATTCTTCAGCCGGAATTTCTTTACATCCAATACTAATTATTAAAGCATTTTTTAATATTTCTTTTGCTGTCTTTATTGAAATATCAGCCGAATCAATAACATAATAAACATTCCTTTTTAAATGAATATTGTTTTCATTAATTATAAAATTTATAAACTCACAAAAGTCTTTTCTTCCTATTGTATTTTTTACTGTATATCGAAGTTCAGGATATATATTAATAAAAGCATTTCTTATGCTATCACCACTCATATAATTAAAATTATATTTCTCGCACAATATAGATGCCAATGTAGATTTTCCAACTCTAGATGGTTCAATTATTATTATATTTTTCATACTTTTCCTTCTTTCGAAACAAAATTTCATAATTTATATTTATTATTAACTCTACAACCCATACCACCTAATATGGTATGAGGAAACATATCTACCAGTCTAATCTCCTCAATCAAATAATTCTCCTCAAATTTAGCCAAATCTCTAACCAAAGTAGCTGGATTACAACTAATATACACAACCCTATTAGGCTTAATCTTTAAAATATTGTCAATAGACTTATTATCAAGACCTTTTCTTGGAGGATCAACCATAACAACATCTGGAATAATCTTTTTATTATTAATCAAATCATCTAAAACAACTTCTGTATCTCCAGCTATAAAATCAACATTTTTAATATTATTTAATTTTGCATTTTCTTTTGCTTTCTCAATAGCTTGTTCTACAATTTCAACGACATAAACTTTTTAGCATATTTTGCCATAAATAAAGAAATTGTACCAATTCCACAATATAAGTCAAATACTGTATCGTTTGATGCTATACTTGATAAAACGAAAGAGGAGATATTTTAAATTTGTATTCTCCAAGTTTGTATTCAATGTAGTAATTTCCATATATATTTATATTCTCTAATCTTAATATTACATTTGTATTTTTTGTATTTACATTTTTTACAATTGTTTTGATATTAGAATATTTTTTAGTTAGTATTTCTACAAGCTCTGCTTCTTTGAGAATTTCTTTTCCGTTTATAACTAATATACACATTATTTCATTTGTTTTTATTCCTACTTTTATTCCAATGTGTCTAAATAAGCCTTTCCCTGTTTTCTCATTATAAATTGAAATTTTATTCTGTTTTATAGATTGTTATTATGGTATTTTAATCTATCTAGATATTCCATTTAATTCACTGTTTTTTTGATTTTTCCTATATTCTTCAAATATACAATTCAATTCCTCTTGAGATTTTGGTTCTAAGTTAAAATTTTTATACTTACTCAATTTATTATATCTCCTCATAAAATGTCCTAATTGTTTTTCTTTGCTATCTTTATCATTTTTTTGATACTCCAAATCTGTCCAATAGACATGATATAAAGTTGACCTTGCTAACAGAAAAAGTCTGTACAATTCTACATCATGTAATAATTCAGAACTATCTCCATCAAATTCTTCCACAATTTTATCCAAAAAATATTTTTCATCACCTTCTGTATAAGCCATTTGATGCAAATGAAATCCTATGTCATATGCTAAATCTCCTATACATCCTAATTCCCAATCTATAAAAGTAATATCTCCATTTTCTGACACTATTACATTTTTCTTGTGTCTATCTCCATGTATTACAGATAATTTTCTTTCATTACTTATTTGAAATGTTAAATTATATAATTTTTTAATTATTTCTAAAGAAATTCCTAACTTTTTATATACTGGTTCTAAATTTTGGTAATAACTCATAAAAACTTTTTCTGTATTTTGACATTGAAAATAATAAAAACTCCTATTATCTTTCCAACTTGCATATTTCAATAATTCAGTTCCATCGACAGTTTTTAACAAACAAATTTGGTCTGCTATTTGAGTAATTATATTTTTTTCAATAGATTTGTGATCTTCAAACTTATCCGCTAATAGTTGTCCTTCAACATATTCTTGAATTGAATAATTTTCATTACTATATAATACTTTAGGACATTTTATTTGATTATTTTGTAATACTTTGATAACTTCCGTTTCTGGTGTAGAACGATAATATTCTACTGTTTTTCCTATTTTTCTTGGATATCTTATTACATATTTTTTATTATTATGAATTAAAATTTTACATTGTGAACTGCTTGTATTTAATATTTCCATTTTTTCAACCTTTCTTTTTCTTACTCTCGCAAGATGCTTAAGTTTTATTTCACACACATCACCGCTACACATTCAACGTGCCGTGTTCGTTAATTATGAATAGTTGATTTTTATATGTTTGGGTATAACTGACTATGTTCTGACATACAAACTGAAATAATATAATGTGTATTATGCATATATCAATTTTTATTTAAATTAATTAAAACTATATTCTCTTATTTCACAATTATCTGGCAAATATTTTTCCACCTGTCCATCTTCTGGCAATTCATTAAAATAAAAATGGATTGCCCTAGCTACGCCACCATGTGTTACTAAAAGTATATTTTGACCTCTATATTTTTTCTTGATTTCATCTAAAAATAAATTAACCCTTTTAAATAATTCTGGAACTGTTTCTAAATTATCGATTTCAACTTTAGAATAATAATTCCAATATTCCGTATAATAAAAATTATCTATTTTCGTATTTGTTAAAACTCCACAATTTCTTTCTTCTATTCGATCATCATATATTACTTTTATCTTATTAGAATTTATAATATCACAGGTATGTCTTGTTCTTAAAAGTGGTGAACAAATAATCAAATCTAAATTTAAATTTTTAATTTTTTTAGATGCTTCCTGTGCTTGTTTTATTCCAATATTATTTATATCTTCATTTAATAATTTTCCATTATATATATCTAATCTATTACTATCTGTGTTTCCATGTCTAATTACATATAACTTCATTGTTACTTTTCCTCCTTATATCATTTTTGTAAAGTGTGTATATTCCTGTAAGTAATAAAATAAAATCACCTAATACCATAAACCAACTATGGTAATAAATATAATAAGAGCCATATAAAATTCCTGTTGTTATTCCAGATATTCTAACTAATTTCATATTTGATTGCCATAGACAATATGATCTAATCATTGAACCAATTGTTGGTAATAGCGAAACCCACCCTGTCCATGAAAAATAACAATTTATCATAATTATTCCTTCAAAAATAAATAGTATTATTAAATATACAGTTTTACTAAATTTATTTTTATTTATAAATATAAAAGTCCTTATTAAATTTATTATACTTAAAATTGCACCTGTAAAAGCAGATATTAAAAAATCATATATTGCTTCAAAAAAGCAATTTAATGATTGAACATATAATGATTTTTTTCTATCTTTGATACATATACTAATACACACTGCTAATAATGCTAAAATACTAAATACCATTTTTTATTTCTCCTATAATCTCTACTTTTTATTTTGTTTAGTCAACCCATACCACCTAATATGGTATGAGTAAATATATTCTCCTCAAACAACCTCCATAAAATTTTATCATTTTTTTAGAAAAATAAGTGTTTTTTTATCAAAAATATGCTTTTTTTTGATAGGTACTGAACAGTTGATTTTCGCCCAAATATAAGGCTTTATTTAAGATTTAGAACACATACGCATTCAACATGATAAGTATTACTAAACATATCAACAGGTGTTATTTCAAGTACATTATAATAATTTTTTAGAAGTTCTAAATCACGTGCTAAAGTAATAGGATCACATGATACATAAACTATTTTCTTTGGTTTTAAATTAATTAAATAATTGATTGTTTTTTTATTAAGTCCACTTCTAGGAGGATCAACTATAACACTATCGAATTTATCCCTAATTTTATCTATCTTAGATGCATCTAAACACTCAAAAGAAATGTTATTAACGCTATTTTTATTTTTATTGTAATTAGCATCCATTACTGCATATTTATTTATTTCTACACCTTTAACACTATGAACATATTTACTTATATAAATACCTATTGTACCAGTGCCACAATATAAATCTAAAACTTTATCATTAATACTTGGATTTAAATATTCTAAAACTTTATCATATAGAATTTTTGCCCCTTTAGTATTTACTTGAAAAAAAGAATCTGGTGATATTTTAAAAATATAATCACCAATTTTATCATTTATAAAACCTTTTCCATAAATAGTTTTATATTCTTTATTTTGGTAAATAATAATAGTATCAAGATCAGCCTTTAAATCATTTATAATTTTATTCTCATCTATAAAACTATTTACTTTTAAAATAACCATATTATCTTCTAAATATTTAGAAGTTCTAATAACTATTTCATAAATATTATTTAAATTAATGGTTTTAATTTTTTTTAAAATTTTATTAATCTTAAAATCAGCAATATAACAATTATCGATTTCAATAATATTAAAACTTTTTTCTTTATAAAAACCAACTTTACCATTAACATGAAATGTTACCTTATTTCTATAATTTTCATTCGTGTTACCTACAATTGGTTTAATTATATTTAAAGGTAATGTAGTAAATTTATCAATAATTTGTCTAATTTTATTTTCTTTATAAAGAAGTTCATCCAAATAATTTATATGCATTAAATCACATCCTCCACAAAGAGAATAATATGGACAAACAGGTTCAATTCTTTTAGGGGACTTTTCAATTAATCTAACAACATCAGCCTCCATAATTTTTTTATTTTCTTTTTCTATTTTAATATCTACTACTTCATTAGGTAAAGCTTTATTAACAAAAACAGTTTTTTCACCTAATTTTGATATACCTCTACCCTGATGATCCATTTTTAAAATTTTTACAATCACTTTAATCACCATAACAATTATACCAAAAATATATATTGATGTCATATAATTTTATATTTTGGAAATAATAAAAGTGCGAGGTCATAATATGGAAATAAGTAAAAATATAGAATTAAATATAGAAAATATTAAAAATAGTTATGGTTGCAGTGAAGATTTTGTATCCAGAATAATAAAAATTAAAAATAAAAAAATAACGTATATTTTTTTACAAAGTGTAAGCAGTGATGATAAAATAAGTGATTTTTTAGTTCATAGTATAAGTGAAATAATTAAAGAAAATAATAGAAATATATTTAATAGTTTATTTAAAAACATAGAAAATAACCTATATAACAGTAATATATCAATTGTTGATGACTATAACGAAGTATTATATAGATTATCATCAGGATTTACTTGTATATTTGTTGATGGAACTAATAAAGCAATCACTGTTGAAACTAAAACAAAACTTGATAGAGGAATTACGGAATCATCAAGTGAAAAAATATTAAGGGGTCCAAAAGATAGCTTTACAGAAAATCATGAAATAAATATAGGACTCATAAGAAAAAGAATTAAAGATGAAAAATTATGGTTCAAAGATGTAAAAATTGGTAGAAGAACAAAAACAAAGGTAACAATAAGTTATATAAAAGATATAGCAAATACTAGTAATGTTAAAAAGATTGAAGATGATTTAAAAAAAATAGATATAGATGGAATACTAGATAGTGGATATATTAGAGAATTTTTAAATAAAAAAAATAAAAATGCCTTCCCTCAAATGATAAGCACAGAAAGGCCAGATTTAGTATGTGGAGCATTATTAGATGGTAAAATAATAATACTAGTAGAAAATAGTCCATATGCTCTAATTATTCCCGGTTTATTAATTGATTTTTTACACACATCAGAAGATTATTATCAAAAATCAATAAATGTTAGTTTAACAAGAATGCTTAGATTTTTAAGCTTTATACTTACAATAATAACACCCGGTTTTTATATTGCCGTTACAACATGGAATCAAGAAGTTATTCCAAATGAATTATTAATATCATTGTCGATTCAAAAATCTGGTGTTCCATTTCCAACTGCACTAGAACTAATTATGATGATTACAATTTTTGAAATATTAAGAGAGGCTGATACCAGAATTTCAAATACAACAGGAGCTTCTATTAGTATTGTTGGGGCATTAATATTAGGAGAAGCAGCAGTAAGTGCGGGAATTGTATCACCAATAATAATAATAGTTGTAGCCTTTACATCTATATCTGGACTTCTATATACAGACGTAGACTTTATAAATGGAATTAGATGGTGGAGATTTATATTTATAATTTTTTCAGTATTACTAGGTTTTATTGGGCTCATAATAGCAATATTAATATTTATAGTAAAATTATGTAGTATAGAATATTTAGGAGTTCCATATACAGTTCCAACAAGTCCACTTTATCCAAAAATGCTTAAAGATAGTTTTATTAGATTATCAAGAATAAAACAAAAAAATAGAGCTCCTTACTTAACAAAAAATCAAAAAAGAATGGGGGAATATAAATGAAAAAATTTATATTTATCATACCTATTATCATGTTTTTTTGTGGTTGTACCGATTACAAAGAATTAAATAATATTGCAATTGTAACAGGCATCTCAATAGATTTAGAAAATAATGAATATAAAGTAAGTACATTAATATCTAATTCAAAAAAAACTGAAGAAAGTGCTAAAGAAGGAGATGCAGGAACTGTTATATATGAAGGAACAGGTAAAAATATATCAATGGCATTAAAAAAAATCGATAATAGAATTCCAAAACAAATTTACTTAGGACATCTCTCAGTAGTTGTAGTATCAAAAAAAGTAGCAAAAAAAGGATTAGATAAAGTAAGTGATTATTTATTTAGAAGTCCAGAAACAACAAAAAGAGCGTATCTTATAATGACAAGAAATGATAATAAAGCTAGTGATGTTTTAAAAATATTATCACCATTAGAATCATTTCCATCACAAAATATTAAATTAAATATTGAAAATTCAAATAATACAAGTTCTATATCAGATGACATGACATATAGTAAATTTATGGAATCTTATTTAAAAAAAGGAATAGAGCCATACCTACCAACAATAAAAACATATGGAAATGAAAAAAAAGGAAGTTCAAGTAAATCTTTAGAATCAACTGATTTAAAAGCTTTTGTAGGTCTAAAAGGATTAGCACTTTTTAAAGATACAAAATTTATTCATTATACAACAGATAATGAAAGTAGAGGAATAAATATAGCAATTGGAAATATATCAGATATGATAATAGAAACCAAATGTAATGATGGATATATAATAACAGCATTATCAAATTTAAAAACAACAAAAAAAGTAAAATTTAAAAATAATAAACCTTATATCGATATTAATATAAAATCAGATGGAGCAATCCAAGAAATAACTTGTGATATAAATTTATATGACAAAAAAAATATTGAATATATACAAAATAAAACTAAAAATAAAGTAAAAAAATTAGTTCAAGAAGGAATTGATATAACAAAGGAATATGAAACAGATGTATATGGTTTTGGTAATTTAATATACAAAAAAAAGCCCGCTTATTTCAAGAAAATTAAAAATTGGAATAAAGCATATAAAAATTTAAATATTAATATTAATGTAGATATTGATATTCAAACAAAAGGCGCAATAAAACAATCACTAAAGGCGGCGAGAAATAATGAAAAATAATAAAATTACTTGTTTAGAATATGGAATATTAATATATTTTATAATACGTTCCATGTCACTTGGAATATCCATTGATTCATATATTCATATTGGAGGTGTAGATGGATATCTATCACCATTAATTGGAATGATAATAGGATTAATTCCATTATATATTTTTATAAAGCTTTTGAATTTTCAACCAGATTTAAATATTTTTGAAAAAATTGATTACTTATTTGGCAAAAAAATAGGAAAAATCTTAACAATTATAATTTTAATTACTATTACGTTTTTAGTAAATGTTATTTTTTGGAATCTATTAAATTTCATAAGTTCACAATATTTATATAGAACCTCATCATTATATGTAGCTCTTATATTTGGTATTTGTTTTATATATACATGTACCAAAAAAATAAATATCTTAACAAGAACTGCAAACATTTTATTTTATATATCTATAATTATATTTTTTACATGTGTTATAGGTCTTGCAGATAATTCTAAACTAAGTAATTTACAACCTTTTCTAGAATATGGTATTAAAAATCCATTACTTAGTGGTCTTGCACATGTTGCATACTCAATATTACCATTATATTTATTACTATTAATACCTAAAAATCAAATAAAAAATAATAGTAACTTAAATAAATATATATTTATATTTTATTTAAGTGCTAACATAGGAAAATTTGTAGTTATTTTTTATGTTTTATCCGTTTTTGGAATAGATTTAGCAACTATCTATGAATTTCCAGATTTTGTTTTATTAAGAAGAATTGTAACAACCGGTTTTTTCCATAGATTTGAAAGTATTTTAGCAACACAATGGATATTTGATTTATTTATAATGATATCATTATGTTTTATATTTATAAAACAAGCATTTAAACATGTTGTCAAAATTAAAAATGAAAATATATTTATAAGTATATTTATTATAATAATATGTTTTATATCAAGTAATCATATATTTAAAAACAATACAATTGGAGATAACTTCATGTTATATAAATTTCCTTTTATAATGTTTATCATGCTTTTTATTTTACCATTATTAGTTTTTATTAAAAGTTTTTCAAAAAAAAACACCTAATTATTTAATTAGGTAATAAACTCCAAAAATAATTAATCCTGTTAAAATAATTAATCCAAAAAAAACTAATACTTTTAATAAGATTTTTTTACTTTTTTTGTTTTTAATGTAGTTAGATGCTTCCTCAAAATCATCTTTATTAAAATTAAGGCTTGAAGTATAAAAAGAGTTATCAAATTCAGGAATTGTATTATTATTTCCCTGATATTTTTTTGCCTGTTCTAGTAATTGTCTAACTGATTCTCTTCCATCAACCTTACTATTACTAGTATCTTCTAAATTAAACATATTAAGCCCAAGTTCTTTATCATTCATTTTATTTAACATGCTTGTATTCGTAATAGTATCAATTAATTCTTTTAAATCCTCATCATATTCTTCTTTTTCATAAATTTTTTCATGTTTTTTTTCATTATCTAGTTTAAGATTCTTTAAAATATTATAATTTGTATTATCTAAACTTCTAGGTGTATCTTCAACCGGTTTCTTATCTTTAGCTTTTGTTAATATATCTCTTATATCATAATTTTTCTGTTCTTTAGTTGTAAATTCATTACTTATAGTTTTTTCTTCTTTTTCTTCCTTTTTATTTGTTAATTGTCTATATTGTTTTTCTCTTTTATAATTTTCACGATTTTTTAATGTATTTTTTATTTTTGTTATATCAATTTCATTATTTTTGGTCATAGTAGCAATTCCTTCAATATTAGAATACTCACCTGTATCATATATACTACGATAAAGTTCTTTATTTTTTTGACTTCTTTTAGTTATATTAGTATCGCCTTTATAATACTTTTCCATTCTGCTTACCATACTATCACCTACTAATATAATAACACAAATTTAAAATTTTTTAAACCTTTACTTGCATTTACCAAACTTTTTTTTTATAATTAACTAGGAGGATTTTTATGAAAAAAGTTAAAGTTAATAAAGATGTATGTATTGGATGTGGAGCATGCACAGCAATAGCAAGTGATGTATTTTCATTTGGTGAGGATAATCTTGCTAAAGCTAATGAAGAAAATAATGACATTGATAAAATGGATGACGAGACTAAAAATGATGTTATGGATGCTCTAGAAGGTTGTCCAACAAGTGCAATAGTAATTGAAGAAGAAGAAAAATAAAAATGTGCAAAAAAGCACATTTTTATTTTGAAACCTCATTATATAATTTTTTTATTTCCTTTGGATTTAAAACTCTATATTCACCAGATTTTAAATTATTAACATCTAAAAAAGAAATTCTTTCTCTTTTTAATTTTAAAACTTTATATCCTATAGATTCAAACATTTTTTTTACTTGATGGTTTTTACCTTCATGAATTATTAATTCAACAATTGATGTATTAGTTTTTTTATCATACTTTTTTATTCTGGCTTTTGCCTTTGAGGTTTTTATACCATCAATATATACTCCTCTTTCTAAAGTTTGCAATTGCTTCTTACCAATTAAACCATTGATTTTAGCAATATAAACTTTATCTAACTGAGATTTAGGATGCATAATCATATTTGCAAATTCTCCATCATTTGTTAAAATTAACGCACCGGTTGTATCATAATCAAGTCTACCTACTGGATAAATACGTATATTTGTTTTTACTAAATCAACAACTGTTTTTCTTCCTTTATCGTCATTTGTAGAAGTAATAACGCCTCTAGGTTTATTAAGTAAGTAATAAACTTTATTTTCATTTTTTATAATATATCCGTTTACTTCTATTAAATCATTATAATTAACTTTGGTACCAAGTTCATATACAATATTACCATTTACTTTCACTAAACCTTTTGTAATATATTCCTCAGCTTTTCTTCTTGAAGTAAATCCGCTATTTGCAATAACCTTTTGTAATCTTTCCATAAGACACCTCGCAAATTAATTATATATTTTAAAGAGAAAAAATGCAAGAAAAAACATTTGATTATCAAATGTTATTTACAACTATAATTTTGTTTTTCTAAAGATTCTTTTGTTTTTTCATAATTAGCTTTAGTATCAACAATATTAAATTTATTTTTTGCATCATCATCCATTTTATTTAAATCTGCATTTAGTGTTGCAGTTACTGTATCATCAGTATCAGAAACTTTTATATCAACACCTTTTAAATCTTTATAGTTTTTAAATTGTGATTCAATTGTAGTAATAAAAAGATTTTTATAATTTTTATATGTGTCACCTAAAACAGCATCAACTGAAGAATTAACATTTTCTACATTATTACCTTTAAATGTAATTTTTACAGTTTCATTCATTTGTATACCAGATTGTTCTTCATTCTTTGTACACTCTAGTACTCTTTCTTTTTTACATCCGGTAGAGAATAAAATCATTATCGCTGTTAAAAATAAAAATGAATTTCTTTTCATACACTCCTACTCCTTCCAAGTAAATTCTATCATATATAATATTTTTTTTCAAATTTAAAAGGATTTTTATAATTTTTATAGAATAATATAATTGAGACAACTATATATAAGTCAAGTCTAAAATGATAAATTTTATAAAAAAGTTTGAA
>CABUNR010000012.1:0-31136 GCA_902492995.1 uncultured Bacillota bacterium | reverse complement strand
TGTTTTCTCTTTTTTTATGTTTTAATAATTATTCCCACATCTAGTTTACTACATCTGTTCTTTTTATTAATTTGACTTTATATTAAAAATGTATTATAATCTTTGATGTAAAAAAAACACAAAGGGAGTGTAAAAATGTTTAATAATAAAATAGAGGTACTTATAAATTTATTTACCTTTGAAAAAGGTGAGATAAAAATTCTTTTATTTAAAAAACATGATGAACCATACAAAGGATATTGGATGTTACCAAGTAATTTAATGCTTAATAAAGAAACACTTTGGGAATGTGCAGATGCTACTTTAAAAGAAAAAGTAGGAGTTACTGATATATATAAAGAAACATGCGAAGTATTTTCTGGTATTGATAGAATACCTGATACTAGAATTGTTGGAATATCTATTTTAGGTATTATAGATACAGTAAAAGTAAATATGTCATTTGATATAAAAGAAGAATCAGAATGGTTTAATATTAATGATATTCCAAAAACCATTTATGATAATGGCGAAATAATAAAAAATGCTGTAGAAAAATTAAAAAAGGAATTATTAAATACTAGATTACTAAAAATATTCTTTCCAAGTGATTTTACTTTACCAGAATTACAAAAATTATTTGAACAAATACTAAATAAAAAATTAGATCGTAGAAATTTTAGAAAAAAAATTCTTAAATTAGATATAATAGAAGATACAATGGAAAAAAATATAAGTATGACAGGAAGACCAGCTAAATTATATAAATTTAAAGATATAGAAGACAAGGATTTATTTTAATGAATAATAAAGGATTTGGACTTTCAGAATTATTACTATTTGTTGGAATATCTCTTTTTTCATTGATTGCTATTGCTATATATATAAATACAAATTTAAGCAATAAAAAAATAATTGATAAACCATCATATGATACATTAGAAGATTTAACTCCAGCAAATATAGAAGTTCCAAAAGAGTATAAGGAATTAGAAAATAAATTAAGAGAAGCTTCTTTAAAATATAATAAACAAAACAATGAAACTATAATTATAAGTTTAAAAAAATTAAAAGAAGCAAAAATATTAAATAATTTAACTGATCCTTTTGATAACCAAATATCATGTAATGGTTATGTAATCGTAAATAAAGGAAAATATACTCCATATATAAATTGTAGTGGAATGTATGCAACAAAAGATTATAATACAAATTTTGAATAATTATAAGAAAAAATGAAAAATGCTCTAAACAGATATAAAAAGTCTGTTTATTTTTATATAAAAAAATGTTAAAACCTTCATTTGCATTCCTAAAAAAAATATATTATTATCATTATTGAAAGGAGAAAAAATGAAAAAAGTTTTAAAAATAATGATATTATTATTAGTATTTAGTATGGGGAAAGCTAAAGCAGAAACTTTTTTTGAAGATAATTATGTAGATTCTTATGCAACATATATAAAAGATGATTTTACAAAATCACAACATATGCGTTTTATAAGAAGATTAGGAGATAACTTACCAATTTATTGTTTAACACCTGATAAATTATTATATGAAGATGAAGTGTATAATGCAAGAATTTATTCACAGGAAAAATATCTTAATATAACAACAGAAAAATATAAAAGAATATCTGAAATAGCTTATTTTGGATATAATTACAAAGATCATAAAGAAGATAAATGGTATGCTATTACACAAATGATGTTATGGAGGGAAATGGATCCAGATGCTACTATATATTTTACTGATAAATTTAAAGGAAATAGAATTACGAAATATAAAAATGAAGAGGAACAAATAGAAAAATTAATAAAAAATTATCATATTTTACCAAATATTAATGACTTAAATTTATCTTATAATAAAGAATATAAAATAAAAGATTCAAACAATATTTTAAATGAATATGAAATAGAAAAAAATGATTTAGATATAAAAATAGAAAGTAATACACTTAAAATTAATACAAATAAAAAAGGAATTTACAAAATAAAATTAATTAGAAAAGATGGTAATCATTCACATATGACAATACCATATACAGCAAAAAAAGGACAAGATTTATTAATTAGAGGATATATAGATAGACCGTATAAAGAAATAAATATAAATATAACAGAATCAAATTTAGAATTAAAAAAAATAGATAGTGAAACACTAAATTCAAATAAAAGAGGAAACGCTACTTTAAAAAATGCAATATATGAATTATATGATACAAATAGTAATTTAATTGATACTTTAACAACTAATGAAAATGGAATTGCTAAATTAGAAAATATCCAATATGGTAACTATTATTTAAAAGAAATAAAAGCTCCAATTGGTTATAAATTAGATAACAAAATATATAATTTAAAAATAGATAAAGAAAATGAATTTATAACCTTAAAAGAAGATATAATAAGAGCTAATTTAATTTTAAACAAATATTTAAAAGATGATAAAAATTTAAAAGAAGAAAAAAATATATCATTTAGTATATATGATATGAATAATAAATTGATTGATAAAATAACAACTAATGAAAGTGGACAAGCCAAAATAAATCTTATATATGGAAAATATAAAGTAGTTCAAGAAAATACAACTTTAGGATATAAAAAAGTAAAAGATTTTTATATAGAAATAAATAGTAGTGATGATAAAATTTTTAATATAGAAGATGATAGAGTAAACATAAATTTGAAGATAAATAAAAAAGATTTTGATAGTAAAAAAAATATAGTTTTATCAAAAGCATCATTTAAAATAAAAGATTTAAGTACAAATTTGTATATAAAAAATAATGGTACAGATATTTTTACAACTAATAATGGTGTATTAAGCATTAATATAAAAGGAGGTAAATATTTACTTGAAGAAGTATCAGCTCCAAAAGGATATATAATAGAATCCTTTAAAGAATTTATAGTAGATGAAGAAAAAGAAATAGAAATTGATATATATAATAAAAAACAATATGGAAAAATTAAAATAATAAAATATGGAAAACTTCTTAATAATAAATATAAATATTTAAAAAATGTAAAGTTTAATATTTATGCTTACAATGATATTTTATCTGGTGATAATACACTATATTATAAAAAGGATGAATTAGTTGATACCATCGTAACAGATGAAAATGGTACTATTTTATCTAAACCTTTAATAATTGGAAAATATTATATAAAAGAAGTTAGTACACAAGAAAATTTTATAATAGATAAAAACAAATATATAATAGATTTTACTAATAATTTAAATATAGATACAGTAATAAAAGAAATAACTATAGTTAATAAAGAAATAAATAATATATATCCTAAAACAAATAATAAAGATATTTATATAAATACATTTATAAGTTATTTATCTTTATTTGGTATTATTCTTATAATATCTAGTTTAAAAAATGAAAAAATTAGGAATATTTTTACTAATATTAAGTTTTATATTATTAGGAACAAAAAAAGAAATAGAAAAGAATAATATAAATTATCAAAATAAAATAATAAAAAAAATATATGATAATAAAAATTATTCTAATGAATATTTAGGATATATAGAAATACCAAAATATAACATAAAAAGAGTTATAAAAAATGGTGTAACAAAAGATGTATTAGATAAAAATTATGTTGGTTTAATGAATGAAAGTAATAACTTAATAATACTTGCAGGTCATAATATTAATTTAGTATTTCATAAAATACATTATTTAAAAAAAGATGACTTAATATATTTAAAAATGAATAAAAAACACACATATAAAGTTGTTGAGACAAAAGAAATTAGTATAGAAGATAAAAGTATTATTTATAAAAAATATAATACAAAAACACTAATATTAATAACGTGTACAAAAAGTCCCAATAAAAGATTTATTGTAAGAGGAGAAAATGTAAAGTAATGTAAAATTTGCTGAATAAAAAAATAGTCAATATACAATAAAATATATATTTGATATAATATACATGATATTAGATAGTAAGAGGTGACCATATGAAAATTTATAAAAAAATAGCATTTATATTTGTTTTTATGGCATCTTTTTTATGTTTAAATTATGTAAAAGCTGCAAATACAGATGATTATAACTATGAGCAAGAATTAGCTAAATTTCCTAGTAATTATCAAGAAAAAATAAAAAAACTTCATACAAAATATAAAAATGCAGTTTTTGTATCAGTAGTTCCAACCTATAAAAATATGAAATTAAATTGGAATGTTATGCTAGCTAATGAATATACAACCACAGGTAAAAGTTTAATACATAGTTCACAAAATGATGGTTATAAATCAACTGATTCATGGTCATATAATTTTTATACAAATAAATTTGAAACATTTGGTGGTAATTGGAATGCTGCTAAAAAAGAAACAATAGCATATTATATGGATCCTAGAAACTTTTTAGATGAAACCCATATTTTTATGTTTGAATCACTTAATTATAATGAATCCTATCATAATATAGAAGGTGTAAAAGAAATATTAAAAGGAACATTTATGTATGAAAAAAAATGTGATGGTTCAAATAAGACATATGCGGAAGTTATAATGGAAGCTGGTAAAAAAAATAATATTAGTCCATACATGTTAGCATCAAGATTAAGACAAGAACAAGGAGTATCATTAACAAGCCCTCTAATTACTGGAAAATATCATGGATATACAAACCTATATAATTACTTTAATATTAAAGCAAGTGGAAAAACAACAACTGATGTAATCGTAAATGGGTTGAAATACGCTTCTACAAAAGGATGGACAACACCATATAAATCAATAATGGGTGGATCAGAATTCTTAAGTAATGAGTATGTTAATACAAAATATGAACAAGATCAAAATACCCTTTATTTGCAAAAATGGGATGCTACAGGGCCAAACTGGGGTAATCATCAATATATGCAAAATATTATGGCTGCTGCAAGTGAAGCCACAAGTATAGCAAAGTCATATAAAAATGTCAATTTAAAATATTTGTTTTATATACCTGTTTATATGAATATGCCAGCAGAAAGTAAACTTCCAAATAAAGGAAGCCCTAATAATTACTTAAAAAATATAACTATAAATGGTGCTGAAATAGGAAGTACTCAAAACTATAAAGATGGTGTTGAACAATATAATATAAATATCAATCCAACATCAACTACAGTGGACGTTGGATATAATAAAGTTGTTAGTTCATCAAAAGTAGAAGGAGCAGGAATAATCAATTTAACAAGCAATAAACAAACAGTATCTTTAAAAGTAATAGCTGAAAATGGAAACGTAAAAAAATACAATATTAATATTATAAGAGATGCTAATGCTTCACTAGCAGTTAGTGAAATTATAGCTGCTTCTGGAATTAAAAGTGATGGAACAAATATAAGCGGATTAGAAGTTGGAACATCACAACAAACATTAATAGAAAAAATAAAGAAAGTATCAAGTAGTTCTGTAGTGAAGATAGAAAAAAATAACAATAATAAGACAAATAATTTAGCAACAGGTGATATAGTTACTATTACAAGTGGTAAAGAAACTAAAAAATATAATGTTGTAATATATGGTGATGTCAATGGAGATGGAAAAATATTAGCAACAGATTATGTAAAAATAAAGAATCATATAATGGGAACAAGCAGTTTAACAGGTGCATATAAGCTATCTGCAGATGTTAATCATGATGGAAAGATATTCGCAACAGATTATGTATTTGTTAAAAATTACATTATGGGTTCTTATAAAATAAGTCAGTAAGGAGAAAACTATGAAAAGAAATTTGAAAATTTTTATTGGGATTTTGATGCTTTTGTCTTTTAATCAAAATGTAAAAGCATCCTCATGTAGTGTAAGTGCATCAAATACAAGTGTTATCGTTGGTTCTAAAATTACAATATACATAAGAGGAAATGATGCGATTGGAAGATTTAATATTAATAGTTCCAATACGTCAGTATTATCAGGAGCAACATCTGCATGGGTTGAGAATAATCAATCACCAGTTACTTTTACAGCAAATAAAATAGGAACATCTAAAATTAGTGTATCACCACAAGCAGGACTTTCTAATAGTAATGGAGATGAAATAAATATTGGATGTAATTCAGTAACAATTAATGTTATTGAAAAAAAATCAACTCAAGGAAGTACAAATAATATTTCTAGTAATACAAATAATAAAAATAATAATTCAAATACATCATCTAATAGTAGTAAGAAATCATCAAATAATTATTTGAAAGAATTAAAGGTAGAAAATGCTAAATTAGAACCTGAATTTGATAAGGGAACAACTGAATACAATGTAACAGTATCTAAGGATACAGAAAAAATTAAAATCATTGCTACAAAAGATGATGAAAAAGCAAACTTATCAGGTGATGGTGAAAAATCAGTAAGTGAAGGCATGAATAAATTTGAAATAGTTGTAACAGCCGAAAATGGTTATAAAAAAACATATATACTTAATGTAGAAGTTCAAGAAGAACCATTAACAGTAAAATATAATGATCAAGATTTAAATGTTATTAAAAAAGAAAATGCTATGCCAGAAATACCTAATTATTATGATAAAACAACAATTAAAATAAATGATATAGAAATACCTGCATATAAAGGCTCTATAACAAATTATTTATTAGTTGGTTTAAAAGATAAAGATGGTAATGTAAATTTATATATATATAATGAAAAAAATAATCAATATACATTATATAATGAAATTAAATTTAATCAACTTAGTATAGTTATAAAAGATTTTCCTAAATCTAAAATACCTTCAAATTATAAACTTTATAAAGAAACTATAAATGATAAAGAAATAAATGTATATAAATTAAGTAAAAATTCTAATTATAGTTTAATTTATGGAATAAATATAGAAACAGGAAAAGAAAACATTTATAAATATGATAAAAAAGAAAATACTATTCAAACATTTGAAAGAGAAGAACAAGAAAAATTAGAAAAAAGAACTGAACAATATAAGAAATTAATTATAATATTAGTGGTAGTAATAATATTTTTAATTCTTCTATTAACAATTGCTCTTACAAAAGCATTTACAAAGAACAAAAACAAAAAAGCAGATGATGAATTAACAAAAAAAGATATAAAAAAAATTGAAAAAGAAACCAAAAGAATGAAAAAAAAGAACAAAGAAAAAGAGGCTGAATTGTAAAGCCTCTTTTTCTTACATTGACTATAATAATTATAATATGATATAATTTTTATATCAAAATGGTGATGAATAATGAAGAAAGAAACAATAATATATATACTTACAGTAGTCTTAATAATATTAATGTCCGTATTTTTATCATCGGGATATAAAAATAATAAAGAACCAAAAACATATTATGATGTTTATCTTGATGGAAAAGTAATTGGTACAATTAATAGTAAAGAAGAACTTGAAAATTATATAGATGCAAGAAATAAAAAATATAAAAAAGAATTTGGTGTAAATAGAGTATATTCACCTAAAGGACTTTCTATTGAAAAAGTATTAACATATGAGCAAAATATAAGTAGTGTAGAAAGTATATATGAAAAAATACAAGATCAAAAACCTTTTACAATAAAAGGATATAGATTTGCTATTGATAATACAGAAACAAAAAAGAAAACAGATGAAAAAACAGAAAAAATAGAATATAAAAAATACAAAATTTATGTTACAAAAAAAAGTGTGTTTGATGATGCTGTAGAAAGTTTATTTAAAACATATGCAGGATCAGAATCATATGAAGCATATAAAAATGAAACACAACAACAAATAACAACAACGGGTTCATATATAGAAAATATATACTTAAATGATAATATAAAAATAAAAAAAATGTATATACCAGTCACAGAAAAAATTTATAGTGATTCTAATGAATTATCTCAATTTTTCTTGTTTGGATTAAATAACAAAAAAAATAATTACACAGTAAAAAATGGTGATACAATTGATACAGTCGCATTCGCAAATAAGATAAGTACAGAAGAATTTTTAATATCAAACCCATCATTTAGTAGTTCAAAAAGTCTTTTGTTTCCAGGACAACAAGTAGTAATTGGAGTAACAGATCCACAACTTGAAGTAGTTATAGAAAAATCAGTTGTTAAAGATGAAGTAAATAAATATAAAACAATTGAAAGATATGACTCAAGTAAACAAGTTGGTGATGATGAAGAAATACAAAAAGGAGAAAACGGACTTGAACGTATAAGTCAAAAAGTTGAAATAACAAATGGGAATATTACCTTTATAAAACCAATTAGTAAGGTAGAATTAAAACCAACAACATCAAGAATAGTTGTATATGGTAAAAAACAAGTATCAGGAGTTGGATCAACAAAGAGCTGGGGATGGCCAACAAACAGTGGTTACACAATTACATCAGATTATGGATATCGTATAGATCCATTCTCAAAGAGACGTAACCTACATTATGGAATAGATATTTCAGGAACAGGTTATGGAAGTCCCGTGTATGCAACAAATAATGGTACAATAGTAACAAGAACTTTACATTATTCATATGGTAACTATATTGTAATAAATCATAATAATGGATATTATACTTTATACGCACATATGAGTAGATTTAATAGTAGCTTAAAAGTTGGTTCAAATGTTTCAAGAGGTCAAGTAATTGGATATGTTGGAATGACAGGAAGTGCAACAGGACCACACTTACATTATGAAGCATATATAGGTGGTGAACCATGGAAAGGTGGAACAAGACTTAATCCTTGGTCACTATATAATTAAAACATACTTAAAATAGTATGTTTTCTTTTTTAATAATATTAAAATTTAAAATTTTATCTTCATCTTCTATAGGTACTAATATTGTATAAAAAACTTTATCATTAAATGATTTATCAAGAATAATATTATCTTTAAAAGTGTTATCCACATATTTGATATTATCATAATTAAATGAAATAGTAACCTTAAAACATTCTTTTATTTCCTTAATTTCCGTCTTGTCTAAAGCTTCTGTAACAGCTTTAGTATAAGCTCTAACAAGTCCACCAGCTCCTAATTTAATACCTCCAAAATATCTTATAACAACGCATAATATATTATCTAATTTTTTATTTTCTAAAACATTTAAAATAGGCATACCCGCTGTTCCAGAAGGTTCACCATCATCACTTTTACCCTTAATATTTTTTAAAATATATGAATAACAATAATGAGTCGCATTACTATATTTATTTTTTAATAAAAAAAGATTATATGAAATATCATCTACATTATTTATTTTAATTAAACAACAAATAAATTTTGATTTATTTATAATAATAGTATTTTCTACATCACTACTAATTGTATACATAAAATCACCAATTTAATTGTATCATAATTTGACTTCTAATTCTATAAATGATAATATAACTTGCAATTAGGTGATAAAGTGAAAGAAGAAAATTATATAAAAAAAGAACAATATTCATTTTCAAATATAGAAAGTTTAAAAGTAAATGATGGAATATATTGTATTCAAAACAGTGCTTTTTATTCATCAAATATTAAAATGCTAATACTTCCTAAAACTTTAAAAATAATAGAAGAAAAAGCATTTTATAATAATAAAATAACAGAACTAACATTAGATGAAAATATTAAATATATTGGTTCATATGCATTTATGAATAATCTAATAGAAGATTTAAATATTTTAACTAATATTGAAGAAATTAATAAATCATTATTTATGAATAACAAAATAAAAAAAATAATAATACCTATTAGTGTAATTTATATAAAAGAAAAAGCATTTATGAATAATCTAATAGAAAATTTAATATTAAGTGATAATTTAAAAGAAATAGAAGATTCTTCTTTCAGTAATAACAAAATAAAAAAACTAATATTAAAGGAAAATATAGAAAAAATAGGAAAACAAGCATTTTTAAATAATAAAATAGATGAACTAATAATACCAAATAACATATTAACCATTAAAGAAGAATGCTTTAAAAATAATGAAATAGAAAAATTAAAATTAAATGAAAAATTAAAAACAATAGAAAATGAAGCATTTAAAAATAATAAAATTAATATTTTAAAAATAAATGAAAACTTAGAAAATATAGAAAATAAAGCATTCAAAAATAATAAAATTAAAAAGATAATATTTAATCAAAAATTAAGAATAATAAAAAATGAGGCATTTTATAATAACTTAATAGAAGAATTAATAATACCGTGTAATATAAGTTATATAGCAAGTGGAGCATTTAATTCAAATAAAATAAAAAAACTTACATTAAATAAAACATTAAAAGAAATAAATGCAAATACATTTAAAAATAATTTAATAGAAGAATTAATAATACCAGATAATATAGAAAAAATAGAAAGTGAAGCATTTAAAAATAATGAAATAAGTAATTTAAAATTATCAAATAACTTAAAAATCATAAAAAAGGAAGCATTCAAAAATAATAATTTAAAAACTATTAATATAAATGATAATATTAAAACAATAGAAGAAAATGCCTTTGATAACAATGTTATAATAACAATAAAAAATCATACATTACCATCATTTTTTATAGAAAAATTTGGTACACAAAATATAATAAAAGCTAAAGAAATACTAGATATAGTACCTAATTTTAACTTTAATAATATAAATGCTAAAATACTTGATGAACTTTTAATAAATAATGATAATGTAAAAGGACTTTCAAATAATGTAAAATTATATAATGATTTGTTTGATAATTTAAATATAAAGGAAATTTATTATAGTGATTTTTACAAAATGTGTTATATTTTAGGCTTATTTAATAGTGGATTAAATAAACAAAAAGATATCTTAGTAAAAATAAAAGAAATTATTAATTTATATGATATAAAAGATATACATAAAATATTTTCTAATATAGAATTAAAAGAATATAATGAAAAAATAAGCACAATATTTTTAAATGAGTATAATCATCCTAAATTTATAGAAATAGCTTCAAAATTATATAATAATTACGAAGTAATATTTAAAGCAATTTTAGAAAGTAAAAAAGAACAAATAGGAATATTGAATGCTAAAGTAAAAAAAGAAAATAATATTATAGATAAAAAATTATTAAATAAATTAAAAAAAGAAAAGAAAATTATATCTTTAGATAATGTTATAAAATATCTAAATGAAAATGTCTTTATTATAAAAAAAGAAAATAATTTGTTAAATAATGTTACAGAAATACTTAGTTCATATATAAACCAAGATGAATTTGATAAAATAGAAAGATTATATGAAAAAGCTAAAAAGGTAGAAGAAAAATATTTTTCAAATTTAATAGATCAAGAACAAAATAAAATAAATTATTATTGGCCAAGTAGAGATAATCCAATAAATATAGTATTAGGTTATATATGTGATTGTTGTAGTAAACTAAATGCTGAAGGTGAAGATATAATGATTCAAAGTATGATTAATCCAGCTATAAAAAATTTAATTATATATGATTCTATGAAAAATGTAATTGCAAAATCAACTGCATTTTACAATATAGAAAAAAACTATATTATTTTTAATAATGTTGAGATAAAGAATGGTTTTATTAAACATAAAGATAAATTAAATGAATTATATGAAGCATTAATTAGAGGCATAAAAGACCAAGTAAAAGCTATGGAGGATAATGGATACAAAGTAGAAGATATAAGAATAGGTATGTCAAATAATGATTTAAATGAAATTATTTTAAAAAAGAAATTAAAAATATTACATAGCAATTTACTTAAAAATTATTCATATAAAAACTATGAAGGAGACGCTAACAAAAGTGAAGGACAAGCAGTAATAAAAATATAGAACCATTTAGCTTTATTTTTGTTATAATATAAAAGGTGATATATATGGAATTAATTAAGAAAAAATTAGAAATTTTGCCAGATAAACCAGGTTGTTATTTGATGAAGAATAAAGATAATGTAATTATATATGTTGGAAAAGCTAAAAAATTAAAAAGAAGAGTATCTTCATATTTTAATAGAACACATACAGGTAAAACAGCAAAATTAGTAAGTGAAATAAAAGACTTTGAATATATAGTTGTAGAATCAGAAACAGAATCATTAATACTAGAAATAAATTTAATAAAAAAATATGATCCTAAATACAATATATTACTTAGAGATGATAAAAGTTATCCATATATAGAATTAACTAAAGAAGCATCACCTCGCTTACAAATTGTAAGACACTTAGGAAGAAAAAAAAATAAAGATAGATTATATGGACCATATCCAAATGTAACCGCAGCACGAGAAACAGTAAATTTACTTAATAGAATATACCCTTTAAGAAAATGTAATACATATAAAAAAGAACCATGTCTTTATTATCATATTAAACAATGTTTAGGATATTGTGTTTATAATGTAGATAAAGAAAAAATAAAAGAGATGGAAAAAGAAATAATTGAATTTTTAAAAGGAAATCATGAAATAGTTACAAACAAATTAACAAATGATATGAATAAATATGCTGAAAAATTAGAATTTGAAAAAGCAAAAGAAATAAAAGACATGATAGATTATATAAAAATAACCTTAACAAAACAAAAAATAGAAATAACAGATAATATTGATAGAGATGTAATAGGTTATTATGTATTTAAAGGATATTTAAGTATCCAAATATTTTTTATAAGAAATGGAAGAATTCAAGAAAGAATATCTAAAACAATAGAACTAATAGATGAAGTAGGAGAAGAATTAACAAGATTCATTGCCACTTTTTATAAAAAAAATGTTCTTATTCCAAAAGAAGTATTAGTCCCAGATATAGTAGATACTAAAATATTAGAAGAATATTTAGAGACTAATGTAAAAACTCCAATTAAAGGAGTAAAAAATAAATTAATAGAAATGGCAAATGATAATGCAAAAATAAAAATAGAAAATGATTACGAAATAATAAAAAAAGATGAAGAAAAAACATATCTAGCAAACGAAGAATTGAAAAATATTTTAAATTTAGATAAATTAGATAGAATAGAATTATTTGATAATTCAAATCTTTTTGGAACATTTAATGTATCAGGAATGGTTGTTTTTAAGAGTGGAAAACCATCAAAAAATGATTATAGAAAATATAAAATAACAAATGACAAAAATGATGATTATGGAACAATGAGAGAAGTTATATATAGAAGATATTTTAGAGTATTAAAAGATGATTTAGAAAAACCAGACTTAATTATTGTAGATGGTGGAATAGGCCAGATGAATATAGCTAGAGAAGTACTTAAAAGTTTAAATTTAAATATAAAGGTTGTAGGATTAAAAAAAGATGACAAACATACAACCGATAGCTTACTTGCTAATGATCCTATTGAAGAAATAAAAATAAACAAAAGAAGTAATTTATTTTATTACTTAGAAAGAATGCAAGATGAAGTACATAATTTTACTATAAGTTATCATAAAAACATAAGAAGTAAAGGCTCGATTTCAAGCATTTTAGATAATATAGAAGGTATTGGAGAAGTAAGGAAAAAAGAATTACTAAAAAAATATAAAACAATAAATAAAATTAAAGAAACACCTATTGAACAATTAAGTGAAATAATACCTCATAATGTAGCTATAACATTAAAAGAATTTTTAAATAATTATCTAAAAAATTAAAATTTAAATTAATCTAAATAGTAGAAATATGTAGAAATTTCTACTATTTTTTGTTAGAATATAAAAGAGGTGATTTTATGTCTAAAATAATTGTAATGCCATCAAATAAAGAAGAAATGCTTGATCTAATTAATGACGTAGATGGTTTTTTAATAGGACTTAAAGATATGAGTATAAATATGCCTACTTATTTTAGCTTATTTGACATAAAAGAAATAAATGAACTTTTAAAAGAAAAAAATAAAGAATTGTTTGTATCACTTAATAGAAATTTTCATAATAATGATTTAAAATATTTAAAAGAGGTACTAAAAGAATTTGAAGAATATAAAATAGATGGTGTTTTTTATTATGATGTAGCACTTATTAATTTAAAACAAGAATTAAATCTAAAATTAAATCTTGTCTTTAGTGAAGAACACTCTGTAACAAATTATGCAACAATAAATTATTGGAATATGATGGGTGCTGAGATGGCATATTTATCAAACGAAATAACACTAGATGAAATAATAGATATAAAAAGAAATTCAAATTCAAAACTATTTGTTCAAGTATTTGGTTATATTCCAATATTCGCAAGTGAAAGAAAATTAATAACAAATTATTTAAAAAGTTTTAATATAGAAGATGAGAGTTTAAAATATCATATAGAAAAAGAAAATAAAGAATATAGAATACTTGAAAATAAATATAATACGGAAGTATATTCAAATTATATATTAAATGCTATAGATTTAATAGAAAAGTTAAAAGAAATAGATATAGAATATTTAATATTTAATTCATTTGATATAGATAAAAATATATTTATTTATATAATAAAAAATAAAGATGTTATTACTTCAAATGACATTGATAAAATGTTTAATAATACAAGTAAAGGATTTTTATATAAAGAAACAATATATAAGGTGAAGAATTATGAATAATGTAGAATTGCTTGCTCCAGCAGGAGATTTAGAAAGACTTAAAATTGCTATATTATATGGTGCAGATGCTGTATATATAGGAGGTCCTATTTTGGGACTTAGAGCTAACGCTAAAAATTTTACTTTTGAAGAAATTAAAGAAGGAGTAATTTTTGCTCATGAACATAAAGCAAAAGTTTATGTAACAGTAAACATAGTACTTCATAATAAAGAAATAAAAGAAGTAATAAATTACTTAAAAGAAATAGAAAAATGTGGCGTAGATGCAATTATAGTAAGTGATCCAACTATAATAGAACTTGCAAAAAAATATACTGATTTAGAAATCCATTTATCAACTCAAAAATCAACTCTAAATATTGAGGCATGTAAATTTTTTAAAAAAGAAGGAATAAAAAGAATCGTCCTTGCACGTGAAGCAACTAAAAGTGATATAAAAGAAATATTAGATAATGTAGATATAGATATTGAAGTATTTATACACGGCGCAATGTGTTCAGGAATAAGTGGAAGATGTGTTTTATCAAATGTTTTTACAGGAAGAGATGCAAATAGAGGAGGCTGTGCTCAAATATGCAGATGGGATTTTGATCTTAAAGGAGATAAAACCTATTTAAAAGGAGAAAAACCATTTACCTTTTGTGCAAAAGATTTATCAATGTTAAAATATATACCTGATATGATTGA
The DNA here is from genome assembly GCA_902492995.1 of uncultured Bacillota bacterium. Lineage (GTDB taxonomy): Bacteria > Bacillota_I > Bacilli_A > RF39 > UBA660 > OMSK01. The sequence goes on along the minus strand of CABUNR010000012.1, from coordinate 15,902 downwards.
TCTTGGAATTAAATCATTTAAAATTGAGGGAAGAATGCGTTCAGTTTATTATATAGCAACTATAGTAAGCACATATAGAAAAGTAATAGATGAATATTTAAGTGATAAAGAAGGTTATGTTTATGATAAAAAAGCAGAACAAATACTTAGAAACTGTGCTAATAGAGATGCCGTACCACAATTTTTTAATGGCATAAATGATCAAACATGTAATTATTATAATGGAAGAGAAGAAATATCAAATCAAGATTTTTTAGGAATAGTATTAGATTATGATATAAATACTAAAGTAGCCACTATAGAACAAAGAAATTATTTTAAAATAGGTGATGAAGTAGAAATATTTGGACCAAATAATAATATAATAAATATAACTATTGATAATATAAAAGATAGTGATGGAAATGATATTGAAGTAGTTAGGCATCCAAAACAAATAGTTCAAATTAAAATAGATTCTTTAATATCAAAGTACGATATGATTAGAAAAAAAATAGATAAATAAAAACTTGACAAAAAAAAGAAAACGTAGTATTATTTTGCAAGTACTAAATAAGAGAGGCGATAAAAATGTCAGATAAAAAAGAAGTATATTTAACTACATCTGGTTTAGAAGAAATGAAACAAGAACTAGAATATTTAAAAATGGAAAAAAGACCAGAAGTAATACAAGCTTTAAAAGAAGCAAGAGCATTAGGAGATTTATCAGAAAATGCAGAATATGATGCAGCTAGAGCATCTCAAGCAGAAGTAGAAAATAAAATAAAAGAATTAGAAACAATGATAGAAAATGCTGTTGTTATAACAGAAATAAATACAGATAAAGTATCAATTGGAAATACAGTAACAATTAAGTATGTAGATGATGATGAAACAGATGAATATACAATTGTTGGTAGTAAAGAAGCAGATCCATTTAATAATAAAATATCAAATGAATCACCAATTGCAAAAGCTATATTAAATAAAAAAGTAAAAGATATAGTTTCAGTAGATAGTCCAAATGGAAAATATGATATTGAAATATTAAAAATAAGCTAAAATATAGCTTTTTTCTTGTAATAAATGAAAATTTATTATATACTATAAAGGTCAGAAGGAGGAAATTATGGCAAATAAAAATGTACATGAAATAACAATTAAAGTAGAAGGAATGGACTGGACTAATGCATGCGATAAAGCATACACTAAAGTAAGTAAAGATGCAAAAATAGATGGATTTAGAAAAGGAAAAGCACCAAAAGATTTATTTATAAAAAAATATGGAGAAACTAATATTTGGCTAGAAGCAGCAGATATGGTTTTACAAGATGCTTATAAAAAAATGATGGAAGAAAATAAAGATTTAGAAATAGTCTCACAACCAGAAGTTAGTTTAAAATCATTAACAAAAGATTATGTTGAATTTTTATTTACTATTACAACAATGCCAGAAGTAAAACTTGGAGAATACAAAAAATTAGGAGTTAAGAAAGAAAGCGTTGAAGTAACAGAAGAAGAAGTAGAAAAAGCATTAGAAGAAACAAAACAAAAATATGCAGAGATAGTTACAAAAGAAGGAAAAGTTGAAAATAAAGATACTGCAATAATAGACTTTGAAGGATTTAAAGATGGAGTTGCATTTGAAGGTGGAAAAGGAGAAAATTACTCTTTAGTAATTGGATCTAATACATTTATTCCTGGATTTGAAGAACAACTAATTGGTATGGAAAAAGGAGAAGAAAAAGATATTAATGTAACATTCCCAAGTGATTACCATGCAGAAGAATTAAAAGGTCAACCAGTTGTCTTTAAAGTAAAAGTAAATGAAATCAAAACAACTAAATTACCTGAATTAAATAAAGAATTCTTTGAAGATTTAGCTCTTGATGGTGTTGATTCAGAAGAAACACTAAAAGAAACATTAAAAACAAATATTAAAGCACATAAAGAACATCATGCAGAAGAACATTATATTGATAATATATTAGATAAAGCAATATCTAATATGACTGTTGATATTCCAGATGCAATGATAAAAGAAGAAACAGATCGTATGTTAAGACAATATGAAGAAAATTTAAAAATGCAAGGAATAACTTTAGAACAATTTTATCAATTTACAAATGCAGATGAAGCTGCTTTAAGAGACCAAATGAAAGAAGAATCAACAAAAAGAGTAGCATCAAGATTATTACTAGAAGAAGTTAAAAAAGCAGAAAAAATAGAAGTAACAGATGAAGAAGCAGAAAAAGAAGCAGAAGAAATGGCTAAAAAATATCAAATGGATAAAGATGAATTTATTAAATTATTTGGTGGAATTGAAATGGTAAAATATGACACAGAAATGAGAAAAACAATTGAATTCTTGAAAGATAATAATTAAAATCAGTTTTAAACTGATTTTTTTTTAAATTTTAAGTTCATTATAATAATAGGTGATTTTATGTATAAATACTATCTTTTTATTATAAATAATAATTCTTATAAAATATATAAAAATAATTCATATTATTTATATACAATATTAAACACACTATATCATATTAAAAAAACTGATGTAATATATGGAATAACATTATATAGAAATATATGTGATATATTTAGTGTTAAATTACTTAGCAACTATATTAATGAACGATTTAAAGTAGAACATCAAAATAAAGAGATAATATTAAAAAACAAACAAGAAAAAACTTTTTTAAAAATAAATTATTCATGTGTATTAATAAAATCAACTAATATAATGCCAGAAATATTTAGAATATTTAATATATATAATAAAAAAATATTTGTAATAGAATTTGATAGAAAAAAATATTTTTGGTTAGATGAAGAAATAAAAAAAATAATGTTAACTAAAAAGAAATAAAACATATAATAAAATAGGTGATTGTAATGGATAAAAAAAATGAGTTTAAAGAATTTGTAAAAAATAATCCGTCACTTTTAAAATTTGTAAACAATGAAAAAATGACATGGCAAAAATTTTATGAAATGTATGATTTATATGGAGAAAATAGTGAAGTTTGGAATGAATATATAAAACCAAAACAAAATGAAGAAAAAAAAGTAACAAGTCAAATAGGAATGTTAGATTTAATTACATGGTTAAAAGGAGTAAATTTAGATAAAATGCAGGAATCTATAAATAGTGTTCAAAGAGTACTTGGCGTATTAGAAGATTTGGGCTCAAATAATAAAACTCCATCGAAAAGAGAATATAAACCTAGACCAATATATAAACACTTTGAAGATTAATGACACTTGATATACAATTTAAAATTAAAAATAATATAAATTATCAAAGATATATAAGAGAAAACTCCACTTGGTATAAAATATTAAATAGAAATCCCTATAGTTTTAAAGCCTTTGAAGAAGAAGTAAAAGAAGTATATCATTTAAGAGCAACTGATAAAATAAGTAGAACATTAAATACAATAGAATTAATTCAAAATGTTGTATCTACATTAAAATAATGATAAAATAAAAAAAATCCCTAAAGGATTTTTATGAAGGGGAGTTAATATATGTTGTGATTAAATCACATTAATATTATTAACAGAAAAAATATATTTATACAAGCAAGGAGTAAAATATGAGAATTATTAGTGGAAAGTATAAAGGAAAAATATTAAAAGGAGATAATATAGAAGGTACTAGGCCAACAATGGATAGAGTAAAAGAGTCATTATTTGGAATAATTCAAAATAATATAAATAAAAGTATTTGTCTAGATTTATTCGCTGGTTCAGGATCACTTGGAATAGAAGCCCTAAGTAATGGTGCAAAAACGTGCTATTTTGTAGATAAAAATAAAATTGTAATAGATGTATTAAATATAAACACTAAGGGTGTAGATGGTGTAGTAATAATAAAAAATGATTATTTAAATGCATTAAAGTATTTTAGTGATAATAAAATCAAATTTGATATAATATTTTTAGATCCACCATATAAATTAAATTTAATCAAAAATTCACTTGCTAAAATAAAAGAATATGATTTATTAAATAAAGATGGTTTAATAATATGTGAATATGAAAATGAAGAGTTTGATATAGATTATGTGTTAAAAAAAGAAAAAAAATATGGAACTAAAAAAATAAAAATATATAAAAATAGTTAAAAGCTATTTTTTTTTATTTTTTTTTAAAAATAAAAAGGGTTTTTTAAAAAAACATAGAATGATATAAGTGAGGAGGTGATTTATGAATAAATATCCATTTGTAAAACAAAAAGATTTAAAAGATTGTGGAGTATGCTCATTACTAATGATTATAAAATATTATAAATCATATATTCCATTAGAAAAATTAAGAGAAATGACTTATACATCCAAAGAAGGAGTAAGTGCATACAATATAATTGAAGCCTCAAAAAAAATAGGTTTTAATTCAGAAGGATTAAAAGTAAATAATTTAGAAAATATAAAATTACCATGCATTGCACATGTAATAGTAGATAATTCCTTTAAACACTACATCGTAATATATGAAGTAAATTATAAAAAAGATTATATATTGATCGCTGATCCAGCAAGTAGGATTAAGAAAATTAGTATTCAAGAATTTAATAAAATTTTTAGCAATATAATAATAACTTTTAAACCAATAAAAAAATTACTTTATATTTCTGATAACACTTATTTAAAAAAATACTTAAAAGAATTAATAAAAGAGAAAAAAACAAAATTTATAAAGATAATAATCATTTCATTTTTAAGTATATTGCTTTCAGTTATTACATCTTTTTATATAGAGATTATGATAAAAAAAATAAATTCAGGTCTTCTTTTCAAAACATTCTTATTATTTCTATCTCTATTTTTTATAAAAACTATATTTGAATATATAAGAGAAAAAATTTTAATTAATCTTTATAATGAAATCGAATTAAGCTTTACAAATGAAATATTAAAAAACATAATATCACTTCCTTATAAATACTTTAAAAATAGAACAACAGGAGAAGTATTATCTAGAATAAATGATTTAAGCATTGTAAATGAAGAAGTAGTAAAAATAATTATAACAATATTTATAGATTTATTTTTATCATTATTTGTAAGTATATTTTTATTTAAAATAAATAAAATATTATTTCTAATATCATTTATAATTATGATTTTATATTTATTAATAGTATTAAAATATAAAAATAAAATAAAACAAAATTTAGAACAAGTAAAAGAAGAAAAAACAAGTTTAAATTCATATATTGTTGAAAGTATAGATAGTTATGAAACAATAAAAGGCCTTTCAATAGAAAAAAATATAACCGATAATTTAATAGAAAAAAACAAAAAATATATTAATAAAAATAAATCATATGAAAAAATATGTAATAAAGAATATTTATACAAAAATATATTAAATGAAATAGGAATATGTATATTAATATTTATAGGAATATTATTGATAAAAAACGATTATATAACACTTACTAGTTTAATTACATTTACCTCACTATTTTCATACTATATTACCCCTATAAAGGATATAATTGATTTAAATAAAGATATAAAAGATGCTAAAATATCTTTTGATAGAATAAATGAAATAATGATAGAAAATAGAGAAGAAAATAAATTATTAAACATACCATTTAATAATTTAGAAATTAAAAATCTAAAATATAGTTACGATAATTATAATAATATAATTGAAAATTTAAATTTAAAAATAAATAAAAATGAAAAAATAATGCTTATAGGTTCTAGTGGTTGCGGAAAGTCAACTTTCCTAAAAATTCTAAAAAAATATTATCAGATAAATCATGGACAAGTACTAATAAACAATATAGATATAAATAATCTAAGTAAAGAAGAAATAGACAAAAATATAACATATGTATCACAACAAGAAAAATTATTTACAGATACTATATATAATAATTTATTATTAGGTAGAAAAATAAATAAAAAAATAATAATAAATATAATTAAAAATTTAAAAATAGATTTTTTAGATAAAGAACTTTTTCTAGATACATTTATAGAGGAAAATGGTCTAAATTTATCAGGTGGAGAAAGACAAAGAATCGTACTTGCAAGATCACTTTTAAATGATTTTAACATTTTACTTCTTGATGAATCATTAAGTGAAGTAGATATAAAATTAGAGCGAGAAATTTTAAAAAATATTTTCAAAATGTATAAGGATAAGATAATTATTGTAGTATCCCATAGAATGGATAATAAAGATTTATTTGATAAAATAATAAACTTAAAAACATCTCTTTAAAGAAAGGAAAAAATGAAAAAAATACTTAGAATAATAAAATATATAATAAAATTAATAAAAATATAAATCTATTTTTAATGTTAGAAAGGAGAAATTATGAAAATAAAAGAAAAAGAATTAAAGAAAATAAAAGGAGGAGCATTTCATATTGGAGTTGGAATAGGAATATTTGCTGGAATATCATTTTTTATAGGAGTTGTAGATGGTTATGTAAGACCACTACTATGTAGAAAATAATGAAATTAAATAAAGAAGAATTATATAATATAAATGGTGGTATAAAATTTTCAGCATCCTTATTAAACTCTATTATAAGAGGAACAAATTTAATCATTGAACTAGGCAGATATGTTGGAACAGCAATTAGAAGATATAAAACAGGAAGATTATGTTAAAAAGAAAGGTAATATTAATAATAATAATTATATTGTTATTACCATTTATTTTGCCTCTTTTAGAAATAATTATAAAATGTATTGTAAATTTTGGAAGAATGTTTGGTAGTAACATGCGATTTATAGAAGAAGGAATATGCATAAAATAAAGGACAAATTAGTCCTTTTTTGCATTTTAAAATAAAAAAAATGTTGAATAATAGGAAAAAGAATGTTATAATTTTTGTAGTACTTAGGGAAGGAGGGATTAAATTGACAAAAGTAGTAGTAAGAAATGGTAACGTAGATAGTGCCCTTAGAATGCTAAAACAAAAGAACGTTAAAGACGGTCTCTCAAAAAAAGTACGTGAAAGACAAGAAGGTTATTTAAAACCAGGAGTAAAAAGAAGACTAGAAAAAAAAGAAAATATTAAAAATAGTCGTAGACGTAATAAAGAAAGATATTAAAAGCCATAAGGCTTTTTTTGAAAGGAAAAATAGTATGAGAGAAAGAATATTAAATGATTTAAAAAAAGCTATGCTAGCCCAAGATAAAAAAACATTATCTGTTATTAGAATGATAAAAGGTGCTATGCAAATGGAAGAATTAAATAAAAAAAGAGAATTAACAGATGATGAAGTAATAAGCGTTATATCAAAACAAATAAAAACAAGAAAAGAATCTATTATCGAATATGAAAAAGGAAATAGACAAGATCTTATTGATTTAACACAAGAAGAAATAGAAATATTAAATAAATATATGCCAGAGCAATTAAGTGAAGAAGAAATAAAAAAAATAATAGATGAAATCTTTAAAGAATTAAATCCTACAAGTATTAAAGATATGGGTAGAGTTATGAAAGAGGCAACATCTAAATTAAAAGGTAGAGCCGATAATAGTTTAGTAAGTTCAATTATAAAAGAAAAATTAAACAACTTATAATAAAATTAAAATATTAATCATAAAACGACAGAATTTATCTATCGTTTTTTTTATACTTTTTATGGTGATATTATGAAGATATATTTAGATCTTGTATTTTTATTAAATTTTTCATTTGATTTTATACTTTTACTTACAGTATCTATAATATTAAAAAGAAATGTCAAAATTAAAAGATTATTATTAGGAGGTTTAATAGGTGGCTTAAGTACATTTTTATTGTTTTTAAAATTAAATAATTTAACTTTATTTTTATTTAAATTTATAATAAGCATTATAATGATTTTAATATCATTCAAATATAAAAACATAAAATATACAATTAAAAATTTAGAATATTTATATTTAGTTAGTATTTTACTAGGAGGATTTTTATATTTATTAAATGTCCAATTTTCTTATAAAAATGAAGGACTTATATTTTATCATAATGGACTTAGTATTAACTTTATAGTGTTAATTCTTATATCTCCAATTATATTAGTAATGTATATAAAAAAGGCAAAAGAATTAAAAAATAATTATTCTATTTGTTATAAACTAAATATATATTATAAAAATAAAAAAATAAATTTAAATGCTTATTTAGATACAGGAAATGTTCTTAAAGACCCATATTTTAATATGCCAATAATAGTAATAAATAAAAACTTAATAAATGAAGAAGATATATCAGATTTTATATTAGTACCAATAAATACTATAACGAGCCATATAAATTTAAAATGTATAAAAGTAGATAAAGTGGAAATAGATGGAAAAAAATTAAATAAAAAAGTTTTAATAGGATTATCACCAAAAAAAATAAAAATGGAAGGAATAGATACAATTATTGGAAAATCTATATTGGAGGGATAATATGTTAAAAAAAATAATTAAAATAATAAAAGAAATCTTAAATGATAACAATATTTTTTTTATAGGAAGTGCTGACAAATTACCAGAACCATTATCAAAAGAAGAAGAAGTATTTTATGTTGAAAAATCTATGAATGGTGATGTAGAAGCACGACAAAAACTTATAGAACATAATTTAAGACTAGTCGTTTATTTAGCTAAAAGATATGAGAATACAAAAGTTGATCTAGAAGATTTGGTAAGCATCGGAACAATTGGACTTATAAAAGGAGTAAATACTTATAAATTAGATAAAAATATCAAATTAGCAACTTATGCATCAAGATGTATTGATAATGAAATATTAATGTATTTAAGAAAAAATAAAAAAAGAAAAACAGAAGTTTCATTTGAGGATAGTTTAAGCTATGATTCAGAAGGAAATGAATTACATTTAGAAGATATAATGGGTACAGATGCTGATATAGTTACAAAAGGAATAGAAGAAGAAAATGATAAAAAAATATTAGAGGAAGAAATTAACAAGTTAAATAAAAGAGATAAACAAATAATGATATTAAGATACGGACTTTTTGATCAAAATGAAATGACACAAAAAGATGTTGCTAAAATGCTTGGAATAAGTCAATCATATATATCTAGAATAGAAAAAAAAGTTATAAAAAGATTAAAAAATATAGTTGGAAGTTAAAATGATAATTTATATCATTTTTTTTGAATATATTTAAAATTTATTTACATAAAATAATAAATGTAAAAAAGTCAAAAATTAGCACTCATATATTGACAATGCTAACATATAATAGTATAATGAAATAGGCAGTTAGGGTTAGAGAGTGCTAAAGGAGGTGTTTTGTGAATAGTAGACAAACAAAATTATTAAAATTAATTGTTGAAGAATATATCAAAACAGCCAAACCAATCGGTTCTAAGTCATTAGAACAAGAATTAGATTGTTCAAGTGCAACAATTAGAAATGAAATGAGTTATTTAGAAGATTTAGGATATCTAGAAAAAACGCATACATCATCAGGAAGAATTCCAAGTGAGATAGGATATAGATATTATGTAGATAATATAATGGAATCAAAAGAATTAAACAAAGATGATATTTTAAAACTTCAAACAATATTTGATAATAGTTCACTTGTATTAAGCGATACAATTGAAAAAAGCTTAGAAATTGTATCTGAACTTACAAATTGTACATTGATATCCTTAGGAAATACATCAAATGAAAATAAAATAAGTAAAGTAGAAGTAATTCCTATAAACGAAAATAATTTAGTTGCTATTATTGTTACTGATAAAGGCCATGTTGAAAATAGAAACGTTATATTAGATGAGAAAATATCTGTTTTAGAAATAAAACAAACAATTGATATAATAAACAAACATATAGTTGGAACACCAATTGATGAAGTAGCTGCTAAACTTGAATTTGAAGTAAAACCAATTATTAGAGATAATGTTAATTCTCAAAAACAATTATTTGATGCTTTCTGTAATTTTATAAATGATGTTACAACAGAATCAAATATAAAAATGAAAGGTAGAGCAAATATTTTAAAACAGCCAGAATTTAGTGATGCTGATAAAATTAAAAAAATAATTTCTAAATTTGAAGATAAAAATTTTATAAGCAGTATAAAAGAAGAAGAAAATGGCGTAAATATTTATATTGGTAGTGAAAACGAATTTGATGATGATGTAACAATAATTAAAACAAAGTATAATGTAAATGGCGTTGAAGGAACAATTGCAATTGTAGGCCCAAAAAGAATGGAATATGATAGAGCAACAATGCTTTTAGAATATATAAAAGAAAATATAGAAAAAAATTAGAAAGGAAGTACAATGAAAGAAGAAATAAATAAAGAAATAGATAAAAATAACGAATGCTGTAAAGAAGAGTGTAATTGTAAAGAAGAATGTAATTGCAAAGAAAATCCTATAGAAGAATGTAATTGTACAGATGATTGTTGCAAAGGAGAATGCAATACACATGAAGATAATAGCACTGTAGAAAAAGAATCCAACTCTAAATTGCATAAAAATAAAAAAAATAAAAAAGAACAAGAATTAGAAAAAAAATTAGAAGAAACATTAAAGGTAGTTAATGATTTAAATGAAAAATTACTAAGAGAAAAAGCTGAAGTAATTAATTATAGACGTCGTAAAGATGATGAAGTATCAAAACTTCTAAAATATTCAAATGAGGATTTAATACTTGAAATGCTTCCAATTATAGATAATTTTGAAAATGCTATAAAAATGGATGATGATAATTTAGAAGACGAAGTATCAAAATTCTTAAAAGGATTTAAAATGATATACGGTAATTTACTTACTGTATTAGAAAAATTTGAAATAAAACCAATTGATGGTGTTAATAAACCATTTGATCCAACTTATCATCAAGCAGTAATGACTGAGAAATCTGATAAAGAATCAGGAATTGTTATTGATGTATTAAGAAAAGGATATATACTTAAAGATAAAGTAATTAGACCAGCTATGGTTAAAGTTAGTGAATAAGGAAAGGTGATATTATGAGTAAAACAATAGGTATAGATTTAGGAACAACAAATAGTTGTGTAAGTGTTTATGAAGGTGGAGAAGCTAAAGTTATAGCAAATCTAGAAGGAAGTCGTACTACTCCATCAGTAGTAGCATTTAAAAATGGAGATATAATTGTTGGTATTAAAGCAAAGAACCAAATGATTACAAATCCAGATGTAGTATATTCAATAAAAAGAAAAATGGGAACAAGTGAAAAGGTTCACGTTAATGGAAAAGATTATACTGCAGAAGAAATATCAGCAATGATTTTAACAGATCTTAAAAATTCGGCAGAATCATATTTAGGTGAAAAAGTAACTAAAGCCGTTATAACAGTTCCAGCATATTTTAATGATGCACAAAGACAAGCAACTAAAAACGCAGGTAAGATTGCAGGACTTGAAGTAGAAAGAATTATTAATGAACCAACTGCAGCAGCACTTGCTTATGGTCTTGATAAACAAGATAAAAATGAAAAAGTGTTAGTATACGATTTAGGTGGTGGAACATTTGATGTTTCAATTCTTGAATTAGGAGATGGAGTATTTGAAGTATTATCTACAAGTGGTAATAACCATCTAGGTGGAGATGACTTTGATAATAGAATAATGGATTATTTAGTTGATGAATTCAAGAGGGAAAATGGAATTGACTTAAGTGACGATAAAATGGCTATGCAAAGAATAAAAGATGCAGCAGAAAAAGCTAAAAAAGACTTAAGTGGAATGAGTCAAACAGAAATTTCAATTCCATTTATTACACAAGGAGAAAATGGACCACTTCATTTATCTGTTAATTTAACAAAAGCTAAATTTGAAGATTTAATAGGTGATTTATTAGAGTCAACTCTAGAACCAGTTAGAAAAGCTTTAAAAGATGCTAATTTAACTAAAAATGATATTGATAAAGTATTATTAGTAGGTGGATCTACAAGAATTCCTAAAGTTGTTGATTTAATTAAAGCAGAACTTGGTAAAGAACCATCAAAAGGAGTTAATCCAGATGAAGTAGTTGCTATGGGTGCTGCAATTCAAGGTGGAGTACTTCAAGGAGAAGTTGATGATATAGTTCTTCTAGATGTAACACCACTTTCACTTGGTATTGAAACATTAGGAAATGTTTGTACAGTATTAATTCCAAGAAATACAACAATCCCAACAAGTAAGAGTCAAGTATTCTCAACTGCTGTAGATAATCAACCAGCTGTTGATATTCATGTTCTACAAGGTGAAAGACCAATGGCAAGTGATAATAAAACATTAGGTAGATTCCAACTTACAAATATTCCAGCTGCACCAAGAGGTGTGCCACAAATTGAAGTTACATTTGATATAGATGCTAATGGTATTGTAAATGTTAAAGCAAAAGATATGGGAACAGGAAAAGAACAATCAATTACAATAACATCTTCAACAAACTTATCAGATGAAGAAATAGATAAAATGGTAAAAGAAGCAGAAGCTAATCGTGAAGCTGATACAAAGAAAAAAGAAGCTGCAGATGTAAAAAATGAAGCAGAACAATTAGTATTCCAAACTGAAAAATCATTAAAAGATCTTGGTGATAAGGTAAGCAGTGAAGATAAAGAAAAAGCTGAAAAACAAATAAAAGAATTAAAAGATGCACTTGAAAGTGATAACGTAGATGATATCAAAACTAAAAAAGATGCATTAAGTGAAACAGCTATGGCTTTTGCAACAAAAGTATATGAAGAAGCTGCTAAATCAGCACAAGAAAATAATGAATCAAATGATTCATCAGAAACATCAAATAGTGATAAAAAAGATGACACAGTAGTTGATGCAGAATTTGAAGAAAAATAAAAAATAATTTGGTGAAGTTCTAGTTATCTAGAACTTTATCACTATTAAAGGAGAAAAAATGGAAAAATATAACACGAGAAATGATGTACCTATAAAATATAGATGGGATTTAACAGATTTTTACAAGACGAAGGAAGATTTTTATAATGAGTATGAAAAGGTAAAAAATGAATTTGTTGAATTAAAAAAATATAAAGGTAAATTAAAGGAAAGTGAAAAATTATTAGAATTTTTGAAAAAAAATGTTTCAATTAAAAATAAAATAATAGATTTATACATATATGCAATAACACAATCTGATGAAGATTTATCTAATTCACAAGCAAAAGAAGATTTAGGAAAAATTGATGAATTAGAAACAAATTACTCTATAATCACTTCATTTTTCAAGCCAGAATTATTATCATTAACAAAAGAAGAATATGAAAAATTATTTGATAATGAAAAATTATTAAAATATAAAGTACTTTTAGATGAAGATTATAGATATAAAGAACATGTTTTAGATAGTGAAAAAGAAGCATTAGTTAGTTCATTAACAAATACATTAAGTAGTTATAGTCAAATGTCTTCAACTCTATTAAACTTATGCCATGATTATGGTAAGGTAATAATGGATGATGGAACAGAAGAAACATTGACAAATACAAATTATAGATCTTTGATGCAAAAATTATCTAGGGAAAAAAGAAAACAAGTATATAATCAATTTAATAAAGTTAAAAAACAATATGTAGAAATATCTGCAGGATTATTAAATAATTATGTTAAAACAGAAAAAACATTAGCAAATATTTACAATTATAAAACTACATGGGATTCAAAATTATTTGATTTAAGATTATCTGATAAAGTCTTTCAAGTATTAATTGATGCATGTGTAGAAAATAAAGATGTAATAAAAAAATATTGGGATTTAAAAGCTGAAGTTTTTAACGTTGATAGAATTATGCCATGGGATAATACCATAAAATTATATGAATCAGATAAAGAGTATACAATAGAAGAGGCACAAAAAATAGTGTTAGAGGCAATAAAACCATTGGGCGAAGATTATTATATACACTTTAAAAGATTGATTGATGAAAGATGTGTTGATTATTGTCAATATAAAGGAAAATGTTCCGGAGGTTATAACATTTCATCAAGTGATAAAATTAATTCTAAAATACTTATGAGCTTTAATGGTAATTTCGAGTCAATATCTACTTTGATTCATGAAGGAGGGCACTTCACTAATCATCAATATATGTATGAAAATAACGATGAAATATATAGTGGAAATTATAATATTGTTGCAGAGGTTGCTTCACTTACTAATGAATGTTTATTATCAAATTATTTTGCAAATAGTGACAACAAAAAAGATGCATTAGTTGGATTGTCTAATCTTTTAAGTGTAATATACTCTAATTTATTTGGAGCTGTTCAAGAGGGCGATTTTGAAAAAGAAATGTATAAATATGTTGAAAATGGTGGAGTATTAACAAAAGAATTTTTATGCAACTTAAATGAGGAGAGTTTGAAGAAATTTTATCCAATTGAAGAGTTAGATAGTGAATATGAAATTATAAGTTGGGTTTCCAGAAGTCATTTCTATATGTTTTTCTATTTACTTAGTTATGCCGTTTGTATATCAGTAGCAATTTTCGTTTCTAATGAAATAATAAAGGGTAATAAAGAAATGATTGAGAAATACATAAAATTTTTAAAGACAGGATGGAATGTAAATATTACTGATACATTTAAGATACTTGGAATAGATTTAGAAGATAAAAAAATATATGAAAGTGCTATTAAAAAATTTGATGAAACAATAGAAGAATTTAAGAAGTTATATAATAGTTAGGAAGTGAGATTTATGAACAAAAAAGATTATTATGAAGTACTTGGTGTTGATAAAAATGCAAGTGAAGCAGAAATAAAATCAGCATTCCGTAAACTTGCAAAAAAATATCATCCAGATGTATCAAAAGAACCAGATGCAGCAGAAAAATTTAAAGAAGCTCAAGAAGCATATGCTGTTTTATCAGATGCACAAAAAAGAAGTCAATATGATAAATATGGACACTCAGCTTTCCAAGGCGGTGGAGCAGGTAGTGCTGGATTTGATTTTGGAGATTTTGATTTTTCTGATATATTTGAAGATTTATTTGGAGGAAGTTTTGGATTTGGAAGTTCCAGAAGAACTGGTAAGAAAAATGCAAGAAGAGGTAGGGATACTTTAATAAATGTTGAATTAACATTTGAAGAAGCAGCATTTGGATGTAATAAAGATATAAAACTTAATATAAATGAAGATTGTAGTGAATGTAATGGTGAAGGGGGTCATTCTAAAAAAACATGTCCTACATGCAATGGAACAGGTGTTGAAACAGTAGAACAAAGAACAATGTTTGGTGTTTTCCAATCAAGAACAACTTGTCATACATGTTCAGGATCAGGCTACACGTTTGAAAAAAAATGTAGTAAATGTAAAGGTACAGGAAAAGTTAAAGTAAATAAAACCCTTGAAGTAAAAATACCAGCAGGTGTAAATACTTTAAATAAACTTAGAATTCCAGGTAAAGGAGAAGCTGGATACAACGGTGGAGAAAATGGCGATGTTTACTTAGAATTTAAAGTAAAATCTCATCCACTTTTTGAAAGGGACGAAGATGATATTTATCTTACACTTCCAATAACAATATCAGAAGCAGTACTTGGATGCAAAAAAGAAATACCAACTATATATGGTAATGTAAAATTATCAATACCAGAAGGAAGTCAAACAGGAGATAAACATAGATTAAAAGGAAAAGGAATATCTAATGTTAATAATCACATTAAAGGAAATATGTATGTTATAATAGATGTAATTATTCCAAAAAAAATATCAAGAGATCAAAAAAAATTATTTGAAGAATTGTCTAAAACAAATTTAGATCCAAATAATGAATATAAAACTGTAGAAAAATACTTATAAAAGGTAGTTTACAAAAACTACTTTTTTTGATATCATTAATATGATAGAAAAGAGGTAAAAATATGATAACAAATAGTAAAA
Organism: uncultured Bacillota bacterium; assembly: GCA_902492995.1. Lineage (GTDB taxonomy): Bacteria > Bacillota_I > Bacilli_A > RF39 > UBA660 > OMSK01. Next base: position 66 of record CABUNR010000012.1, on the reverse strand, counting down.
AAGGATTTACTTTAATAGAGCTTTTAGCAGTAATAGTAATACTAGCTATAATAGCTTTAATCGCAA
>CABUNR010000011.1:0-40419 GCA_902492995.1 uncultured Bacillota bacterium | reverse complement strand
GTTTCTTTTTCTTTTTTCTTACATCCACATCCTGTTATTAGTCCTACTAATAATAGTGTTGATAATGTTAATATTACTACTTTTTTCATTTTTTTCCTTCTTTCTATTTTACTCTTTTATATATATAAGTAACTATATATGAATCTAATGTTGAAAACGCAGCATTAGATCCTGTTGCTCCACTTGTTGATGCACTAATACTATTAGTTGTTACTGCAGGTACTGTGTGCGAATGTGATCCACTTGATCCTACACTAAGTGATGGTGCACCAATACTTCCTGATAATAAATGTGTGTGGCTTCCTGCTGATGCTACTAAATTACCATTTTTCCAATGGTTTCTCCACCATGAACCTGATGTTTTTTTATATTTATACCCATTAGTACACGCTGTACATGCAAGTGTATTTGAACCCTCTACTAAAGCTTCTCCACCTGTATCAAATGCATGATTATGTGATCCTGCACTACTTGATGTATAAGTTAAACCAGAAATTGTTGTTTGTGGTGTTGTATGCGTATGAGCTCCACTTGAACTTATTGTAGTAGCTGGGGTTGTGTGTGTATGAGATATTGTATGGGAATGGCTTGGAAGATTACTTGTTGATAAAGTTACATTATAGCTTCCACCTGTTTTTTCAACTGTATTAAATGAACTATTATCACTACTATATCCAGTTAAGTTTCTTCCTCTTGCATAAACTTCCCATGTTCCACCATACTTACTTGCCATTTTATCTATTGTACTTTCATCAGCATTAGTTGTCATATATATGCTTCCAACTGGGTGACTATTTAAAAATATACTTTTTTCTGCTTCATCTAATTTTACTATTATGTTATCTATTTCATTTTCTATATCATTACTTGCCTTAACGAATAGTGGGAAAATGAATATAAATATCATTAATAAATTTAAAATTATTTTTTTACTATTTTTCATATCATTCTCCTAACTAATTCTTTTATATGTATAAACAACAACATATGGGCTTAAATTTGAAAATGCTGTACCTGATCCTGTTGCACCAGAATTTCCAGTACTAGCAGCAGACGTTGTTCTAGATGCTACAGAATGAGTATGCGATCCGCTTGAACCTATACTAAGTGCTGGAATCGTAATTGAACCTGAGACTGTATGGGTATGAGCTCCTGCACTGCTTAATGCACTTTTATTTTTTTTCATACCTGGCCACCATGATCCATTGGAACTAGTATTAGCAAATCCCATGTTCCTATCAACAACAGTTGTACTATTTGCATTTTGATCTGTAATAACAACAATATATCCACCATTTGTCCATCCATGAGTATGAGCCCCGTTAGAATTTAATGTCAAACTAAATGATAGTGCTTTACTTGTTGTTGAATGTGTATGTGATCCACCAGACTCTGTTGATACTGCTGGGGTTGTGTGTGTATGTGAAATTGAGTGTGTATGGCTTGGCATATTACTTGTAGATAAAGTTGTAGTATAATTTCCACCTGTTTTTTCAACCGTATTAAATGATGAATTACTTGAATCATATCCCATAATTATTCTACCAGCAGCATAAACTTCCCATGTTCCACCATACTTTGCTTTTAATTTATCAACTGTATTTTCATCACTGCTAGTTGTCATATATATACTTCCAACTGGATGATTATTTAAAAATTGGCTATTTTTAAAATTATCTATTTTATAGCTTAATGAATCAAGATCATCTTTAACAGCCCCAAAGACAGTTAGAGGAAAAAGTAATATAAATAATAATAAGCTTTTTAATAATTTTTTCATTTTTTCCTCCTAACTAACCCTCTTATAAATATAAACTGTTACATATGGGCTTAATCTTGAAAATGCTGTACCTGATCCTGTTGCTCCTGATGTTTCAGTACTTGCAGCAGATGTTGTCATTGCTGGTACTGTATGTGAATGCGATCCACTTGAACCTATACTAAGAGCTGGAATTGTCGCTGAACCTGAGACTGTATGTGTATGATCTCCGGCTGATGTTGTCTTGCTTGATAACCTCTTATTCCATCCATGCCACCAACCTGAATTAGTTAAATATTCATACCCCCAACTATAAGGAAGAGTTCTTTGAACATCGGCAGGTGGTTTTGGAGTATCAATAGCCATTGCATCCCTCGCACCTTGTGCAAACCCATGGTTATGACTTCCAGATGCACTTACACTAAACGAATAACTTGCTGTACCTGAACCTGTTGTATGAGTATGGGCTCCTTCAGTTATCGTTGTTTGTGGTACTGTATGAGTATGTGAAATTGAATGTGTGTGACTTGGAAGATTACCCGTAGATAATGTTGTTGTTGCACTTCCACCAGTACCTTCTACTTTACTAAATGATGAATTACTTGAATCATACCCCATTATTGTTCTACCTTTAGCATAAACTTCCCATGTTCCACCATATTTACTTGCCATTTTAGCAATTGTATTTTCATCACTACTAGTTGTCATATATATACTTCCAACTGGATGACTTGTTAAAAATTGATTATTAACCATATTAGTATATTTTGTATTTAATAAATTATGTATATTGCTATAGAATGTATTTTTTTCTGATTCTGATAATGTATATACAGTTTGATTTCCTACATTATCAGTTACTTTTAATTTAATTGTACTAACATGTAATCCATTAAATTTGTATGTTTTACTTGTTGATTCTATATAGCTTGCTCCATCTATACTATAATAATATTTATTTATTCCTGAACCAACATCAGAACAATTCATATTAACTGTTACACTACTTAATGTATAATCTGTAATAGTATTAGTACATATTGGATTATCAGCATCATTTGTTGTAACTGTTGCTGATGCTGGACTAGTTGTATTTGTTCCATCATATAATCTTGCATATATATATGTTGGATTACTTGTTGTTGCTGTCCAATTAATCGTTGCTGTACCACCATTTGAAATACTTGTCCAATCCTTTTTTACCGTTGTTCCACTTACCATTCTATATTGTAGTGTTGTTCCACTTGTTTGGTTGGTTACACTTATCTTTACAGTTTTACTCTTACTCCAAGTTGTTGGCGTTGGTGAAATTGTAATTTTACCCTCAATTGAAAGTGTTTTTATACTTCCCGTTTTTGTTGTTGATAATCCCGATCCATTCGTTGTTATGACTCTGTAATAGTATAAAGTATTTTGAGATAATCCTGTTGCTACACATACACCATTTTGTATTGTACCTTTACTTCCATAACTTGTACTTGTTCCATATTCACACGTTGTACTTTTTATTCCAGATTCTGAATCACTTGCAGTAATCTTTAATAAAATACTATTTGTTGTACTTGATGCTGTAACACTTAAATTTGGTGGAGTTGGATCAATTACTTCTGTAATTGTATATGTTTCTGCAGAAGTAAACTTTTCACCATCATTTACCCTTGCATAAAGTGTTCCTGATGAAGTAAATTTAATACTCGGATTTCCTGTTACTTTATACCATGTGTTTGCAGCATAACTTGTTGTTGATGTTCCCTGACACGTACTTGGATCTGTATTTGTTCCACATGATATTCCTGCTATACTACTTGTTGTAGCTACTGTTGTTTTTACATAATATGTTGGCGTTGTTACATTTTTAGCTGTAAATGTTGTTGTTATCGTTTGATATTGAGCATATTTTGTATTTGTTGGATATCTTGTTTTAGCAAATGATATTGATGTTATACCGGTTTTAATACTTCCCGTTTTTGTTGTTGTAAGTCCTGCATTATTTGTTGTAGTAACTTGGTAATAATATGTTGTTCCACTTACTACATTATTCTTTATTATACATTTATTATTTTTTATTTCACCTGTATATCCATAATTTGTACTTGTTCCATATTTACATACTGTACTTGCTATTCCAGATTCTAAATCCGATGCTCTTACATCAAATACAATGGTTGATGTTGTAGTTGCAGCTGTTCCTAATGTTAAATTTGGAGCAGTTGTATCTATTTTTGTTATAGTCATTGTTTCAGCTGATGAATATATCTTTCCATCATTTATTCTTGCATAAACTGTTCCATTTGATGTAAATTTTACATTAGTATTTCCTGTTACTTTATACCATGTATTTGCAGCGTAATTTGTTGTTGATGTTCCTTGACATGTACTTGGATCATTACTTGTTCCACATGGTACTCCTGCTAAACTTCCGGTTGTTGCTATTGTTGTTTTTATATAATATGTTGGAGTTGAAATACTTGTAGCAGTAAATTTTATGCTTGTCGTTTTATATTGAGCATAACTTGTACTTGTTGGATATTGAGTTAATCCTATGTCTATAGATGATATACCAGTTGTTGTTTCACCTTTTACTTCTGTAATTCTACCAGCATTATTAATTGCAGTAACTTTATAATAATACTTTGTTCCACTTGATAAATTTTGAAGTTGACAAATATTATTAGAAATTGAAGCTGTAGTTCCATAACTTGTACTTGTTCCATAAACACATGTTAATGATTTTAGTCCTGATTCTGGATCACTTGCTTTAATTGGAATTGAAATGCTACTTGTTGTTGTTGCTGAACCTAACTCTACAAGGGGCGGAGTTTTGTCTATGTTAGTAACTGTAAATGTTTCAGCTGATGAATAAATTTCACCATCATTTACCCTTGCATAAACTGTTCCATTATCAGTGAAATTAACCTTTACACTTGATGGTACTTTATACCATGTATTTGCAGCATAACTTGTTGTTGATGTTCCTTGACATGTACTTGGATCACTACCTGTTCCACATGATATTCCAGATACGTTTCCGGTTGTTGCTACTGTTGTTTTTATATAATATGTTGGGACTGAAACATTACTTGCATTAAATGTTACTTGAACATTTTTATACTGAGAATAGCTTGTATCTAATGGATATTTTGTCATATCAAATGATATTGTTGTTACACCTGAGACTGTATCTCCTGTTACTGTTTTTTTAAGACCTGCTTTGTTTGTTGTTACAAGTATATAATAATATTTTGTATTACTTGTTAAAACTTTCATCTCACACTTGTTGTTAGCTATTACACCATCTTTATCATAACTTGTACTTGTTCCATATTTACAAGTTGTACCATCTATTCCAGACTCTGAATCACTTGCCGTAAATGGTATTGTTGTTTTCTTAGTAGTTTGTTTTAAACTTCCTAATACTAAATCTGGAGGTGTTGTATCTATTTTTGTTATAGTCATTGTTTCAGCTGATGAATAACTTTCTCCATCATTTACCCTTGCATAAAGTGTTCCGTTTGCTTTAAATGTTATATCTGTATTTGAACTTACTTTATACCATGTATTTGCAGCGTAATTTGTTGTTGATGTTCCTTGACATGTACTTGGATCATTACCTGTTCCACATGATATTCCAGATACGTTTCCGGTTGTTGCTACTGTTGTTTTTATATAATATGTTGGGGTTGTTACATTATTAGATGTAAATTTAGCTTTAACTACTTTATATTGAGCATACTCCGTTGATGTTGGATATTGTGTAAGAGAAAGTGATATTGCCGTTGAACCTGAGACTGTATCTCCTGTTACTGTTTTTGTAAGACCTGCTTTATTTGTTGTTACAACTTTATAATAATAAGTTGTATTGCTTGTTAAAGATTTCATCTCACACTTATTATTCTTTATTTCTCCATCTTTATCATAACTTGTGCTTGTTCCATATTTACAAGTTGTGCTACCTATTCCAGATTCTGAATCACTTGCCGTAAATGGGATTTTTACTGTTTTAGTCGTTTTTTCTAAATTTCCTAATGTTAAAGTTGGAGATGTTGTATCTATTTTTGTTATTGTTAATGTCTCTGATGATGAATAACTTTCTCCATCATTTACTCTTGCATAAAGCGTTCCATTTGATGTAAATTTTATATTTGTATTTGAATTTACTTTATACCATGTATTTGCAGCATAACTTGTTGTAGATGTCTCTTTACATGTACCTGGTTCTGTATTTGTTCCACATGGTATTCCTGTAACACTTCCAGATACATTTACTGTTGCCTTAACATAATATGTTGGGGTTGTTACTTCTTTTGTACTAAATGTTACTTGAACATTTTTATACTGTGCATATTCTGTTGTTGTTGGGTATTGTGTAAGAGAAAGTGATATTGCTGTTGAACCTGAGATTGTATCTCCTGTTTTAGTTGTTGAAAGCCCTGAACCATTTGTTGCAGTTATACTATAATAATACCTTGTATCTGCATTACCTGTTATTATACATGTATTGTTACTTATTTTTCCTACTTTATCATAATTTGTACTTGTTCCATATTTACATACTGTACTTATTATTCCAGATTCTGAATCACTTGCTGTAAATGGGATTTTTATTGTTTTTGTTGTTTTAGTTAAATTACCTAATGTTAAATTTGGAGATGTTGTATCTATTTTTGTTATTGTTAATGTCTCTGATGATGAATAACTTTCTCCATCATTTACTCTTGCATAAAGCGTTCCATTTGATGTAAATTTTATATTTGTATTTGAATTTACTTTATACCATGTATTTGCATTATAATTTTTTGTAGCAGTTTTAGAGCATGTTCCTGGTTCTGTATTTGTTCCACATGATATTCCTTCTATACTTCCTGTTGTAGCAACTGTTGTTTTTATATAATATGTTGGGGTTGTTACTTCTTTTGCACTAAATGTTACTTGAACATTTTTATACTGTGCATATTCTGTTGTTGTTGGGTATTGTGTAAGAGAAAGTGATATTGCTGTTGAACCTGAGATTGTATCTCCTGTTTTAGTTGTTGAAAGCCCTGAACCATTTGTTGCAGTTATACTATAATAATACCTTGTATCTGCATTACCTGTTATTATACATGTATTGTTACTTATTTTTCCTACTTTATCATAATTTGTACTTGTTCCATATTTACATACTGTACTTATTATTCCAGATTCTGAATCACTTGCTGTAAATGGGATTTTTATTGTTTTTGTTGTTTTAATTAAATTACCTAATGTTACAAGTGGAGGTGTTGTATCTATTTTTGTTATAGTCATTGTTTCAGCTGATGAATATATTTTTCCATCATCTATCCTTGCATAAAGTGTTCCATTTGATATAAATTTGATATCAGGGTTTGATGTTACTTTATACCATGTATTTGCATTATAATTTTTTGTGGCAGTTTTAGAACATGTTCCTGGATCAGTATTTGTTCCACATGATATTCCTTCTATACTTCCTGTTGTAGCAACTGTTGTTTTTATATAATATGTTGGGGTTGTTACTTCTTTTGCACTAAATGTTACTTTTACGCTTTTATACTGTGCATATTCTGTATTCGATGGTGAATTTGTAAGGGTAAACAATATTTGTGTTGAACCAGATGTAAAATTTCCAGTTAACTCTTTAGTAAGTCCAGAATTATTAGTAGCAATTATTTTATAATAATACTTTGTTCCACTTACTAAATTAGACATTTCACACTTATCATTTTTTATTGTTCCTGTTGTTTCATTATTATTATTTTTCCCATAACTACATACAACTCTTGCTATATCTGATTCAGCGTCACCTGCTGTAAATGGAAGTGATGCATGAGATGTCGTTTTATAAATATCACCTGTTGCTAAAATTGGTGGTGTTGTATCTATTTTTGTTATAGTTATTGTTTCAGCTGATGAATATATTTCTCCATCATTTATTCTTGTATAAAGTGTTCCATTTGATGTAAATTTAACATCAGTGTTTGAATTTACTTTATACCATGTGTTTGCAGCATAATTTGTTGTTGATGTTCCTTGACACGTACTTGGATCATTACCTGTTCCACATGATATTCCATTTATACTTCCTGTTGTAGCAACTGTTGTTTTTATATAATATGAAGGATTTGTTATTTTTTCTTGTGAAAACTTTACTTTAGCTGTTTTATATTGTGCATAGGTTGTATTATCAGGATATGATACTAGATCAATTTTAATTGATGATGAACCAGTGTCAGTATCTCCTGTTACTACTTTATTTAATCCTGCTTTATTTATTGTTTCTACTCTATAGTAGTATTTTGTACCAGATTTTAAATTAGAAATAACACATTCATTATTAACTATATTTCCACTATAACTATAATTTGTATTCTCACCATATTTACATGTTGTATTATCTATACCTGATTCTAAGTCTCTATTTAAAGTTATTGGTATTTTTATACTTTTGGTTGTTATATAACTATTTCCTAAAATTAATTCTGGTTCTGTTATATCATTTGTTACAACAGTATAAGTAGCAGTATTGCTTATGTTATCTCCATCTGTTTGTCTTGCATATATATATGTTGGTATATTTACATTAGCTGCCCAATCTATTTTTGTTGTAAAACCACTTTTTATAGTTGACCAATCTGTTTTTATTGTTGATGCACTTACCATTTTATATTCTAGTGTTGCACCTTTTGTTTCACCAGTTATTTTTACTATTTTACTACTTGACCAACTTACAGGATCAGTTTGTATTACAATATCTTTAAAATCTTCTGTTTTTATACTTGATACTTCTGACTCTGATATTCCATTTCCTGCTATATCATTTGCTCTTGTTCTTATATAGTATGTTGTGTTATTTTTTAATTTCTTAAAAGTATTTGATTTTTGATATGTAAATGGTCCGCTTTCAGATTCGCTAATTGCATATTCAATTGTTTTTTCATCTAAACCACAATTATCTTTTTGTAAGAATGTTGCTACTATTTCTTTTGTAGGATTTTCAGGTGATAAATTAAGTCTTGGTGCTGTTTTATCTACTTTATCATTATCAACCTTTGTTAAAACAAGTGTTGCTGTACCACTTACTTCATTATTTCTTGTATCTCTTAATCTTGCATAAATTACACCATTTTTCTTTATTTCAAATTTTCCGTTATATACTTGCCAATCTCCATCATCTATCTTATACTCTTTTACGGTTTCTACATAGTTTGGATATTTTATTGATATATTTTTACTCTTACTACATACAAGATTATCTTCAGGTATTTCTATTTCTATTATTTCTTTTGTTACATCACAAGTTAAACTAAGTTTTGTATTACCTTTTTCTATCTTAACAGTTCCATTTGTATTACTTGCTACATAATCATCAATTACAACTGAATAAGAATCAACTTTACCATTACTATCTACACAAACAGTTCCACTTGTTGGAATTTTTCCTTTAATGTCTAATGTATTTTCTTCACCATTATAAATATATTTTCCATTTTCTCCTACTTCAATTCTTTTAGATTTTAAATCTTCATCTATTAAATTGATTTGAGCTTTTTCTTCTAATATTCTTATATAATTATCTGAACTTATTTTAATGCTTTCTTTTCTTGAACTTTCTACGACATTTCCAATAATTGGAACTGTAATAAGTGCTATTAAAGCAAGTATTACTATTACTGCTAAAAGTTCTATAAGTGTAAATCCTAATTTTTTATTTTTTTGCATATAAACACATCCTCACTATTTTGTAGTATAATTTTCTCTTACAATAATACTATAAAAAAAATAATTTTTCAACTATTTTTATGGATTTAATCTATTTGGACCTCTAAATAAAAATTCTGTTTCTTTTACACTTGGAATATCTAAAAGTAACATAGTAAGTCTATCTAGACCAATAGCAAATCCACCATGTGGAGGACAACCATATTTAAAGAATTCTAAATAAAATTTTACATCATCCTTTAATCCTTTTTCTTCTGCATTTTTAACAATTTGTTCATATCTATGTTCTCTTTGAGCACCTGTAGTTATCTCTACACCTCTCCATATTAAATCATATCCTTGTAAAATACCATTTTCATCTCTCATATGATAGAAAGCTCTTTTTTCTATAGGATATTCTGTTACAAAAACAAATTCATGATTATATTTTTCTTTAGCAAGTTTTCCAAGTAATCTTTCTGCTTCTGTCGTTAAATCATTAACTTCTTCAGTTTCATAATTATATTTTTCCTTTAATTCTTTATATACTTCTTTTAAAGTCATAACAGGGAATGGAAGAGTTGGAACAGTTATATCAATTCCTAATTTTTCTTTTATCTCCAATCCCATTTCTTCTTTCAATTTTTTAAGTCCATATGTTAACATTTCTGCTTCTAAATTCATTACATCATTGAAATCATTTATATAACTAAATTCCAAATCAAATGAAGTAAATTCAGTAGCATGTCTATTTGTATTTGAATTTTCTGCTCTAAAAGCCGGAGCAACTTCAAATATTCTTTCTAGTCCTGAAGCCATAGCCATTTGCTTATAGAATTGTGGTGATTGAGCTAAATAAGCTTTTCTATCAAAATATTTAACTTCAAATACTTCACTACCAGATTCTGATGCAGCACCAATTAATTTAGGTGTATGAATTTCTGTAAAATTATTTTTGTATAAATATTCTCTTAAATATTTTACTAAACAACTTTGTATTTTAAATATCATTGTATTATTTTCATTTCTTAAATCTATAAATCTATAATCTAATCTCGTATCTAAATTAACACTATTTAAGTCTTTATAATTAAATGGTAGTTCACTTGCTTTACTTGTTACTATAATACTTTCTGGTATTATTTCCATACCATTTAATTTTACTTTTGTATTTTCAATTAATTTTCCTTTTATTTTAACTGTACTATCTATTGTTAAATTATCAACTATTTCTATTAATTCTTTATTCTTTTCTTCAGATTTTTCTATTGTTACTTGTACTTTTCCTGTTACATCCTTAATAATAAGAAATTGAACCCATTGTAAGTTTCTTACATTTTCTACAAAACCTTGTATCTCTATTTCCTTATCATAATAATTTTCTAAGTCTTTTATATATATTCTCACTTGTTACACCACTTTCATTATTTATTTCTACATAATCATATATGTTATCTTCTTTATTTATAAATGGAACTTTAAAAGGATTTTCGCCATTTAAAAGCATTATTTCTATTAAACTATCTATTTGTTCATCTGTAACTATCCTTTTATAGTAAATAGGATTAGGAATTTTAATTATTGGTTTATATAAAAGTCCATCATGACTATAATAAGTAAATCCATATTTATGTATTAAAAGTTCTACATCATTTAAATTTTTACTTAAATTTACTTCTCCTCTTCTTAGTAAAAAATCTCTTGCCCATATATTATGACTAGTATTATCCTTACTAACTGTTCTTTTTATTTTATAATATTTTCCATCCTTATCTATAAATAAATCATGTTTTAATACTTCTAAAGCATCATCATATATATTAAAATCATTAATCATTTTCTATTACTCCATCTAAAAAATCAATCAATTCTTCTTCTTTTACTTTATATTCTTCCTTTTTTATATTATCTTTTATTGTAAGTATTTTATTTTTTATTTCTTCTTCACCAATTATAATTATATATTTAGCATTTAACCTATCAGCTTGTTTAAAGTTTGCTTTTATATTTCTTTTGATATAATCAATATCTGTACTAAACCCATTCATTCTTAGCGTTTGACACAATTTATAAGCATAATTAGTTTCATTGTCACTCATTGGTATTATATATAAATCTAATGTGTCTATATCTAAATTTATATTCTCCATATCTAAAACATTTAAAAGTCTCTCAAAGCCTAAAGCAAATCCTACGGCTTTTGTTTCTGGACCATCTAATGTTTCTACTAGTTTATCATATCTTCCTCCACCGCATAGTACATTATTGCCCTTAAATCCATTTATTTCAGCTTCTACTTCAAATACTGTATTTGTATAATAATCAAGTCCTCTAACTATATTTGGATCAACTTCATATGGTATTTCAAGTAGTTCTAGATATTCTTTTACTTTATCAAAATGTTTTTTTGCATCTTCTGTTAAATAATCTAGTATTTTAGGAGCATTTTTCATGCAATCCTTATCATGATCTACTTTACAGTCTAATATTCTTAAGGGATTTTTATTATATCTTTCCTTACAATCAGAGCATAATGAATCTATATATGGCTTGAAATGATTTAATAATGCTTCTTTATATTCTAATCTTGTTTTTGTATCTCCTAAAGAATTAATTTTTACTTTTATTCCTTTTAGTCCTAATAATTTATATAAAGTAACTGGTATACTTATTACTTCAGCATCTAAAATAGGATTAGAGCTTCCAAATACTTCTACACCAAATTGATAGAATTCTCTAAATCTTCCAGATTGTGGTCTTTCATATCTATACATTGGACCATAATACCAACATTTTACTGGTTGAGTGGCATCTGCATATCTTTTATTTTCAATATAACTTCTAACAACACCAGCTGTTCCTTCTGGTCTTAAAGTCATAGATCTATCTCCTCTATCAACAAAATCATATGTTTCTTTTTTTACTATGTCACTTGTTTCTCCAACTCCTCTATGATATAAATTGCTAGCTTCAAATATAGGAGTTCTTACATATTCATAATTATATTTTTGCATCAATGCTTCCAATATTTTTTCTATATATTTTATATTTTTTCCAGAATTGCCATATACATCATATGTTCCTTTTGGTTTTTGTATCACGTTATCATCTCCTACCACATTATATCAAAAAATTATTTTATTTTATATATCTTAGGATTATTTACTGTCTGTTCATCTAAAATAATTTCCCTATATTGACATTCATTTGTCATGACTTTCCATCTTACATCTTCTATTGAATCTTCTATTATTCTTTTTATTGAACGAGCTCCTGTTTTTAAATTCATTGCTTTTTTTGCTACTTCTTCTATAAAGCTATCTGTATAATTTAATTTTATATTATATTCTTCACTAAAAAATCTTTCATAAAATTGGATACTACTATTTTTTGAATTTGTTAAAATATCTATGTAATCATTTAATTTTAATTCATTCATCATAACAAGAACTGGAAATCTTCCTATAAATTCACTTGGCATCATTCCTATTTTGCTAAAATCATCTAGTGTTATTTCTTGTTTTTCAACTTGATTTTTATTAAATCCTATTACATTTTTTGTTTCATAATCAAGTATATTCATAAAAGCCCCTAGAGCAAATACTGTTAGTTTTGATGTATCAAATCTATAATTCCTATTATTATATTTTACATTAAATTCTGTTCCATCTAGAAATGGTAGTAATGAGTTTAATACTCCTCTTCCTGATACATCATCATTGGAACTACTTCCTTTTTTATCTATTTCATCAAGAGCTACTATTCCATTTTCTGCACGAGATAAATCTCCATTACACATAGATAGTAATGGTAACAATATATTTCCTTCTATAGTACCACCAACATATCCTGCTACTGTAATTTGAGTTGAATCTGTTCTTACAAAAGGTTTATCTATAATACTTCCTATAGTTCTTATTATTTCTGTTTTACCACATCCTGTTTTTCCAACTATTAAACATCTATTTCTTTCACTTGGTATTTTAGCAAAACCATCTATTTTTATAGCTGATACAATTTTTTTTATTGCTTCATCTTGACCTTTTACTACTTTTTTTGTTTGATCATATAAATCCTTTACATTTAAGATTTTTTTTTCTTCTTTAAATATTTCATTTAATTCTTTTTCTCTTTCTAAATGTATTTTTTCTTTTAAATTATCTTTTATTTCATATTTTTCATCATATTTTTTTATTATATCAAAAATTGCATTTTTAAGTTCTATATATTCTTCTTTAGAATTTAAAAAATTTAACATCAAATCACTAAATTGTTTAGGAGTTATATTTTCTAATGAAAAATTTTTATCTAAATTATATAAATCAAATTCTTGTGTATCAATTTTTGTATTTAAAGCATTAACGTGTCCAATATAAATAAGTGTATTAAAGTCTTCATAATAACGAGCTAATTGTTCATTCATATTTTCATTGTTTATACCATACATTTCATTTAATTTATATAATTCTATTGCATTAGCAAAGCAATAATCTTCTTCTGATTTAGATAAAATAGCATCATTCATTGAAAGATATTCTCTTCTCATATTAGTCTCAAATATATCATTATTTAAAGTACCTTCTATTATATCTACTGGTTTATATAAAAAGTAATCATTTCCAAGTGTTTCTTTTTGCATTAAAATAGCACAATATTTTTCTTTCATATTATCCCCCAAAACCTATTTTTTTCTTCTTGACTTTAAATGATAATGAATCTTCTATATCACTACTTAAGTCTTCTTTTGTTAACATAACTAATTTTTTACGACTTTTATATTTTTCTTTATTTACAGCATGTTCTAATATTATTTTATTAATTAATTTATCTATATATCTACCATTTCCAAAGTTTTTTACGTTTTTTTGTTTTTCTAATAATTTTTTTATTTCTTCTTTTAATTCTTCTTCTACCATAAATCCCATTTTAGTTATTTTTAATTCAAATATTTTTAGTAATTCATCTACACTATAGTCTTCATAATTTAAATAATAACCAATACGTGATTCAAGACCTGGATTCATACTAAGAAAATTTTTCATTTCATCTTTATATCCGGCGAATATAAAAACTGTTTCTAATTTTTCTAATTCTTTTAATATTTCAACTAGTGCCTCATCTGCGAATTCATTTGATGAACTTGCTAATACATATGCCTCATCAATAAAGATTACGCCACCTCTATTTTTATTTATAAAGTTTGCTGTTTTAATTGCGGTTTGTCCTACATATTCCGCAATTAAATCTTTCGGTGTTATTTCTGCTACTTTAGCACTTTTAATATATCCCATATCATATAACAACTTAGAAATAATACGTGCCACTGTTGTTTTTCCTGTCCCAGGATTACCTGTAAAAAACATATGTAAATTAGGTTTTTCTAAATTCAAATATTTTTCTGTTTTTTCTCTAAATTTTAAATACATAAATAATTTATTTACTTCTTCTTTTATATTTTTTATTCCTATTAAGTTATTTAATTCATCTAATGGATTTTCTATAGCTTTTTTTTCTTCTTTTTCTTCATACTTTATATCTTCTTTTAAATCTACATGTAAATTTTCTCGTAATTGTTTATTTGCATTATATATTCCATTATTAAGTTCTATTAACTTTTCTTTTAAATAACTATATTTTTCTAGTTTAATACATTTAATCATTTTTGTTATATAATTTGCTGGCATTGCAATTCTTTCTTCTTCATCTTTGCTATCATAAGATAATTCATATTGATTAAAAATTTCTAGATTGTCTGCTTCTTTTAATTGTTCTTCATTTGTAATAATGATTTTCCATTCATCATTTTCTTCATCATAATAGCCTATATTAATTGCCTCACTTATATCATCAATATATTTAAAAATCAAATCATCTGTATCTTTATAATTTTGCTCTAATGTTACATAATCAAGTGGATATCCATAATAATATTCTTCTTCTGATGCTGCAACATATATTGAATCAATTGAATATAATTCTTTCTTTTCATTATTTTCATAATAAGTTAGTGGATTTAATTCATCTAATAAATTAATGCTTGCTTCTTGTATTACACCTTCTCTTTTAAATATATAAACGTTATCAATTAATTCTATTCTTCTATATAGTGTTGCTATAAATTTACTTTCCATAAAAACCTCCTAAACACATAAAAAATCTATAAATTTAAGGACGAATTACCGCGGTGCCACCTTAATTTATAGATTTACTATACTCTTTAATTTTTAACGGAACTACCCGATTATTTTAAAAGTTGATGTCTTTCTAACTATTATAATAAGTATTTTCACCTAACATACTCTCTCTTTAAATATAATTAATTATACTCTTTCAACTAAATAATTAAATATGTTATATATAATAACATATTTTTTATTAGTTTTCAATTATTTTTTATTACCGAAATAGCATTTTTAATTTTATTTTTAGATTATAATTATAAAAATAAGGATACTTTGTATCCTTATTTTCCTTATTTTATATATAATTTATGATCATTTTCATCTACTATAATTGTACTATTATATTTTACTTCATCATTTATTATGGCCTTTGATATTAATGTTTCAAGATTTCTTGATACAAATCTTTTTATAGGTCTTGCTCCAAAGTTTTCATCATATGATTCATCTATGATAAATTTCTTTGCTTGATCTGTTAAATTTATTTTTATTCTTTTATCAGATAATCTTTTTTCTATATCTTTTATTATTTTATCAAGTACATTATATACAACATCTTTGCTTAATGAATTAAATATTATAATTTCATCAATTCTGTTTAAAAATTCTGGTTTAAAATAATGTTTTAATTCTTGATTAACTAATTCTTCACTATTTTCTTTATTTTCAAGAATATATTCACTACCCAAATTTGATGTCATAATAATTATTGTATTTTTAAAATCAACAGTTCTTCCTTGAGAATCAGTAATTCTTCCATCATCTAATATTTGAAGTAATATATTTAAAACATCTTTATGAGCTTTTTCTATTTCATCAAATAATACTATACTATACGGATTTCTTCTTACAGCTTCTGTAAGTTGTCCTCCTTCATCATATCCAACATAACCTGGAGGAGCTCCAACAAGTCTAGATACTGTATGTGCCTCCATATATTCACTCATGTCAATTCTAACCATATGTCTTTCATCATCAAAAAGTTCATATGCTAATGTCTTAGCAACCTCAGTTTTTCCAACACCGGTAGGCCCTAGAAAGATAAATGAACCAATTGGTCTATTTGGATCCTTTATACCAGATCTTGCTCTTATAATAGCATCACTAACAAGCTTTAAGGCATTATCTTGACCCATTACACGTTTCTTCATATTATTTTCTAGATTAATTAGTTTTTCTTTTTCTCCACCTACTAATTTAGTTACTGGAATATTAGTCATTTTTGATATAACTGCTGCTACTCCTTCTTCATCTACTGTATCAGATAGAATTTTAGATGAATCAATACGTTTTAATTCTTCTAATTCCTTTTCAAGTCTTGGTAGAGTTCCATGTCTTAATTTGGCTGCTGTTTCTAAATCATAATTATTTTCTGCTGTTTCTAAATTAAATTTAGTTTTCTCTATTTCGCTTTTTTTAGCTTTAATTTTTTCATTTATATTTTTTTCTTCTTCCCAATTTTTTCTTAATACAGATTCTTTTTCTTTTAATTTTGATATTTCTTCTTTTAAAGTATTTGCTCTATTTTTAGAGATTTCATCTTTTTCTTTTTTTATAGCTTCAAGTTCTATTTTTTTCATCATTATTTTTCTTGTTAATTCATCCAAATCAGTTGGAACTGAATCCATTTGAACTTTAATAGTAGCACAAGCTTCATCAATTAAATCTATTGCTTTATCTGGTAAAAATCTATCTGTTATATATCTATCAGAATAAGTTGCTGCAGCAATTAAAGCTTTATCTTTTATATTTACTCCATGATATACTTCAAATCTTGGTTTTAATCCCCTTAGTATAGTAATTGTATCTAAAACGGTTGGTTCTTTTACTTGCACCTTTTGGAAACGTCTTTCAAGGGCACCATCTTTTTCAATATACTTTCTATATTCATTTAAAGTAGTAGCACCAATTAATTTTATTTCACCACGTGCTAGTGATGGTTTTAACATATTGCTTGTATCAACTGTTCCTTCACCACTTCCTACAATCATGTGAATTTCATCAATAAACATGATAATATCTCCATTACTTTCCGTTACTTTTTTTATAACAGCTTTAAGTCTTTCTTCAAATTCTCCTTTATACTTAGCACCTGCTATTAATGCTCCCATATCTAATTCCCAAATTGTTTTATTTTTTAAACTATCTGGCACATCTCCTTTTACAATACGCGAGGCTAAACCTTCTACTATGGCTGTTTTTCCAACACCTGGTTCTCCTATTAAAACAGGATTATTTTTTGTTTTTCTAGATAGTATACGAGTAATTTCTCTTATCTCTTCATCTCTTCCTATTACAGGATCAACTTTACCATCTTTAACATTTTTTGTAATATCCCTACCATATTTTTCTAAAACATTTGTCATATCTTCCATATTCATAAACATTCCTCCTTTATGGTATTTAAAAAAAGTATATAAATACTTTTTCTAACTGATATAAGTATATCATTATTATTAGCACTTGTCAAGCATGAGTGCTAATAATTATAAATTTAAAGATTCGCTTTCATATAAGTTCTTATAAATTTTTGATTTTTTCATTAATTCTTCATGACTTCCACTATCTATTATTTTACCATTATCAACTACATGTATTACATCAGCATCCATAATAGTCGATAATCTATGTGCAACTATTACTATTGTATGATCTTTTACTAAATTATCTATTGTTTTTTTTATATATTCTTGTGAATTATTATCTAATGCACTCGTTGCTTCATCAAATAAAATTATTTTACTTTGTTTTGCTAGTGTTCTTGCAATTGAAAGTCTCTGTTTTTGTCCACCTGATAAATTTACGCCACCTTCACCTATTACATTATCATATTTGTTAGGTAATTTCATTATGTAATCATCTAAGTATGCCATTTTGGTATATTTTCTGATTTCATCTAATGTAATATTTTGATTTATTAACTTAAAATTTTCTTTTATTGTTCTATTAAATATAAATGGATCTTGTCTTATTATTGATATATTTTTACTTAAACTTTCTTCATCTAAATTTTTTATATCAATTCCATCTATTAATATACTACCTTTATTTACATCAAATATTCTTGTCATTAAATTAAATAGTGTACTTTTACCTTGTCCTGATTTTCCAACGATTGCTATTTTTTTATTTGGTTCAATTTTTAAATTAAAATTATTTAATGTATTTTCTTCATTTGGATAATTAAATGATACATTTTTAAATTCAATTACTCCTTTTACATCTTTTAAGCTAACTGTTCCATATGATACATCTTTATATAGTCTATTTTCTAATATTTCATTTATTCTTCCTAATGATACAGATAATTTTTGATAGTTTTCTGTAAAACTATTTAAATTTTCTATTAACCACATATATCTATATACATAATATGTCATTGCAATAAAGAAAGTTATCGTTGTTTTATCATAATATAATAATATTGCACAAGTTGAAAATACTCCTACTTCTAAAAATATTTTAAGTGACGTTGTTATAACTCTAAATCTTTTTGTTATATCTAATTCTTTTTGATTTGAATTAAATATATTTTTTATATATTCTTTACAATCAGTAAGCAGATTGTTTTTTATTCCTAATGTTTTTATTTCTCTTACTCCTCTTACTGATTCATTAACAAGTGATATTAATTTATCTTGATCTTTTTTTATTTCTTCGTGTGCTTGTTTTAGTTTTGGATTATATTTTTTTATTACGAAAAATAAAATAACTAAAAATAATAATATTTCTAATCCAACAATAAGTGAAGATGATATAACATAAACGAATATAACTATACTTGTTATTACTGAGCTTACTATATTAATTAATCTTCCAAAAACATAGTTTAATGTATCTGTATCATTTGTAATTCTATTTATAAGTTCACCTGAATTTTTTTCTTCAAATGCCCTTGCTGGTAAATTTAATGTTTTTAGATATGTAAAATATCCTAGTTTTCTTGATACTTTACTTTCTATTTTTTGTAGCATAAAATCAGCAATTATTTCTACTATTCCACCAAATATAATACTTATTATGAAATATATAAATAAATATAATAAAGCCATCTTTATATTATTATTTGTTATTGATTCTACTGCTCTACCATTTAAATATCCAGTTGCTATAGATGTTAATGATCCAATAAATAAACAAATAGTTGCGATTATAAGTTTTACTTTATCTTCTTTTATTAATTTTATTAATGGTTTAAATTCTTTTATATTTTTCATATTACCTCCTTAAAAAAAACTACATATAGTAGTTTAAAGTATTAAAAGAACAAGGAAAATGTTATTAAATTCCTAGTTTTTATACTTTCTACTATATCATTAATCATAAAATTTATAATTCTCATTTTCCTTCTCCTCCTCTTTAAATTCATAATGATTTTAACATAGCTTATTATCAATGTCAATTTTAATAATTAATAGAAACAAAAAAGTTGAAATTTTTCAACTTTTTTTTATACATTTTGCTTGCACAGTTACCTGCTCTATCACAGCCTTTAACACCTATTGTACCTGTTGCGACTCCTTCCCATCTATAACATGTTTGGGTACCGCTTTGGAATGTTGTAATATTTCCATCGCCGGTAATAATATTTTTATATCCCCAAGCCATAAATGCAGATGATGGTACGTTAGAGAATTCCCAATTTAAATAATTATAGTTAGAAATATATCCGGTTGCAATAGCATCTATACCAGCTAGTGAATCACTTGTACAAACATCAACAATTGAGCCTCCATAATTCATCCATCCAACAGTTGGTGCATCTTTATCAATATAAACATTTACGCTCTTAGTACATTTTGTTGTATGACCAACATTATCTCTAATCTCAATTGATGAAGTTGCTGTTTTAGTAGATCCTGTTGCCTACATCCACTTCCAGAATCGTTACATACTACTGATATTGTTCTGTTTCCACTAGTCAATGATGTACTTTCTCCACTCCAGCTTCCACATGTTGGAGTTGGTGTATCTTGATGTATATGTTGAACTATTGTCCATGATCCTCTATTTCATGCGTGATCTACTGCTCTAAATCTAGTATTACATGATGAGAAGCCACTTGCTGGAATAAAGTTTGTACCAGTTGTACCATTGGCATTTCCATCTCCAGTCCAATCTATTTCATATCTTCTAAAGTTGATAAAGCCACTTTATTTTCTATAGCTTTTACATATTCATATATACTATCTTTTGCAGCTTCTCTTCTTGAACCTTCTATTATCCAATAGTTGGAATAGCAATTAAAGAAATGATCGCGATTACTACTATTACTGCTAAAAGTTCTATTAATGTTAGTCCTTTTTTATTGGTATTTCTTAAAAATACCCCTCCCCAGGCTTTGCATTTAGTTATCGTTTTAGTTGCCATATTACACATCCCTACTATCGTTTTATCATATATAAATGATACAGCAAAAAAATAACTTTTTCAAGTTATTTATGCTACTAATCTTTCTTTTATTTTTTGTTTAATTTTAGCTTCTTCTCTAGATATTTTCACCTGTGTAAGTCCAAGCATGTTTGCAACTTCGCTTTGACTTAAATCTTCTAAATACCTTTTATTTATTATTTCTCTTTCAAATGGTGTTAAATTATTTAATTCCTCTTTAAATGCTATTAATGTATTTAAATCCATACTATTATCGCTTATCATATCATGAAGCGTTATTTCTTTTCCTTCACTATTTATTGGATCATCAATACTTTGTAACATATTTACTGTTTTTAATGCTTCTATTATTTCTTCTTCATTTACTTCTAGAAAATTTGATAATTCTTTTATAGTAGGTTCTTTATATAATTTTTGATATAATATCATCTTTGCTTTTTCTATTTGATAATTTAATTTAGTTATGTTTCTACTTATTTTTATTCCTTTATCTTCTCTTACTAACTTTCTCATCTCACCTAATATATATTTATAAGCATAAGTAGAAAATTTAACATTATATGATTCATCAAATTTGTTATATGCTTCTATAAGTCCAATAATACCTGCTTGATATAAATCCTCTTTACTTTTATACCCTTCAAAATAATGTGTAATTGAATAAATTAAGTTACTATATTTATCTATTTCTTCTTTAGTCATAATTCCTTGTATGATATATATAGTCAGTTACAAAGAGAGATTTTTGTATTTAATACTGACTAGTATATTATCATATTCCTTCTTTTATATTTCTCTCATTTTTATATATAATATACTTAAGATAACTGTAGATTGTATATTTAGACCTTGTTGCTTTAACTACTTTTTAGGAGTTTACAGCCACAGTTTTATCTTTAATTGCTTATTAGTTGGTTAAAATTTAGACTTATTATAACAAGCAAGTATGTGATAGATATAAACTGTGAAATCACATTCGTTATCTCCTATATTATTATTTTTAAAAATGCATCTAATTCATTATCAATTACTTTTATATATTTAGTTACATGACTTTTAGATAATCTATCTTCTATATAACTATTTATATTTGAAAGCATTAAAATACCATTATTATCTTTAAGACACTCATAAGTATAAAATAGTAAGTTTATTCCTTTTAAATCTATATATTTTACTTTATCTAAATTTAAAATGACATTTTTTATACCATTTTTTTTAATCATACTTATAATTTCATCTTTGTATTTTATGGAAGTTTCTCTTGTTATGTTACCATCTAATCTAATAAATAAAATACCTCTTCTAAATTCATATAAAATCTCTAACATATATCACCTCTTAATTACTTTAGCACTTAATTTTTATAAATTATATAAATACGACAAAACTAGAACATTATTTCATTCGACAAAAAAAGATAATTAATCTGAATTATCTTTATTTTTTATATATTCTCTAAGCATTTTAGTTAATGCTCTTTTTTCTATTCTAGATACATAACTTCTTGATATTCCTAAATTTGATGCGATTTCTTTTTGTGTTTGCTCATCTGTATCATTAAGTCCATATCTCTTAATAATTATTTCTTTTTCTCTTTTATTTAATACATTAAAATATTTATTTATTAATTTAATGTTATTTTTTTTATGTATATCAAGTGCATAATCAGGATCTGGTGTTTTTAAAATATCTAAAAAAGTTATTTCATTACCATCTTTATCATAACCAATTTGTTCATTTAAACTAATATTTTTATTATTCTTTTTATCATTTCTAAAATACATTAATATTTCGTTTTCTATACATCTAGCACAATATGTAGTAATTCTTGTACCATGTTTATTTGAATAACTATCTACACCCTTAATAAGGCCTATTGTTCCTATACTTATTAAATCATCTACATCTTCTTTTTTATGATCGTATTTTTTTACTATATGAGCTACTAATCTTAAATTATGTTCTATAAGTTTATTTCTAGCTACTGGGTCACCTAAATTAGCTTTTTTTACATATTCTTCTTCCTCTTCTTTAGAAAGTGGATCTGGAAATACATTATTTGAATATGCTGCTGTAAATATATAAAAATCTTTAAATAAATAATTTATTATTTTTTTAAACATACTACCCTCCAATTAAATATATGTTTAAGATTAAATTATTTATTTTGTCCATTTAATTCTATTTCAAGTATATTTTTTAAATTATTATCTTTTATATATTTTAATATATTTTTAAATACTTCATCTTCTTTATATATATCTTTATCAAATTCAATAAAAATATCCGCTATATTTGTAGCACCATTTTTTATTATTTTTTTTACTTTTTTATTTTTTAGTGGTTTTAAATTTTTTTGATTTATATCATTATATCCTAAATCTTCATATAGTTTTATCCATATATCACATTCTAACTTATCACACATATATGCATATTTAGATTCCTTTGTAATATGTGCGTTAAATTCATCTAACAAACATTCATATTCTGCTTTTTTTACTACATCTTTTAATACTTTTGATACAGCTTTTTTACCAATTCTTAATTTTTCCTTTCTTGAAACATTATCAAATGGTGTTAAATCACCTATTATAACTTCTTCAAGTTCATGTAACACTAACATTTTTAACACTTTATTTAAATCTATATCTAAGTCATATTCACTATCTATAGAAATTGCTAAAATACATGTTCCATATATATGTTCTGCTACACTTTCTAATCTTTCTTTTTTGACATTCCAAAGTACTAATCCACTTCTTATTTTTTCTTTTAACGTAGTCGCTAATAAATAAAATTTTAATACATTTTGTTCTTTCATTTTATCACCTATTAATTATATGAAAAAAAGTAATCAAATGATTACTTAAAATTCTTTATTTTCTACCACATATTTAATCATATCAATAAAGTCTTGTTTATCTAATGTTATTGTATCTTTAGATCCATGTTTTCTATAACTTATCGTATTATTATCTACTTCATTTTGTCCAATTATTATATTAAATGGAATCTTTTTTGTTTGACTTTCACGCATTTTATATGATAATTTTTCTTCTCTATCATCTAGTTCAACTCTAAAATTATTATCGCTCAATAACTCATATAATTTTTTTGAATATTCTAAATGATATTCATTATTTACAGGAATTATATTTATTTGAACTGGAGCTAACCATGTTGGTAAGTTTCCTTTTGTTTCTTCAAGGATATATGCCATAAATCTATCAATGGAACCTAGTATTGCTCTATGAAGTACAACTGGTGTTTTTTTACTTCCATCTTTATCTACATATTTTAAATCAAATTTAGCTGGAAGACAGAAATCTAGTTGACATGTTGATAATGTATACTCATTTCCAACAGCTGGTTTTACATTTACATCTAGTTTTGGTCCATAGAATGCAGCTTCTCCTATTTCTTCTGTATAATTTATATTTAATTCATTTAATACAGTTCTAAGTCCATTTTCTGCTTCTTCCCACATTTCATCATCTTGATGATATTTTACTTTATCACTTGGATCTCTTAATGATAAAACAAATCTATAATCTGTTATATTAAAATCTTTATATACATCTAAGATTAAATCTACTACCTTTTTAAATTCATCTTTTATTTGTTCTTTTGTTACGAATAGATGAGCATCATTTTGACAGAAGTGTCTTCCTCTTTCTATTCCTTTTAATGAACCACTTGATTCATATCGAAAATCATGAGCTATTTCACCTATTCTTATAGGTAATTCTTTATAAGAATGTAATTTATTAGCATATATCATCATATGATGTGGACAATTCATTGGACGAAGTACAAATGCTTCATTATCTACTTCCATAACTGGAAACATATCATCTTTATAGTGTTCAAAATGTCCACTTGTCTTATATAATTCTACATTTCCCATACAAGGTGTAAGAACATGTTGATATCCTAGACGTCTTTCTTTTTCTCTTATATATCTTTCAAGTATTTCAAATACAATATATCCTTTTGGTAAGAACATAGGAAGACCTCTACCTACTAAATCATCTGTCATGAAAAGTTCTAATTCTTTTCCAAGTTTTCTATGATCACGTGATTTTCTTTCTTCTAGTTCTTCTAGATGATTTTTTAAATCTTCTTCTGTTTTAAAACATACACCATATATTCTTTGAAGCATTTTATTGTTAGAATCTCCTTTAAAATATGCACCTGATACTTTAAGTAATTTAAAATGTTTTAAAAGTTTTACTGATTCTACATGAGGACCTCTACATAAGTCTGTAAAATCACCTTGTGTATAACATGTAATAACTGTATTATCTTCATCCATTCTAGATATTAAATCTATTTTATATGGATCATCCTTAAACATTTCTAAAGCATCACTCTTACTTATTTCATGTCTAACAATTCTTTTACCATCTTTACTTATTTTTTTCATTTCGCGTTCTATTACTTCTAAGTCATCTTCTGTAAGCACTTTACCATCTAAATCTATATCATAATAAAAACCATCTTCAATAACTGGTCCTACCCAAAATTTAGCATTTGGATATAAATGCTTTACTGCTTGTGCTAGTAAATGAGCACATGAGTGATTAAGTGGCATTAATTCTTTATCTTCTTTTATATTAATCATTTTAATATCTCCTTCCAAACCCTTTTTTTTGATATCGTTTTACTCTTGCTTTTTCCTTTACTTGATAATTTTCTTCCTCTAATGTTTCTTCTATTCCTACTAAAATATCTTGTTGTTCTTCTAAAATTTGTCTTTTTGTTTGTTTTTGTAAATATTTGATATAACCTGGTTTATATTGAACAGGTGTAGTTTCTTCTTCAAATTCTTTTTGTTCTTCTAATTTAAGACTATTTAAAAGCCATTCAATATTTAATCTTGTTGGATTAAAATATGCTATTTTCCTTTGATAGTCATCTTTTACTATAACAACTTCACCTCTTTTTATATCTTCATCTTTTATGTTTTGAAAGGCTACTTTAGTTGGAACAATTACATTTTCTGGAAAAGCTAATTTTCTTTTATATAATTTTTTCAACATTATTTTATGTGATATTAAAATATTTCTTTTAACTTCACATTTTAATCCACACATTTCCATAAATTTGTAAACATTTACTGTTTCTTTATCGCTTACTTTAATAATACTCATGCAAAACCCTCTTTCTAACAAAAAAACTCCTTAAATAAGGAGCGAATATTCGCGGTACCATCCTACCTTGTTACTTATTTATATAACGGTTAACCCGGAAATATTTTTTATTTCACTCAAAAGTAGTAATTATCTAATTTATTTACTTAGGCTTACACCATCCCTAATTCGCTTTTAAACATTGATTAGATAATCGTGTCTTTATCATCGCTTTAGATATATATTATCATATTATAAGATTGGTGTAAATATTATTTTTTATTTTTTTTCAAAATTTTATTTGCTTCATATATATAGTTATCATATAGTATTCTTTTTTTATTTAATTGTTCACATATTTTATTTAGTTCATTTATATATACTTTTTTATCTTCTTCATTTAATACTAAACCATTTATAAAATATTCATTTATTAGTTTTTGGTTTACTATAGATGCTAGTGACCTAAGAGGTTTACTAACTTCACCATATGCATCTAAATTAAGACCTGCATGTCCTTTGTTTTCTGTTGAATAATTTGATGGTTCATATATAGCATATACAAAGCTTAATACATCTTCTAAATCAATATTATGTTTATATTTTTCTTTTAATGTTGTTATTAATTTTATACTTCTATTAAATTCATTATTTCGGTATAAATATGGAAGATCATGTTGATAACAGTATAATGGAATGTAAGAATTTAAAAATATTTGATAATTACTTATCATTTTTGCACCTTTATTTTTTTCTTTATATTCATTATCATATAGAATTTTTTTTGAAATTTCTTTTACTTCATGATATTCTTCTTTTTCTTCTTTATCATTTAGTATATATTTTGATAAATTATATATTTGACTTACTTTTCTTTTAAGTTTTGTATCTAATGGATACTCCATTATCTTTTTTACATCACTGAATTTTAAATTATATTTTACTTTTATGTTATGCCTTTCTACTTTAAAGTTTACAACGCATAAATTTCTATCTAATTCAAATAAGTATGCAATTGTTTTTTTTCTTTTATTTTGTTCTAAAGAAAGTTTATTTGTTATTTCTTTTGGAACCATTGGATATCCTTTTATACTCATAGTATTTTCATATATATATTCTTTTAAGTTATTTTCTCCATCTAAATAAGCATCCATATCTACTACGTATAATCCTAGTAAATAGTTACCATTTTTTAAACAATCAAATGATATAGCATTTTCAAGTATTTTTGCATTTGGATCATCAAAGGTTAATATATATCTATTATTTTCTTTATAATTTTTCCAATTCACTTTTTTTATAGTGAATTTTTCTAAATTTTCTATTTTTTTCAAATTTTATTTTATTTTTAAATTTTCTAATCTTTTTCCTATTGTTAAATTGGGATTTAAATAAAAATCATTTAATTCTTTTAAGAAAAATTTTATTTTTTCTATTTTTTCTTTTGATATATTTCTACTATCTAATGATGATAATAATTTATTTGATTTATTTAAAACTATTATTTTTATATCTTCATTATTATTAGAATTTTTTAAAAATGTTAAAACTAATTTATTAAAATATAATAATTCATAATTATCATTTCTATTAAGTAAAACATTTAAATATTTATCATATACCTCTTCAAATAAGTATCTATTATTTTTTTTAGTTAATATTAGATTAGGATAATTATTTAAAATTTCTTCTACATATATAGGATTTCTTATTTTAAATATAAGCTCATTTAATATATCATATGTATCATTCATATTTAATATATTGTTGTTTTTTTCATTTTTAAGTTTAACTACTATATAATTAAGTTCACTATTTAAACTTAGTAAAAATGCTTTATTAGATATTGAAACGTTTGTATTACTTTTGTTATTATTTATTTTGTCTGTTATTATTTTTTTTATTTTTTCTATTTTTTTTATTATATATTCTTTATTTTTTATTTCATCTCTATTTAAATAATCTATACATTTAAATAAATATTTATTATAGTATACTGGGGTTTCAAAATTAAAATTATCTACAGAATCTTTAAATAAATCACAAATTAAAACAAATAAATCATCTTTGGATAATAAATCTAATTTACTTTCTAAACTTATTATAGAATAATTTGTTTTTTGATTTAAATATTTCTTTAAGTCTAATTTTAATTTATATATATCTTCTTTTGGAATCATAAAACCACCCTATTTTCTATAATTTTTTGTTATTAAATCTTCTTTTTCTGTTAATGCATTTATTCTTTCTATTATTCTTTTTGCTTTTACTTCTTCTATTCCATTTTTAGATAAAGCAAGATGTTGTTCTAGTAATTCCAAATCTAAATTGGATGTGAAAAATGTTGGCAATTTTTCTTGCATTCTATATTGCATTATAGGACATAATACCTCATCTCTACTCCATTGTGTCGTTGTTTCTGCTCCTATATCATCTATTAAAAGTAATGGTATCTTTTTTAATTTATCTATTTTTTCTTGATAATCTAATTTTCCAAATGAACTTTTTAAATTACTTAAATATTCTGGATAAAATACTATAGCACTTTTAACACCGGATTTAGCTAATTCATTAAACATAGCCGATATTAAATATGTTTTTCCACTTCCAAATGAGCCATATAAATATAATCCTTTCATAGGTTTTGTATTATCATATGTCTTTATAAAATTATTTAGCCATTTTATTACTTTAAACCTATTTTTATCATCTACTATTATATCTTTCATTTTAGCATTTTTTATTTCTTCTGGAATATTATAGCAATAAACGTTTTCTAAATACTGATGTTCTTTTTTTATTTTTTCATTTTTTTTGCACATCTTATATCCAAATTTTACTTGATTATTTTCTATTTCTGGTAAGTAAGCATATCCTTTTATTTTATTTTTACATTCTAATATATTTTTACAATTTAAACAGTTATCATATTCAATACTAGAATCTTCTAACATTGTTGTATATTTATATAATTTTTCCTCTTTTATTTTTAATTTTTCACATAATTTTTTGAATTTAGGATTTTTTAGTGATTCTTCAAATGATGTTTTTAGACTAAAATTGTTATCTTTTTCTAATTTTATACTTTCTTTTAGTTTTTGCATACTATCACCTACTAAATAAATTATAACATTATATTTAAAAAATTAATACAAAAAAATATTAGAATTATCTAATATTCGCTTAATATTTTATTTATTTCTTCTACTTCATCTTCTTTTGCTTCTAATCCTTTTATTTCTTTATTGAACCATGATGGTTTTTGTTCTATTACTTTCTTTTGTTTAGTTTTTGTTTTCTTTTGTTTATCTTCTTTTAGTGCAAAATCCATAGCACTTTCTACTGTTTCTATTTTGCTTCTTGACCATTGTTCAGCAATTAATTCTATATATTTTTTTACTAATTTATTATTATTACTTTTTAATACATAATCTAATAAAACATTAACAACTCCTGGTTTTAAATTCATATCAATAAGTAAATATTCTAATATTTGGTATTCATTTTTAGTTGGCCTTTCTCCTCCGTGTTTATTTACCAAAAAATCATATGGACTTGTTGTTTCAAATTGATATATCATTTTTGCTTTATTTGATGTATCTCCAATTGGTTTTCTTAAATATTCTGGTTGATTTCTATATACTATTGATGGCAATTTACCACTATTTTCAAATTGATAGTAATTTCTTGAATTTTCTCTTAGAAGTTTTTTATCTATTGTTTTTTTATCACTTATAGAATTTCTTATTAATTCACTCATTTCATCATCATTTAAATTATATATAAAAGATAATTTATATATTAAGTCTTTTGTATCTCTTGTTACACTTCTTATATTTAACATTTCATCTGGGATTAATGATAAAACATTTTCAATATCTATTTTTGATACTAAACTTAATTTATTTTTATTAAATCTTTTTAAATCATTTGTCATATTTTCAAACGAGCTTATATTTGATACTTCAAATACATCTTGAAAACTACATGATATATCTTCATATTCTTTTAAATTAAATTTAGGTATTTTAAAGTATTCTTTTAGTTTTTCATATTCAATTTTTCCTACGTTATTATATAATGATACGTTAAGAATAGGATTTGAAAAAAATTCATTTGGACTTACTGGTGAATATAATTCATATATATAATTATTTATGTTATCTTTTTTTATATATGTTCTAAGTAGACCTATTGCTTCTAATTTTTCTCTTGATTCTATTATTTCTTCTAATCTATTTCTCATACTCATCATTAAATGATGATGTGTACATTCAAGGCTCATTAATTCCATTTTATCTAAATATGACCAAAGTGTTAAAAATAAACTTATTGCATTTGAACCTATTATTGGTTGATATAGCATTGTTAAAAGTTTTCTATCTTGATCATTTAATATTGTTTTATTTACAACAACAAATATATCCGCTGGTAATAATTTTTCTTTTAACATATAGTGCCTCCATTCATACATATCTTATCATATTTTAAGAATTAGTTTAATTCTTTTTTATTATTTTTACTCATAAATCCTAAAAAAATCATATAATATGGTGTTGTATAAAACATGGAATTACCAAATTGTGATGAAATAAAATAACATATTACTACACCTAAACAAAATAAACTTAATTCATTTATTTTGTTTATATTTTTTAATTTTTTTATTATTATTGACATTACAAATGATAAATATAATATAATTCCTGGTATACCTGTAAAAACACCAAATTGAATTAATATATTATGTGGTCTTGTTTGAAATATTCCATTATTACTATATAGTATATAAGTTGATTCAATTCCATGCCCTATAATTGGTTTTTGCCTTATAAATTTTATACCATATTTCCACAATTCACCTCTAAAAGATCCAATTTCATCTATTTGATTTACATTATTTTTATTATTTAATGATTTATTTACTACTTTTGCATCATTAAATATGCTTTTAAAATTTTTATAGCATATATTTTCATTATTTTTAAATGTTAAAGACGTAATTAATATAAATCCAATTATTATAAATACTAACTCTTTTATATTTTTTCTTTTTATTAGGTAATAAAGTATTATAAAAAAAAGTGTTAATGATACTGAAATAAATGAACCAAATGTATCATTTAGTAATAGAACATGTAGTAAAAAAATATATACTACCAGATAAAGAATTTTATATATTTTTTTACTATTTAAATACATATATATAGATAGAATAATTCCAAACATTAAGTAGTATCCATAATGATTAATATTTGAAAATATAGCTGTATATGCCATTTGGTTGTTCATTAATTTATATGTTATGTCATTATTTACTAGTGCAATTACGCCTAACACTACTTCTACAAATAATAAATTTTTAATTAGTTTTTTCATATTTTTATCATTTATTAAAATGCCAAGTAAGAAAATTCCACCATATAGCAAATATGTTTCAAATCCTTCTTTTCTATATAATTCTCCTGTAAATGCTAAATTATAATTATTAGAAAAAAGGCTTGTTATTAAACACCATATTAATAAAAGTATTCCTAATATAATTCCAATATTTTTTTCTTTAGTTTTAATTATTTTTAAAATTCCAACTATTAAACCTATTACTCCTATAAAAATAAGTAAATAAAACATTATGTTACGGGATATAGTACTATTAAATTTATATGTTATAAACATCATTAATAATGGATAAAATATCCATAAATTTAATAATTTATATGAAATATTTGTAAAAAAGTTATTATCTATTTTTTTTACAATTTTATTTAAGTTTTTACATTCATCAAACTTTGTTTTAAATACTATATTTTTCATATTTCCACCTATTTCATTATAACAAAGAAAAAATAAAAAAACTAGTTTATAACTAGTTTTATAATCGAATTAATTATCTATTAAGACATTGAAGCATTACCTTGTGCATCAATATTAACTGTAAATCCGTCCATTTTTAAAGTTGCACTAGATACTGCACCATTAGCAATTGTAATTGTTGAATTATCTTCAGCTCTTGTTCCTTTTACTGTACTATCGATTGCAGTAAAGAATGCAGCACAATTATTTGCATCTGTTGCTCCTTTTGTACAAGTTACACCTTGAGCTGTATCATAACCTTTAGGTAAATTTGCTGGATTATATTTTCCAATTGGTGTAGTTGTACCACCAGTAGTTGTACTCATTGCAGCTAATGCAATATAGTTATCTACTGATTTCATATATCCATAAGCAGAGTCCTTTGCAGCAGATTTTTTAGCATCGTTAATCATATTTAAAATGATTGGAGTTGCAATTAATGCAATGATAGCTAAAATTACGATTACAGCTAATAATTCGATTAATGTGAAACCTTTTTTATTTTGTTTCATTTTTTATTCCTCCTCTATTTTTTACATTAATATAATATCATAATGTATTTGATATAGTCAAGTAGTTTAAAAAATTTTGTCGAATTTTGTAAATTATTGACATTAATCACATTATTATTTTTTACTATTATTATATATATATACATTTATAAATTGGTAATTTTTTCAAAATTTTTTAAATTTAATTGATTCACAACATGATATATATTAATCTTTCCATTTTAAAAATATATTTTATCTACAACAAATTTCTTATTTTTAAAATAATTTTTATCTATATTATATTTTTTTATAAAAAAGGCTTTTTAAGCCTTTAGTTTTCTAATAATCTTAATTTTTCTTTTTCCTCTTCTAGTTTTTTTCTATCTAGTTCTACTATATTTTGTGGTGCTTTATTTACGTAATTTTCATTTGAAAGTAATTTTTCTCTTCTTTCAATAGATTGTTTCAATTTTTTTATTTCTTCTATTTTATTTGAATCATTTTCTTTATTTTCTTCATAATAATTTATATCAATATATTTAGATTTATAATTGTATTTAGTTAATTCTGATTCATTTATATATTCATGTTTATCAAGTTTTAATTGACTAAAATAAATATCTTTATATTTTTCTTCTATATTATAATTAACAAAAGCATTTTTAGTAATATTATTGTTTGCTTTTAAATTACGAATTGCAACAATATCTTCTAATATTTTATCTAATATTTCTTTTTCTTCTTTAAATACAAATTCATTTACTATAGGATAACTACTTACCATAATAGAATTACTATCTTTAATTGGTAACATCATATATATTTCTTCAGTTACAAATGGCATAAAAGGATGTAACATTTTTAAAATATTTGTAAGTACTAATAATAATACAGATTTATTAGTATTACTCATATTTGTTTTAGAAAGTTCTATATACCAGTCACAGAAGTCATTCCAAATAAAGTTATATAACTCACTACCTACTATATTAAATTCATATTTTTCCATATGTTTTGTAACATTTTCTATTAAATAATTCATTTTGGTTAATATCCATTTATCACTTATTGATAAATTATCATATGTAATACTTTCTATATCTTCAATATTCATCAAAACAAAGCGTGATGCATTCCATAATTTATTGATAAAATTCCATGTACTAGACATTTTTGTTTCATCAAATCTTAAATCTGTACCTAAAGCACAATCTGTTGTTAAATAAAATCTTAAAGCATCTACTCCATATTTTTCTATCATATCAAAAGGATCTACACCATTGCCTAGGGATTTAGACATTTTTCTTCCCATTTTATCCCTAATAAGTCCATGAATAATACAGTCTTTAAATGGTCTTACATTATTAATTTCTTCTGATTGAAAAATCATTCTAGCTACCCAAAAAAAGATAATATCATAAGCTGTTACTAAACAATTATTAGGAAAATATCTTTCAAAATCTACAGTTTTATCAGGCCAACCTAATGTTGAAAAAGACCATAACGCACTTGAAAACCATGTATCTAGTACATCTTCATCTTGAATCCAACCTTCTTCTTCTGGTGCCTCCATTCCAACGTATACTTCTTCACCTTTATACCAAGCAGGTATTCTATGTCCCCACCATAATTGACGAGAAATACACCAATCATGGCAATCTTCCATCCAATGAGTTAATGTTTTTTCAAATTTTTCTGGTATAAAATTAACTTTTTCATCTTGTTTTTTTTGTGTTTTTAAAACATTATCTGCTAAAGATTTCATTTTAATAAACCATTGTTTTTTTATCATTGGTTCTACCATTGCACCAGTTCTTTCTGAATGTCCTACTTCATGATTAAGTGGTTCAATTTCAAGTAATAAATTTTTCTCTTTTAAATCTTGAAGTAATACTTTTCTACATTCTTCTCTAGTCATTTTCTGATATTTTTCTGGACAATTACTATTCATTGTAGCATCATCATTCATAATAATAATTCTTTCTAAGTTATGTCTATTTCCTACTTCAAAGTCATTAGGATCATGTGCAGGGGTAATTTTAACTACACCAGTTCCTTTTTCCATATCAGCATGATTATCACCAATAATTGGGATTAATCTATTTACAATTGGAAGTATTACATTTTTTCCTATTAAAGCTTTATATCTGTCATCATTTGGATTAACGGCTACTGCGGTATCTCCAAATAAAGTTTCAGGACGAGTTGTTGCAACATCTAAATAATCATTTGTTCCTTCTATAATATATTTTAAATGATAGAATGCCCCTTCTACTGTTTTATATATTACTTCTTCATTTGATAAAGCTGTTTTTGCTACTGGATCCCAGTTAATTATTTTTTCTCCTCTATAAATTAAACCTTTATTATAGTAATCTACAAATACTTTTGTAACTGCTTTATTAAGTCCTTCATCTAACGTAAATCTTTCTTTATTATAATCAACTGATATTCCCATAGCTTTCCATTGATTTCTTATTGAATTACCAAATTCATGAGTCCAATCCCAACAAGCTGATAAAAATTTTTCTCTACCATAGGTATATTTATCAATACCTTCTTCTTTTAATTTTTTTACTACTTTCGCTTCTGTTGCTATTGCGGCATGGTCCATTCCAGGAAGCCACAGGCAATCATAACCTTGCATTCTTTTAAATCTTATAATTGCATCTTGTATAGAAACATTATAAGCATGTCCTATATGTAGTTTTCCTGTAACATTTGGTGGCGGTATTACTATGCTGTATGGTTTTTTTGATAAATCTCCAGAATTAAAATATCCCTTATTTTTCCAATCTTCATATTTATTTTTTTCTACTTCTATATGATTATATTTCTTATCTAGCATAATTATTTATCCTCTCATCTATATATTTTATTACTTCTTCATAAATACTTTTAAATTTATTATCTTTTTCTATAATTTTATAATATTCTTTTAAGTTTTTTTTCATCTCTTTTAAACATACATCATTATTTATATCGAAAGCAAAACATAATCCTACAACAGCTCCATCACATTCTTTTTTTATATCTTCATTGTGTACTTGCATATGATTTTTAACTGCTTTTATTATATTTTCTGATATTAGATAATCTTTATTTTTTAAAGTATATTCTTTTAAATAACCATACATGTAAATTATTTCTACTTTATCTGTATCTCTAATTAATTTTGTATGCATAAGAATTCTTTCATCTTTAATATTTTCTATTTTATACTTATTATGATTATAAATTGCTGTTTTTATTATTTCATAATCCTCTTTTTTATTCCAAAATTCTTCTATTAAATTATCTTCAAATAATACTTTTACTCCATATAAAGCATGATCAATACTTTTACTATCATCGAAGGTATTATATACTTTTATTTGTTCAAATCTTCCTATATCATGTAAAAGTCCTATTAATGTTGCAAGTTCTACATCTTCTTTTGAATAACCTAATTTAGTTGCATATTTTTTACTTAATTTCATTACTCTTATTGAATGATCATATTTTAGTTTTATTTTAGGATCATTTAAATTATAATTACTTGTATATTTATCAAATTTTTCTAATATATTTTTTTCTATCATATTTTCCTCCATAAAAAAAGGACCATAATATAAGGACGAAATATTCGTGGTACCACCTTAATTTGTAATATAAATTACCTCTTTTATTTAACGCATAATATACGTAATATCATTATGATATTCTACTCCAAAGCAACATTCGTTATATTTGCATATTAGTTTACACCTACCACTAACTCTCTATAAAGCTTTTATAACTACTCCTCTTTTTCTCTGTATTTCCTTAATTATTATATTAATATTATTTATTAAAGTCAATCAATATCTCAATTCTTTTCTTACTTTTTTATAATTTGGACAGTATTTTTCAACTAAATTCCAAAAGTTTTTTGAATGATTATGATGTATTAAATGAGCTAATTCATGCGTTATTACATAATCAAGCTTTTCTATATCATATCTTAAGAGTTCACTATTTAATGTTATAACGTGTGTCTTTACATTGCATACCCCCCATCTAGTTTTCATCTTTCTAATTCTAAGACTTGGATAAGGTATATTCTCTTCATATTTATTATAAATGTAATCTAATCTATTTTGAAAAAGTTTTCTCATTTCTTTATTTAACCATAAATCTAGTTTTTTCATGCTGTCTACATATATATTATTATCAATGATTTCTACTTTTGATTTAGGTAAAATAATAATATTGTATTCATGACCTAATAAATAAAATTTTTCTTGTTGCTCTTGTTTTTTTTCTATTCTTTCAAAATTTTTTAATATATATTTTTTATTATCTTCTAATATTTTTAAAATCTGATTTTTTGTAACAAAAAAATTAGTCGTTATTAAAATTTCTTTATTTTCTTTCACTCTCAAATAAGTATTTTTATTATTCTTTTTTTCTATTATTACATTAAATTCTATTCCATCTATTTCATATTTCATACTATCACAATATTATTTTATCATTTTTTTGTAAAAAGAAAAAGGGTTTTCACCCTTAAACTAATACAACTATTACAATTAAGATAAGTGCTGCAACAAGTAAACTTAATAATAGTTTCCAATTTTCTTTAAACCATTCTTTATAAGAAATTCCTAAATATTTTAATCCTATTACAAGTCCTACACTTGTAGGTACTATCATCATCATAAATCCATATATTACTTGCATAACATATACAGCTTCAGGTATATTTTTTGCATATAATGAAGTTACTGGATCATATAGTACATTCATTAAATAAGGGAAATCACTATATGCAATTGATCCAATTGCTGATATTATAGCTATTACAGCAAAATTGAAGCTTTTTGCCATTTTGAAGAATATATTAAATATATATGTAGCAAATGTTGCTGATGCACTATTTACTACTAGAAGTAAAATGTTTGCTAATATAGCAACTATAGCTACTCCTAACATTTCTTTCATACCTTCTACTAAAGCATCATATGTTTCTTTTACCTTTAAATTATATACAAATCCAATTACTATGATTGCTATCATAAGTAGCATTGCAAATTCATAATTTGACCAATGTCCAAATGGATTGATTGAACCTATTAAGTTTGCAAATAATGGATATCCATTTAACTTAACTGATGTAATATTTGTATACCATGTATCAAAGATTGTTTTTTCACTTCCTATTGCTCCTGCCCAGTTAAACATTGCAACAAAAGCTATAACAAGTGTTAAACCAAGAATAATGATTAATGGTAATGTAGATTTTTTAGATTCTTCAACCTTTTTATATAAAGGTATAGAAATCTCTTTTTCCTCTACTTCTTCTTTTTTCTTTGTAGATTTTTTTGCTTTTTTCTTTTCTACTTTTTCTAATTTGCTAGTTTTTATAACAAATATTGTTAAAATTAAAACTAATACTACAAATAAAGCTATTTTTGCAACTATATTTTCTGTTGATTTTAAACCAAAGAAATAATTAATATAGTTATACCCTCCTGTATTATATCCAAATACAGTTCCCATATTACCAACTAAAATAGCTCCAATAGTTGATAATAATGCTGTCATTCTACTATAACCTAGTAATAAAATTACGGCTACAAAGAATGGTACCATAACTATTAATGGAAGTGTTAGTGTTGTAAGTGACGCTAAAATTGCAAACACTAGTATAGAAATTATTAAGAATACTTTTTCTTTTCCTTCAAATTTCTTTGCTACACTGCCAACTAATTTTTGGTATGCTCCGGTTTGATTCATTACACCATAAAGTCCACCGATTAATAAAATTATTAATCCTGTTAAAACAAATATTGATGTAATAGATGTTGATATTGGATATATAAATATATCTCCTATTCCTACTGGTGTTACTTTTCCTTTAGTAAATACACCACTTGAAAATGTACCACCTGGAATAATCCAACTTAAAACCACATATGCTAAAAATGTAAATAGTATGGCTTTAATAATGCTATTCTTTTTCATATTATTACCTCCTACATAATTATATCAAAAATATTATAAATTATAAAGTTTTTTGTTAATTTTTAGTAATTTTCACTATATTTTCATAATTTTTATATGTATAATTATATTTGGTGATGTTATGTTTAAATATTCATATAATAATAAGAGATATCATACTTTAGATTATTTTTATAAAAATAAGTTTAATTCAAAAGTTTTCAAAATTAGTTTAAATGCTGGTTTTACTTGTCCAAATATTGATGGAACTAAAGGATATGGTGGATGTATTTATTGTTCTAATTTAGGTAGTGGCGAGTTTGCTGGTGATAAAGATAAGGATTTAGTAACTCAGTTTAATGACGTAAAAAAAATAATGGAAAATAAGTGGCCTAATGGTAAATATATTGGTTATTTTCAAGCTCATACTAACACCTATGCTCCAGTTAATATATTAAAACAAAAATATGAAACTATTTTAGCGTTAGATAATGTAATTGGTCTTTCTATTGCAACACGTCCTGATTCTATAACAGAGGAATGTATGGATTATTTAGAAAAGTTATCTAAAAGAACATATTTAACAATTGAACTTGGTCTTCAAACAATTCATGAAGAAACATCTAATTTTATAAATAGATGTCATTCTCTAGAATGTTTTTTAAGTTGTGTTAAAGAACTTAGAAAAAGGAATATTAATGTTGTCGTTCATATTATTAATGGACTTCCTTATGAAACTAAGGATATGATGATTGAAACTGTTAAATTTTTAAATGATTTAGATATTCAAGGCATTAAAATTCATATGTTAAGTATTTTAAAAAATACCAAATTAGAAAAAATATATAATGAAAGACCATTTCACATTTTAACTAAAGAAGAATATGTGGATATTGTATGTGATGAGCTAGAATATTTAAGAGAAGATATAGTCATTAATAGAATTACAGGAGATCCTAAAGTTGAAGATTTAATTGAACCTAATTGGTTAGTTAAAAAATTTACTGTCTTAAATGAAATTGATAAAGAAATGAAAAGAAGAGATTCTTATCAAGGAATAAAAACTAGAAGTGCTAACTTCTAGTTTTATACTATTAACAAAAATTAGTTAATAGTTTTTTATTAATAATTTAATAGTATTTAAAGATTTACAAATTTATATTGTTTATTATGTTCTTTTTTATAACTAGTACGCAAGCACTGAACGAGCCGAAATGTGGCCGCTGGAATTACCAGCGTCACGGGTGAAGCAAAGCACACCTGCTTCAGTACCATTGTTCCAGCTACCACCACGGTTGAAGAAAGGGCACGTAGGAGAAACGAAGTACGCGGAAGCATTAAACCATAAACCTCTATCATTTGATGAATTTGTTTTAGTGTTTGCGATTTCTTTTGTAGCATCGCCTAGTTTTCCACTAGTATATTTATACCAGTTATCTGTACCTACTGCATCACTACTTACATATGAATCATAGTATTTTTTATCTGGAAAATCTAGTCCACTTGTATTTGATCCTTCTACATTTCCTTTTAATCCTTTAAAACCACTAACTCTTGAATAAAGGTTACCATTAGAGTCCTCTAATACGCCCATGACATATTCCCAAGACCCTCCACTCATATCATATATTCCTGTTATATTTCCTGTTGTACTAGCTAAGTATCCTTTAGCTGTATTATATTTATTTGTACAGTCACCACTATTTGATAATACACTAGCTGACACAGTATCTCCTGCACAACCTGTTATGGTTGCTCCATATTCTAATTGTCCAGAAAAAGCTGCATCTTTTCCACGATATCCTGTATTTATATTATTTATAGTAACTTCTGTACACGATTCATTTGTGCATCTACCATACTTTGAATATGTTAGGTATGCGGCTGCTCCCCACTCCATATTTGTCATCATATGACTATTTAAATTTGTATGACTATTT